>NZ_BAAAYB010000142.1:0-34546 GCF_039535905.1 Kitasatospora albolonga | reverse complement strand
TTAGTAGCACGAGTATCTTTTTCACATATTATGCATCATGTTGGGGGATTTTTGGGAGTACGTTTCGCCCACATCTGTTCCCCCATGGAGTTCCAGGTTATGAGTGCGGTACGTGAGCGGAGTCCGGGAGGAGGCCGCTCGTGTACCGGAGATGGTAAGTCACCCGTGAGGTGTCCGAAGGCGATGTTCCTAGCCGAGCGAAGCGGAGTTAGATTCCCAAAACAACGCGCTTGAGTGGAAGGAACGTATCAGATCGCCCTGGCGACATGAGGCGCGAATACCACGCCACAGTTGCCCGCCAGCCCAAACAAGTTGCCAGAGGGGACGAGAAGGGTTCTCCCGGGGGTTACGCTCTTGGCAAGCTGTCGGCCTTGAAGGTCCTGTCCGGCTGCATACAAGCCACGCGTGAGGTACGCGGAGCTCGGCGCCAGCCGGCACGCCAAGCTCTCGGCTGATGAAGGAGTCCTCCCGCCTCACCCTACGCCCGGGCAACTCACCATCCAGGGCACGTACAAGCACCCACGTCATCCCCCACAGACAACCGGTGCGTTACCGAAGTTGAAGTGCGATCGGTCGAGCTAGCCGGAGGCACTACCGATCATGCAAACGCGGGTCCCTCGCTCCGACCTGCACCGTCCCACCCATGCTGCTGCGTCCGAGGCGCTATCGACTTGGGGCTCGTCGACAGGCATGAGGTGGTTCGAACGAAGCCTTCTCACGGTGTAAAAGAGCTTGTTTAATTAGAATCGGGTCACATGAAGAACACAGACTCGAGCCGGGACCACACTGAGGAGACATCTCCGGTCCAGGCCGCCGAGTGGTCAGCGAGCTCCGCTCACGAAACCGGACGCCGACGCGGGACTGTCAGCTAACATCACCGAAGCTGGCAGCACCAGCTGGCGCCCAATGGACGGGGCTAGCCGAGATCGGTCGCGGCCCAGCGAGAAAGAACAACGGGGCAGCTCACGGAGCGGAGATCGAAGACGTCGTGGCGAGCCTCTTCGGAGACCCGATGAACGAACGAGGATGTGGAAGCGGCGGCGCCGCGTGCAAGGGAACAAAGCCGGCCCGCTCGCTGGTGCTACGACTCCGAAGGCGCTTCTCGTCTTGGCTCATCTGCGCATACGAACCGCGGGTAATCGCCAGGCTCGCATCCGACGGCATGCCGGCAGGCTGGGGATACCCCGGTCCTCGTGTCAACTGCGCTGACCACCCCAGCGTTGAAGCCGTTACCACGCGAAAAGACGGATAGGCGCGCTTGAAGTGGCGTGCCTCTTCCCGACGCTGCAGGGTTCGGAAACACGGTCACTACCAGGAGGAACTCTCTGGCTGCCCAGTGGAGGCTGCTTCAGGACGCAGGCGGGCTGCACGGCACACGTAAACGCGATCAGAATGCCTCGTCGCCCGCGCTCGCCGATCGTGCGGGTTGTCCCACGAACCACCCGTGAATTCGTGTTCTGACTACCTCGACCGCCTGGGACGAACTGGGCACACGGGAAAGCTCTGAGGGAAAATCGCGGCTAGGCTTGATCATCAGGGACGTGTGGAGCACCGCGACCTACATGGGTCTGTCGAGTACACTGGCCCCAAGTGGCCGTCCGCGAGTAACCGAAACCGGGCAGAGGGAGCCTCTAACAGGAATGCTCAGCCTCGAGTCGAAAAGTCTTGGGTTCTCAGGGGCCGCCATCCGACCCAAGGCCTCGAACACGCTGCGTGAGATGAACACACGGTTGCGCGACCGAGGTCTCCTTTTCAGGCGCTCCGATCCCAGTAAGAAGCGAAGATCCGCAGCCTCCGCTTCTCACCGTAGACAACAACACGGGCACGACAAGGCGACCTGCTGCCTCGAGCCCATGCATCGAATCAACTCAGTTCAGGTCAGTGACACAGGATCGCACCCAAATGCCAGGAACACTTCTACGGGGAGAACAAGCGAGCCCCTCAAATGGCGCGGTCGGCCCGCGTAAAGCTCGCCCGTAACGGGACTTGGACCTGCCAATACGCACCACGAGCGGATCGAGTCAGTGCGAGGCTGATCTGGCCTGCCACCATCGGCACAGACGTCCTGGTGGAACCGTGCTCGGCGAAGCGCGCACGGGGACAACGTCTTCCTATACAAGCAGCTTCGACGGAGCGTGGCAGGTCCAGTCCGCGGCCACCGCCGCCCTTGCTACAGCAGTAGACCGCCGTGATTGATGTGAAACGGCTCGAGCAGCCCTTCGATGACCACCGAGCACTGGGTGATTGTGGTGCTCGGACGAGTTGACGGCGGCTGTTGCGGGCTGATGCCCGCATCACAGACGCCAGTGGGCGACGATTTGAGCCCGCTCACCGAGCCGGCGGGCGCTCGGGGCCTAGCGCGCCCCACCAGGACAACGGACTTAGACGCACAGTAACGTCCACTGACAGTACCAGGCTCAATGACGCCCAGAGAACAGTTACTCAGCGACAACCACATTGTGCGGATCCGCAGCTACGCCGCGCAACAGCCAAGTGCCGCCCGCACCACTTCATGTGATCGAGCTGCACAACGGCGGCAACCTTCAGGGCACTTTCGAGACCGATACGGCACCAGACGAACACCCGGTAAAACTGTCACAACGCACACAATGCACACACAACCGCTAGCGTCAGCGGCGGCTTCACCGCTGATGGCTCCTCCGGCAGGGACAGTCAACATCAGCGCAGAGTACTCGCCGTATCCACGCAAAAATCGCATGCGTTGGTTTTGAGGGCACCCAAAGCGGAGCCCACGGTTCCAGAATAGGTCACAAAAAGGCCCAACTCCCGCTTCAAATGCGGGAGTGGGCTTACTTGCAGCCGCAAACCAATGAAAATAAAAACACAGGATATCGAACCAACTATACGACCTACGCATTACGACGCACGAGTGTGCAGCGAATCGCAGTCTCGTGACGCGCCACCATACTGAGCTGAACGGCGCGGTGCACGCGACGCGTTGCCTGGCTGTGATCGTGTGAACGACGCCTTCGGCACGGAACGCGGGACCAGCTCTACACGCTGCGCACTCGTCGCTACCGTACGACTTTCCGCAGGCCCGGAGAGCCCCGGGCAGGAGCGGATGTCAGGCCAGAGAGGTCAGGCGAGGAGGAGACCGCGAGCTGCCTAGGCGGCGTGAGAGCCGGCGAACGAGGGGCACGACAACGCACGGTGGACATGACCATGAGAGGGTGCGGAGAGAGGCGCTTGCGCGCGCGCGGAAGGCACTGGTAGCGCGAACCCGGTGAGTTGCGACCCACGCAGCAGAGCAGGACGGGAGACGGATACAGGACGCGAAGGGTCTGCGAGGACGCCGCGAGGAGGAGAAGGAGAAGACGAGGCTCGGTCGCTGGCGCTCGTAGGCGGGGTGCGACGAACTGGGTAGAAATGAAGGAGAGAGCAGGAAGAGAGATCGGCCTTGGGGTCGTTGAGCAGGCCGCCTGCATCACAAACCAGGGCGCGGCGGCGGACACGCGTCGCTCGGTGCCGGCCTGCAGCCTCGTCGCGAGACATCGGACGGCGCGGGAGGGCGTGCGCTCGCGCCAGAACACAGTACTGACGTGGCGGCGCGGAGCAGTGCCCACGAAGCCTGATACAGAGCACGCGTAGGACGCGCACGCCGCCGAACTTGCACCACGGCGAGACGGCCGGAGTTGGCCTCACAGGAGGGAGGATCGGCGCCGAGGGCGGGAGGCTGATCAGGGTGAAGTCGCCGGCATGAAGACGCCGGCACACGCGCGGCGACCTGGTAGCCAGTTGCGTATGAGCTCAGCGTATGCCCTTACGCCGGGCGGCGAGACGGACAGGACGTAGAGAGCGAGACGGACACACGCCGCCCCGGCAGCAGGACAGATGACCAGGGCACACAGACTGACGCACGTACGTCGACGCCAGGTCGTTGACTCCGAGCACGGAGAGCACTCCATTGCGACGGGAAACATGGGGTAGGGCGGTCATCGTACATACGGACGCCACCGGGGCGCCGGAAGCCACCATATTCAGTACCCGTGCGTCGGTAGAGCTATACTTCGCCGCAGCAGCGGGATGCCGTCATGGCCGGAGCCGTGCACCACGCGATGGAAGTACCTGACGGTAGCGCGGTTGACTCCAGCGGCACGCGCCAGCGTGCGTGTCTGCGGCCCACACGCCCACGACGTCGTCTGCGCCATCGGCACCAGGGCCGTATGGGGCGCAGGTCCAGTCAGGCCGTGGCCGTCGCTCGTGCGAGGTGGGAGGCCCGTTTTGCCGGAGTCGAGCTAGTGGCCGGCAGATGCGATACACAACAGGGGCCAGGCGATAGGGAGACGACGTCGCCGGGTGCGCGGGTGTGGAGCTGCCGAACACGTCGACCTACTGATGATCGGGGAGCAGGAAGCGTGCGGACATGAGCAGCGTGCGGCTGATGTGTGTGTGCGTACGGGGCGCGGTGGCGCGGGACCGGCCAGTAGGCGCAGGACCACGGGCCATCCCACGGTTCCATGTCGCACACCGTGGTGCCGGGACCGACAGTGGGCGTCTCGGGCGCGAGGCCTTCTCGAAGATCCCACGCGCAGGGACACACGGCCAGCACGGCGGCGGCAGCGCCCCTGAGGTGCCGAGCGCGTAAGGCACTGAGAAGGCGCGGCGGGGAGCGCGATGCGAGGCAGTTGAGAGCGCCATAGCTTGGCGCGTACATGAGGTTTCAGGTAGACTGCGTCGGACTCGCACGCTCGTAATAGTACTGGTCGCGAACGAGCTCGAGCACGACCCGTGCCTGGCGTCGCCCGGCCTTGGCAGGTGGGTTCAGCGAGCGGACTGCGTGCGCCTAGCAGGGGCGAGAGGAACTCGGGACGTCACATGTCACGCAGTGGATCACGCCTGGTGGTGCCTGCGGCACTCCGTCAGACTATCAGGCGGGATGCGGACCACGGACCGGGACGTGGGCGAGCAGCGCGGCGCCGTCGAGCTGCTGTGAAGAGGCGAGAGAAGATGCAATCGCGAGCCTTCAGATGTTCGCGACACTGTCGCCGACTCTTGAACAGGCGCCGACACCCCACCCGGCTTGGACGCAGAAACACGACAAGTCCTTGGCGAAGGCGCGACAGGCGACGGTCTACGAAGCCGGCCGCCCTGCGGTCCACGGTTGCCGGCGACGACGGCAGTCGGCGCGCCGGAGTCCTATCGCGACGTCCAACACGCATCCGGGCACGACCTTGGCGGCCCACGCGGTAGAGAGACCGGTGCGTAATGGTGAGCGACACGAGGAAGTCACCGTCAGACTTGCCAAGACGGGAACAGCATGACTCTCTCGTCTGCCGACACCAGATATGCGACGCAGCACAGTCCCAGGTCCCAGCGCGCGCCGACTCGTACAGCCAGGTGCGAGAGGATCGGTGTGAGCCGAGCACGAAGCGCACCCTCCACGCGTTCTGCATTGACCCACCCCTCGGCGGAACTACCTCTGTCGCGAGGCCACCAGGCCCCACGTCAGATCTCCGCACTGAGTCGTACAGGGGTGATGTCGACGGCGTGTACGCGTCCGATGTCGCCATTGCCAGGGCTACACGGCAGGCAAACCCGTCACGGCCATGGGAGCGGCCGTAGCATGCCGCGCGCGCGAGTCGACAGGCCTAGAACAGCCCCACAAGTCGTACCGGCGCGACCTCCGCGGCAGTGCGTAGCCCACGTGTGGCCCACATCCGCCTACGGCACCACGTACTCGACGGCTGAGGCGCCGGGGCCCCCCGGGTTGAGCAGCAGCGAGCCGAGCTTGGCCCGGCCACCGGGACGGGTGGTGGCGGGCTTGCGGGCGGCGGCGAGGGTGAGATCGCCGCCGGACGGGGCCGCGTAGTCGAGCGGGACCTTGAAGGTGGCGCACTCGAACTCGCCGTCGCAGGGCTGCCAGGAGAGCTTCTGGGCGTAGTACGGGGCCAGCGCGGCCGGGGTGCCCTCCGGGAGCGGCTGGAGCGGGGTGGCACCGGCGCTCCGGGAGGCCGAGGCGCCGAAGCGGCGTCCGAGGACGGCGGCGTGGACGAGGTGGGGCTGTCGGACCGGCCCGAGGTGCAACCGCCCACCAGCAGCGCGGCGGCGAGCAGGGCGGGCACGAGGCGGACGGGCCGGACTGCGCGCATCGGGGCGTCTTCTCTCGGCAGAGGGGGTCGGACGCCCCGAGCCTAGCGCTCGGTGATCGGCACGCCCGCGCTCCGCGCAGGGCGTCGCCGCGCGCCCCGAACCCGCTTTCGAGCCCGCCAGTGCAACTGCTCCGCTCCGCCACCGCCGCCGTCGCCACCACCGCCGGGGCCCGCAGCTCCGCCATCGCCGTACGGCCGCCGGGGCCGCCGGGGCCGTTGGGGCCGCTGGATGCACAGGTACGGCGGGTACGGCGGGTGCCATGGCCGTCAGCGCGTCAGGTTCTCGGCCAGGTACTGGACCGCCACCCGGACCAGCCGGAGCCGCTCCCGCTCGGGCGCGAAGTCCCGGACCGCGTCGGAGAGCCGGACGTTGGCCTTGGCGGCCCGCCCCTGACCCTCCTTCAGCGCCTTCTGCAACCCGCGCGCCGCGCCCAGCCCCTCCGCGTCGTCCTTGGCGGCGGCCAGCAGCAACTTCGCCGCGGTGCCCTCCGGCGCCTCGGCCGCGGCGACCGCCAGCGCGGCACCGTCGTACCGGCCGGAGACGGCGGCCGCCGCCCCGTACAGGTCGGGGCGGGCCAGTCCGGCGGCGGCCCGCGCAGGCCGCGCCGCCCTCGACGCCCAGCACGCCCCAGCCGCCGGGACCGGGCGGCAGGGTGCGGAAGGCGGCACCGACGGCCGTCCGCAAAGCCTGGTCGTCGGCGATGGCCTGCGGGGCGGCGGCGACCAGCTCGCACGGGTGGCCGGTGCCGGCCGGGGCCGCCGGGGCGACCAGCACGAACGGGCGGGAGCGGCCCAGCTTCACGGCGGAGGCGACGCCCTCGAAGACGTCGGGGAGTTCGGCGTCGGCGGTCCGGCCTGTGGTGCCCGCATGCAGCACCACGACCGGGAAAGCGGGCCTGCGGCTCGGCGCGATAGCGGTCCGGCAGCCAGACCCTGACCGTCCGGGGGCGGCCGTCCGGTCCGGCCACCTCACCTTCCATCAGTTCACCGCCCGCGGGCCTGCCGATCAGCTCGAACCGCGTCACCACGGGCGGGAGTTCGGCCCCGGAGGGGGACGGCTGCACCGGCGGCGCGGCGGGCCGCTCGGCCGCGACCACGGCGGCGGCCTGCGCCGGACGGACGCCCCGGCCGTCCAGGACGACCGCGACGGTGAGCGCGGTCACGCACATCCCGCACAGTACCGCGCCGCCGGCCCTGACCAGCAACGGCCGCTGCTCGGCGGTCAGTTCGTAGGTCTGGGCCGCCTTCAGGTCGCGCCAGCGGACCAGCGCGGCCCGGCCCAGCAGGAACCCGGCAACCAGGGCCACCACCAGCGGTACGACGAGGAACGGTCTGGGCATGCGGCGCACCACCTCTCGGTTCTCGGTGCACAGCGTGCCGGGCGCAGCGGCGGGCGGCGGGACGGCTCCCGGGGCGGGTCCGCAATTCACTCGAAGGGAGGAGGTGATGTTTCGTCAACTCACCGCCGTACGGCGGCAACCGACCACGCCGTCGGTCCGAGCCCCAGCCCTGCGGGGTCGCGCAGCGGTGCTGCTCAGCCCGCCCGGAGGGCGACCGTCATCGCCTCGACCGCCAGCAGCGGGTCGACGTTCCGGTCCAGGGCGCGGCGGCAGGCCAGCACGGCCTCGATCCGGCGCAGCGTGTTCTCCGCGCTCCCGGCGCCCGCAACCCGGCCGAGCGCCTGGCGCTGGTCCTCGTTGGACAGCGCGCCGGTGGAGCCGAGCTGGAGCGCCAGCACGTCCCGGTAGAAGCCGAGCAGGTCCAGCAGGGCGACGCCGAGCGTCTCTCGCCGGGTCCTGGTGGCCCGGCTCTTCTGGCGCTTCTCCAGCTCCTTGACGGCGCCCGCCATCCCGCGCGGCGCGCGGCTGCCCTCGACCGCCCCGTAAGCCGCCCTCAGATCGCCCGTCTCCTTCGCGTCCTGACTCTCCGCCAGCGCCTCGGCGTCCGCCTTGGCGGTGTCCACCAGCCGCTGGGCCGCGGCCAGGCAGCCGCCGATGTCGGCGACCTCCAGCGGGATCTTCAGCACGTCCAGGCGACGGGCCCGGGCCTGCTCGTCCACGGCCAGGCGGCGGGAGCGCTCGATGTCCCCCTGCCCGGCCAGCGCCGCCAGCCGCGCCGCCTCCGGCTCGACCCCGTCCCGGCGGACCAGCATGTCGGCCACCGCCTCGGCTGCCGGGGTGCGCAGCACCAGCAGGCGGCAGCGCGAACGGATGGTGGGCAGCACGTCCTGCACCGAGGGGGCGCAGAGCAGCCACACGGTGCGCGGGGAGGGCTCCTCCACGCCCTTCAGCAGCGCGTTGGCCGCCGCCTCGGTCAGCCGGTGCGCGGCGTCCACCAGGATCACCGACCAGCGGCCGCCGGTCGGGTAGCTGGCGGCGCGCAGCACCAGGTCGCGCATGTCGCCGACACCGATCGACAGGCCGTCGGTGCGGACGTACTTCACGTCGGCGTGGCTTCCGGACAGCACCGTGTGGCAGCCGTCGCAGAAACCGCAGCCCGGAACGCCGCCGAGTTCGAGATCCGGGCTGGTGCACTGGAGGGCCGCCGCGAAGGCCCGCGCGGCGGTGGTCTGCCCGGCGCCCGGCGGGCCGGTGAACAGCCAGGCGTGCGTCATCAGCGAGGCGTTCCCACCCGGGACGGGGGCACCCTCCGACGCTCCGTCAGCACCCGCGCGCCCGGCGGCCACCGTCGCCCGCGCCGCCACGGCCGCCGCCGTCAGCTGCTCGACCACCCGATCCTGGCCGACCAGGTCGTCCCACACACTCACGCCGCACTCCCCTCGTCCCACCCGAGCCTAACCGCAACGGCGGACACCCACGGGCCCGCCGCCGAGACGCACCCGCCACGGCCGCGCCGACCGGCGGGAGAGGTCGACGCCGTGCCCCGTCCCCGCCACGCGGAAGCGGCGGCACGCGGAAGGGGCGGGCCCGGCCACCGGCCGCGCCCCGCCCCTCCGATCGATCCAACGGCTACTTGCGCTTGCGACCCTTGCGGTCGCGGTCCTGCTCCTCGCCGTCTCGTCCCAGCGCGCCCACTCCTCACGGGAGCCGAGCAGGCTGTCGGTCAGGCTGGGCAGGTCGTCCATCGGGGTCTCCTCGGCCCAGGACGGCCGCGGCCGCGGCTCCTCCACCGGCAGCGGCAGCTCCCGGGTCGACTCGGCCTCGGACTCCGCCGGAGCGGCCGGCTCGTCCCGCCACAGGTCGGACGGCACCCGGTCCGCAGGAGCAGCGGGAGCAGCGGGCGCGGTCGGCCTGGCAGGCCGGACGGGCTCAGCCGTCAGCTTGGGCAGCTCGGCGGTCCGGGCACCCTCCACCTTCGGCAGCACGGCCGTCTCGTCCGCGGGGACCCGCGGCAGCACCGCCGTCTCACCCACGGCCGGCACCCGCGGCAGCACCGCGGTCTCGTCCGCCGGGACGCGCGGCAGCACGGCCGTCTCGTCGGCCGGCTTCCGCAGCTCGGTGGTGGCCTGGTCCCGGTCCCGGCCCGGGTGGGCCAGCTCCATGGTGGTGGTCGCCTCGTTCGAGGACGCCACCCCCGAGTCCTCCGCCTCGGCAGCCGACGCAGCCGTCGTCGCGGCAGCCGCCGTGGCCGCGGCAGCAGACGTCGCCGCAGCAGCCGCGGCCGCGGCGACCCGCGCCGCCTCCGCCCGCTGCAGCGCCTCCTCGGCCCGCCGCCGCTGTTCGGCCCGCTGCTCCTCGCGCTGGCGCTGCAGCTCCGCCTGCGCCGCCGCCTCGGCGGCCAGCCGCTGCCGCTCCGCCTCCTCGGCCTTGCGCCGTTCGGCCTCCGCCGCCGCCCGGACCGCAGCCTCCTCGGCCTGACGGGCCGCCTCGGCCTCCGCCTTCAGGCGCGCCTCCTCGGCGGCCTTGGCCGCCGCCTCCGCCGCGAGCCGCTCGGCCTCCTCGCGGGCCAGCCGGTCCTTCTCCTCCTGCTCCTTCCGGAGCTCCTCCAGCAGTTCGAGCCGCTTGCGCTCGGCCTCCTCAGCCTCGGCCTTCAGACGGGCCTCCTCGGCGGCGCGGCGCGCGGCCTCCTCGCGGGCCAGCCGCTCCTGCTCGAGCTTGGCGGCCTTCTCCTGCTCGGAGAGCGGCAGCTCGCGGTCGAGCCGGTGGCGGATCGCGGTCGTCACGAAGGCGGGCTGCTGGCTGCCGTCCACCACGAGGTAGCGGGCGGGGTCGGCTGCGGCCAGCGCGAGGAACCCGGCGCGCACGCGGGCGTGGAACTCGGTGGGCTCGGACTCCAGCCGGTCGAGCGCCTCGGTGAAGCGCTCGCGCGCCGCCTCGGGGGCGACGTCCAGCACCACGGTCAGGTCGGGCACCAGGCCGCCGGTGGCCCAGCGGGAGATCCGGGCCACCTCGGTGGCGGCCAGGTCGCGGCCCGCGCCCTGGTAGGCGATGGACGAGTCCATGTACCGGTCGGTGATCACCACGGCGCCGCGCTCCAGCGCGGGGCGGATGACGTTCTCGACGTGCTCGGCCCGGTCGGCCGCGTAGATCAGCGCCTCGGCCCGGTGCGAGAGGCCGGTGTTGCCGACGTCCAGCACCAGGGCGCGCAGCCGCTGGCCGATCGGCGAACCGCCCGGCTCGCGGGTGACCACGACCTCGTGGCCCTTGCTGCGGATCCACTCGGCCAGGGCGTTCGCCTGGGTGGACTTGCCGGCACCGTCCCCGCCCTCCAGGGCGATGAAGTAGCCGGTGCCGCTCACCCGGTGGGCCGGGACCACGTCCGCGCCGCGGACCGAGCGCAGCAGCTCGCGGCCGAACGGCACGGTGCCCCGCTGGTCGTCGGTCTTCAGCAGCACCACGGCGGCGAGCACCAGCACCAGCAGCCCGGCGGAGCCGACGGCCAGCGCGGCGCCGTCGTGGATGAAGGTGAAGCTGCCCGGCTCGACCTCGCCGAGCGAGATCTCGCCGTACCCGGCGGCGGCCAGCGGCATCAGCACCAGCGCGGCACCGACCACCACCCGCAGCACCGCGTGGAGGTGCTCGGTGACCTTGGGCAGCCGGGCCTCCTCGACCTCCTGGGCGAGCAGCGTCCGGCCGGTGCCGATCACCACGCCGGCGGCCAGGCCGGCCAGCACGGTGAGCAGCAGGACCAGGACGAAGTCCAGCACCAGCCCGGCCAGGATCAGCGCCAGGCCCTCGGTGATCAGGGCCAGCGCCAGCAGCCGGCGGCGGGAGAGCGAGGGCAGCAGCGGACGGGTGATCCGGACGCCGACGGCGGGGGCGAGGCCCGCGGCCAGCACCACCAGGCCGTAGCCGATCGGGCCGCCCCGGTGGTCGACCGAGGTGAGCAGGCCGAGCGCGGCCACGCCGGCCATCGAGGCGTAGGCGGCGGCCACCGCGAAGGTGAAGTAGGGGGCGGAGCCGGTCCGGCCCTTGCTCAGCGCGGGGCCGGGGGTGGCGTCGGTCGGGGCGCGCAGGCCCTGCAACGGGGAGCGCGGGGCTCCGGCCGCGCCGGAGGGCAGCTGCTGGAGGAAGACCAGCACGGCCGAGGCGGCCAGCAGCAGCGCGGCGCCGACCCCGGCGGTGGTGAACTGGTGCGTCCGCAGCCAGTCCGAGCCGAAGGCGGCGAAGACGTTGTTGAGCAGGGTCAGCGCGACCAGCAGGGCACCCGCCAGCGGCACCACGGCCCAGCCGGTCCGCAGGTCGACCGAGCGGACCGTCTCCAGGTAGGCGGCCGAGGGCCGCTGCTCCGACTCGACGGCGTACGGGTCGGCGACCGGCAGCAGGCCGGGGACGGCCGCGTCCTTGGCCACCGTCCAGACCCGCTCGGCCGCACCGGCCAGGAAGGCGGTGCCGAGCAGCAGCCAGAGCGCCGAGCCGGACGACCAGGTGAGCCACCAGGGCGCGATCCCGATCAGGACCGCTCGGAAGGCGTCCGATCCGAACAGCACCCAGCGCCGGTCCAGCTTCGAAGCGACCAGACCGTGCACCGGTCCGAGCAGCGCCGCGCCGAACAGCACGGTGGCCAGCAGCCGCGAGGCCAGCAGCGCGGCGACGGCCAGCGCCCCCGCCCGGTACCCGTGCCCGAACTGACCCCCGATCAGCGCGGCCACCCAGGCCAGGCCGACCAGCACCATCAGCCCGAGCCGGTCACCGGCCCCGCCGATCAGCTGCGCGGTCCACAGCCTCCGGTACGGGCGCAGCCGCAGCAGCGCCCTGGCCCGCTCGCCGGGCGTCCCGGCGGGACGGATCTCCGGTGGCTCGGGGGCACTGGTGGGGCTGGGCTGCTCCTCGCTCGTCATACCGTCAGCGTAGCGGTCACCGCCCGGCGGATAAGAGGGGCGAGTCCCTCCGGAACGCCGTCATCACAGGGTTGTGACACTCCCCTCGCACCCGGCACCGCAGCGAGCCCGCCCTCCCCGCACGCGACGAGGGCCCGCACCGGAGTGCGGGCCCTCGTCGTGGAGCGTCCTGCTCGGTCCTACTCGGTCCTGCTCAGTCCTGCCCGGTCCTGCTCACTCCTGCTCGGGAGCCGCCGCCTTCTTCGCCGCGACCTTCTTGGCGGCGGTCTTCTTCGCCGTGGTCCCGGCCGCCGTGGTCTTCTTGGCGGCCGTCTTCTTCGCCGTGGTGGTCTTCTTGGCGGTGGTGGTCTTCTTGGCCGCCGCCTTCTTCGCCGGAGCCTTCTTGGCCGCCTTCTTCACCGGCCCGCGGGCCCGCTTCTCGGCCAGCAGCTCGTAGCCGCGCTCCGGGGTGATGCCCTCCACCGAGTCGTCCTTGCGGAGCGTCGCGTTGGTCTCCCCGTCGGTCACGTACGCTCCGAAACGGCCGTCCTTGACCACCACCGGTCGCTCGCTGACCGGGTCGGTGCCCAGCTCCTTGAGCGGCGGCGCGGCGGCGGCGCGGCCGCGCTGCTTCGGCTGGGCGTAGATCGCCAGCGCCTCCTCGAGGGTGACCGTGAACATCTGCTCCTCGCTGGTCAGCGAGCGCGAGTCGGTCCCCTTCTTGAGGTACGGGCCGTAGCGGCCGTTCTGCGCGGTGATCTCCACGCCCTCGGCGTCGGTGCCGACCACCCGGGGCAGCGAGAGCAGCATCAGCGCGTCGGCCAGCGTGACGGTGTCCAGGGACATCGTCTTGAGCAGCGAGGCGGTGCGCGGCTTGACCGCGTTCTTGCCGGTCTTCGGGGTGCCCTCGGGCAGGATCTCGGTGACGTACGGGCCGTAGCGGCCGTCCTTGGCGACCAGCATGTTGCCGGACTCCGGGTCCTTGCCCAGCTCGAAGTCGCCGCTGGGCTTGGCCAGCAGCTCCTCGGCCAGCTCGATGGTCAGCTCGTCCGGCGGCAGCTCGTCCGGGATGTCGGCGCGCTGGCCGGGCTCGCCCTCGACCGGCGAGGCCTTCTCCACGTACGGGCCGTAGCGGCCGACCCGCAGGGTGATCTCCTCGTTCAGCGGGAACGAGCTGATCTCCCGGGCGTCGATCGCGCCGAGGTCGGTGACCAGTTCCTTGAGCCCGCCGAGGTGGTCGCCGTCGCCGTTGCCCGCGTCGGCCGCGCCGCCCGCGATCGCGGCACCCTCGCCCTCGCCGAAGTAGAAGCGCTTGAGCCACGGCACGGACTCGGCCTCACCGGCCGCGATCCGGTCGAGGTCGTCCTCCATCTTGGCGGTGAAGTCGTAGTCGACCAGCCGGCCGAAGTGCTTCTCCAGCAGGTTCACCACGGCGAACGACAGGAAGGAGGGGACCAGTGCGGTGCCCTTCTTGAAGACGTACTTCCGGTTGATGATCGTGTCGATGATCGACGCGTAGGTCGACGGGCGGCCGATCTCCCGGTCCTCGAGCTCCTTGACCAGCGAGGCCTCGGTGTAGCGGGCCGGCGGCTTGGTCGAGTGGCCCTCGGGGTTGAGCTGCTCGGCGGCCAGCGGGTCGCCCTCGGTGACCTGGGGCAGCCGGCGCTCGCGGTCGTCCAGCTCGGCGTTCGGGTCGTCGGCGCCCTCGACGTAGGCCTTGAGGAAGCCGTGGAAGGTGATGATCTTGCCGGAGGCGGAGAACTCCACGTCCTGCCCGGTGGCGGCCCGGCCGCCGACCTTGACCGTCACCGACTGGCCGACGGCGTCCTTCATCTGGGAGGCGACGGTGCGCATCCAGATCAGCTCGTAGAGCCGGAACTCGTCGCTGCTCAGACCGGTCTCGGCCGGGGTCCGGAAGCGGTCGCCGGAGGGGCGGATCGCCTCGTGCGCCTCCTGGGCGTTCTTGACCTTGGAGGCGTAGGTGCGCGGGGCGTCCGGCAGGTAGTCGGCACCGTAGAGCTGGGTGACCTGGGCCCGGGCGGCCGCGATCGCGGTGTCCGAGAGCGTGGTCGAGTCGGTTCGCATGTAGGTGATGAAGCCGTTCTCGTACAGCTTCTGGGCCACCTGCATGGTGCGCTTGGCGCCGAAGCCCAGCTTGCGGCTGGCCTCCTGCTGGAGCGTGGTGGTGCGGAACGGCGCGTACGGCGAGCGGCGGTACGGCTTGGACTCGACGCTGCGCACCGAGAACGCGGTCTGCTCCAGGGCCGCGGCCAGCGCGCGGGCGGCCGTCTCGTCCAGGTGCAGCGTGTTGGTGCTCGCGGCCTTCAGCTGCCCGTCCGAACCGAAGTCGCGGCCGCTGGCGATCCGCTTGCCGTCCACCTGGGAGAGCCGGGCGCCGAAGGACTCCGGGTTGGCGGCGTCCACCGCGGTGCGGCCGGTGCCGAAGGTGCCGGTCAGGTCCCAGTACGAGGCGGTGCGGAACGCCATCCGCTCGCGCTCGCGCTCGACCACCAGCCGGGTGGCGACGGACTGCACGCGGCCCGCCGAGAGCTTCGGCATGACCTTCTTCCAGAGCACCGGCGAGACCTCGTAGCCGTAGAGGCGGTCGAGGATGCGGCGGGTCTCCTGGGCGTCCACCAGGCGCTGGTTCAGCTCGCGCGGGTTGCGCACGGCCTCCTGGATGGCGTCCTTGGTGATCTCGTGGAAGACCATCCGGTGCACCGGCACCTTGGGCTTCAGGACCTGCTGGAGGTGCCACGCGATGGCCTCGCCCTCGCGGTCCTCATCGGTGGCGAGGAAGAGCTCGTCGGACTCCGCGAGCAGCGACTTGAGCTTGGTGACCTGCGACTTCTTGTCCGCGTTCACCACGTAGATCGGAGCGAAGTCGTGGTCCACGTCGACGCCGAGGCGGCGCACCTCGCCGGTGTACTTGTCCGGCACCTCGGCGGCCGTGCCGGGGAGGTCGCGGATGTGCCCCACGCTGGCCTCGACGACGTAGCCGGGGCCCAGGTAGCCCTTGATCGTCTTGGCCTTGGCCGGCGACTCGACGATGACGAGTCGCTTGCCGTGCGCGGTCTCGCTGCTCGGGGACACCTTCGCTCTTCTCTCCCGGTCGTTAACGTCTGCTGGGCGGCGCGTGGCGGCCGGGAAGAGCGCGAAAAATCCCGTCCTCCCCGCCGTGTGGAGCTGCCGCTCCGCGACGGCCCCACCAGCGGAGTGTGACCGTACCCTGGCCACCCTTGTCAAACGAACGGATCGCACTTTTTCACCGGCAAGGCCGACCTACGCCACTCGAACGGTAACCCGATGAGGAGCGTTCCCGCCGCGCGGAGGGGGGTGCAGGGCCCTCCGGGAGTCGGATTCCGGACGCGGACGACCGTTCAGCGAGCAGGCCGCACGAGGAGGAAGGCGACGGAGGGACAGCCCCGCACGCCCGCCTCACTCCGACGGGAAGCGGCTGGTTCGCATCCGCACCGATTGCCGGGGGGCGTACGCACCCCATCCACCGGGACCTACCGGGCGAGCACCTCGCCGAGCAGGCTGAGACCGCCGGCCAGTGCGCTGGTGCCGAGCAGCAGCCAGAGCACGTCGCCGGGGACCGCCGAACCGGCCGAGCCGGCCGCCAGCACCACGCGGTTCGGCCGCCGGGCGTCGTACCGGACCTGCACCGCCGTCCCGGGCGTCAGCCAGGCCGGACGCCGCAACGGGGTCTGCCCGCGCGGCCTGGTCAGCACCGAACGGTCCGGACCGGTCGGGACGGAGAGCAGTGGAGCGCTGTCCAGCTCGCCGTAGGTGTCGACGCGGTGCTCACCGAAGGCGTCGTGGTCCGCGACCACCCGGGCGGTGGCGGGCACGCCGTGGCGGCGCAGGCGGTGGCGAAGTCGCAGTTCGACCGCGCACCAGAGCAGCAGCGCGCCACCGAACGCCGTGAGTACCACCCCTGCCGCCAACGCCGTCGGCGTCTCCATCGCCCCGCCCCTCCACCGGCCCCGCCTCGTCCACAGCCTGTGGACAGGAGGCTGGCAGGCACGGGCGGCCGGGTGTCGTACGCCCACCGAAGCGGGGGCCACCCGGAGGTGAACCGGAGATGACGGATCGCCGCAGACACCCTGGTGGCCGTCCGACGGGCCCGCACCGCACCGCCCGCACATTCGAACACCGCCGGGGCCGCCCGCTGTCCACCGCCTGTGGACAACTGCGCGGCCCCGGCCGCGCACCGTCACCCCACCGGCTCGATGAACCCCTGCTCGGTCAGCAGCCGCAGCGACTCCGGCACCCGGTCCCGCAGCACCACCCGGTCCTCGCCGAGCAGTTGGGCGATGGCGTCCACGATCTCGCCCGCCGCCAGCGTGCCGTCGCAGACCCCGACGAAGCCGGCGCCGACGGTGTCCACCTTGGTCGCCCGGCGCATGCCCCGGTTGTGACGGAGGATCACGTGCTCGGGGTCCTCCGCGCCGGGGGCGCCGACCTGCTCCTGCACCACCTCGTCGGCGAGCTGGTACCGGGCCGCCAGCAGCGCGGCGTCGTCGTGGGCGCGCAGGAAGTCCTGCCTGCCGAACCAGTCCTCGATGTGCGGGCCGAGCGGCTGCTCCACCGGGTGCGGCCACTCCTCGATCCGGACCGTCGGCTGCTCCGCACCGCCCGCCCGCAGGGTGATCCAGCCGAACCCGACGCCCTCGACGCCGCCCGCCTCGAAGGCGTCCAACCACTCGCCGTACCGGGCCTGGTAGTCGGAACCGGGGCCGCGGTGGTCCCCGCCGTCGCGCAGCCAGAGCTCCGCGTAGTGGGCCACGTCCTGGACGTCGCGCTGCACCACCCAGGCGTCCAGGCCCGTCCCGGCCACCCAGCCGGCCACCCGGTCGTGCCAGTCCTCGCCCTTGACGTGCTGCCAGTTCGCCAGCAGGTGGCAGTACCCGCCGGGCTCCAGGTGCGCGGCCGCGCCCCGGACGATCGAACGGCAGAGCTCGTCGCCCGCCATCCCGCCGTCCCGGTAGACGAAGCGGCTGCCGGGCGAGATCACGAAGGGCGGGTTGGAGACGATCAGGTCGAACCTCCCGTCCCCGACCGGCTCGAACAGGCTGCCCTCGGCGGTCTCCGCGTTCTCGAAGCCGGAGAGCGCCAGGGTCAGCGCGGTGAAGTGCAGCGCGCGCGGGTTGAGGTCGGTCGCGGTGACCTGCTGCGCGTGCCGGGCGGTGTGCAGCGCCTGCACGCCCGAACCGGAGCCCAGGTCGAGCGCCCGGCGCACCGGACGCCGCACCGCCAGGTTGGCCAAGGTGGTGGAGGCCCCGCCGACCCCGAGCACCAGGTCCTTGCGGGCCACCCCGTGCGCGGTCTCGCCGGAGCCGATGCCGCCCGCTCCGCCGACGGCGCAGCCCAGGTCCGAGACCACCCAGGCGTCCGCACTCGGCAGACCCGCCACCTCGTTGGCGTACGGGCGCACGTCCACGGTGGCCCGCACCTGCTCGCCGTCCCGGGCCAGCCAACGGTCCGTCAGGCAGTCCTCCACCGGCAGCGCGGCGGCAGCGGCCGCGTACGGGACCGGCTGCTGCAGCAGGAACAGCCGCACCAGGGTCTCCAACGGGCTGCCGCCCCCGGTCGCCCGCAGCGCGGGCACGGCCTCGCTCCGGGCGAGCGCGGCGTACGCGGTCGGCCCGAGCAGGTCGAGGCACCCGTCAGCGGTGTAGGAGGCGGCGAGCAGCGCCTCGCGCAGCTTCGCGAGGCGGGCATGGTCAAGCACAGGGCTGCTACTGGTCACCGCCCCATTCTCCCGCCTGCCGACGGGGCCGCGCCCCGGCCGCGGGTCGGAAGGCAGGCCGCAACCGGGCCGCAGGCCGGGGGCAGGCCGCAGCCCGGGCGCGGGGCGGGAGGCAGACGCGGCTACGAGCCGGGAGGCGACCGCCGGGGTCAGCTGCTCGGCGTCGCCGAGGGGGTCGCTGCGGCCGACTGCCCGGCGGTCGGGGACTGGCCCGCCGCGGGCGACTGTCCGCCCGCCTGGCCGCCGCCCTGACCGTCCGTCGGCGTAGTGCTGGGGGCGGGCGTCTGACCGCCGTCCTGGCCCGGTGTCTGACCGGCGGCCGGCTGGCTTCCCGCCGGAGCCGGGGAGGGCTTGCAGCCGGTCTGCTTGGAGATCGCCGCGCCGAGCTCGCCGCTCTGGAGCGTGTTGAGCGCGGCCGTGGACTGCTGGGCCAGCCGCTGGATCTGGTCGCTGACGCTGCGCAGACCGTCGGCGAACTTCGCCTGGTCCCCGTTGGGCAGCGCGGTCAGCTTCTGCTGGACGTCCAGGTAACCCTGGGCGGCCTGCTTGAGCTCCTCCGTCGCACCCTGCTGGACCTTGGCGCCGTCACCGATCTTCGGCACGCCCGCCTTGGCGATCGCGTCCGCCAGCTGCTGGTTGGTCTGCGCCAGCGTCCCGAGGTCGGCGGCGAGCCGCTTCTGCAGGTCGGCCGGCGCCTCCCCCGGGACGACCTTGCCGCTGTCGTCGAGCGCGGCCGTGGACTGCGCGATCGGGTCATGGGCGGCGTCGCAGACGGTCTTCGCCCAGGAGTCGAGCGCGGCGCCGGAGTTGTCGTCGCCGCCGCAGCCGACGGCGCCCACCGCCAGTGTCAGGCCCAGCACGGGTGCGGCCCACAGCCGCTTCTCGAACTTCACGCTGCGAACCTACACGGCACCGCCCGGGCTCAGGCCCGCTCCACCCGGATCACGTCCCCGGGGCGGACGGTGCGCAGCACGGCGGGATCGCCGTCCAGGGCGCCCAGCAGGTTGCAGGGGCTGGCGAGCCGGCACTCGCCGCCGCGCGAGACCGGCGTCGGGCCGTAGGGCAGCGCCAGGCTGTCGCCCTCGGTCCAGAACGCGACGGTGCCGGGCTCGACCACCTGGGCCGCGTCCTCCTCGACCGACGCGGCGACGGGCGTGCCGAAGTAGACCTCCTCGCCCCAGGTGTTCGCGGACGAGGTGATCGGGAGCGCCGCCCAGAGCGCCTCGGACGTGGGGGTGCGCCTCAACGTGGCCGTGGTGTGCCCGGCCGGCCAGAGGATGCGGATGCGCATGGGGAAGGTGTCCTTCTCTCGAAACGGATCCGATCGCGCCGAGAGCAGGGAACAGCCACCTTCAACAGTTTGTCAATGCCCTCGGGGTGGCCGAGAGCACCTGGGGCCCGGGGCGGGAGCCCCAGGGGTTGGGAGCCCCGGGGTCGGACCGGACCCGGCAGGCGAGGACTCAGAACTCGTCGAGCTCCGGCGACAGCGGCCAGCTCATCCGGATCAACCCGCCGCTGGCCCCCGAGGTCACCTCGACGTCCTCGACCAGGCCGGTGATCACCGCCAGCCCGAGCGCGTCCTCGGCGTCCTCCCCGGCCTCCTCGGCGTCGCTGCCGACCGGCGGCAGACCGGCGGCGCCGGCCTCGTCCTCGACCTCGATGAGGAAACGCTTCTCCTGGTCGGTGAGCGCAACCCGGACCGCGCCGTCGACACCACCGCGCTGGTGCAGGCCGACCGCCCGTGAACAGGCCTCGCCGACCGCGAGCCGGACCTCGTCGAGCACCGACTCATCGACTCCGGCGCGCCTCGCCACCGCCGCGGCCACCAGACGGGCCGTCCGCACGTGCTCGGGAAGTGCGCTGAACCGAAGTTCGACCGTTGCCATTGTCTTCCCCTCCGGGATCGTGCCCGGGATCGCACCCCGGGCTCGCGCGGGCCGGACGGCGCCGCGCCGGGGCAGTCGCCCACCATCCGCCACCGGCGGGGCCGCAGTGGCCCCGCCGGTGTGCGAGTGAGCTTCTATGGGCGCCGTCGAACGGAGCGGGGCGGAACCGGAGCCCCGAACCGCGCCGCTGACGGCAGATCAGCACCGCCCGGCCCGTGCCGGAACGGCCCTGACGCCTGGTCAGTCCACCAGGCGAGGGTGCCTGAGCACCCGTCAGTCGTTCGCCGCGACCGCGTCGTCCACCGACGTGTGGATCGGGAAGACCTTGGTCAGACCGGTGATCCGGAAGATCTTCAGGATGCGCTCCTGGTTGCACACCAGGCGGAGCGAACCCTCGTGCGCGCGGACGCGCTTGAGACCGCCGACCAGGACACCGAGACCGGTCGAGTCCAGGAAGTCCACGCCCTCCATGTCGACGACCAGGTGGTAGTTGCCCTCGTTGACGAGCTCGACCAGCTGCTCGCGCAGCTTGGGGGCGGTGTACACATCGATCTCGCCGCCAACCTCGACGACCGTACGGTCGCCGACAGTGCGGGTCGACAGGGACAGGTCCACGGAACCTCCAGCACCTTGCCTTGCTACGTCATTGCGATCCTCGCCGGGTGGCCGCCACCGCTTGGTCGCAAGGCCGGGCACGGCACGGCCGCTGGTCTCGTGTACGAGCGCGGCGATGCAACCCTCGGCCATGCGGCCGTCACGGCTTCATTCAACCACCTGTGACCATGCCCGCACGATGGCTTGGCGCGATTCTCCGCCACGGCAGTGACACACTGGCTGCTCATGCCGCCCCGTCATCACCAGCCAGAGGCCCTGCTGACCACCCTGTCCACGAGCCGTGGCAGGGCTGACCGCCTCACCCATACGGAGCACATGGCAGCCCGGCCCGCCCGGTACGCACCGTGGCCGGAAGGCATCCGCCCCGAGATCGTGGCCGCTGCCGGGGAGCTCGGCATCACCGAGCCGTGGGCCCATCAGGCCGAGGCGATGGAATTGGCGCAATCCGGCCAAACTGTGGTGCTGGCCACAGGCACCGCCTCGGGCAAGTCGCTCGGCTACTTGGCGCCGGTGCTCAGCGAGCTGCTCAGCGGCACCGAGGCGCGCAACGGCCGCGGCGCCACCGCGCTCTACCTGGCACCGACCAAGGCCCTCGCCGCCGACCAGCGCCGCCGCGCGTCCGAACTCGCCCCCGGCCGGGTGCGGGCCGCCCTCTACGACGGGGACACCCCGTTCGAGGAACGCGAGTGGGTGCGCCAGTACGCCTCCTACGTCCTGACCAACCCCGACATGCTGCACCGGGGGATACTGCCCGCGCACCCGCGCTGGGCCTCCTTCCTCAAGACCCTGAAGTACGTGGTCATCGACGAGTGCCACACGTACCGCGGCGTCTTCGGCTCGCACGTCGCCCAGGTGCTGCGACGACTGCGACGGCTCTGCGCCCGCTACGGCTCCTCCCCCACCTTCCTGCTCGCCTCCGCCACCACCGCCGACCCCGCCGTCACCGCGCGGCGACTGACCGGGCTGCCGGCGGTGGCGGTGACCGAGGACGCCTCACCGCGCGGACCGCTGGTCTTCGCCCTCTGGGAGCCGCCGCTCACCGAGAACGTCGGCGAGCAGGGCGCCCCGGTGCGCCGCACCGCCACCGCCGAGGCCGGGTACCTGCTGACCGACCTGGTCGAACAGGGCACCCGCACGGTGGTCTTCGTCCGCTCACGGCGGGCCGCCGAACTGGTCGCCCTCCAGGCGCAGGAGCAGCTCGGCAACCCGCTGGCCTCCCGGGTCGCCGCCTACCGCGGCGGCTACCTGGCCGAGGAGCGCCGAGGGCTCGAACAGGCCCTGCACTCCGGCCGACTGCTCGGCCTGGCCTCCACTTCCGCACTCGAACTCGGCGTGGACGTTTCCGGTCTGGACGCCGTCCTGATGGCCGGCTATCCCGGCACCCGCGCCTCGCTCTGGCAGCAGGCCGGCCGGGCCGGACGTGAGGCCCAGGGCGCGCTCGCCGTGCTGATCGCCCGGGACGACCCGCTGGACACCTACCTGGTGCACCACCCGGAGGCCCTGTTCGACACCCCGGTGGAGGCCACCGTCCTCGACCCGGACAACCCGCACGTGCTCGCCCCGCACCTGTGCGCGGCCGCCGCCGAACTCCCGCTCGGCGCCGAGGACCTGACGCTGTTCGGACCGTCCGCGGAGCCGCTGCTGCCGGTGCTGGAGAAGCGCGGGCTGCTCCGGCGCCGGACGGACGGCTCCTGGTACTGGACCCGCCGGGAGCGGGCCGCCGACGCCGTGGACCTGAGGGGCAGCGGCGGCAACCCCGTGCAGATCGTGGAGGGTTCGACCGGCCGGCTGCTCGGCACCGTGGACGCGGCCGCCGCCCACACCACCGTGCACACCGGAGCGGTACACCTCCACCAGGGCCGTACCTACCTGGTGCAGGACCTCGACCTGGAGACCTCGGTCGCCCTGGTCGAACCGGCCGACCCGCCCTACACCACCTCCGCCAGGGACATCACCTCCATCTCCGTGCTCTCCACCGACACCACCGTCGAATGGGGCGAGGCCCGGCTCTGCTTCGGTTCGGTGGAGGTGGTCAACCAGGTGGTCGGATACCTGCGCAAGCGCATCTCCACCGGCGAGGTCCTGGGTGAGAGCAAGCTCGACCTCCCGCCCAGGACCCTGCGCACCCGGGCCGTCTGGTGGTCCGTCACCGAGGACCAACTGCTCGACGCCGTCATCCCGTTCGACCAACTCCCGGGTGCCGCCCACGCGGCGGAGCACGCCTCGATCGGCCTCCTCCCGCTCTTCGCGACCTGCGACCGCTGGGACATCGGCGGGGTCTCGGTGCCGCTGCACCCGGACACCGGTCTGCCGACGGTCTTCGTGTACGACGGCCACTCGGGCGGGGCCGGCTTCGCCGAGCGCGGCTTCCACGGCGCCGAACAGTGGCTCACCGCGACCCGCGAGGCCATCGCGGCCTGTGAGTGCGAGCGGGGGTGCCCGTCGTGCGTGCAGTCCCCGAAGTGCGGCAACGGGAACGACCCGCTGGACAAGGCGGCGGCAGTTCGGCTGCTGGACGTCCTGTTGGCGGGGGCCCCTGGGCGGCAGGTCTCGAAGGACGGTTGACGCTCTGACAGCTCGTTGCCGCAGGCAGCTCGGCCCCCTGTGGTGCGGGCGGCAACCGAGGGCACCGGGGCGGGGTCAGTGGCGGTGCCGGGAGCAACGGTGACGGGCTCAACCGGTGCGGACTCGAGCAGGAGTGGCACGCCCGGAAGAGCCTCGGCAGGAAGGGGCACGCCTGGAAAAGGCTCGGCCGACAGAGGTTCGGCCGACAGGTGCTCGGCCGACAGGTGCTCGACGGCGGTACTGCCGACCGCGTCATTGCCCCAGGCCCACACCGGCCCCGCCCTCGACCGCGACCGCGCGGGGCCGACGGGCCAGGGGACGCCCGAGATCGGGACCTCCACCACCACGTCCACCGCGTCGATGCTCTCGTGCACCTCACAGCTCACCAGCCGCGCCCGGTGCTCACCGGCGATCCGGGCCGCTCGACCGCAGCCACCGTCCTCGTCGACCATGAGGTGCCCGGCGGCGGCCAGCGCCGCCAGATCGGCGGCCGAATCCGCCCGGTGCCTGGCGGCCACCACCGCGCCCACCGCCAGGCTGGCGGCGAAGACGGCGCAACCGAGCATCGCCAGCGAGACCAGCCAGATCGTCGCCGAGCCCCGATCCCCCGCCCCGCGACGATCGAGCGTCCTCCCCTCGTCACCAGCACCGTTGACGCCCGAACGTGCGTCACCCCTCGGCAGTCCGCACCTCCTGGCGACCTTCAGGCCGGCCATGGCCCACCACCGCCCTCCGCGCCGATCACGTCCTCCCGGGCCGCCGCCGCCTCGGCGTGCAGCCGGACGGACAGCATCCCGCCGAGCCGCCCGGGGGCCGGGCTCGGGGCTTCGACGGTGACCCGGACGGTCTCCCCGCCGACCGAGACCGAGACGCTGGCTCCAGGCGGCGCAGCGGCCCGGGCCAACCCCACCGCACCTCCGTCTCCCCGAGCGGCCGCCCGTGCGCCGATCCGGGCGGCATCCACGCACTTGATCTGAGCCGCCGCCGTGACCACGCCCCAGACCAGCAACGCCACCAGGAAGACGAGAGCGGGCAGGGCGACCGCCGTCTCGGCCGTCACGAATCCGCGGTCCGCCCGCCGGCGGCGCCCGCGCGGTTTGTCCGGCCAACCCGGCCCCCGCTCCCCGGCGCCGTGCTCACCCCGGGCGGGCGGGACCTGCCCGCCCGGGGCCGATGCCTCATCAGACGGCATGGAGCGCACGGTCGAGCAGCTCGCTGATGGCGCCCGAGACCGCTCCGCTGGTCACGACCTTGTACAGCAGGGCGGCGAACCCGCAGGCCGCCACCGTCCCCACGGCGTACTCGGCCGTGGTCATTCCGGCATCGCCCCGGGCCGTCCGCAAGCGACGGATGCGGACGGTCAGCCACCTCCGCCGTCGGCGCATCAGCACCCGGATCCGACGGCTCTCGCCGAGCGGGCGGCGGGCGCGGACCTCGCGGTAGGGGTGAGCGTTCCGGGCAACACGTACCGTCATGGCAGAACTCCTCTGTCGACAGGGATGGTTGGAAGACGTCAAGAAGGCGTTGAGGGGAACGGTGGAGGGAGCGACGGGGTACGAGAGCTGCGCCTCCTTCCCGCAAGCTCAGACCCGTGCCGCGAAGAGCGAGGTCAGGCCCATCACCACGGGCACCACCCCCACCAGTACGAAGGCGGGGAGGAAACAGACACCGAGTGGTGCGGTGGCGAGAACTCCGGCCCGCCGCACCCGGGCGTGGGCCGCGCGAGAGGCGGTGGCCCGGTGCGCGTGTGCCAGGCCGGTCAGCGGAGCGGTGGGCGGGGCTCCGCTGATGCTCGTTCGGACCAGGCAGCGGGCCAGCGGAGCGAGCGAGGGGCAGTCGGCTCCGAGGCGCTCCCAGCACACCTCGGGCGGCGCGCCGAGCGTCAACTCGGAGGCCACCGCGGCCAGCCGTCCGCTCATGGGCTCGTCCACGCTCTCGGCGACGGCCGCTGCGGCGGTGGCCGGGGAGCTGCTGGCGCCGAGGCAGGCAGCCAGCAGCTCGGCGGTGAGCGGGAGTTGGCGGGTGAGCCGGTCCTGCTCGACGGCGGCCCGGCGAGTGGCCGGGGACCGGACCCGTGGCAGCCACCTGCGTGCCGCCAGCCCCGTGAGCAGCCCCGCCACCAGGCCGGCCTGTCCGCCCACCAACACCAGTGCGAGCAGCCCCGCCACCACCGGCACCACCCGCTCCAGCAGTACTGCCCTACCGACCCCGCGTGCGGCCAGGGCCCTGCCGAGACGTCCGCCGCCCCGCCGCCGGACGCGCCGAGTCCCGGTCGAACGCTGCCACTTCCTGATCCGCCGCCGCACCGTCCAGACCCGGAGAGCCTGCACGGCTCCGCCACCGACCGCGGCCGCCGCCAGCCCGCCGAACACCAGCGGCAGCACCAACTCCCGCCTCACCAGGCCGCCTCGGCCTGTACCGGCAGGGCGTTCCGCCCGACCCACCGGTCCTGTGCCCCGCCGACGGCACCGGTCCGGGAGATGCCGCACCGCCCCCACTCCCCTCCCGGGTCTCCGGCCCCTCCCACCTCGACCGCCTCGCCATCGGTGGCAGGACGCCTCCTCCTGCGCTCCCGTCGGCCCGGCGCGTCCTCGGCGGCCGTGACGATCCTGGCCGTCCACGCCAGACCGGCCGCCTCCAGCAGCGCGCCGGCGATCAGGCAGACCAGGCCGGCAGGAGTGTGCAGCAGGATGCGGACCGGGTCCGCGCCGAGCGCGGCACCGAGCATCAGGCCGACCAGGGGCAGGGCTGCCAGCACGGCGATGGTGGTCCTCGGCCCCGCCAGCTCTCCGGTGATCTCCTCGACCAGTGCGCGCTCCGCCCGGAGCGCGTCGGCGAGTTGGTCGAGCCCGGGGGCGAGCCCGGTGCCGCTCTCCGCCGTGACCTGCCAGCAGGCGGCGAGCGCCGCCGCGCCCCTTCCACCGGGCAGTTCGGCGATCAGGCGGAGCGCCGCCGGAACGTCAGCCCCGTACCTCCCGGCCGTCAGCCGTGCTGCGGGCTCGGCGCCCAGCCCGTCCCTCAACGCCGAGGGACGGCTCATCACGATGGCCAGGGCCTGACCCGCCGTCGCACCGCTGCGCAGCTCCGCGGCCAGCCCCTCGCAGAGCTCGATCACCGCCGAGGCCCGGCGTCGGGCCTCGGCCGCCCTGCGGCGCCGTGCCCGCCAACGTCGCAGGGGCACCACCCCCGCCACGGCCAGCAACACCGGCACCGGCGAGCCGGTGAGCTGTCCGGCCGCCAACCCGGCCGGGGCCAAGAGGAGTTCGACCACCAGCCAGCGGGGCTTGGCCGTGGTGAGCGCCACCATCCGGCCACGGAGGCCACCGTCCTCCACCGCCGCCCCGAGCAGGGCGCGAGCGCGGAGGGCCACCTTGGCCCGCCGCCGCAGGCCCAGCCAGAGGCCGGCCGCAACCCCTCCTGCCCCGACGGCCACCAGAATGTGACCGGGCGTCATGTCGGCTCCCTCCCGTCACGGGCGGCCCCACATCCCTCCAGGACCACCCGGGGGGCCGCTGCGCAGCAGGCACCACGCCGCCACCGCGATCCCGCAGAGCGCCAGCACCCAGACCAGCTCCATCTGCCGCAGGCTCACCGCGCCACCTCCGCCGACCCCGGCGTCGCATCGACGGCTTCGGCCCGCACCCGGGTCGCGTCCGCGGCCCCGGCCCCCGCTGCTGCCCCGTCCGGCAACACCGCCGGATCCGGCAGCCCGACGCCCCGCTCCGCACAGCGGCGGCGCAGCCGCTCCCATCCCGGCCCCGGCAGGACCTCCCCCTGGGCCGTGAACGTCACGGCCGGGACGGTCACCGCGAGCCCCCGTTCGTCGCCGACCAGCATGTGCAACTCGGCCACCCTCCGCCGACCGGTCCGCTGGTCCCGGACCAGGTGGATCACCACGTCCAGCGCCGCCCGGAGTTGGCTGTGGAGGGACAGTCGGTCGAGCCCGGCCTGAGAACCGAGCGCCTCCAGCCGGGCCGGGACGTCCGTCGCGGTGTTGGCGTGCACCGTGCCGCAGCCGCCCTCGTGACCGGTGTTGAGCGCGGAGAGCAGATCGACCACCTCCTCGCCCCGGACCTCCCCGACCACCACTCGGTCGGGTCGCATCCGCAGGGCCTGGCGCACCAGGTCCTTGAGGGTCAGCTCGCCGAGGCCCTCCTGGTTCGGCGGCCTGCTCTGGAGCCGGACGACGTGCGGATGGTCGGGGCTGAGCTCCGCCGAGTCCTCGGCCAGCACGATCCGCTCCTCGGGCCCGACCAGGCCGAGCAGGGCGGCGAGGAGCGTGGTCTTGCCGGTGCCCGTCCCGCCGGAGATCAACAGGGAGAGCCGGGCCCGCAGCACGGCGCGGAGCAGCTCGGCACCGGCCGGGGCCAGCGCTCCGCCGGCCACCAACTCGTCCAGGGTGAACGGGCGGGTGCGGCAGATCCGGAGTGAGATGTGGGTGCAGCCGGCGGCGATCGGGGGCAGCACGGCGTGCAGCCGGGTCCCGTCCGGCAGGCGGGCGTCGACCCAGGGCCGGGCGTCGTCGAGGCGACGGCCGGCGGCCGTCGCCAGGCGGTGGGCCAGCCGCCGCACCGCCTCGGCGTCGGTGAAGCGGACCTCGGGGACCCGTCGCAGCCCCGCTCCCCGGTCGACCCACACCTCGTCAGGTCCGTTGACCAGGACGTCCGTCACCTCCGGCTCACCGAGCAGACCGTCCAGCGGCCCGGCACCGACGAGCTCGGAGCGCAGCACCCTGACCGCATCCAGGACGTCGTCCCCGCCCAGGGGCGGCCGGGCGGCCCGCAGCGCAGCCGCCACCGATCCGGCGGTGGGCGCGGCCCCGGCCTCGGCCAGCCGGATCCTGACCGCGTCGATCAACGCGGCCGCCCGGTCGTCCGTCGGCCGCCGCGGAGCCGAGGGGCCACCCGCACCACTGCGGGGCCCGCCTCCGGGGAAGCCGTCCCCCGGGCCCGTGCGCTGCCGACCGATCAACGGCCGCCGCACCGGACCGGCCCCGAGGCCCCGGCCCTCTCCTCCGGGCGGTCGGCTCCGCCCCGCAGCCGCCTCGCCGGGCCACTGCGACTCGCTCTGACGATCCGTCACTGTGCTCCTCCTTCGAGTGCCTGGACGGGCGGCATGGCCTCGGCCAGGAAACGTGTGCAGAACCGGGCCAGCGGGCCCCGCTCGCGTATGCCGGGCGGCGAGCCCCGCTCGACGTCCACCGTCAGGCCCGGCTCGGGCGGCAACTCGCCCGCCAGCCGCATCCGGAGCCCCCGGGCCACCTCCGCCCCCGTCAGCCCGGCCGGGCCAGGCACCCGGACCACGGCGCGCAGGTCGTCGAGCCTCATCCGGACGGCGGCCGCGACCCGGTCGGCCGCCGCCATCGCGCGCAGCTCGGCGGGTACCACCAGCAGCCCGGTGTCGGACTGTTCGAGGGCCTGCCCGGCGGCCGGGTCGAGGTGGCGCGGCAGGTCGAGCACCACCAGGCCTCCCCGTCTCCGGGCGGCCGCCAGCACGCTGCGCATGGCCTCCGGAGGAACGGTCAGGACGTCCCCGCGGTCCCAGGACAGGGCCGTCAGGCGGTGCAGGGCCGGCAGGGCCTTGGCCAGCTCGGTGCCGCTGACCCGGCCCCGGGAGCCGGCCAGATCGGGCCAGCGCAGGCCGCTGGCCTCCTCTCCCCCGAGCAGCACGTCCAACCCGCCGCCCAGCGGGTCGGCGTCGATCAGCATGGTGCGGTGGCCGGAGCGGGCGGCCGTGACGGCGAGGGCGCAGGCCAGGGTGGAGGCACCGGCCCCGCCCCGGCCACCGAGCACCGCCACGGTGAGGGCCGGGGTGCCGACGCCCTCGGCCGCGTCGGCGATCCGGTCGAGCAGCCAGGTCTGCGCGTCGGGTAGGAAGAGGACGTGCTCGGCTCCGAGTTGGACCGCGCGGACCCAGACGTCGGAGTCGTCGAGGTCCAGCCCCAGCAGTAGCACCCCGGCCCGCCTGGTCAGCCCGGTGCAGCGCTCGGCGAGGTCGTCACCGACCAGGACCAGCGGAGCCTTCTCCCAGAGGCTCCGGGGCGGTGGTGCCACCGGGAACAGCTGCGGGTCGGTGCCGGCTGCCGCGCAGAGCCTCAGCAGGTGCTCCGTGAGGGTCTCGTCCTCGGTGACGATCAACGGCCCGGGCAGGGCCGGCCGTTCGGTGGTGGGCGTCGACATGGCTGCCTCCCCGGCGTGGTCCGGTCGGGCGGCACCCGACCGGACTCCACGGTGCGGGTGAACGAACGGCCCGTCAGTTCCCGCCCGATTGCCTGTGGACAACTCGGGGCTGTGGATAAGCGGGTTCACTCACACGGGGGGTGATTGCGCAATGAATTGACACGGACGACGTCACGGAGAAGATCCGGAAGCTTTCGAACAGTGGCAATGGGGGCCGGTTAGCCATGGCATAACCGCAGCCCGGGATCAACACGCAGAGTGACGAAGTCGTGTCGGCGAGCAGCCCGTCAGCAGGCGCTCCAGCATCGGACGAAGATCCCCCACGACCACCCCCGAGGGCCCGTCAGGCCCGCAAAATGGCCCCGGACGTGCGACGACCCCCGCCGGGGGGGAGAGCGGGGGTCGTCTATCCACGGTCCGACTCGGGGGGGAGGAGCCGGACCGGGTTAGCACGGTCGCGAACGATCCGTGACTTCCATGGTGTACCCGAAGGCCCAGAAACACAAACCCGCACGCTCGCGAGTACGCCATATGGCGGGGTGTTTCACCCGGCCATCTATCCTCTGATCCCGTGGACACCACCGAGAACGCCGACACCGCCGACCACGGCGAGAACTCCGCCCCCGCTCCGACCCCGGGCGCCGACGCCCGCGCCCCGGAATCCGCCGCTCCGGCGGTGCCCGCCCGTCCGTTCGGAACGACGCGCACGGCCGCGTTCTTCGACCTGGACAAGACGATCATCGCCAAGTCCAGCGCCCTGGCGTTCAGCCGACCGTTCTACCAGGGCGGCCTGATCAACCGTCGCGCCGTCCTCAAGAGCGCCTACGCGCAGTTCCTGTTCCTGGCCGGCGGCGCCGACCACGACCAGATGGAGCGGATGCGCGAGTACCTCTCGGCCCTCACCAAGGGCTGGAACGTGCAGCAGGTGCGCGAGATCGTCGCCGAGACCCTGCACGGGATGATCGACCCGATCATCTACGACGAGGCCGCCTCGCTGATCGAGCAGCACCACCAGGCGGGCCGCGACGTGGTGATCGTCAGCAGTTCCGGTTCCGAGGTCGTCGAGCCGATCGGCCAACTGCTGGGCGCCGACCACGTGATCGCGACCAGGCTGCAGGTCGAGGAAGGCCGCTACACCGGCGAGATCGAGTACTACGCCTACGCCGAGACCAAGGCCGAGGCGATCCGCGAGCTGGCCGGCCGCGAGGGCTACGACCTGGCCAACTCCTACGCGTACAGCGACTCCTCGACCGACCTGCCACTGCTGGAGGCGGTCGGCCACCCCTCGGCGGTGAACCCGGACCGGGCCCTGCGCAAGGAGGCCGTGGCCCGCGACTGGCCGGTGCTCCGCTTCGAGCGGCCGGTCGAACTCCGCCGCCGCCTCCCGGAGTTCGGCGCCCCGAGCCGCCCCGCCCTGCTGGCCGTCGCCCTCGGTGCCGCGACCCTGACCGCCGGACTGCTCTGGTACGCGGCCAAGCGCCGCCGCCCGGGCGGCGGACACCCGACGGCCTGAGCCGATCCGGACAGTCAACCAAAACGGACAAAGGGTAAAGAAGGCCCCGTTTCGGGTTCCCCTTTGCCCCGAATCGCGGTAGAAATGACTTACGGCCCGCGAGACCCGGTCAGGACCCAGGAAGGTCAAACCGACAACGCACATCAAGGCCCCACGGACCGCGTGCAGATAACTGAGCACCCACATGCAGCCGACCCGCTGTCGGGCCGCCGCACCAGGTGAACGGGCAGGAGATCCCCACCTGATGGGCACTAAACGGTGCATGCTTGGTCACCCGGTACCTGTACCAGCGGCGGCGCCCGGAAGTATCAGGCGCCGCCGCAACTACGTTCCCGGCACGGTCGACTGAGCCACCGTCAGACCGGTTCAGCTCCGGGCAGCATCACCCGGGCGCACATGCACCGCCCCGGTCAGACCATCCCTCGCTGCATGGCCTCGCAGACCGCGGTGCTCTCCCGGACGCCCAGCAGGGCCGCCCGGCCGCAGTGGGCGATCCACGCCGCCATGCCGTCCGCGGTGCCGCTCGAGTACCCCAACAGAGCCTCCTGGTACGCCGCGGTGCCCAGTTCCGCCAGGCCCACCTCGACCGGGCAGATCGCCTTCGGGTCCAGGCCTTCGGCGATCATCACGATGCGCTGGGCGGCGCGCGCGACGACACCGTTGTGGGAGGCGAAGGGCCGCAGGGCGAGCAGCTCGCCGTGCACCACGGAGGCCACCACGAGCGCGGGCGCGCCCGACCCGGGGGTGCGGTCCGCACGGGCGACGAGCAACTGCGCCAGCTGGTCCAGCCGGGCGGCCGCCTCTGCGGCGGGGGGCGCGGGCGGCAACTGGCCGCTGAAGGGCGGGCCGTCCACCGCCGCTCCCTCCACCGCCTTGAGCTCGAGCGGGAAGAGCTCCTCAGCCGCCTCGCCGTCGCGGCGCGGACGGCCGGCCCGGTCCGCCGGGGTGCCCTCACCCGTCGCGAGCAGATGGAGGCGGGCGAGCACCTGGAGCGGCGAGTGCCGCCAGACGCTGAGCAGCTGTCCGGCCTCGGCGGAGACCCGCAGGGCACCGCCCACCACGCGGGCCTGCTCGTCGGCCCCGAAGTCGCTCCGGCGGCGGACCTCCTCCAGCGGCCAGTCCGCTCCGTCCAGCGCCGCCGAGGCCCGGGCCCCGCGCAGGGCCGACTCCGAGGTCACCTCGGCGGCCCGGCGGCGCATCGCGCGGTGCCCGTAGAGCCGGTCCGCGGCCTTGCGCACCTCCGCGACGGCCTCGGGGACTCCGGGGAGGACGGCCAGCGGGGCGAGGGGATCAGTTCCAGTGGTCACCTACCCGAGGGTAATGAACCCACCCCCCAGGACTCCACAGCAACCCCGCCATCACCCGTTCGAGGCAATCCGCACGACCAGCCCTCCCCCGCCCCTGCGGCCTCGCTAGCATGGCGCCTATCGGTGACGATAACGGTTACCAAGAAGGGCCGACCCAGAGATCCGGCCCCCAGCCAGCCCGAGAGTCAGCCCGAGAGCCGGAGTCCCAAGATGAAGATCGCCTTCGTGGGCAAGGGCGGAAGCGGCAAGACCACGCTGTCCGCACTGTTCATCCGCCACCTCGCCGCGGCGGGACGCCCGGTGATCGCCGTCGACGCCGACATCAACCAACACCTCGGTCCGGCCCTCGGCCTGACGGACGCTCAGGCCGCCGCGCTCCCCTCGCTCGGCGCGCACCTGCCCGAGATCAAGGAGTACCTGCGCGGGGAGAACCCGCTGATCCGCTCCGCGGAGGAGATGATCAAGACCACTCCGCCGGGCCGGGGCTCCCGACTGCTGCGGATCGTGGAGGAGAACCCGGTCTACGCCGCCTGCGCGCGGCCGGTGGCCCTGGACGAGGGCTCGGTCCGCCTGCTGGCCACCGGCGCGTTCGCCGAGGAGGACCTCGGCGTGGCCTGCTACCACTCCAAGGTCGGCGCGGTCGAGCTCCTGCTGAACCACCTGCAGGACGGCCCGGACGAGTACGTGGTGACGGACATGACCGCCGGCTCGGACTCCTTCGCCTCCGGCCTGTTCACCCGCTTCGACCTGACCTTCCTGATCGCCGAGCCCACCCGGAAGGGCGTCTCCGTCTACCGCCAGTACAAGGAGTACGCGCGGGACTTCGGGGTGGCGCTCCGGGTGGTGGGCAACAAGGTGCAGAGCCCGGACGACCTGGCCTTCCTCCGTCGCGAGGTCGGCGACGACCTGCTGGCCAGCTTCGGACAGTCGGACTGGGTGCGCCGCCTGGAGCAGGGCACAGAGCCCGCACTGCGCGAACTGGATCCCGCCAACCGCGCCGTGCTGGAGGTGCTGCGCGAGCAGGCCGACGCGGCGTTCGACGCCCGCGACCCCCAGCGGTACACCGAGCAGGCCGTCCACTTCCACCTGCGGAACGCGGAGAGCTGGGGCAACGCCAAGACCGGCGTCGACCTGGCCACCCAGGTGGACCGCGGCTTCACGCTCGGCCCGGCGCGGGCCGGCCGGCTGGATGCCGCAGGCGTCTGACGCCCCGTCGGACCAGCAGTCGCACGCACGAGGGCGGCCCCACAGGGGCCGCCCTCGTCTGCTCTGCGGCCGGGCACGCCCCCGGCTGCGGCGCCGTCAGCGCTCCCGGCAGCGATCTCGGGCGCGAACTCTCCCATATTCCCGACTGGTTCGACTACTCCCCATTCGAGTGAATCCAACGCTCGGATCTACCACTCGATTTTACGCTGTGCAAAGCTCTCATTACTCTCGGTTTACCGAGTCTTGATAGTTCAAGGGTGGACACCACCATCCCCGCCACACCGTCGCGACCCACGACAGCCGATCCGATCCCCCGAGCACCACCCCGGACCTGACTGCGTTCGTTCCCCCGGAAAGACGGGCAACCATGACCCTCGACATCTCCTCCGCTCCCATCGCCTCCGACACCACCGACCACGCGCCGCCCCCCGCCGGGGCCCCTGCCCCGCGAGCCTCCCTCCTGCGGGACCTCCCGGCCTCCGTCGTGGTCTTCCTGATCGCCGTTCCGTTCTCCCTCGGCATCGCCCTGGCCACCGGCGCTCCGCTCACCGCCGGCCTGGTGGCCGCCGCCGTCGGCGGCCTGGTCGCCGGCGCGCTCGGCGGAGTGCCGCTGCAGGTGACCGGTCCGTCCGCCGCGCTGACCGTGGTCGTGGCCGGGCTGATCACCCAGTTCGGCTGGTCGCTGACCTGTGCGGTCGTGGTCGTCGCCGGCCTGCTCCAGCTGCTGCTGGGCTCCATCAAGGTGGCCCGGGCGGCACTCGCCGTCTCCCCCGCCATCGTGCACGGCATGCTCGCCGGCGTCGGCCTGACGATCGCCATCGCCCAACTCCACGTGGTGCTGGGCGGATCCCCGCAGAGCGCCGCCCTGGCCAACCTGATCGCGCTCCCCGGTCAGCTCTCCGCCGCCCACCTGCCCGCCCTCGCCGTCGGCGCGCTGGCGATCGTCCTGCTCTTCGGCTGGCCCCGGTTGAGCCGCCTCCCGGGACGGGCCGGGCGGATCGGCGCCCAGGCCACCAGGATCCCCGCCGCCCTGGTCGCGGTCGGCGCCGCCACCGGTCTGTCCGCGGTCCTCGGTCTGACCCTGGCCAAGGTCGAGCTCCCCACCTGGGAGCAGCACGGCATCGCGGCCCTGCCCTCCCTCTCGCTGCTGGAACAGCACTGGCCGACGCTGCTCGCCGCCGCCCTCACCA
>NZ_BAAAYB010000141.1:0-30210 GCF_039535905.1 Kitasatospora albolonga | reverse complement strand
GCAGCGGCAGCGTCCTGACGCCCCCTCGGCGGCCGAAGCCACCGCCGCCGACGGAAGCTTCGCATTCGCACGGTGCTTCGCCCGGTGCCTCTGACAGCCCGTCCGCCTCGGCCTCGCCCACCGAATCGGCCGCCGCCTCCGCCTCGCCCGCCGAGACGGTGCGGCCGCGGAGCTGGTCCGACCCGGCCGGCTGGAGCGGCGGCGCCGCGCCCCGCCCCGGCGCGGCGGTGCGGATCACCGACCACGTGCTGCTGGACGGCGACGTGACGGTGGGTTCGCTCCTGGTCGAACCGTCAGGTTCGCTCACCTTTGCCCCGGATCGTCCGGTTTCGCTCACCTCGCACGGCAACGTCGAGGTCCGCGGCGCGCTCACCCTCGCCCCGTCGAACGCCGCCACCGTCCACGCCGTCCGCTTCCCCGCGGTCGACGAGGGACGCTTCCAGGGCGGCGGGATGGCCCTGGTGGAGAGCGACACCGGCCTCTGGGTCACCGGCTCCGGCCGGCTCCGCCTGGCGGGCGCCCAGCGCACCGCCTGGGTCCGCGCGGCCGGCCCGCTGAAGGCCGGCGACACCAGCATCCGGCTGGCCGCCGCCCCGGCCGGCTGGCAGGTCGGCGACGAGCTCGCCGTCACCCCGACCGGGACGCCCGACGCCGAGGGCTTCTCCGAGCGCTACGACCACCGCACCGTCACCGCCGTCAACGGATCCACCGTCAGCCTGGACGGCCCGCTCAAGTACGCCCACCCCAAGGTCACCACCGGCGGCGGGGTGAGCGTCGGCGCCGAGGTGCTCAACCTGACCCGCAACGTCCGGGTCGAGGGCACCGAGAAGGGCCGGGCCCACGTCCACATCACCAGCAACCAGCGGGCCGACGTCCGCTACGCCGCGCTGCGCTGGATGGGCCCGAGGTCGGCCGGCAAGGAGAAGTGGGCCGGCAAGCCCGTCACCGAGCCGGTGCTCGGCCGGTACGGGTTGCACTTCCACATGCTCGGCGACACCACCCGGGGCACCGTGGTGGAGGGCGTGGTGGTCCGCGACACCGGCAGCCACGCCTTCGTGCCGCACAACTGCCACGGCATCACCTTCCGCTCCTGCATCGCCCACCAGACCTGGGAGGACGCCTACTGGTGGGACGGTCCGCTGGACACCCGCACCCCCCAGGGGCCCTCCAACGACATCACCTACGACGCCTGCGTGGCCTCCCGCACCCAGTTCGACCCCAACCCGCGCGGCTACCGGCTGACCGGCTTCAGCCTCGGCGCGGGCAAGGGCGGGGTGGCCCGGGACTGCGTGGCGGTCGGCGTCCAGGGCGCCAACGGCGCCTCCGGCTACGAGTGGCCGGAGACCAGCGAAGGGGTGTGGACCTTCGAGCGCTGTCTGGCCCACAACAACCTGGAGAACGGCATCTTCGTCTGGCTGAACGCCGAATTCCACCACACCGTGGGCCAGTTCGTGGCCTACCACAACGGCGGCTGGGGCATCGAGCACGGCGCCTACCTGAACGACTTCGACTACAGCGGAACCGTCCTGTACGGCAACGCGGCCGGCGGAGTGGCGATCCACGCGCTCGGCCGGGACAAGGGCACCGTCTTCGACGGCCTGCTGATCGACGCGGCCGGGCAGTCGGACTACGCCGTCTCCACCGCGCTGCACCAACTCCCGGGCGAGACCGTCCAGGTGACGCGCAGCAAGTTCACGGGATACCGGAAGGCCGGGGTCGCGCTGCGCGCGGTGGACGGCGGGGCACCGGAGGACATCGCCATCCTGGACTGCGAGTTCAGCGGCACCGAGCTCTGGATCGACCCGAAGCTGCCGACCCCGAAGCGGGTGGTGCTGCGCAGGGCCGGGGCGGACCAGGCCCAGGAGATCCACCTCTCGGGCGCGCCGACCCCGACCACCAGCGCCGTTCCACCGCGCGCCGTGGTCACCCCGAGGATCGCGCTGCGGGACGCGGCGCCGCTCTCCTGAGTCCTGGGTCGCGGAGTCCACACGGGGACGGACGCGAGGGGGCCCCGTACGGTTGCACACCGTACGGGGCCCCTCGTGCTGTCGGGGTGTCAGGCCTCCGGCTGCTCCTCGAAGGCGGGCTGCGGGAGCGCTGCCAGGTACGCCGAGGCGATCAGCTGGCCGACGGCCGGGTAGGCGCCGAGCGGGGCGGCGCTGGGGCAGTCCGCCTCCTCGGCGGCGGTGGCCAGCAGCTCCGGGTCGGCCTCGGGGCCGATCACCAGCGGGGCCAGCGCGGGGCGCTGGGAGCCGGTCGCCTTCAGGTGGTTGACGGCCGCCAGCACCGAGCCGGGCACGTCGAGCGCGGCGCCGACCACCGGGACGGCCAGGCGGGCGGCCAGCAGCACGCCGGTGATCTCGGCGGCCTGGGCGGCGTCCTCACCGCCGGCGGTGGTGAGCACGATGCCGTCCGCGGCGGTCGCGATGGCGAACAGCCGGGCCCGGTCGGCCCGGGCCAGCCCGGCCTCGGAGAGGCGGACGTGGACGGCCTCGGCCAGCAGCGGGTGCGGGCCGAGCACGTCCGTCACGACGGCGCCGTGCGCGGCGGCCAGCTCGTGAAGGCCGGTCAGGAAGCCGTGCGGGCCCGGGAGGAGGGGCACCAGCACCGGGGCGGGCAGCCCGGCCTCGGCGGCCCGGGCGAGCAGCTCGGCCACGGTGGGGGAGGAGTCGTCCTGGGAGCCGTCCAGGTAGGCGGCGGCGGTCTCGATGCCGGGCTGCTCGCCGCGCACGATCGAGAGCAGTTCCTCGACCACGGGGCGGACCTCCGGCCCGGCGGTGGCCGGAACGGCCAGCACCAGCGTCGGCGAACCCGCCGGGATCTCCGGCCGCTCGGGACGGCGGTGGCGCCCCCGCGCACGGGAGCCTGGAGTACGTACGGGCAGTGCCGGGCCCGGGATGGCTGCTGTGCTCATGGCGGAGATCGTAGGACATCTCGCCCTACCTCCCACAGCCGGGCCGGAGTCCGGACGGTGATCGGCGTCACAATCCGACAGAGGTGACGGACCGTGAGCCATCTCGACAGACCCCCGAAGATCGACAACCCGCTGGAGTTCGAGTACGCGCAGTCATCGGTATGTCCACGATTGGCCCGCGTTTGTCCTGATACGGGGCCTCAACTCGCTTGTCGGACACCCGTGCTGACTGATTGATGCCCCACATCGTGCACGCGCAAACACCCGTGCTGATGCACGTGCACTGGAGCTATCATCACGTCAAGTGAGGCGAACGCCTGTCACGTCGGGGAGAATCCACATGCAGAACACCACGTACAACGGCATGCCTTCCGCGGACCTCGAGGGTGTGGTCTGGCAGAAGAGCCGCCACAGCAACTCGCAGGGGAACTGCGTGGAGTTCGCGGCGCTGCCGGGTGGTGACGTCGCGATGCGCAACTCCCGCTTCCCGGACGGGCCGGCCCTCGTCTACACCCGCGCGGAGATAGCGGCGCTGCTGCTCGGCGCGAAGGACGGGGAGTTCGACCACCTGGCGGGCTGACAGTCCGTCGGACCGGGGGCACCGGGGCCGTCGCGAGGGGATCGCGGCGGCCTTTCGTCGTGTCCGGGCCCGACGGGGCGTCAGGCGGACGGGTGCCCCGTCGGCGGGCGCCGGATGACGGCGGGTCAGGCGGAGCGCCGGTGGCGGCCGGGGGTGGCCGTGGGGGCGGGGACGGTGTCGGCCTCGAACACGGCCCAGACCACCTTGCCCGCGCCGGCCAGCGGGTGCCAGCCCCAGGAGCGGCTGAAGGAGTCCACCAGGTGCAGGCCGCGGCCGGACTCGGCGACGAAATCGGGCTCGCGGGCCACCGGACCCTGGCTGCTCGGGTCACTGACGGCACAGACCACCTGGGGTGCGCGGTGCACCAGGCTTATTCGGATCGGCAGAAGGCGCGCATCGGCCCGCGGCTCCACGGTACGGTCGGGACCGGGCTGCACCGGCAGCCGGACCGCCGACGCGGCGTCGGGCCGCTGCAGCAGGGCGTGCCGCAGCGCGTTGGTGACCAACTCCGAGGCCACCAGGGCGATGTCGTCGAAGAGGGGAGCCAGGCCCCAGCCGTGCAAGGTCTCCCTGGCGAACTCCCGGGCCGTCTTCACGGCCTCGAAGCGGGGAGCGAGGGTGCAGCTGACCACGTACGGGTCGGCCGCGATGGCCGTACCGGTGCTCATGAAGAGCTCCTCCCATAAGGGGGCGGACACGGCGGGACCCACCGGGGTCATGCCGGTCACCTCCGACTCGCTCGGCCGCGCGGCCACCGGGCCGACGAACCACGTCCGCACACGGCTATCCGGCCGCGCGGGGGCGCGGCCGGAGGCGTGTGCGGAATCGCGCGTGGGGACGTCGACACGGTGCCCGCGGGGGTGCCAGGGGTGTGCAGGTGCACGTGCACCATGGTCCCGTGCGCACACTGCGGATGCAAGAGTCGATTCACGTGCAGTCGCACCTTTGGCATATGCAAGCGCCGGATGCACGTGCATCCTGGGAGGGCCGGAGCAGAACTGGCAGATTGATCAGTCAGTACCGGCACCCAGAGCGCTCAACTGATGGCAGACTGTGCGCTGTTTGCTCACGGCGGAGGTTTTGACGGCAATGACCACAGTCCAGCCCGGTGGCGGTTCGATGGTGCGCCGGATCCTGCTCGGCTCGCAGCTCCGCCGGCTCCGGGAGTCCCGGGGCATCACGCGGGAGGACGCCGGCTACCAGATCCGCGCCTCCGAGTCGAAGATCAGCCGCATGGAGCTCGGTCGCGTCTCCTTCAAGGAGCGCGACGTCGCCGACCTGCTCAGCCTCTACGGGGTGGACGACGGCGCCGAGCGCGAGGCGCTGCTGGGCCTGGTCCGCGAGGCCAACAAGTCCGGCTGGTGGCACAGCTTCAACGACGTGCTGCCGGGCTGGTTCCAGACCTACGTCGGTCTGGAGGAGGCGGCCGCCCAGATCCGCACCTACGAGGTGCAGTTCATCCCCGGTCTGCTGCAGTGCGAGGAGTACGCCCGCGCGGTCTTCTCGCAGACCCGCCCGGTGATCACCGAGGAGGAGCTGGAGCGCCGCCTGAGCCTGCGGATGCGCCGTCAGAAGCTGCTCAGCGACGGGCCGGGCCCGCGCCTGTGGGCCGTGATCGACGAGGCCGCGCTGCGCCGCCCGGTCGGCGGCCCCAAGGTGATGCGCGCTCAGGTCCAGTACCTGCTCGACGTGTCGGAGCAGGCCAACGTGGTGATCCAGGTGATGCCGTTCCGCTTCGGCGCGCACGCGGGGGAGAGCGGCGCGTTCTCCATCCTGCGCTTCCCCGAGCAGGACCTCGCCGACGTGGTCTACCTGGAGCAGCTCACCAGCGCCCTCTACCTCGACAAGCGCGACGACGTCGACGCCTACGTCCAGGTCATGGAGCGCCTGTGCGTGGACAGCCTGACGCCGGAGCAGACCAAGGACCTGCTCACCCGGATACTGTCCGGCAACTGATCTTCTCTCCGTCAGGGGCTCGGGCAGACTCATGTCCGGGTCCCTGACGCATTCCTGACAGGTCGTCAGGCTGCGGCCCGGCTCAGACCCGGGTCGGCGGCTGTGCGCGCGGCGGCGCCTCGGGCAGCGGCGGCCGGCCCAACTCCCAGGCCAGGCCGTAGCGGTAGAACAGGTCGGCCCGGATCGGCGGCAGCGAGACCGCCGCGCCCGGCAGCAGCAGCCCGATCACCCCGCCCATCAACGCGCTGCGCAGCACCGCGTGTTCGGCCACCGGGTCGGCCGCGCCCCAGTCGCCCAGCAGCCCCTGGAGGATGCCGCCCAGGGTGCGCTGCTCGGGGTCCTTCACGAACGCGCCCACGTCCGGGTCGAGGATCAGCGCCAGGTGCGAGCGCATCACCCGGGGGTGGTCCAGCGCCAGCCCGAGCACCGCGTCGATCGCCCGGGCCAGCCGGGCCTCCGGGTCGCTGTCCCCGGGCAGCTCCGCCAGGGCGGCGGAGAGCGTCAGGTGCATCATCCGGTGGGTGGCCGCCTGCATCAGCAGCCGCTTGCTGTCGAAGTAGTACGTCAGCAGCCCCCGCGCCAGCCCCGCCCGCTCGGCGATGTCGCCCAGCGTGGTCTTGGCGTACCCGTTCAGGTCCACCAGCTCGACCGTCGCCTGCATGATGCGGAGCCGGGAACGTTGGCGCATTTCCTCATTGACCGATTCCCCGCGAGGTGCCATCGTGTCTGCTCCGTACGTTGATTGGCTCCCAGCCAATATACTGTGCGGGAGCCGCTCGCCCGGTCCTTCGGGCCACGCGTACGGCGACGGGGCCGGGTCCACCAACACGGGGGTTTGGTGGACCCGGCCTCCGTCATGAACGGACCCGGTGGGTCAGCCCTTGGTGAGCACCTCTGCCGTCGCGGGGGTCTCGGCGGCGTTGCGGGTGTAGTCGTAGTCCGGCACCGCCGCCGGGGCCGGCGCCTTGCGCCGCTCCAGCGCCACGCCCACGGCGGCCACCACGAAGCCGACCAGCGAGATCCCGGTGACCAGCAGCAGGGCCGGGCGGTAGCCGTCCAGCTGGGCCGCGGCGCTCTCCCCGCCGCCGCTGCCCGAGGTGATCACGGCGGTGACGGCGGCCATCACCAGGGCGCTGCCGACCTGGAAGGCCGTGTTCACCAGGCCCGAGGCCAGACCCTGCTCCTCGTCGTCGACGCCGTTGGTGGCCGCGATGTTGACCGAGGGGAAGCCGAGCGCGAAGCCGATGCCGAGCAGCACCATGCTGGGCAGCACCAGCGTGGCGAAGCCGCTGTGCTCGTCGAGCCGCAGGAAGAGCGCGTAGCCGAGGGTCAGCGAGAGCACCCCGAGCACCATCAGGCGTCCGGTGCCGAAGCGGTCCACGATCGAACCCATCTTGGTCGCCGAGAGGGCGACCAGTGCGCCGGCCGGGAGGAAGGCCAGCGCCATCTCCAGGGCCGACCAGCCGAGCAGCCGCTGGAGGTAGAGCGTGGCGATGAACTGGAAGCCCGCGTAGGAGCCGAAGAGCGCCAGCGCGGTCAGGTTGGCCCGGGCCACGCCGCCGTTGCGGAAGATGCCGAGCCGCACCAGCGGGTGCGCGGTGCGCTGCTCGATCACCAGGAAGGCCGCCGCGAGGGCGAGCACCAGGACCAGGGAGCCGATGGTGCGCAGGCTGGCCCAGCCGGCGCTCTGGGCCTCCGTCACGGTGAACACCAGCAGGAGCAGCGAGCCGGTGCCGGTGACCGCGCCGGCGATGTCGTACCCGGCGGAGCCACGCGGCGGCCGGGGCTGACGGGGCAGCAGGCGGAACGCGAAGACCAGGGCGATCAGCGCGACGGGCACCGGCATCAGGAAGGTCCAGCGCCAGCCCGCCGAGGTGAGCAGGCCGCTGAGCACCAGGCCAAGCGAGAAGCCGCTGGCGCCGGTCACGGTGTAGATGCTGAGCGCGCGGTTGCGGGCCGGGCCCTCGGCGAAGGTGGTGGTGATGATCGACAGTCCGGCCGGGGCGGTGAAGGCCGCCGCCACGCCCTTGACGAAGCGCGCCGCGATCAGCAGCCCGCCGTCGTCGACCACGCCGCCGAGCAGGGAGGCGGCGGCGAAGACGGCGAGGGCGACCAGGAAGACCTGACGGCGACCCAGCAGGTCGGCCGCCCGGCCGCCGAGCAGCAGCAGGCCGCCGTAGCCGAGCACGTAACCGCTGACCACCCACTGGAGGGTGGAGGTGGAGAGCTGGAGGTCGGTGCCGATCGAGGGCAGTGCCACGCCGACCATCGACACGTCGAGGGCGTCGAGGAAGAGCGCGGCGCAGAGCACGATCAGGGTGCCCCAGAGCCGGGGGCTCCAGGCTTCGTCGCCGTGGACGGACGGGGCGTCAGAGGGGGTGGCGGGAGCGGCGGATGCCGATGGCTCTCGTGCTGTGGTCATGGGGAGGACACTTCCATGCACGTGCATTCAATGCAAGTCGATTTAATGTGTGCGCAATAAGTTCATGCGCATGTGGTAGGGTGGCCGCGTGTCCGAACCCGATGTCCCCGCCGACGGGGCGAACCTGGTCTCCGACTGGCGCGATCTGCTGGCCCGTCAGGCGGCCACCGCCTGTGCGCTCGACCGCGAGCTGGGCGAGCTGCACGGGCTGGGGATGAGCGAGTTCGAGGTGCTGGAGCGCCTCTACGAGGACGAGCGGAAGCCCCTGCACGAGACGCGGCTGCGGGTGCAGGACCTCTCCGCCCAGGTCCACCTGAGCCAGAGCGCCCTCTCCCGCCTGATCGGCCGCCTGGAGAAGGCGGAGCTGGTCGAGCGGGCCATGTGCTCCTCGGACCGGCGCGGCATCTACGTCACCCTCACCGAGGCCGGCCGGCAGCGCTACGAGGACGCCCGGCCGGTCCACCGCGAGGTGCTCGCCCGCACCCTGGGCGGTGGCCCCGGCGCGCCCGGAGGCAAGCGGCAGGACGGCTGAGGCTCCGTCAGGTCCGGGCCGGTTCACCGTCAGGCGGCCGTGCCCAGCCGGATCAGGTCCCGGACCAGGGCGGCCGTCCCCTCCGGGAGGGCGGTCGAACCGTTCGCCAGCAGGATTCCGGCCAGGCCCTCCGCCGGCGCGACGAGCAGGGCGGAGCGGAAGCCCGGGACCGAACCGGTGTGCCCGGCGAAGCCCGGCCCACCACGGCGCGCCGGGTCGTCCGGCCAGAGCTCCAGGCCCAGGCCGTAGCACCCGTCCGGCACTGCCGGGCGGCGCATCTCGGCCAGGGTCGCCGCGCTCAGCACCCCGTCCTGACCCCCGGTCAGGAACGCCGCCCAGCGCACCAGGTCGTCGAGGGTGGACCAGTGCTGCCCGGACGGTGACATCACACCGAAGTCGTACGACGGGACGGCCGTCGGTCCGCCGGTCTCCGGGTCGGCCGCCCAGCCGGTGGCGGCCGGTGCCGCCGGCAGGCGGGTGGTGCGGCGCATTCCCAGCGGACGGAGCAGCTCGGTCCGCACGCACTCGGCCCACGGGGCCCCGCGGTGCCGCTCCACCAGTGCTCCGAGCAGGGTGAAGCCGACGTCGGAGTAGTGGTGCACCGCACCGGCCGGGTACAGCGTGGGCGGCTGCCCGAACAGCCCGGCGGGGAAGTCGTCGGTGCCGTCCCGTCGCCAGGTGGCGGGCGGGCCGCCGGGCACGCCGGAGGTGTGGGCGAGGAACTGGCCCACGGTGGCGGCACCGACCGGCTCCGGCAGGCCGGGCAGGTGGCGCCCCAGCGGGTCGTCGAGGCCGAGCCGCCCCTCGTCGCGGAGCCGGAGCACCAGGGCGGCGGTGAGGGTCTTGGTGATCGAGCCGATCCGGAACTGGGTGTCGGCATCGAGCGGGTGGCCGTCCACGGCGCCCGTGGCGCCCCGCCAGAGGGGCCGGCCGCCCCGGAGCACCACGGCGGTCGCCGCCGTCGCGCCGAGGGCGGTACGGGCCGCCTCCAGGCGGTGGTCGAGCAAGAGGCGGGTGGCGGTGCGGAGTTCGTCGTTCACCAGGGGACGGTAGCCCGGCGGGGAGGGTGCGGGGCCACCGAATTCGGCCCCGTACAGTTCGGGTCGGACCGGTGTCGGCGCAACGAGGGGGACTTGGTGGTGGAGCTCGCGCGGTCGTGGGTCGAGGGGTGGGCGGTGTCCCGGGGGCTGGCCGGGCCGGCGACGGTGCCCTGGGGGCTGCGGATCGAGGTCGGGAAGCCGCAGGAGACGGTCCGTCACGTCCTGCTCGACGCGGAGGCCCGCACCACCCGTGCCCTGACCGCCTCGGTCACCGAACCCGCCGTCTGCGTCAAGGGCTTCCTCCCCGCCACCGAGCTGGACCCGTACTTCCCGGCCGCCGGCTGGCTGCCGCTCGACCCCTGCTTCCTGATGGCCACCGAGCTGCGCCCGTCCCGGGTGCCGGCACCGGACGGCTACACCGTCACCACCTCGACCGCCGACGGCGTCGCCACCGTCCGCGTCCTCGGCGCCGACGGTGGCCCCGCCGCCTCCGGGCAGGCGGGCCTGACCGGCACCGTCTGCGTCCCGGATCAGATCTCCACCGAACCGGCCCACCGGCGAAGGGGGTTGGGCACGATGGTGATCGCGGCCCTCACCGACGCGGCGCTCGCCCACGGGGTCTCGACGGGTGTCCTCGGGGCGACCGTCGAGGGCCGCGCGCTCTACGAGGCCCTCGGCTGGCGGACCCTCGCCCCGCTGACCGGCTACGTCTCCCGGGCCCGGCGAGAAACCAGGTGACACGTGCCGTCGGCCGCGTGATCCTTGGCCGATGATCCCGGCACCGGACAGCCTTGAGCTGCGACTGCACTACCCGCCGTACGGAGAGGGGCACTTGGACGTCCGGCCGGTCGTCAACGGTCGCGACCTGCTGGCCGAGTTCCCCACCCTCGACGGGGCGTCCGCCCCGAACTACGTGACGACGGGGCCCCGGTACCTGCTGGGTCGGTCCGGGGCGCTGCTCGGCGCCGCGGCACCCCGCGAGGTCCGGCTCGCGATCAGCGGATGCGGGTACGAGGGCTGCTGCGGTGCCCTGTACGTGACCGTCGGCAGGGAGGACGGGCAGATCGTCTGGTCCGGCTGGCGCGACCCGGGCAACCGGCTGCCCGCCCTGCCGGAGTTCCGGTTCGACGCCGTCGCGTACGAGGCCGAGGTGCGGCGGGCAGCGGCGGACCGCAGCTGGGAGTGGCCGGGGGTGGTGGTCGCGCAACTGCTGGAGGCGGACCTGCGGGGCGCCTCCGAGTGGCTGGAACGCTGGGACTGCGAGGTGGAGGCGGTCTGCGCGTCCCGTGCCGAACCGGACGGGATCGAGGTGATGCTGAGGCACCCGGCCGGTCTGGGGGAGGAGTCGTTCCAGCTGCAGATCGAGCTCCCGGTCGGTGACCGGGACCCGGGCGAGCGGGCCGCGCAGCTTGCGGCGGAGCTGACCGCCGGTGATCCCCGGACCGACGCGAAGTTCTGGGCGGGCTCGACCGAGCTGGCCGAACGGATGGGCTACCCCTGGCCGCCGGACCACGACGGGTACCGCTGAGCCCTCGTCACAACAGGCTGACCAGGCCGGGGCCGGCGGCCAGCAGGATCGCGGCGGCGGGGGCGGCCAGGGCGGCCACCGTGAGGCGCAGGCGGTGGTGGACCGGGAGGCGGGGCTCGCCGGCGAGCAGGCGGTCGACGCGGCGCGGGGTCTCGGCGAGCTGCTGCGGGGGGCAGGAGGCGCCGAAGACGCCCCGGCCGCTGTTGATCTCCACCAGGGCCAGCGCCGTGGTCACCCGGCCGTGCCGGCGGGCCGCCCGGTCATCGGCTGCCAGCTCCACCAACTCGCCCACCTGGTCCCGGAAGGCGGAGAACACCCCGACCCCGGGGAAGCCGCTCGCCAGCGCCTCGGCGGACTGCGCCAGCCAGTGGTGCCGGTGCCGGACGTGCCCGCGCTCGTGGCTGAGCACCGCCGCCAGCTCACGGTCCGTCAGCTGCTGCAGAGCCCCCGTGGTCACCACCAGCCGGGAGGACGGACCCGGCAGCGACCAGGCCTCCGGGCGGACGTTCTCCAGCACCACCAGCCGCTCCCGCCCGGCGCCCTTGCGGGCACCCAGCCCTTCGGGCAACTCCGGCGCACGGTGGGCCAGTTCGGCGGAGCGACGGTCGCGCAGCGCCCGGGCGGCCCGGACCTCCCGGGAGAGCGAGTACGCCGTCCACAGCCCGCCGGCCGCCAGCAGCGCGGCCGTCAGCCGCCCCCACCCCTCCGCGTCGGCCAGGCCGTAGGCGGCCTCCACCCCGTGCGGGGCGGTCGAGAACAGCAGGCTCCGTACGGGCGGCAGCGCGGCGGAGGCGGCCAGCAGCAGCGCCAGCACGCAGCACAGCAGCACCGCGACGACCAGGCACTGCCACACCAGCAACGCCAACACCGGCTCCCGGTCCGCCCACCGCACCCGCGCCAACAGCCGCGGCGCCACGGTGGCCAGCACCGCCCCGAGCACCAGCAGACCGAACAGAGCCGTCATGGCAGCAACCTACGCGCTCCACCGCCCCGCGAGAACCCGCTACGGCCCAACATGACCCACGGCACACTTGTTGTACGTGGCTAGGCCTCCGGGGGCGCGGGGAACTGCGCGAGTTCGGAAGGCGGACCAGCGTGGGATCGGGGCAGGCGAGCCAGTTGCAGCACGTGCCGTTCCCCCGCGCGCAGTTCCCCGCGCCCCTGGAGCGCTGCCCTACCGGGCCCGTGCGCTACATGGTGAGCAGCATCGCGAACATGCCGACCCCCATGGCCGAGCGGCAGGCGCGCGACACGTGGGCCGAGACCGCGACGGTGTGGCCGGTCGGGGTGACGAGGAGGCGGGTGCCGCTCCAGACGGTGTAGCCGCCGAAGTACAGCAGGAGCAGACCCGTCAGCAACGGCAGCCCCGCCGCGCCGTGGTGGGCGGCCGGGCTGAGCGCCATGTACGCCATCGCCGCCGAGCCGACGGCGTGGTGGAGGCGGTGGCCGGGGTGGTGGCCGCCGAGTGCGGCGGCGGCCAGCATGTAGACGGTGAGGCCGGCGAAGAGCCAGCCCCAGAGGGGGAGGGGCCACAGGGCCATGCCGGCCATGCCGAGGCCCATCGCGGCCTCGGTGGCGTCGGACTCCCGCTGCCCGCCCCGCCGCAGGCGGTACAGGCAGTAGCCGGCCGTGCCGCCCGCGACGGCCGCGAGCAGCGTGCTCACCAGCACCGGTCCGTGCACCGCAGCGCCCCCTCCGCAGCCGATCCCGCCCCGTCCGCTCCACGATCACCGATCGGGAACGGGCGGAGCAGGGCGCGAAAGGGGGCGCACTGGGGTGTGACAGGTGGTCAACTGCCGGGCGTGAGCCGTCCGGAGGCGACGATCCGCCGGAGGAACCGGCGGGTCCGCTCGTGCTGCGGGTCGCCGAAGACCTGCTCCGGCGGGCCCTGCTCCAGCACCACGCCGGAGTCCAGGAAGCAGACCTGGTCGGCCACCTCGCGGGCGAAGCCCATCTCGTGGGTGGAGAGCACCATGGTCATCCCCTGCTCCTTCAAGTCCCGTACCACACCCAGGACTTCGCCCACCAGCTCGGGGTCGAGCGCGGCGGTGACCTCGTCCAGCAGGAGCAGCCGGGGCCCGGTGGCCAGGGCCCGGACGATGGCCGCCCGCTGCTGCTGGCCGCCGGAGAGGCGGTCGGGGTACTCGCGGGCCTTGTCGGCCAGGCCGAGCCGGGCGAGGAGTTCGAGGGCGTGCGCCTCGGCCTCCGCGCGCTCCCGACGGTGGACCCGGCGCGGGGCGAGGGTGACGTTCTGCAGGACGGTCAGGTGCGGGAAGAGGTTGTAGGACTGGAAGACCACGCCGATCCGGCGCCGGACGGCGTCCTGGTCCACCGCCGGGTCGGTGATCTCCTCGCCGTCCAGGAAGACCGCGCCGTCGTCCACCTCCTCCAGCAGGTTGGCGCAGCGCAGCAGGGTCGACTTGCCGGAGCCGGAGGCCCCGATCAGCGCGGTGACGGAGTGCGCGGGCACGGAGAGCGAGACGTCGCGCAGCACCAGCTGGCCGCCGTACGACTTCCGGACCGATTCGAAGCGGAGCACCGGGTCCTGGCTCACACCGCACCCCCTTGCAGCTGACGGCGGTTCATCCGCTGGCTGACCCAGTCGGTGAACCGGGTCATCGGGATGGTGAGCAGGATGAAGACCAGCGCCGAGACCAGGTACGGCGTGTAGTTGAAGGTCCGGGAGGTGATGATCTTCGCGGCGAAGACCGCGTCGATCACGCCGCCGATGGAGACCAGGCCGGTGTCCTTCTGGAGCGAGACCAGGTTGTTCAGCAGCGGCGGCACCACCCGCCGCACCGCCTGCGGCAGGATCACGAACCGCATCGCCTGCGCGTTGGTCAGGCCCAGCGAGCGGGCCGCCGCGCGCTGGCTCGGGTGGACGGACTGGATGCCGGCCCGGAACACCTCGGAGACGTACGCCGAGTAGGTCAGCACCAGGGCGGCGCCGCCCAGCACCAGCGGGTCGGTGGTGACGCCGGTGAGCCGGAGCGCGGGCACGCCGGTGATCATGACGAGCAGGCAGATGATCATCGGCAGGCCGAGGAAGAAGTCCACGTACGCGGTGGCCAGCAGGCGCACCGGCAGGAAGACCGGGCCGCGCAGGGTGCGCAGCACCGCCAGCAGCAGGCCGAACACCAGGATCAGCGCGCCGCAGACCAGCATCAGGACGAGGTTGACCTTGAGGCCGGCGAGCACCTCGGGCAGCGCCTGGCGGGCGTAGTGGGCGTTGAAGAAGGTCTGCCGGGTGCGCTCCCAGCCGGGGGAGCTGACCACCACGACCGCCAGCACCAGCGCGGTGAGCGCGGTGCTGGCGGTGGCGATCAGGGCGGAGCGGCGGGCCCGGCGGCGCCGGTGCGCCTCCCGGGCCAGCCGCCGCTCCGACGGCCGGTACTCCTCCTCCGGCTTCGTCAGGTCGGTGGTCGCGGTCACTTGAGCACCGGGGCGGAGACGGCGTCGGAGAGCCACTGCTTCTCCAGCCTGGCCAGCGTGCCGTCGGCCCGCAGCGCGTCCACGGCCTGGCTGACGCAGCCGGTCAGCGCGCTGCCCTTGTCCAGCACCAGCCCGAACTGCTCGCCGCCCGAACCGCCCGCCACGGTCTCCAGCTGGCCGATCACCTTGGCGTCCGTCACCTCGGCGCCGGTGATGTAGAAGGCGGTGGGGAGGTCGACCACCAGGGCGTCGATCTGACCGTTCTTCAGGGCGGTCTTCGCCAGGTCGTTGTCGTCGAAGACGGCGGGCTGGGCGGCCGGCTTGATCTGCCCGGTGATGGCGGACAGGCTGGTGGTGCCGACCTGGGCGCCGAGCTTGACGTTCTTGAGGTCGGCCAGCGAGGCGGCGCCGGCCGCCTTGGAGCCCTTGAGCGCGATCACGGCCTGCCGGACGTCGTAGTAGCCGGAGGAGAAGTCCACCGACTGCTTGCGCTCGGCGCTCACCGAGATCTGGTTGACGTCGAAGTCGAAGTCCTTGACGCCGGGGGCGAAGGCCTTGTTGAACGGGCTGACCACCCAGCTGACCTTGTCCTTGGGGTAGCCCAGCTTCTCCCGCCACCGCGTAGGCCACCGCCGACTCGAAGCCCTTGCCGTTCGACGGGGTGTCCTCGGAGAACCACGGGTCGTACGCGGGCTTGTCGGTGCCCACCGTCAGGGTGCCGGACTTCTTGGTGGCCAGCTTGCCCGCCTCGCAACTCCCGGCGGCGGAGGGCGACTTGGCCTCCTCCTGAGGGGCGCAGGCGGTGAGCAGCGCGGCGGCCGCGAGCAGGGCGGCGGCGGGGGCGAGGCGGTGCGGGCGGACGGCCGGGGTCATGGCGGGCTCCAGGGGCAGGGGGTGAGGACTTGCCAGAAGAGGACTGCCCGTCGGGCGGGCGCGGCCAACCGGGTCAGCAGCGGTGGCGGAGCGCGGGGGCGGCGGGCATGGTCGGCGTACGGCACGGCCGCCGCGGTGCCTCCCGACGGGGTGTCAGCGGCGGGGCGTCAGCAGGTGCCGCGACAACAGGAAGGCACCCGGGTCAGGTAGGGGTGGCAGCAGGCCACGTGGATCACCGCCGGGAGCATGGCGGGAGGTTCGCACCCCATCGGCCCCACTGTCCACAAAGTCCACGTGGACTGTCCGCATGCTGGACGGCACGGATGTCACCTCAGTGCCGGAGGGACCCCCCTTGAACAGGAGAACCTTTCGAATCTATGGTGTACCTGTCGAAATAACTCCTGTCTAAGTGGGTCTCTGATGCAGAATCTTTCGCCCAAGCTCGTCGAGGCGGCCGAACTCTCCGGAGTAACCCCGGCCGGCCACGCGGCGCACCCCGCCTGGCTCCGGCTCAAGGAGGCCGTCGAGGCGCTGCGCCCCCTGCAGGCCAAGGACGGTTCCATCGACCTGTCCGCCGTCCAGCGCTCCACCGTCGACCGCTGGTCGAGTCGGTGCTCGGCGCGGTCGAGGAGCTCGCCCCGCTCTTCCCGCCACGACGCGGCCTACCTGACCGCCGTCCTGGCCGACCTGCGCAAGTGGGCCGACACCGGATACCGCGAGCCCGACTTCCTGGACTCGCTGCTGGCCTTCCAGCCGGCCGAGCAGCGCGAGGACGGCCTGGAGCACCTCGTGGTGTTCCCGATGTACACCCAGAACGGCAACCCGAACCGCAACCTCGAGGCCGTCCTGCTCACCGTGGTCTGGCCCGAGTGGCTGGCCGAGCTGGAGCGCGAGCGCTTCGACAACCCGATGTTCGTGCCGATCACCTTCACCGACTTCACGGCCGGCTACGACACCAACTCCGCGGTGCTCTTCCCGGAGACCGTCGCGGTCCGCCAGGCCCCGAGCGCTTCACCTGGGGCGGCATCTTCTGCGACCGCGAGGCGGCCCGCTTCCGCGCCGTCTCCACCAGCGCCGTGCGCCAGCTCGGCCTGGAGATCCCCGAGGACGCCGTCGGCCTGCTCGCCGACCAGCAGCGCGCGCCCAGCAGACCTTCGTGCTCTGGGACCTGGTCCACGACCGCACCCACAGCCACGGCGACCTGCCGTTCGACCCCTTCATGATCAAGCAGCGCTCGCCGTTCTGGATGTACGGCCTGGAGGAGCTGCGCTGCGACCTGACCGCCTTCAAGGAGGCCGTCAAGCTGGAGGCCGAGGGCTACCCGCAGGGACGCGAACGTCCAGTACGCGATCCTCTTCGACCGGATGTTCCGCTTCACCGTCTCCGGTGACCGGGTGCGCAACTACGACGGCATGGGCGGCCAGCTGCTCTTCGCCTACCTGCACAAGAACGACGCGCTGCGCTGGCGGGATAACCGGCTCTCGATCGACTGGACCCGGGTCGCCGAGGTCACCAACGCTCTCTGCGCCGAGATCGAGACCCTCTACCGCGACGGCATCGACCGCCCCAAGACCGCGCACTGGATCGCGGCCTACGAGCTGGTCTCCAAGTACCCTCACCCCGCACCCGGCCTCCACCTGGGCCAAGGGCCCCGAGGGCCTCGCCGCTGGACATCGCCGAGGACAAGGCGCTCCGCAAGGCGCTCTGCGACGCGGTGCTCCCGGACGAGTTCCCGCTCTCGATGTTCTTCGAGGCCCTGTCCAAGAAGCTCGGCGGCGTCATCGCCGCCACCACCGGCATCACCGGCGCCACCGCCGACCGTCAGGAGATCGCGGCATGACCGACCGTCACCTCGAGGGCAAGGTCATCGCCGTCGCCGGCGCCACCGGCCCGGCCGGCCGCGCCAACCCTGCGCCGCCTGACCACCGCCGGCGCCGACCGGTGATCGCCGCCGACATCGACGGCCAGGCGCTCGACGCGGCCCTCGACACCATCCGGCTCACCGTCCCGGACGCGAAGATCTCCAGCCAGGTCATCGACCTGCTCGACCCGACAGGAGGTCCACGACTGGGCCGACCACCTGGAGGGCGAGCACGGCCACGGTGGACGGCGTCTTCCACCTGGTCGGCGGCTGGCGCGGCAGCAAGACCTTCTTCGACAGCCGCATCGACGACTGGGACTTCCTGCACGACCGGGTGGTCCGCACCCTCCAGCACACCTCGCTGGCCTTCCAGCCCGCGCTGGTGCCGCAGCGAGGCCGGCCGCTACGCGATGATCTCCGCCTCGGCCGCCCACAAGCCGACCGCCGGCGGCGCCGCGTACGCCGCCGCCAAGGCCGCCACCGAGGCCTGGACGCTGGCCATGGCCGACTCCTTCGTCAAGGAGACCACCGCCCCGACGGCGTCCCCGACCGCGCGCGGCTGCGATCCTGGTGATCAAGGCCCTGGTCACCCCGGAGATGCGGGCCGAGAAGCCCGACGCCAAGTTCGCCGGCTTCACGACACCGCCGACCTGGCCGACGCCCTGGCGTCCCCTCTGGGACCGCCCCGCAGCAGAACTGAACGGACAGCACCTGTGGCTGACAGCCCGATGACCACACCACCGACGCCGTACGCCGCCACGACCCGGCCGTCCGCGGCTTCGCCAGCGACAACTACGCCGGCGTCCACCCGGAGATCCTCGCCGCCATCGCCCTGGCCAACGACGGCCCACCAGGTCGCCTACGGCGAGGACCAGTACACCGAGCACCTCCAGGAGGTGTTCCGCAAGCACTTCGGCCCGTCCGCCGAGGCCTACCCGGTCTTCAAACGGCACCGGCGCCAACGTGGTGGCTCTGCAGGCCCTGCTCCCGCGCTGGGGCGCGGTGAATCGCCGCCGAGTCCGCCCACATCAACGTGGACGAGTGCGGCGCCCCCGAGTAAGATCGCCGGCATCAAGCTGCTCACCGTCCCCACCCCCGACGGCAAGCTCACCCCCGAGCTGATCGACGTCAGGCCTGGGGCTGGGGCGACGAGCACCGCGCCCAGCCGCTCGCCGTCTCCATCACCCAGAGCACCGAGCTCGCACGCTGTACACCGCCGAGGAGATCAAGGCGATCTGCGACCACGCCCACCAGCACGGCATGCTCGTGCACCTGGACGGCTCCCGCATCGCAACGCCGCCGCCTCCCTGGGCTGCCGCTGCGCGCCTTCACCACGGACGCGGGCGTCGACGTGCTCTCCTTCGGCGGCACCAAGAACGGCCTGCTGCTCGGGGAGGCCGTGGTGGTCCTCAACCCGGAGCGGGTCAAGAACCTCAAGTACTGCGCAAGATGGTCAGATGCAGCTCGCCTCGAAGATGCGCTTCGTCTCCGTGCAGTTCGAGGCCCTGCTCAGCGGCGACCTCTGGCTGCGCAACGCCTCGCACGCCAACGCCATGGCCAAGCGCCTGGAGGCCGCCGTCTCCGGCATCGACGGCGTCACCCTGGTCCGCCCCGTCCAGGCCAACGCGGTCTTCGCCATCCTCCCGCGCGAGGTCAGCGAGCGCCTGCAGAAGCGCTACCGCTTCTACTTCTGGGACGAGCACACCGGCGAGGTCCGCTGGATGGCCGCCTTCGACACCACCGAAGCCGACATCGACGCCTTCGCCGCCGCCATCGCCGAGGAGATGGGCCGCGCCTGACGCCCCGCCACTCCTTCGAACGCCCCCGCCGTCCACGGCGGGGGCGTTCGCCGTCAGTCGGTGAGGTCCTCGGGTCCGCAGCCGAAGGCCTCCGTGACGACGGTGCGGACATCGGCCTCGGTCAGCGTGGCGCGCAGCTCCGCGAGGACGCCGGGAAGGTCCTCCTCGTCGATCGAGCCGAGGTACTCCCGGCGGAGCCGGTGGATCACCTCGACCAGCTCCGGCCGCAGCCCCATCCAGGCCCGGGAGGAACGGATCTCGGCCTCCACCCGGTCCATGAACCGGCGCATGACCTCGTACGGCACCTCGTGGTCCTGCGGCTCGAAGCGGAGCGCCGGCTCCCGGGCCGGGTCCTCGTCGGGTATCACCGCCGTCACGAGCAGCCGCTGTCGACGGAGATCCTCGAGCTCCAGGTGCCAGGCGTCGTCGTCGAGGACGTAGGACGTGGTGGTCAGGTAGTCGCGGTCGTGTGGGGGCGCCATGGTGTGCGGCCTTCCGGTGGGGCGGTGGTTCCGAGCCACATCATCGGGGGCGGGCCCGTGCCGTGCCGAGCGGTTTTCGCCGGTCAGTCGGTGGCGGCGAGGACGATCCGGAGGGCGTCGTGCGGCTCCAGGACGGTGCCGTCGGGGCTGCGCCGTACCGAGGCGGCCAGGACGGCGGGGAGGTCGGGCTCGGGGATGGCGGTGCGGAGTTCGGCGAGGAGGGCGGGGAAGTCCGCGTCCTCGATCCAGCCGCCGTAGTACTCCTGCTGGAGGCGGTGGACGGTGGCGACGAGCTCGGGACGCAGCCGCATCCAGGCGCGGATCTCGTGGATCGCCTCGTCGACCCGGTCCACGTACCAGCGCACGACGTCGTACGGCACCACCGAGTGCGGCTCGGGCGACTCGAAGTGCAGCGTCGGCTCCTCCGACGGATCCTCGTCGGGGATCAGCGCCACCATCAGCAACTGGTTCTGCGGCCCCCCGGAGTTCGAGCTGCCAGGCCTCCTCGGACGGGTCGTAGACCTCGGCGGCCTTGTAGAAGGGATCAGGGGACGGGACGGTCATCCTCGGTTCTCCTGTCACGTTCGACGGCGCTGTGTCGTCCACTCCGCGGTACCGGCTACGGAGGGACGAGGACCATGCGGACGAAGGCCATCATCGTGTGCGACTCGGTGTCGCACGGAAACACCCGGCGAATTGCCGATGCCATGGCGGAGATCCTGCACGCCGAGGTCCGCACCCCCGCCCAGGCCGACCCGGCGGAGCTCGCCGCGGCCGAGCTGGTCGGCTTCGGTTCGGGCGTCTTCCACGGCCGGATGCGGCCCACCCTCGCCGCTCTGGCCCGCACCCTCCCCACCGGCCCGGGCCGGGCCTTCGTCTTCGCCACCAGCGGCTTCCCCGAGGTCCCGTTCGCCCCGTTCACCCGCCCGCTGGTCCGCCGCCTGGAAGCCGCCGGCCGCCACGTCGAGCCCGCCTTCAGCTGCCGCGCCCTCGACACCTGGCTCCCGTTCAGGCCGTTCGGCGGCCTCCACCCCGACCGCCCCGGCCCGGACGACCTGGCGGCCGCCCGCGCGTACGCCCGCGGCCTGCGCGGCTGACCGGGCAGCGGGTGGCGCACCGGCAGCTGAAGAGCCGTCAGCCGGTGTACGCGTCAGGCCGTCCGGGCCAGCGCCGCCGCTCCGATCAGGCCCGCGTCCGTGCCCAGTTCGGCCGGCAGGAGGACCGTGCGGGCCGCGAAGGGGAGGGCGGCGTAGCCGGCGAAGTGGCGGCGGAGCGGGGCGAAGAGGAGGTCGCCGGCCTGGGCGACGCCGCCGCCGATGACGGCGGCGTCGAGGTCGACGAGGGTGGCGGTGGCGGCGATGCCGGCGGCGAGGGCGCGGGCGGCGGCGTCGAACGCGGCGAGGGCGAGCGGGTCGCCGGACCGGGCGGAGGCGGCGACGGCGTTGGCGGAGGTGTCGCCGTCGGGGGAGCGCCAGCCGGATTCGGCGGCGGTGCGGGCGATGGCGGTGCCGCTGGCGAGGCCCTCCAGGCAGCCGCGGGAGCCGCACGGGCAGGGCCGCCCCTCGAAGTCGACGGTGATGTGGCCGAGGTGGCCGGCGTTGCCCGTACGGCCCGTGTGCAGCTGACCCCCGATCACCAGCCCCGCGCCGACCCCCGTGGAGACCACCAGGCAGAGGACGTCCCGGTAGGGGCGGGCGGCGCCGCGCCAGTGCTCGGCGGCGGTCATCGCCACCGCGTCCCCGCCGAGGACGACGGGCAGCCCGGCCACCGCCGGGTGGGCGGCGACCTCGGCGCGGAGCGGGAAGGCGCGCCAGGAGGGGATGTTGACCGGGCTGACCGTCCCCGCCTCGATGTCGACCGGGCCGGCGCTGCCGATGCCGACGGCGCGGACGGCTGCCCAGCCGGGGTGCCCGGCGAGCAGGTCGAGGACGGCGGTGACGGCGGCCGTCATCTCCTTCTCGGTGCCCCGGGCCGGGGTCGGCACCTGCACCCGGTGCAGCAGGACGCCCTCGGAGTCGACCAGCCCACCGGCGATCTTGGTGCCGCCGAGGTCGATCGCGGCCAGCAGGGACTCGGGGGTCCGGACGTTCATGGGCGACGGCTCCGCAGGTGGGGTTCGGTGGGACTGCGGCGATTCTCGCCGCCCCTGACAACGTTGTCCAGAAGCCCTCGGCAGCCCCCGCCCCGGTCTCGTACGCTGACCCCGTCCGACCGACCGTCAGGAAGGCCAGCCCGCATGCCGATCGACCTGCCGCCGCACCCGACCGTGCTCTTCCAGGGCGACAGCATCACCCGGGCCGGGCGCCACCCGGCCTCCCCGTCCGACCTCGGCCACGGCTACGCGGCGCTCGCCGCCCCGGCGCTGCGCGAGGCCCACCCCGGCGCCACGGTGCTCAACCGCGGCGTCTCCGGCGACGGCGTCACCGACCTCCGCGGCCGCTGGGCGGACGACGCCCTTGCCCACCGCCCCGACCTGCTCTCGCTGCTGATCGGCGTCAACGACACCTGGCGGTGGCAGGAGGGCGGCATCGAGTCCCCGATCGACCCCTGGGAGGGCCACTACCGGGCCCTGCTGGACGAGCTGCTGGACCGTCACTCCACCGCCCGTCTCGTCCTGGTCGAGCCCTTCCTGCTCCCCGTCGCCCCCGCCCAGTGGGCCTGGCGCCCTGACCTGGACGCCCGGATCCAGGTGGTCCGCCGCCTCGCCGAGGAGTACGGCGCCCTGCTGCTCGCCGCCGACGGCCTGCTCAACCAGGCCGCCCGCACCCTGGGCGGCCCTGCCGCGATCGCCGCCGACGGCATCCACCCCACCCCCGCCGGGCACCGCCTGCTGGCCGAGGCCTGGACCGCCCTGGTGCTCGGCTGAGCCGAGCCGGGGGAGCCGTATGCTCCCGGTATGACCAGCCGCCCCGTCACCGCCAGGCCCACCATGAAGGACGTGGCGGCGGCGGCCGGGGTCGGGCTGAAGACCGTCTCACGGGTCGTCAACGGGGAGCGCGGGGTCACCGAGGAGACCGCCGCCCGGGTGCGGGAGGCCATCACCGCCCTCGGCTTCCGCCGCAACGACGGCGCCCGCCTGCTGCGCACCGGCCGGACGGCCTCCGTCGGTCTGCTCCTGGAGGACATCGCGGACCCGTTCTCCGCCGCCCTGACCCGGGCGGTGGAGGAGGTGGTCCGGGCCGAGGGCAGTCTGCTGTTCACCGGCTCCAGCGGCGAGGACCCGGAGCGCGAACGGGAGTTGGCCCTGGCCTTCTGCGCCCGCCGGGTGGACGGACTGATCGTGGTGCCGGCCGGGGACGACCACCGGTACCTGCTGCCGGAGACCGAGTCCGGCACCCCCGTGGTCTTCCTGGACCGCCCCGCCGCCGGGATCGAGGCGGACGCGGTGCTCAGCGACAACGCGGGCGGTGCCCGGGACGGGGTGGCCCACCTGATCCGCCACGGGCACCGCCGGATCGGCTTCGTCGGCGACCAGCCGCACCTGCACACCGCCGCCGAACGGCTGCACGGCTACCGGGAGGCGATGGCCGCCGCCGGTCTGACGGTCGATCAGCGCTGGATCGAGAGCGGCACGAGCGACCCGGCTCGGGTGGCGGCGGCCGTGGCCCGGCTCACCGGCGGGCCCGAGCCCGTGACGGCCCTGTTCACCGCCAACAACCGGATCACCCTGGCCGCCCTGCACCACCTCCCGCCGCGCCCGCCCGCCCTGCTCGGCTTCGACGACCTGGAGCTGGCCGACCTGCTCAGCCCCGGCCTCACCGTGGTCGCCCAGGACCCGCCGGCCCTCGGCGCGGCCGCCGCGCGCGCCCTCTTCGACCGCCTGGCCGGGGACTCCTCCCCGGCCAGGCGCACCGTCCTCCCGACCCGCCTGGTCCCGCGCGGCTCGGCCGAACGACCGCCGCACTGACCCCACCGTCAGCGGGCGGCCCCGCACCGGTCCACCGTCAGCGGGCGGCCCCGCGCCGGGGACCGCTCAGGAGGCGGCCGCCGCGTGCAGCGCCCCCGTACGCGCCGCCGTCGGCGATCAGCTCGGAATGGCTGCCCAGCTCGACCAGCCGTCCGTGCTCCAGCACCGCGATCCGGTCCGCCGCCCGGATGGTGGAGAGGCGGTGCGCGACCACGAAGACCGTGCGGCCCTTCACCAGTTCGGCCATCGCCCGCTGGACCAGGGCCTCCGAGTGCGGGTCCAGCGCGGAGGTCGCCTCGTCCAGCACCAGCACCCGGGGGTCGCGCACCAGCGCGCGGGCGATGGCCAGCCGCTGCTTCTGTCCGCCCGAGAGCCGCACACCGCGCTCGCCGAGCAGGGTGTCCTTGCCCTGCGGCAGCCGGTCGATGAACTCCAGCGCGTTGGCGTCCCGCAGGGCCGCGTCGAGCACCTCCTCCGGCACGTCCCGCAGGCCGTAGGCGACGTTCTCCCGGACGGTGCCGTCGAACAGCACCGGCTCCTGCGGGACCACCGACAGGAAGCGGCGGTAGCTGCGCAGGTCGAGGGTCTCCATGTCGGTGCCGTCCAGGAGGATCCGGCCCTCGGTCGGCCGCAGGAAGCCGATCACCAGGTTGAGCACGGTGGACTTGCCCGCGCCCGAGCCGCCGACCAGGGCGATGGTCTCCCCGGCGCGCACGCTCAGGTCCAGCCCCGCCACCGCGGGCCGGTCCGCCCCCGGGTGGAGCAGGGTGACGCCGCGGAAGTCGATCCGGCCGCGGACGGCGGTGACCTCGGCCTTGCCCGCGTTCTCCTCCAGGTCGGGAGCCTGGAGGACCTCCCCGGCCGAGCGGATCGAGGCGAAGCCCTTGCCCAACTGCGGGGCCAGCGCCAGCAGGCCGGTGACGGAGCCGGTCAGCGAGGTGAAGTAGGCGCTGAGCATCACCACCGCGCCGGGGGTGACGCCCAGCCAGCCCCGGTACGCCGCCACCGCCGCGCCGGCCAGGCAGCCGACCCCGATCGCGTTCAGCAGGATCCAGGAGAGCGCACCGAAGCGGCCGTTCAGCAGGTCGAGCCGCAGGCCCGCGTGCAGCACCCGGTCCAGGGTGCGGTCCATCCGGCGCAGCGCGGTGCGCTCCAGACCGTGCGCCCGGGTGACCGGGATCAGGGTGGTCATCTCGCCCACCCGGCCGGCGAGTTGCTCGACCTCGCGGCGGAAGGACTCGTTCTGGTCGCGCAGCCGGTTGCGCAGCCTGGTCACCAGGTAGGCGGCCGCGGGCACCAGCACCAGGAAGACCGGCAGGAAGGCGGGGGCCTTCCAGCCGATCACGGCCAGCGCACCGAGCAGGGTGGCGATGGCCGCCAGCCCGTTGTCGGCGGTCTGCTGGGCGGCGTTCTCGATGTTCTCCACGTCCCGGATCACCTTGGACTGGAGCGCCCCGGCGGTGACCCGGGCGTGGAAGCCGATCGACAGCTGCTGCATCCGGTGGCAGAGCGCGCTGCGCAGCCGGGTGCCCATCCGGCGGATGGTGCCGTGCATCCAGTGCACGTAGAGCAGGTGGAGCGGGAGGTTCAGGGCCAGGATCACCAGCAACAGGCCGGTGTTCCACCAGAGTTCGGCCAGCGGGCGGTGGTCGACCACCACGTCCAGGACGTTGGCGGTGACCAGCGGCAGCAGCCAGATCGGCGAGTGCTTGGCGAGGAAGACCAGGACGGCCAGGGCGGCGCGGGTGCGGTCGGGGCGGATCAGGAAGAGCAGGGTCCGGAGCGGGTGCTCACCCTGGTAGCGGTGACCGAGTGCGCCCTGGGGCAGTGCCATGGAGGCTCCAGCGGAGGGGGTGGTGTGGGGGATGGTGAGCAGTGTGCCAAGCCGTACCCGATCGGTCAGCCCCGTCCCACTCCGTGGGCAGTCCACCACCCCCCTCCGCGCGCCTCGCTGAACTTGCCGAACTCGGCCGCTCCCGGGCGCCGTTCCAGGTGCCGGGCAGTTCCGGGCCCAGAGGCCTGCCCACGGCTCCCGGACCGCCCTACCGTGGAAGGCGGGGCCCGAACCGGTCGGGCCCCGCCAAGACCGCACCTACGGGGGAGAGCCGCGGACCGACCCCTCGGTGCCACGACTCCCCGGCTCGACGACCCCTCGGAGCCACGGCGTCCCGCGTCCGACGCCTCGTCAAGGGCGGCCCGCCGTCGTGCGACCAGGTGTCAGCCGGTCAGGCGCGGCATCTCCGGGAAGCGGGCCTGGGCGGCGTCCCGGGCGGCCGGGGTGATCACGCGGCGGATGCCCGGGTCACCGGCCAGCCGGACCGCCTCCTCCTCGGTCAGCGGCACGACGCCCTTCTTGTTGCCGGTGCCGTCCCAGGCCAGGCAGCTGGCCAGGTTCAGCTGGATGCCGGTGCCGTCGGGGTGCACCATCCAGATCACCGTGTCCTGGATGCAGTTGTCCCGCATGTGACTGACCGTGTACTTGTTCCCCCGCCCGTCGACCCGGCAGGAGGTCTGCGCGGTGCAGACCTTGTCCGGGCTGGCGGAGCTGACGAACGCCCGGAGCATGCCGGTGCCTTTGGGCGTGCTCAGGTAGACCTGGGCGACGGTCTCCTTGGAGCCCTCGTCGACGTAGGCCGTCTCGGCGGCGTAGCCGCTGGTCGGGACGGACGGCGGCAGTGCGTCCAGGAGCTGCCCGAGCAGGGCGCGGCCGGTCACCTTCACCAGACCGGCGTCCGGATCGGTGGTGGGGCTGGCGCTGGGGCTGGGGCTCGCGGCGGGCCCGGCGGCCGCCGCCAGCTGCACCGTGTCGTCGGTGCCGCCGGTCGGCCGCAGGTGTCCGCCGAGCAGTGCGGCCAGGCCGGCCACGGCGAGCGTGGTGGCCACCGCGCCGCCGAGCAGGCGGGCGCGGCGCCGACGGGCCGGTCGGTGGGTGCCGGTGCTCGGCGGGGTGAGGTCGAGCATCGGCAGCTCGTTGCGGGGGATGTCGGACGGGAGCTCGTGCATCTCCGTCGGTCCTTCCGTTGTCGTCGTCGCATGCCGGCCATGCAGACCGCCCGGTGGCGGTGTTGCCCATCTGGACGTGGCGGCGGGCGGTGCCGGTAACGGGAGGAGCGGCGCTTTCCCGGGTCTGCCCGTTCGGACAGTCCCGTGTGGTCCGAACGGTCAGCGCCAGGGACGGTCGCCGACCAGATCGGCCAGTTCGCTGAGCGCCGGGCCGAGCGGGAGCCCGAGCCGGGTGGTGGCCAACTCGTCGCCCCGGGTGGGGCCTTGGTTGACGATCGCGACCGGGGTGCCGTCCCTGGCGGCCCGGCGGACGAAGCGCAGGCCGGACATGACGGTCAGGGAGGAGCCGAGCACCAGCAGCACCTGCCCGGCCGCCACCAGGTCGAAGCAGCGCTCCACCCGGGGCTTGGGCACGCTCTCGCCGAAGAACACCACGTCCGGCTTGAGCACTCCGCCGCACCGGGCGCACGGCGCCACCCGGAAGCCCTCCACCGCCGCGTCCGGCAGGACGGCGTCGCCGTCGGCCTGGCGGTGCGCTCCCGGGTCCGCGAACTCCCCGTTCAGCTCGGTCAGCCGGCGGTCCAGCTCGGCCCGGGAGCTCAGCTGACGGCAGGTCAGGCAGACCACCCGGTCCAGCCCGCCGTGCAGCTCCACCGCGTCCCGGGTGCCGGCCGCCCGGTGCAGGCCGTCCACGTTCTGGGTGATGACGGCCGAGACGTGGCCCGAGCGGCGCAGCCGCTCCACCGCGCGGTGCCCGGCGTTCGGCTCGGCCCGGTCGATGGTCCGCCAACCGGCGTGGCTGCGGGCCCAGTAGCGGCGCCGGGCCGCCTCGCTCCCGGTGAACTCCTGATAGGTCATCGGGGAGCCGCGGCGACGGCTGCCGGTCTCGCCCCGGTAGTCCGGGATCCCCGACTCGGTCGACAGACCGGCCCCGCTCAGCACCACCACGCCCCGCCCGGCCACCAGCCGGGCCAGGGCCTCGACACCGGCGGACGGTTCCGCCGCGATCACGGGCTCAGCCATGCCGCCCAGGGTAGACCGGCCTGTTCGAGCAGGGCGGGATGTAGTAGATTCCGGTTCGGCACGGCGCAAGTTTCGAAAGGGAACTCACTATGCAGCAGTCCTCGGCCCAGCAGACCCTCACCCAGCAGGCCCAGGAGGCGCAGCAGACCTGGACCGCCGTCGACGACTACTTCAACGACCTCCTCGTCGAGGAGGACGACGCCCTGCTCACCGCCGTCGCCGACAGCGACGCCGCCGGACTCCCCGGCCACCAGGTCGCCCCCAACCAGGGCAAGCTGCTCCACCTGCTGGCAAGCATCAGCGGCGCCCGCACCGTCCTGGAGATCGGCACCCTCGGCGGCTACAGCACCATCTGGCTCGCCCGCGCCCTCCCGGCCGACGGCCGCGTCGTCACCCTGGAGGTCGACCCCCGCTGCGCCGAGGTGGCCACCGCCAACCTTGACCGGGCCGGCCTCACCGACCGCGTCGAACTTCGCGAGGGCCCCGCCCTCGACTCCCTCGCGCAGCTCGCCGCCGAGGGCCAGGGCCCCTTCGACCTGGTCTTCATCGACGCCGACAAGCCCTCCAACCCCGCCTATCTGGACTGGGCCCTGCGCCTCACCCGCCCCGGCAACCTGATCATCGGCGACAACGTGGTCCGCGACGGCGCCGTCACCGACGAGGCCTCCGACGACCCCCGCGTCCAGGGCGTCCGCACCTTCACCGAACTGATCGCCGCCCACCCCCGCCTCACCGCCACCGCCCTCCAGACCGTCGGCTCCAAGGGCTACGACGGCTTCGTCCTGGCCGTGGTCACCGCCTGACCCCGCCCGGTCCGCCGATTGCCGATCGACAGGACGCCCCCGTCCTCATTACGCTCCGCCGGACAAGTCACGGGGGACGGGGGACGGACCATGGATTCGGATCTGCTCGACGTACTGATCGTCGGACTCGCCATCGGAGTGCCGCTCGGGCTCGCGCTCGGGCTCTACCTGAGACGGCGGATCTACGGCAACAAGCAGACCCAGAACACCCGGTACCACGCCGGGATGCTGCGCGAGGAGGTCTTCCGCCGCAGCGATTCGGTCGGCGACGTGGTGGACGTCGGCGCGTACGTGCGCGCGCAGCCTTACGGGGACACCCAGTTGGGGCGGATGGGCGTCTTCGGCCAACTCAGGGCCGACGGTGCCATCGTCGACCTGCCGACCGCGGACCCCTCCGTCCCCGGCAGCCTGCTCATCCGCCTCACGCCCGAGGCCTGGCACGAGGACCTCTCCTACCTGGCCGTCCGCGACCCGGAGCTCGCCGCCGCGCGGGCTCGCGTCGCGGTGCAGGGCCCGGCGGCGTACGAGGAGGAGGGCGAGTCCGACGAGGAGGCGGTCCTCCCGCTCTGCAGCTGCTGCGGCGAGCCGCTCGGTACGGCGACGCCGGCCTTCGACTACGACCTGCCGGACCCCGTCGCAGCCCTCTCCGAGCAGGAGCGGGAGCACGTCGTCACCTTCCGCTCGGAGCAGACCGTGCTCACCAGCACCCTCGGCGGGTTCGTCCGCGCTCTGCTCCGGGTGCGGCTCACCGACGGACGGACCGTCAGCTTCGGCGTGTGGATATCGATCGAGGCGGACACCTACGGCCGATTCGCCGACGCGGTGCACGGCACCGGCTCCGCCGAGGAGGCCTTCGACGGCCGGCTCGCCACCGCCCTCGCACCCTGGGGCGACACCGTCCTCGCGGCCCCGGTCACCATTTCCTCCCCGCGCCGGGCGGACGGGCTGAGCACCCCGACGGTCCTCAGCAGCTCCGCCTCCGCGCTCACCACCGTCCTGCAGAGCACCTGGCTCCCGGACGAGGTCCTCGTCGGGGAACGGGTCTGGGCCCTTCCGTACGACCCGGAGAAGCCGGCGGAGCACGCCCACCACTGAGCCGCCGTCGGGTGACCTCCCGTCACACCGTCACACCGTCACGCCCCGAGGTGCGCCAGCAGTTCCGGCCCCGCCGGGTACGGCCGCTCCTGCGGGAGCAGCTCCGCGGCCGCGTCCAGGTCCCCCTCGCGCACCAGCGCGTGGACCTGGTGCGCGAGCGGGGTCACGTCCGTGATCGACACCGTCCACTCGTCCGCGTACAGGCCCGAGGCCTCGCCGGCCAGACCGAGCTGGAGCGAGCGGTACGGCAGGGGGCGCAGGTGCAGGTCCCGCTCGGGGTCCCACTGGACCCGGGCCGGCGCCCGCTTGAGCTCGCGCTTCCAGGCGGCCTGGTCGGAGTGGAGCCCGCGCTCGTAATGGGAGAGGCACGCGTGCCGCAGCGCCCACTCGAAGCCGGCCCGGGAGATCTCGACCGCGAGCACGGTCTCCTGCCCTTCCTTCTCCCCCCAACCGCAGCGGTACATCATCCAGAGGAACGAGGGCTTGATCCACGTCATCCGGCTCCGGCTCCAGGAGGAGGGGAAGCGCCCGTCACGGGCCGCGGCCACCCCGATCTCCGGGCGGTACGCCTGGTAGACGGTGACGGTCTCCTCGGTGTGCAGCGCGCGGATGCGGTGCTTCGGTTCGTCCATGCCGAGGAGGATGCGGCCCATGGGGCCGAACGGGCGAACCGTTTTCGAGGGGCGGGCCTGGGAGTTTGCCTTCGGGCAGGGATGGGCGTAGTGTTCCCTAGTCGCTCGGCAGGGAGCACCGGACACGCGTTCTGTGTGGACGGTCCCGGGGCGGCCAATCCTTGGAACACCACTTCTGCTCGGAACTGGTCTGTGCTTTTTGCGGGCCGGGTCTATTTGTCGTGTGCGTTTATATGGATTGCGGCTGGATTCGCTTTTCGGAGCGGGGATCGGCTAGAGTTTGAAACGTCGGACGGGCCGTCAGGTCGCAGAAGACGGAAGCGAGTCG
>NZ_BAAAYB010000140.1:0-22583 GCF_039535905.1 Kitasatospora albolonga | reverse complement strand
CGTCCTCCTCGACGACGGCACCCGGTCCCCTTCGACGCCGCCGCCTTCGACGCCGGCGGCCTGCGCCTGCTCCGCCCCGGCCAGCGCCTGCGCATCCGCACCGAGGGCACCGGCGACACCCGCCGCGTCGTCTTCCTCACCACTCCAGACCTTCCCGGACCCCGTCGAGGGTCAGGCCTGACGCTCAGTCCCGCAGCACCCCGACCGACACCAGGTGCGAGCGCCCGCCCATCGCGAAGCTGAGCCTCAACTCACCGTCCCGCTCCAGGCTTTCGGTCACCCGATCGACCGCCCCCGGCCCGAGGAAGTACCGGTACGCCTCGTACTGGGTCCACCCAGCGGCAGCACCCTGAGCGCCTCCCAGAGCGCCGCCAGGGCGTCCGGGAGCCGCGCGAAGACGGCGGGTGCGGTGACGTCCTCGATCTCGACGGTGTACGACGGCGTCGGGCCGGTCACGTGGTGCTCCCCTGCTCGTGGTCGATCTCGGCCCAGACCCCTGGGCCTCGTCCGTGCGGTCGTGACCGAACCGGTCGGCGGTGGCCAACAGGTCCAGCACCGCGAGCTGCGCCTCGACGCCGAGGTCCCCGGGCAGCACCACGGACACCCGCCAACCACCGTCCCGCAGGCGGACACCTCGCCCGGCCCCCGTGGTCACGGCCAGGCGATGGGCGAGGTCGAACACCCTGGTGGTTCGCACGCAACGACTCTCCCCGCGAGCAGCTGGTCACGCAAAGTAAATCTAAACAATTAGATTCCACCTGATGCATTAGATTGTCAACGCTGATTCACCCGCCCTGTCGAACGGCAGGGTCGTGCCTGCCGCCGGGGAGCGTCCGGATGTCACCTGCTGAGCGCCAGTACCAGCGCGTCGCCGACGACCTGCGCGCCCGCGTCGGCCGGAGAGAGTGGCAGGTCGGCGAGCGGTTGCCGTCCCGCGCCAAGCTCGCGGTCGAGTACGACGTCGGCGAGAACGTGCTGCAGCGGGCCCAGGAGGTGCTGATCACCGAGGGGCTGCTGGCCGGCCGCGCGGGCTCCGGCACCTACGTCCGGCAGCCGGTGGTGCGGCGTCCGATGCTCCGCTCCCGGGTCGGCGCCCCGGTCTCGTTCCGCGCCCAGCTCGGGGAGACCGGCGAGGAGGGCAGCTGGGAGTCCAGCACCTCCACCAACGTCCCGGCCCCGCCCACGACCGCCGCCCGCCTCGGGGTCGAACCCGGAGCCCCGACGGTGCACACCGCCTACGAGTACCTGATCGGTGGTCAGCCCGTGCTGCTGGCCGACAGCTGGGAGCCGATGTCGTCACCGAGGGCTCGCCGGTGATCTGCCCCGAGTACGGCCCGCTGGCCGGCCAGGGCGTGGTGCGGCGGATGGCGGCGATCGGGGTGAACGTGGAGCGCGCGGTGGAGCGAACGCGCCCGGCCCGGGCCACCGCGCAGCAGGCGGTCCTGCTCGGCGTCTCGGCCGGGGGACCTGGTGACGCTGATCGAGCGCACCCACCTCGACGGCGACGGCCGGGCCGTGGAGACCGCCGACCTGGTCATCACCCGGACTCGCGCTGGGAGATCACCTACGAACTCCCGATCGTCCGTCAGGAATCCTGAGTCGTAGCCGCCTCCGGGCACGAAAGAGCCGTGGCGGCCCGCTTCCGGGGATTCCCCGGATGCGAGCCGCCACGGCTCACGGCAGTTGACCCGCCGTCGGCTGACCTTCCGCCAGGAATTACTTGGCGGTGGAACGGCGCGAGGTGGTCTTGCGCGCGGTGGTCTTCTTCGCCGGCGCGGTCTTCTTCGCGGTCGCGGTGGTCTTCTTGGCCGCGGCGGTGGTCTTCTCGCCGGGGTGGCCTTGGCCGCGGTGGTCTCTTGACCGGGGTGGCCTTCTTGGCCGCAGCGGTCTTGGTGGCGGTGGCCTTGGTCGCGGCGGCCTTGGTGGCGGCAGCCGTCTTCTTGACCGCGGTGGCCTTCTTGGCGACCGTGGCGGTGGTCTTCTTGGCCACGGTCTTCTTGGCCGGAGCGGCGGCGGCCGCCGTGGTCTTCTTGGCGGCGGTGCGCTTGGCCGGAGCGGCGGCAGCGGCGGTGGTGGCGCGCTTGGTGGCGGCGCGCTTGACCGCGGCGGTGGTGCCGGTCTTGCCCGGGGTGAGGGAGCCCTTGGGGGCCTTCTTCACCGACGGACCGTCCTTCGGCAGCTTCTTGCTGCCGGCGACGAGGTCCTTGAAGCCCTGGCCCGGGCGGAAGCGCGGGACGGCGGTCTTCTTGACCTTGACGCGCTCGCCGGTCTGCGGGTTGCGGGCGAACCGCGCGGAGCGGTCGACCTTCTCGAAGGTGCCGAAGCCGGTGACCGACACGCGGTCACCCGCCACGACGGCACGCACCATGGTGTCGAGCACTGCGTCGACGGCCTCTGCGGCAGCCTTGCGACCGCCCAGCTGCTCGGCCACCGCTTCGACAAGCTGAGCCTTGTTCACGTCTTCCCCTTCGGAAACGGGCGCCGGATGATTCCATCCGTCTTTTCGCACGTTAGGTATGTATCTGCGGAGTTTCAATTACCAACGCGCGAATCACCCTAGTGTCGCAATGGATTTGCGCGTTCGGCGCCTCATCCGAGCGGCGGGTGCCCTCGTCGAGGTCTTGGACAAAGCGCGCCAACCTCCTTGCCGCCCCGGGAGATCACGCTTGGCGGTCTCGGTGACGATCAAGAGCTGACGAGTGAGAGCGGTCTTTGCCTCGGTTGACACGTTCAGCGCATGAACGCGGTCGTGTGCCAGCTTCAACCGCTCGGCCACCAGCGCGTACAGCGCGGCGACTTCCGGGGTGTCCATCCCCTCCGAGGCGGCGGGTTCGCCATCCCCGTACGGAGGTTCATGGTGCCGGTGCATGCAACGATTGTGCCATCTGTGCGGAGTTGCGCTGCGCGGGGGTTTTATCCGGAGCTCAACTCGGGCCCGGAACAGACGGATGGCCCACCCCTCGAGAGGGGTGGGCATCCGGTGGAGCGTCAGGTTTCGGAGCCTCAGGCGACCGGCAGGGTACGCGGCTTGAAGGAGGGTCGGGTCGCCTCGAACTCGGAGATGTCCCCCTCGTTCTGGAGCGTGATGCTGATGTCGTCCAGGCCGTTGAGCAGGCGCCAGCGGACGTTGTCGTCCAACTCGAAGGAGGCGGTCACGCCCTCGGCGCGGACCTCCCTGGCCTCCAGGTCGACGGTGATCTCGGCCGTCGGGTCGGCCTCGGTCAGCGCCCACAGCCGCTCGACCGTCTCCTGCGGCAGGACCACGGTGAGCAGGCCGTTCTTCAGCGAGTTGCCCCGGAAGATGTCGGCGAAGCGCGAGGAGATCACGGCCTGGAAGCCGTAGTTCTGGAGCGCCCAGACCGCGTGCTCGCGGGAGGAGCCGGTGCCGAACTCGGGGCCGGCCACCAGCACCGAGGCGCCCTGGCGCTCGGGCAGGTTGAGGACGAAGGTCTCGTCCTTGCGCCAGGCCTCGAACAGGCCGTCCTCGAAGCCGGAGCGGGTGACCTTCTTCAGCCAGTGCGCCGGGATGATCTGGTCGGTGTCGACGTTGCTGCGGCGCAGCGGGACGGCCCGGCCGGTGTGCGTGGTGAACTTCTCCATGGCGCTCAGACCTCCACAGAAGCGCGGTCGGACAGGTCGGACGGCGCGGCCAGGCGGCCCACCAGGGCGGTCGCCGCGGCGACCTGCGGGGAGACCAGGTGGGTGCGGCCGCCCTTGCCCTGCCGGCCCTCGAAGTTGCGGTTCGAGGTGGAGGCGCAGCGCTCGCCGGGAGCCAGCTGGTCGGGGTTCATGCCCAGGCACATCGAGCACCCGGCGTGCCGCCACTCGGCGCCGGCCGCGGTGAAGACCTTGTCCAGGCCCTCCTCGACCGCCTGCAGCGCGACCCGGACGGAGCCGGGGACGACCAGCATCCTTACCCCGTCGGCGATCTGACGGCCGTCCAGGATGGCCGCGGCGGCCCGCAGGTCCTCGATCCGGCCGTTGGTGCAGGAGCCGACGAAGACGGCGTCCACCTTGACCTCGCGCAGCGGGGTGCCGGCCTCCAGGCCCATGTACTTGAGGGCGTTCTCCGCGGCGGTCCGCTCCTGCGGGTCCTCGAAGTCCTCCGGGTTGGGCACGTTGGCGCCCAGCGGCGCGCCCTGGCCCGGGTTGGTGCCCCAGGTGACGAAGGGGGTCAGCGCGGCGGCGTCGATGAACACCTCGGCGTCGAAGACCGCGTCCTCGTCGGTGGCCAGGGTGGACCAGTACTCCACCGCGGCGTCCCAGTCGGCGCCCTTCGGGGCGTGCGGACGGCCCTCCAGGTAGTCGAAGGTGGTGCGGTCCGGGGCGATCATGCCCGCCCGGGCGCCGGCCTCGATCGACATGTTGCAGATGGTCATCCGGGCCTCCATGGAGAGGCTGCGGATCGCCGAGCCGCGGTACTCCAGGACGTAGCCCTGGCCGCCGCCGGTGCCGATCTTGGTGATGATGGCCAGGATCAGGTCCTTGGCGGTGACGCCCTCGGGCAGCTCGCCCTCGACCGTGATCGCCATGGTCTTGAACGGGGCCAGCGGCAGCGTCTGGGTGGCCAGCACGTGCTCGACCTGGCTGGTGCCGATGCCGAACGCCAGCGCGCCGAAGGCGCCGTGGGTCGAGGTGTGCGAGTCGCCGCAGACCACGGTGGTGCCCGGCTGGGTCAGGCCCAGCTGCGGGCCGACCACGTGCACCACGCCCTGCTCGACGTCGCCCAGCGAGTGGATGCGGACGCCGAACTCCTCGGCGTTCTTCCGCAGCGTCTCCAGCTGGACCCGGGAGACCGGGTCGGCGATCGGCTTGTCGATGTCCAGCGTCGGGGTGTTGTGGTCCTCGGTGGCGATCGTGAGATCCGTCCGGCGGACCTTGCGACCGGCCAGCCGGAGGCCGTCGAAGGCCTGCGGGCTGGTCACCTCGTGGAGCAGGTGCAGGTCGATGTAGAGCAGGTCGGGCTCGCCCTCCGCGCGCCGGACGACGTGGTCGTCCCAGACCTTCTCCGCAAGTGTCCGTCCCATCGGATTCCCTCCAGCCGGCCGCGTTGCCGGCCGCTCGTCTCTGTTGTCCAGGATGTGGACAGCCTGGTAAGGCTGGATCCTGGGTGTCTTCCGGGCTGCTCCACCAAGAGTGGCGCGTTTCTCGGGAAATTGAACTTGCGTCTCGCGGACTGAGACTGCAGTCTTAGGGCATGGACAACACTAGCGGCGTCGGCGTTCTCGACAAGGCCGCTCTGGTGCTCAGCGCACTGGAGTCGGGCCCCGCCACGTTGGCGGGGCTGGTCGCCGCCACCGGTCTGGCGCGCCCCACGGCCCACCGTCTCGCCGTCGCACTCGAACACCACCGCCTGGTCACCAGGGACATGCAGGGCCGGTTCATCCTCGGCCCCCGGCTCGCCGAACTCTCCGCAGCGGCGGGCGAGGACCGCCTGCTCGCCACCGCCGGGCCGGTGCTGACGCACCTGCGCGACGTCACCGGCGAGAGCGCCCAGCTCTACCGCCGCCAGGGCGAGATGCGGATCTGCGTGGCCGCCGCCGAGCGGCTGTCCGGCCTGCGGGACACCGTCCCGGTCGGCTCCACACTGCCGATGAAGGCCGGCTCCGCCGCCCAGGTCCTGCTGGCCTGGGAGGAGCCCGAGCGCCTGCACCGCGGCCTCCAGGGCGCCCGGTTCACCGCGACGGCGCTCAGCGGCGTCCGGCGCCGCGGCTGGGCCCAGTCCATCGGCGAGCGGGAGCCCGGCGTGGCCTCCGTCTCCGCGCCCGTGCGCGGCCCCTCCAACCGCGTGGTGGCCGCCGTCTCGGTCTCCGGCCCGATCGAGCGCCTCACCCGCCACCCCGGCCGCCTGCACGCCCAGGCCATCATCGAGGCCGCCAACCGCCTCACCGAAGCCCTCCGCAGAGGCTGACCGCCGAGCATCCGTCCGAAATGCAGAACGGCCCCCGGAAGGGGGCCGTTCTCGTTTCGTCCGCGCATTCGCCCGGAAATGCAAAAAAGCCCCGGATATCCGGGGCTTCTCACTGGCTGGGGTACCAGGACTCGAACCTAGACTAAATGAACCAGAATCACTCGTGCTGCCAATTACACCATACCCCAACAAAGCATCGGGCCAGTGGGCTGTGAAGCCCACCGGCCTTTCGCTCTGGTACCCCCGACCGGATTCGAACCGGCGCTACTGCCGTGAGAGGGCAGCGTGCTAGGCCGCTACACAACGGGGGCAAACTGGCGATCCTGTGCTTCGTCCGTGCCGGGGTTGCGAACTCGTCCGACGGGGACAGTGGAGAGGATCTGGTACCCCCGACCGGATTCGAACCGGCGCTACTGCCGTGAGAGGGCAGCGTGCTAGGCCGCTACACAACGGGGGCTTGTTCTCTTGTGGTGCGTACCCCCGACCGGATTCGAACCGGCGCTACTGCCGTGAGAGGGCAGCGTGCTAGGCCGCTACACAACGGGGGCTTGTACTGCTGGGTCTTGCTCGTACTGCGCTGGGGTACCAGGACTCGAACCTAGACTAAATGAACCAGAATCACTCGTGCTGCCAATTACACCATACCCCACCAGAGTTGAGCCCCTGACGGGGTTTCACTCGGCGTTGCGGCCGCTTGGTTGCTTCCTGACGAGGCTTCTGGTCCCTCGCCCTGTCCCTCCCGGGCGGCGCAGAAAGAACATTACCCGACTCCCGGCCCTGCTCCAAAATCCATAACCGCAGGCAGGGTGCCGGAGGGCTGCGCGGCTGGTCACGCAGCCCCCCGGCACCGGCCGGTCAGGCCGTCGGGACGGCGTCCAGGGCGGCTCCCAGACGGCGCAGCGTCTCCTCGCGGCCGAGCAGCTCCATCGACTCGAAGAGCGGCGGGGAGACCCGGCGGCCGGTGACCGCGACGCGCAGCGGGGTGAAGGCGAACTTGGGCTTGATGCCCAGCCCGTCCACCAGGGCCTCCCGCAGGGCGGCCTGGATCGGGTCGGGGGTGAAGTCGGGCAGCGCGGTCAGGGCCGCGATGCTCGCCTCCAGCACCGGGCGGGCGTCCGGGGTCAGCACCTTGGCGGCGTCGTCCGGGTCGAGCGCGAAGTCGGCCGGGTCGACGAAGAGGAAGCCGGCCATGGTGACGATCTCGGAGAGCACCACCATCCGCTCCTGGGTGAGCGGGGCCACCTTCGCCAGCAGGTCGAGCTGGGCGGGAGTGGGCTCGGCCGGGAGCAGGCCGGGGGCCTGGAGGTAGGGCACCAGGCGGCGGACGAAGTCCTCGGGGGCCAGCTCGCGCAGGTGGTGCGCGTTGATCGCCTCGCACTTCTTGAGGTCGAAGCGGGCCGGGTTGGAGTTCACCTTGGCGATGTCGAAGTTGGCGACCAGCTCGTCCATCGAGAACAGGTCCCGGTCCTCGGCCAGCGACCAGCCCAGCAGGGAGAGGTAGTTGAGCAGGCCCTCGGGGAGGAAGCCGCGCTCCCGGTAGAGGTTGAGGCTGGCCTGCGGGTCGCGCTTGGAGAGCTTCTTGTTGCCCTCGCCCATCACGTACGGCAGGTGGCCGAAGCGCGGGGTGGTGCCGTTGCCGACGCCGATCTCGGCCAGGGCGGCGTAGAGGGCGATCTGACGGGGCGTCGAGGAGAGCAGGTCCTCGCCGCGGAGCACGTGGGTGATGCCCATCAGGGCGTCGTCCACCGGGTTGACCAGGGTGTAGAGCGGGGCGCCGTTGGCCCGGACGATGCCGTAGTCGGGCACGTTCTCGGGCTCGAAGCTGAGGGTGCCGCGGACCAGGTCGTCGAAGGCGATGGTGCGGTCGGGCATCCGGAAGCGGACGATCGGCGCGCGGCCCTCGGCGAGGAAGGCGGCGGTCTGCTCCTGCGTCAGCTCCCGGCAGTGGCCGTCGTAGCCGGAGGGCTTGCCGGCCGCGCGGGCGGCCTCGCGGCGGGCGTCCAGCTCCTCGGTGGAGCAGTAGCAGCGGTAGGCGTGGCCGCCGGCCAGCAGCTTGTCGGCCACCTCGGCGTAGATGCCCATCCGCTGGGACTGCCGGTAGGGGGCGTGCGGGCCGCCAACCTCGGGGCCCTCGTTCCAGTCGAAGCCGAGCCAGCGCATGGCGTCCAGCAGCTGCTCGTAGGACTCCTCGGAGTCGCGGGCCGCGTCGGTGTCCTCGATCCGGAAGACCAGGGTGCCGCCGTGGTGGCGGGCGAAGGCCCAGTTGAAGAGGGCGGTGCGGACCAGGCCGACGTGCGGGTTGCCGGTCGGCGAGGGGCAGAAGCGGACCCGGACGGTCGGGTCCAGGGCGGTGTCAGCCACGCTTGACCACCTTGTTGGAGAGGGTGCCGATGCCCTCGACGGTGACGGCGACCTCGTCGCCGACCTGGATCGGACCGACCCCGGCCGGGGTACCGGTGAGGATGACGTCGCCGGGGAGCAGGGTCATGGCCTCGGAGATGTGCGCGATCAGCTCGGCGATCGAGCGGACCATCTGGGAGGTGCGGCCGGCCTGCTTGAGCTCGCCGTTGACGGTGCAGGTGATCGCCAGGTCGCTCGGGTCCAGCTCGGTCTCGATCCACGGGCCGAGCGGGCAGGAGGTGTCGAAGCCCTTGGCGCGGGCCCACTGGCCCTCGCGCTGCTGGACGTCGCGGGCGGTCACGTCGTTGGCGCAGGTGTAGCCGAAGATCACCTCGGGGACCCGGTCCACCGGGACCTCGCGGCCCATCCGGCCGATCACCACGGCCAGTTCTGCCTCGTGCTGGACGTCGGAGGAGAACGGCGGGTACGCGATCGCCTCGGTGGGGCCGATCACGGAGGTGGACGGCTTGAAGAAGGTCAGCGGGACGTCCGGGACCTCGTGGCCCAGCTCGGCCGCGTGCGCCGCGTAGTTGCGGCCGACCGCGACCACCTTGTTGGGGAGGATCGGGGAGAGCAGGCGGATGTCCTGCATCCGGTAGCTCTCGCCGCTCAGTTGGAGCGAGACGATCGGGTGGCCGGCCAGGGCGTGCACCACCAGGGTTTCGGGCTGGGCCGGATCGCCCTCGACCACACCGAAGGAGACGCTGCCGGCGGCAGGGCTGCCTTCCCGGACGGAGAACCTGGCAATGCGCACGGTGGAGAGCCTCTCGGTCGGTCGGGCACCGGCCTGACCGGGCCCTGTCTGGAACGGCTCCCAGGATATGACGCGAGGGGCGCCGGACCGCCTGATGGCGGTCCGGCGCCCCTCGGGTCGGGAGTGAGCGCTCGTCAGTCCTGCGGCAGGCGCGGGGCCGGGGCGGTCATCAGCACGGTGCGGCGCGGGTTGGCCGTGCTGGCGGGCAGCTCGGAGGCGTACTCGACCGCGCGGTCGGCCGGGGAGCCGAGCAGCTGGCCGAAGTCGGCGACCGAGGCCAGCGTGGTCCGGCGCGGGTTGGCGGTCGAGCCGTTCGGGAGCTGGGACATTGCGTCACACCTTGGGTTCGGGGCCGATCCACAGGAGTCGGCGGGGGTGATTCCGGGCAGGCTGACGCCTGGCACAGCGCACAAGGGTAGACGGTCCACCCCGGAGGGGAGCCGATCTTCTTCCACAGGCGCCGTGATCTTAGCTATACATTCCGCTGTGATTTTGCTCACAAATTGCCGGGGAAATGCCGCATCATGGACATTTCACGGGCCTGCGGAGATCGCCTCAAAATCCGTATCTCGGACATTTCGGGAGCTCCTCCGCATCGCGCCATCGAGGGCTGACTTGGCATGTATCGGGCGAGTGTCCGAAAAGCGCCGTATTCCCGGCCTGTTACCGCACAGTCAGTGAGACGGTGCGCGCGCTGGGTGGTCTAGGACACCGACAGGTAACGCCCCTTGTTGGAGTTCCCACGCTGTGCTGGAATGCGACGGAAAAACTCGACACCGCCCCTGACCGTGCCAGCGGGAAGGGGCGCCCGGTCCAGAGGTTGCGACGCCAGTGCAGGGACGTTTCAAGAGGGGCAGCGGCGCCGCGGGAGACCCGGAGTCGCGTGAGCCCGTGGCAGGCCCCCACCAGGCAGCGCCGCTCACGGGCCCCGGTGAGCAGATAGTCGGCGGCGGCGAGCCCGAGCCGCAGGACGGTGCCGAAGGCACCGATCAGAACGAGAAGCCGAGCGGTCGCTCCCGCCTGCGCACCTCGTTGACCCGCCGCCGGGCCACCGGTCTGAGCCGGTTCGCCATGCGCAACTGGAAGATCCGCACGCGCCTGATCGCGCTGCTGCTCCTCCCCGTGGTGGTCGCCCTCGCGCTCGGCGGTCTGCGCGTGCAGTCCTCGCTGGACAACTCGCACCAGCTCTCGCAGATGGCCAACCTGGCCGACCTGGCCCGCAAGGCCACCGACCTGGCGAACGCCCTGCAGACCGAGCGCGACCTCAGCGCCGGCCCGCTGACCAACGGCGGTCCCGAGCGCGCCAAGGACGACGACGTCGCCAACGCCCGCAAGGTCTCGGACACCCTGAGCAAGGCCTTCGCGGCCAGCGCGGACAACTTCGACGACCTCGACCTCGCCGGTGGCAAGGCCCTGCTGCTCCAGGTCCGCCGTGACCTCAACCAGCTCTCCGAGGCCCGTAGCAACGCCTACACGGACCACAAGAACATCCAGGCGACGATCACCAACTACGACGTGATCATCAAGAACCTGCTCTCCATCACGCAGGACATCGCGATCGCGTCCAACTCGACCGAGCTGGTCAAGATCACCCGTGCGCTCTACCAGTTCTCGCTGGCCAAGGAGAACACCTCGATGCAGCGCGCGCTGATCAGCGCGGCGCTCGCCAACCCGCTCGGGCCGGACCTGTCCTCCTCCGACGAGACCTTCGGCATCCGCCTGAAGACCTCCGAGGACAACGCCCTCACCAACTTCACCGCCATCTACGGCGACTCCGAGGCGCAGGTGCTGCGCCAGGGCCTGACCCGCAACCAGGAGATCGCCAACGCGGACCGGTACAGCAAGGCCGTCCTCAACCCGAACGGCATCAAGCAGACCGAGTCCCGCGGCTACAAGGACTGGTACGACAGCGCCACGGCGAAGATCACCGCCGAGCAGAAGATCGAGAAGAAGCTGCTCGAGGACCTCGACGGCCGGGCCGGCGACCTCCAGGACGAGGCCGACACCCAGGCGCTGGTCAACGGCGCGCTGATCGCGGTCGTGCTCATCGTCGCCATCGCCGGCGCGGCCCTGGTGGCCCGCTCGATGGTGCGCTCGCTGACCCGTCTGCAGGTCGCCGCCGAGGACGTCGCCGAGCGGCGGCTGCCCGAGCTGGTCAAGACCCTCTCCGAGAGCGACCCGCACGACGTCGACGTCACCGTCGAACCCGTCGGCGTCGACTCGGCGGACGAGATCGGCCACGTGGCGCACGCCTTCGACATGGTGCACCGCGAGGCCGTCCGCCTCGCCGCCGAGCAGGCGCTGCTGCGAGGCAACATCAACGCGATGTTCACCAACCTCTCGCGCCGCAGCCAGGGCCTGATCCAGCGTCAGCTCTCGCTCATCTCCGAGCTGGAGAGCCGCGAGGCCGACCCGGACCAGCTGGCCTCGCTGTTCAAGCTGGACCACCTCGCCACCCGCATGCGCCGCAACGGCGAGAACCTCCTCGTCCTCGCGGGCGAGGACCCGGGCCGCCGCTGGACCCGCCCCGTCCCGCTGGTCGACGTGCTCCGCGCCGCCGCCTCCGAGGTGGAGCAGTACGAGCGCATCGAGCTGGCCTCGGTGCCGTCGGCCGAGGTGGCCGGCCGCGTCGTCAACGACCTCGTCCACCTGCTCGCCGAGCTGCTCGAGAACGCGACCTCGTTCTCCAGCCCGCAGACCCGCGTCCGGGTGACCGGCCACGCGCTGCCGGACGGCCGGGTGCTGATCGAGATCCACGACACCGGCATCGGCCTCTCCCCCGACGACCTCGCGGACATCAACGAGCGCCTCGCCAACCCCCCGGTCGTCGACGTCTCGGTCTCCCGCCGCATGGGCCTCTTCGTGGTCGGCCGCCTGTCCCTGCGACACGGCATCCGCATCCAGCTGCGCCCCAGCGACTCCGGCGGCACCACCGCCCTCGTCATGCTCCCGCTCGACGTCACCACCTCCGGCGACCGCCGGGGCGGCGGCCGTCCGGGCGGGCCGGGCAAGGCGCCGCAGCGCGGGGTCGGTCCGACGCCGCGTCAGCAGGGCCGTCCCGGTGCCGCCGAGGCGCTGGCCGGCCGTGGCGCGGCCGCGCTCGGCCAGGGCCCGCAGGGCTCGCAGGGCCGCCCCGGCGGTGCTCCGGCCGGCCGGCCGCAGCTCGGCCAGGGTCCGCAGGGCGGAGGCCGTCCGGGTGCCCCGGCCGGTGCGCCCGGTGGCTCCCCCAACCTCTTCGGCGGCCCCGCCGCCGGCGCCCCCGCGGGCGGCCTGCCCACCCGCGACGCGGGCCAGCCCTCCCGGGAGAACCCGGCCGAGGGCCTGATGCCGCGCCGTACTCCGGGCGCCTCGGGTGCCCCGGGCGCCGGTGCTCCCGGTCAGGGCGCTCCCGCTCAGGGCGTGCCGGGCCAGGGCGCTCCGGGTGCGGGGCTCCCCCGCCGCGGTCCGGGCCAGGGCCAGCCGCAGCCGGGCTTCGGCCAGGAGCGTCCGCGCCCCGAGCCGGCCGGCCAGGGTGCCCAGGGCTGGAACGAGCAGCCGCAGCACGGCCGGGCCGGCCACCCCGAGGCCGGACGCCGTCCGCAGCCGCAGGGCCGTCCGTCCGGCCCCGGTCAGCAGCAGGCGCCCGCCCCGCAGCAGGCCCAGCCGCAGATGTTCCAGCAGCAGGCCCCGGCCCCGCTGGAGGCTCCGGCGGAGTCCACCGCGCAGTTCGCCCGTCCGCGCTTCGAGGCCAGCGAGATCGACCCGCGCGACCCGCTGGGCCTCGGTCTGGTCGAGCCGGTGCTGCCGAGCGTGCCCAACCCGGTGCCGCAGCAGCCCTCGTTCCAGCAGCAGGGGCAGCAGCACGTCCAGCAGCCCCAGCAGCAGGTGGCCCCGCAGGCCCAGCCGATGGCGCTGCCGACCGGCCCCGGTCTCGACGACACCGTGCAGTGGCAGCGGCCCGAGGACGGCTTCGGCGCCCCGGCTCCGCAGCGGACGCCCCGTCAGCAGCCCGCCCCCGGGCAGGAGTTGCCGGGCCGCGGCCGCGAGGAGGCCCGTCCGCGCGGGTACCAGCCGCAGCGCCCCGGCACCTCCGCTCCGGGCTTCGGCGAGCCGGCCAGGACCGCCCAGCGGCCCGAGGCCCCGCAGGCGCCATCCCAGGCCCGGGCGCCCCAGGCCCAGGCCCAGGCCCAGGCCCCGCAGCAGGCTCCGGCCCAGCCGCAGGCCCAGCGCCCGCAGGCCCCGCAGCAGGCCCAGGCCCAGCCGCAGGGGCAGCCCCAGGGCCGCCCGCAGCCGGGCCAGCCCGGCCAGGAGGGCCCGGGTGACGCGCCGTGGCGCCCGTCCGCCAACGACGAGCGCTGGCGCCGCGCGGAGCAGGTCCGCGAGCCCTCCAGCGACGGGCTGACCCTGTCCGGCCTCCCCCGCCGGACCCCGCAGGCCAACCTGGTCTCCGGCACCGCCGAGGCGTCGCCGCTGACCGGCCCGCAGGTCTCCCGCAGCCCCGAGGAGGTGCGCGGCCGGCTGACCAACCTGCGCCGCGGCATCCAGCAGGGCCGCCAGGCCGGCGCGGACGCCGCCTCGCAGGGCGGCGGCATGCCGACCCGTCCGCCGCGCTTCGACGGCTTCGGCCCGCAGGGGCACGGCGCGCAGGACAACCCCGGTTACGGCTCGAACCAGCAGGAGCGTTGAGTTGACCCAGATGAGCCAGGCCGCACAGAACCTGAACTGGCTGATCACCAGCTTCGTGGACAGCACCCCCGGGGTGTCCCACACCGTGGTGGTCTCCGCCGACGGGCTCCTGCTCGCCATGTCCGAGGGCTTCCCCCGCGACCGCGCCGACCAGCTCGCCGCCGTCGCCTCCGGCCTCACCTCCCTCACCTCCGGCGCCAGCCGGATCTTCGAGGGCGGCGAGGTCAACCAGACCGTCGTGGAGATGGAGCGCGGCTTCCTCTTCCTGATGGCCATCAGCGACGGCTCTTCCCTGGCCGTGCTCGCGGCCCCGGACTCCGACATCGGTCTGGTGGGCTACGAGATGGCCCTCCTGGTGGACCGCGCCGGAGCCGTTCTCACCCCCGCGCTGCGCGCCGAACTCCAGGGCAGCCTGCTGCACTGACGGACCGTCACCCCGAAGCGCGGCAACTGACCAGAGCATCCAGGAGGACCCTCATGACCCCGCCCCCGACACCCGGCGGCTCCTACGGCAGCAACGGGTACGGCAGCGGCTACGGCGGCCAGTCCGACGGGTACGAGCAGCAGCCGCTGGTCCGCCCGTACGCGATGACCGGCGGCCGCACCCGCCCGCGGTACCAGCTGGCGATCGAGGCCCTGATCTCCACCACCACGGCCGCCGAGCGCACCGGCGGTCTGCTGCCGGAGCACGCCCGCATCGTCAACCTGTGCCGGGACGTCAAGTCCGTGGCGGAGATCTCCGCGCTGGCCGGTGTGCCGCTCGGGGTCGCCCGCATCCTGGTCGCCGACCTGGCCGAGGCCGGTCTCGTCGCCATCCACCAGCCCGCCGCCGCCGGAGAGTCGGGCGGAACGCCGGACGTCACGCTGCTCGAAAGGGTCCTCAGTGGACTTCGCAAGCTCTAACGCGGCCGCCCCCAGCCGCGCCACCACCTCCGCGAAGATCGTCGTCGCCGGCGGCTTCGGCGTCGGCAAGACGACCCTCGTCGGCGCCGTCTCCGAGATCAACCCCCTGCGCACCGAAGCCGTCATGACCAGCGCCAGCGCCGGCATCGACGACCTCACCCACACCGCGGGCAAGACCACCACCACCGTCGCCATGGACTTCGGCCGAATCACCCTCGACGAAGACCTCATCCTCTACCTCTTCGGCACCCCCGGCCAGGACCGCTTCTGGTTCATGTGGGACGACCTCGTCCGCGGCGCCATCGGCGCCGTCGTCCTCGTCGACACCCGCCGCCTCGCCGACTGCTTCCCCGCCCTCGACTACTTCGAGAACTCGGGCCTCCCCTTCGTCGTCGCCCTCAACGGCTTCGACGGACACCAGCCCCACACCCCCGACGAAGTCCGAGAAGCACTCCAACTCGGCCCCGACACCCCCATCATCACCCTCGACGCACGCCGCCGGGACAGCGCCAAGAGCGCCCTCATCACCCTCGTCGAACACGCCCTCCTCGCCCGACTCCGCTGATGAAGCGCTGATGAAGAGCCTGGGCGGGCCCGATAACGGTTCGATAGGCATTTAAAGATCGAAAGTAACTCTCGGTGACGACCGGGCTGCGTGCCGCAGCATTCAGCCCGGATAAGTCACCGAATGTCTGAATTGCACGTACCAAAACGTGCGCAGATGCCTGTTTGTCCCGCATCCGCGCACGTGCTCCAATGCCAGCTACCCCGTAGTCACCCTGGCAGTTCCACCCAGCAGCGGGCTGCGGCGAGCGGGGATGAGAGAGGTTGTTGTCGAGTGAGGCGTAACCAGCCAGTCACCGAGCAGCGGCGCTCCGAGCCCCGCCAGAACGAGCCGGGCGGTTTCTCGGCGTTCGCGCCGAGTGCCGAGGAGCGGCCCGCCCCCGCCGCCGTTCCCGCGCCCGCGGTGTCCACCAAGCCCAACGCCAAGGACGAGCGCCGGAGTTCCGGCCGGTACGAGTTCCTCGCACCGCGCAACTGGCGGGTGCCCACCCGCCTGATAGCGATCCTGCTCATCCCGGTCGTGATCTCCCTGGTCTTCGGCGGGCTCCGGGTCAACAGCTCCTTCGACGACTTCGTCAAGGCGACCCACGCCGAGAAGACCGCGCTGCTCGCCAAGGCCGCCACCGAGCTGGCCGACTCCCTGGAATCCGAGCGCGACCTGACCGCCATCCCGCTGATGGTCGGCCAGGACCCGCAGGGCGAGGTCCCCAAGCGCCGCGCCAAGACCGACCAGGCGCTGGCCGCGTACAAGGCCGCGTTCGCCGAGGTCTCCGACGACCCGCTGCTGGCCCGCCGCAACGAGGCCTTCCAGCAGCTCGCGGTGCACCTGCCGCACCTGCGCGAGAACGCCTACAAGCGCGAGCTCTACATCACCGCGACCCAGGCCGCCTACTCGAACCTGATGGCCCCGCTGATGGCCTTCGACAACTCGGTCGGCTTCGGCTCCTCCACGGTCACCAGCAAGGGCCGCGCGATCTACGCCATGTCGCTGGCCAAGGCCTCCGCCTCGACCCAGCGGGTGCTGATGCTCAACCTGCTGGTCGGCACCAGCCAGCACATCCTCACCAAGCAGGAGACCTCCGAGCTCCTCCAGCAGCTGGCCGTGGCCAACAAGCTGGAGCAGGTCTCGCTCAACGAGTTCTCCACCGGCAGCGCGCCCGAGGACGCCCGCGCCTACTCGGACGCCCAGGTCGCCCAGGCCTCCGCCGACCAGCGCGCCGCGCTGAAGATGCCCGGCACCGACGTCGCGCCCACCATGAGCGGCCTGCTCGTGCTCGGCCTGTCCTTCATGAGCAGCAGCTCCACGCTCAGTGACGGCGCCGCCGAGGCCGCCGCCAACGCCGGCCTCAACCCGCCGAACTGGCAGCAGGCCACCGCGAGCCACATCAGCTCGCTGCGCAACACCGAGTCCAAGCTCCTCGACGAGGTCGTCGACGCCGCCGCGAACATCAAGAACCGCGCGCAGAACGACATGATCCTCAACTCGGTCATCGTCGTGGTCTCGCTGGCCCTGGCCGGTCTGCTCACCGGCCTGATCGCCCGCTCGATGATCCTCGGCATGCGCACCCTGAACGCCGCCGCGCTCGACATCGCCAACCACCGTCTGCCGGACCTGGTCGAGAAGCTCTCCAAGACCGACCCGGACCGGGTGGACACCTCCGTCGCGCCCATCCCGCTGCACGGCAAGGACGAGATCGGCGAGGTCGCCCGCGCCTTCGACCAGGTCCACCAGCAGGCGGTCTCGCTCGCCGCCGAGCAGGCCCTGCTGCGAGGGAACGTCAACGCGATCTTCACCAACCTGTCGCGCCGCAGCCAGAGCCTGATCCAGCGTCAGCTCGCGCTGATCACCGACCTGGAGAACAACGAGGCCGACCCGGACCAGCTGGAGAACCTCTTCAAGCTGGACCACCTCGCCACCCGCATGCGCCGCAACGGCGAGAACCTCCTCGTCCTCGCGGGCGAGGAGGCCGGCCGCCGCTGGAACACCCCGGTCCCGCTGGTCGACGTGCTCCGCGCCGCCGCCTCCGAGGTGGAGCAGTACGAGCGCGTGGAGCTGGCCGGCATCCCCGAGGCCGAGGTCATCGGCGCCGCCGTGACCGACCTCGTCCACCTGCTGGCCGAGCTGCTGGAGAACGCCACCACCTTCTCCAGCCCGCAGACCCGGGTGCTGGTCAACGCCACCCGCCTGCCGGACGGCCGGGTGCTGGTCGAGATCCACGACAAGGGCATCGGCCTCACCGCCGAGGACTTCGCCGAGATCAACGAGAAGCTGGCCGAGCCGCCCACGGTCGACGCCACCATCTCCCGCCGCATGGGCCTGTTCGTGGTCGGCCGGCTGTCCCAGCGGCACGACATCCGCGTCCAGCTGCGCCCCTCGGGCGAGTCCGCGGGCACCACCTCGCTGGTGATGCTCCCGCAGCACCTGACCCACATGGCCCTGGCCCCGGAGCCCGAGGAGCAGTTCACCGTCTCCCGGATCTTCGCGGAGCAGGAGGGCCAGGTCAGCTGGGAGGAGGCCCAGGGCCGCAGCGCGGCCGAGCTCGGCTTCGACGACCACCTGACCGGCCACGGCGGCAGCAGCGGCTTCAGCCCCGCGCTGGAGTCCATGCAGCGCTCGCAGCGGCTCGACCAGCGCCGCCGGGCCGCCCTGGAGGCGGGCCCCGAGGACGTCGGCCAGGTCATCGACGCCGAGGTCGAGGAGACCCCGTACGCCGAGGACGCCTACGGCTACCAGGGCCAGTACGGCCAGGGCCAGGACTCCTTCGGTCAGGGCCAGTACGCCCAGGACCCGTACGGCCGCGACCAGTACGGCCAGGAGCAGTACGGCCAGCCGTACGCGCCGGCCGACTCCTACGGCTACCAGGAGCCGCACCACCAGGACGCCCCGTACGGCGGCCAGCAGTACGGCCGGACCGAGTACGCCGAGCCCGAGTACGCGGAGGCGGCCGCGGCCGACTACCAGCCGTACGGGCAGGACTACGGCTACGGACAGCAGGGCGGCTTCCAGCAGGCCCAGGAGCGCTACGAGGAGCCCTCGGGCCACCCGTACGGCTCCGAGCCCGCCGCGCTGCCCCCGGCCGCTCCGACGGCCCCTGCGAGCCCGCTGCTCGGCTCCGGCCTGCCGCAGCGCCGCCCGGGCCAGCAGCTGGCCGGCGGCGGCTTCCCGTCCGCCCGTCAGGACGAGGCTCCGGCCCCCGGCGACAAGCCGAACTGGTTCACCGGCGCCAAGGACACCTCCGCCCCGGCGGAGGAGAACCGCGGCCACGACGTGTCGGCGCTCGGCGGCTACGGCCCCACCGGCCCGACCGCCGCTCCGCAGCAGGAGTGGCAGTCGCCCAACGACGGCGACTGGCAGCGGGCCGGCCAGCTCCGCGAGCCGGCCGCCGCCGGCACCACCGACTCGGGCCTGCCGCGCCGGGTGCCCAAGCAGAACCTGGTCGCGGGCAACGCCAAGCCCACCGCCCAGGACGGCCCGCAGGTCTCCCGCAGCCCCGAGGAGGTGCGCGGCCGGCTGACCAACCTGCGCCGTGGCGTCGAGCAGGGCCGCAGCGCGGGCGGCGACCCGGGTGCCACCGGTAGTTTCCGGATCGACCCCCAGCAGCACGACAGCACCACCGATCTCTTCGGCGGCTCGAACCAGCAGGAGCGTTGAGTTGACCCAGATGAGCCAGGCCGCACAGAACCTGAACTGGCTGATCACCAATTTCGTGGACAACACCCCTGGGGTGTCCCACACCGTGGTGGTCTCCGCCGACGGGCTCCTGCTCGCCATGTCCGAGGGCTTCCCCCGCGACCGCGCCGACCAGCTCGCCGCCGTCGCCTCCGGCCTCACCTCCCTCACCTCCGGCGCCAGCCGGATCTTCGAGGGCGGCGAGGTCAACCAGACCGTGGTCGAGATGGAGCGCGGCTTCCTCTTCCTGATGGCCGTCAGCGACGGATCCTCGCTGGCCGTGCTGGCTTCGCCGGACTCCGACATCGGTCTGGTGGGCTACGAGATGGCCCTCCTGGTGGACCGCGCCGGAGCCGTTCTCACCCCCGCGCTGCGCGCGGAACTCCAGGGCAGTCTCCTGCACTGACGGTTCGTCGGATACCGTCCTGGTATTCGAAAGACCTCATTGCCCGTCCCCGGGCCCTCGCGGGCCCGGGTTCGGGCGTTGTACGGCCTTCGCACAACGGGTGACGATCCGTCAGGATCGTTACCAGCACCGCACCGCCGCACCTTGTGAGGAGAGGAACCGTGACCCCGCCCGACGACCGCAGCGGCCAGTACGGCGTTCCGTACCCTGGCACCGGCCATGACGCCTTCGGAGCTCCCGGCGTCGTCGGCCACGGTCAGCCGTACGGACAACAGCAGTACGGCCAGCCGCAGTTCGCGCAACCGCAGTTCGACCAGCAGCAGCAGTACGGGCTGCCGGAGCAGCAGCAGCCGTACGACGGGCAGCAGTTCGCCCGCCAGCCGCAGCCCGGCTACCAGGACTACCAGGGCTACTCCGGCTCCGAGTCCTACCAGGACCACCCCGAAGACCCGGGCCAGGCCGACGAGTTCGACGACGAGGAGGAGTCCGGACCGCTGATCCGGCCCTTCGCGATGACCGGCGGCCGCACCCGGCCGCGTTACGAACTGGCCTTGGAGGCACTGGTTTCGGCCAATGTCAGCCAGGACCGGCTGGCTTCGCTGCTCCCCGAGCACCAGCGGATCTGCATGCTGTGCACCGAGGTGAAGTCCGTCGCGGAGGTCTCCGCGCTGCTCAACATCCCCCTGGGAGTGGCGCGCATCCTGGTCGCCGACCTGGCCGAGGCCGGTCTCGTCGCCATCCACCAGCCCGCTGCCGGCGGCGAATCCGGCAACCAGCCCGACGTCACGCTGCTCGAAAGGGTCCTCAGTGGACTTCGCAAGCTCTAACGCGGCCGCCCCCAGCCGCGCCACCACCTCCGCGAAGATCGTCGTCGCCGGCGGCTTCGGCGTCGGCAAGACGACCCTCGTCGGCGCCGTCTCCGAGATCAACCCCCTGCGCACCGAAGCCGTCATGACCAGCGCCAGCGCCGGCATCGACGACCTCACCCACACCGCGGGCAAGACCACCACCACCGTCGCCATGGACTTCGGCCGAATCACCCTCGACGAAGACCTCATCCTCTACCTCTTCGGCACCCCCGGCCAGGACCGCTTCTGGTTCATGTGGGACGACCTCGTCCGCGGCGCCATCGGCGCCGTCGTCCTCGTCGACACCCGCCGCCTCGCCGACTGCTTCCCCGCCCTCGACTACTTCGAGAACTCGGGCCTCCCCTTCGTCGTCGCCCTCAACGGCTTCGACGGACACCAGCCCCACACCCCCGACGAAGTCCGAGAAGCACTCCAACTCGGCCCCGACACCCCCATCATCACCCTCGACGCACGCCGCCGGGACAGCGCCAAGAGCGCCCTCATCACCCTCGTCGAACACGCCCTCCTCGCCCGACTCCGCTGATGGCTCCGCCCGAGCGGGCGAGTACCAGAACGGAAAAGGGCCCACCACCCCCGTGGCGGGCCCTTTCCGACTCCCTGACGTCCGGTCAGCTCTCCGGATCGAGACCGGCCCGGATCAGGCCGTAGGTGTAGGCGTCCTCCAGGGCCAGCCAGGAGGCGCCGATCACGTTGTCCGCCACGCCCACGGTGGACCAGGTGGCCACCCCGTCGGTGGACTCGATCAGCACCCGGGTGCGCGAGCTGGTGCCGTGCGCGCCCTCCATGATGCGGACCTTGTAGTCCACCAGCTCCATCTTGGCCAGCGGCGGGTAGATGTGCTCCAGCGCCGTGCGCAGCGCCTGGTCCAGCGCGTGCACCGGGCCGTTCCCCTCGCCGGTGGCGATCCGCCGCTCGCCCTGGGCCCAGAGCTTCACGGTGGCCTCGTTGCCCGGACTGCCGTCCGCCAGCTGCTCGCTGATGGTCCGCCAGGACTCCAGGCTGAAGAACCGCGCCTTGCTGCCGCGCACCTCGTCGCGGAGCAGCAGCTCGAACGAGGCGTCGGCGGCCTCGTAGGTGAAGCCGAGGTTCTCCTGCTCCTTCACCTTGGCCACCACCCGGCCGACCAGGTCGCGGTCGGCGGAGAGGTCGTAGCCGAGCTCCTTGCCCTTGAGCTCGATCGAGGCCCGGCCGGCCATGTCGGAGACCAGCATCCGCATGGTGTTGCCGACCAGCTCGGGGTCGATGTGCTGGTAGAGGTCCGGGTCCACCTTGATCGCGGAGGCGTGCAGGCCGGCCTTGTGCGCGAAGGCCGAGAAGCCCACGTACGGCTGGTGGGTGGAGGGCGCGAGGTTGACCACCTCGGCGATCGCGTGCGAGATCCGGGTCATCTCGGGCAGCTTCCCGGCGGGCAGCACCCGGCGGTCGTACTTCAGCTCCAGCGCGCCGACCACCGGGAAGAGGTTGGCGTTGCCGACCCGCTCGCCGTAGCCGTTGGCGGTGCACTGCACGTGGGTGGCGCCCGCGTCCACGGCGGCCAGCGTGTTGGCCACCGCGCAGCCGGTGTCGTCCTGGGCGTGGATGCCGAGCCGGGCGCCGGTCTCGGCGATCACGTCGGCGACGATCTCCCGGACGCCGCCGGGCAGCATGCCGCCGTTGGTGTCGCAGAGCACGACCACGTCGGCGCCGGCCGCGTGGGCGGTGCGGACCACGGCGAGCGCGTAGTCCCGGTTGGCCTTGTACCCGTCGAAGAAGTGCTCGCAGTCGATGAACACCCGGCGGCCCTGGGCCTTGAGGTGCTCGACGCTGTCCCGGACCATCTCCAGGTTCTCGTCCAGGGTGGTGCGCAGGGCCAGCTCGACGTGCCGGTCGTGCGACTTGGCCACCAGGGTGACCACCGGGGCGCCGCTGTTGACCAGCGCGGCCAGCTGCGGGTCGTCGGCGGCCCGGCCGCCCGCCCGGCGGGTGGCGCCGAAGGCGACCAGCTGGGCGTGCTGGAGGTCGAGCTCGGTGGCGGCGCGGGGCGAAGAACTCGGTGTCCCGCGGTTGGCCCCGGCCAGCCGCCCTCGATGAAGCCGACGCCGAACTCGTCCAGGTGCCGGGCGATGGTCAGCTTGTCGGCGACGCTGAGGTTGATGCCCTCGCGCTGGGCGCCGTCGCGCAGCGTGGTGTCGAAGACGTGGAAGCTGTCGTGGGGTCGGCTGCTGGCCTCGGTCATGGCCGTCGGTTCTCCGTTTCGGGGAGTAGGTACTTCTCGGTTGGTTGCCGGGATACGAATCCGGCTCCACTGTCCAGCATCCCGCGCGCCTCCCGGTGTCCCCGAGCCCCCTCGTGAGGGGCCGGTGGCCGGTCGGAAAACGAAAGACCCCTCGACGTGCTGCAGGGCCTGACGGCGCGAAGCCAAGTCCGCACGGAGGTCGTGCGGTGGTCAGCAGGGACGGGGC
>NZ_BAAAYB010000139.1:0-8239 GCF_039535905.1 Kitasatospora albolonga | reverse complement strand
ACCGCGCTCTGGTCGACCCGGAACGTACGACCCGGCCACGAGAGCGCCGGGTCCCTGCTCCTGACGGGGCGTTCGCTGAAGGCCGGCGAGCAGCTGACCACCGAGACGACCGCGCTCACCATGGGGGCGGACGGCAACCTGGTGCTGACCGACCGTCGGTCCGCCAAGGTGCTCTGGACCTCGGGCACCGAGGGCCGCCCCGGTGCGGCCCGTGGCCCTGGAGGCCGACGGCAACCTGGTGATCCGGGACGCGGCCGGCGCGCCGCTCTGGTCCAGCGAGACCTGGAACACCACCGTGCCCGGCTGCTGCTGCGGCCGGACGGCAACCTGGAGATCCTCGACGTCGACAGCAGGGCCCGCTGGTCCACCGGCACGAACCACCCCGAGATCGACGTCAGGGGCACGGTGATCCCCTCGGGGCGCACGGTGCGGTCGGGCGAGACGGTGGAGTCGCAGGCCGGCCGGCTGGTGATGCAGGCGGACGGGAACCTTGTGCTGTACTCCAAGGCCACCGGCAACGCCCGCTGGTCGAGCCGGACCTGGGGCAACCAGGGCGCCACGGCGACCATGCAGTCGGACGGCAACCTGCTGGTCAAGGCCGCCGACGGCCCGCCCCCTCTGGGCCACCGGCACCTGGACCCACCGCAACGCCCGCGCCGTCCTGCAGGACGACCTGGACCTCGCCGTGTACGACACGGACGGCAGCCGCCTCTGGGCCACCGGCACCGACAACCGGGCCGGCGCCCGGCGCGGCGCGCCGCTCTGGTCCGGCACCTCGCTGCACGCCGGCAACGCGGTGGCCGCCGCGTACGACAGCACGGTCGTCCTCACCCAGCAGGCGGACGGCAACCCCGTCCTGGCCGACGCCGGCCGCGCCCTCTGGTCCGCCGGCACCTGGGGTCACCCGGGCGCGTACCTGTTCGTCCAGAGCGACGGCAACGTCGTGGTCTACGACGACACCGCCCGCCCCCTCTGGTCCACCCGCACCTGGGGTCACCAGGGCGCCTACCTGGTGGTCCAGACCGACGGTGACCTGGTGCTGTACGACGCCGACGGCGTCGTCCCGCTCTGGGCCTCCGGGACCCATGTCTAGGGACTGACGCGCCGTCACTTCCGTGCGGGGGTGGCACCCGGACCGTCCGAGGTCCGGGTGCCACCCCCGTCGGCGTCCGTACACCGGGTACCGCGTGGTGGGTACGAACGGGCGGGCGATAACCTGCCCCCCCTGGCCCGTGCTCACGGGCCGGACGGCCGGTGCTCGGTGCCCGGCACCACGGGGAGGTTGGGACATGGGGGAGCGCGTTCGCGCCCCGCGCCGCGCAGGCGGCGGCAGACGATTCGCGGCAGTGGCCGCACTGACGGCGGTGGTGCTCGGCGGCCTCGCCGCGCCCGCGCACGCCGCAGCACCGGCCGCGCCCGTGACGGCGGCCGGGGTGCTCAACGACCTGACCGGCGACGGCAGGGCCGACCTGCTGTCGACGGGCGGGGCGGACCTGGCGGTGCTTCCGGCCGGCGGTGCGCCGTACCCGGCGTCCACGGCGGCGCAGAGCCCGCTGGGCGGGTCGTGGCAGGAGTACCAGGTCAGCAGCCGGGGCAGCGCGACGGGTACGAAGACGGACGACCTGTACGCCTTCACCAACGCCTCGGACGCGCTGTACCTGTACCCGAACGACGCCAACTCGGGTGGGCGGGCCGGGTACTTCACGAAGAGGGACAAGGCCGTCAAGGTGGCCAAGCCGGCCACCTGCGCGGCGGGTGCGGACTGCACCGGCTACGACCCGACCTGGAACTCGGCGACCCAGGTGCTGGCGACCGACGGAATCGCGAACAAGGACGGGATGCCCGACCTGGTCACGGTCGAGGGCGGCCGGCTCTGGTACTACCCGGGTAAGGCCGGCGGCGCCGTGATCGGCGCCCCCGTCCAGCTGGGCGGCACCGGCGCCTGGGGCGGCCTCACGCTGATGGCGCCGGGCAAGGTCGACGGCGTGCCGACGCTCTGGGCCGAGGTCGCCAGCCAGCGCGTGACGGTCAGCTACCCCTTGGAGTTCGGCCCGGACGGTCTGCCGGTGCGGCCACTGTCCCCGCCGGACGCGGCCTTCCGGCTGCAGAGCGGCCCAGCCGGCCCCCGACGGGACCTGGCGCTGCCTGTACGACACCGGCCTCGAGTCCTGTGAAGACACCGATCCGCAGTGGCTGCGCGGATCGGACGGCACCCTGCGCCGGATGGACTACTGCCTGACGGCCGCGCTGGGACACCGGCAAGGTCCGCACTGCGGCCTGCACCGGCGAGGCCGCCCAGAAGTGGACCTCGGTCGCCGACAGCCTGGTCGCCTCGGACGGCCGGTGCCTGGCCGACCAGGCGGACCGGGACGGCGGGCCTGGCCCCGTGCACGCAGTCCCCCCGGCAGAGCTGGGGCTCCGGGCCGCAGACGCCTGCCGGACCGGAGCCGCTCCCGGCGGCGTTCGACCTGCTCACCGTGCCGGCCCCGATCAGCTCCGATCCGGGCTACGTCTCCGTGCCGCTCGACTACCGCACGCAGGGCGACCTGGACGGTGACGGCCGTCCGGAGCTGATCACGCGCCACTCCCGGTACACCTACGGCGGCACCCTGGTCGTCGTGCACAAGGGCGTCGCACCGGCCGGCGGGCTGGCCCGGTTCGGCGAGGCCACCTCGGTCGGTGACATCCAGCAGCCGGTGCGCCGTGTGAACGGACACGGGCTGGTGAACGCCGACGTCCTCTACTCGGCCTGCGTCAGCCTGAAGGTGCAGTCCGACGGGAGCGCGGTGGTCACCGAGCTGGCCACCGGCAAGGTGCTCTGGTCCAGCAACACCCCGGGCCACCCGCTGGGCTCCCTGACCATGGAGGGGACGGGGCGGCTCGCCCTGGCCCGGCACTACGACGATTCGTACTGGTCGCCCCCGGGCGTGGCCGGCGGTGGGTCGGGCACCGTGCTGTCCGTGCAGGACGACTGCAACGTGGTGCTCCGGGACGGCAAGGGCGCGGTGCTCTGGTCGACCCGGACGTACGACCCCGCGCGCGAGCTGCTGGGCACCGCCGTACCGGCCGGGACCCGGTTGGCGAACGGCCAGGAGGTGGTGGCCGGCCAGGTCCTGCTGAAGATGGCCACCAGCGGGAACCTGAACCTGATCGACCGTCAGACCTCGCGGGTGCTCTGGACCTCGGGCAACACCCCGTTCCTCCCGGCGCCCCCGGACGCCGGGGTGGACGGTGCCCTCCAGCCGGACGGCAACCTGGTGATCCGGAACAAGGACGGCAACCCGGTCTGGTCCAGCGGGACCTGGGGCACCCAGGGTGCCCGCCTGGTGGTCCAGTCGGACGGCAACCTGGTGATCTACGACGCGGACGGCAGGCCGGTCTGGTCGACGGGCACCTGGTTCGGCGGCGTGGACACCCTGGGCCACCCGCTCTGCTCGGGCTGCCTGCTGATCCCGTACGAGACCGTCGAGTCCAAGGCCGGCCGGCTGGTGATGCAGCAGGACGGGAACCTGGTGCTGTACTCCAAGGCCACCGGCAACGCCCGCTGGTCCAGCGGGACCTGGGGCCACCCGGGCGCGACGGCCTTCATGCAGGGCGACGGGAACCTGGTGGTCCGGGCGTCGGACGGCACGGCGCTCTGGGCCAGCGGCACCTGGGGCCGGGGCAACGCGCGTGCGGTGCTCCAGGACGACCTCAACCTGGTGGTCTACGACCCCGCCGGCCGGGCCCTGTGGGCCACCGGCACGGACAACCGGGTGGCGGCCCGCCGCGGCACCGCGCTGTTCGCCGGTGCCGTGGTGAAGAGCGGCGAGGAGGTGCACACCCCGATCACTTCGCCGATCTGGCTGCAGATGCAGTCGGACGGCAACCTGGTGCTGCACTTCAACCCGGTCGGTGCGGTCTGGTCCTCCCGTACCTGGGGCAACCCCGGTGCCCGGGCCACCGTGCAGGCCGACGGGAACGTGGTGGTCTACGCGGCCGACGGCCGGGGTCTGTGGTCGACCGGGACCTGGGGTCACCCGGGTGCGTACCTGGTGCTGCAGAACGACGCCAACCTGGTGCTCTACGACGCCGATGGGGTCCAGCCGCTCTGGGCCAGCAACACCTACTGGAAGTCGCTGAAGTACTGACGGTCCCTCAGCACCCCGCGCGGGGGCGGCACCCGGTCCACCGGGCGCCGCCCCCGTACCCGTCGGCGGGCGGCGTGGATCCGGACCGCGCCCCGGAGGCGGATACCGCGTGGCGTGACCGAACCGGCGGACGATAGCCTGCCCCCCCTGGCCCTTGATCACGGGCCGGACGGCCGGAGCCGTGGGCCCGGCGCAATGGGGAGGTACGGAACATGGGGGAGCGCCTTCGCGCCCCGCGCCGCACGAGCGGCAGACGAATAGCGGCCCTGGCCGCCCTGGCGGCGGTACTGGCGGGCGGCCTGGCCGCTCCCGCGTACGCCGCCGACCCGGCCGTCCGGGCCGGCCTGGTGGCCGACGACCTGAACGGTGACGGCCGGTCCGACGTGTGGGCCGCCGACTCGTCGGACCTGAACGTGCTGCCCGCGGGCGGGGCCCCGTACGTCGCGTCCACCGCCGCGCAGAGCCCGGACGGCAGGACGTGGAACTCCTTCCAGGTCAGCGGCCGCGGTAGCGCGACGGGTGGCGGGACGGAGGACCTGTACCTGTTCAGCCCGGGGACGAGCACGCTGTACCTGTACCCGAACGACGCCGACTCGGGTGGGCGGGCCGGGTACTTCACGAAGAAGGACCAGGCCGTCAAGGTGGCCAAGCCGGCCACCTGTGCGGCGGGTGCGGACTGCACCGGCTACGACCCGACCTGGAGTTCGGCGACCCAGGTGGTGGCCACCGACGGGATCGCGAACAAGGACGGGATGCCCGACCTGGTCACGGTCGAGGGCGGCCGGCTCTGGTACTACCCGGGCAAGGCCGGGGGGTGCCGTGATCGGTGCCCCGGTCCAGCTGGGCGGCACCGGCTGGCTCGACACCGCGCTGCTCGCCCCGGGCAAGGTCGGTGGCGTGCCGACCCTCTGGGTCAGGCCCAGGCTGGGGTCCGAGTCCGAGCTGTTCAGCTACCGACTGGAGTTCGGCGCGGACGGGCTCCCGGCGGCCAAGCTCCAGACCCCGGCCACGGCCTTCCGGATGGCGAGCGCGCAGCGTGCCGCCGACGGGACCAGCCGTTGCTACACGCGGGGCGCCAAGGTCGGCCCCTGTGCGACCGACCGGTCCCTCTGGCAGCTCCGTGCGGACGGGACGGTCCGCGACCGCGGCAACTGCCTGTCCGTCCAGGCGGGGGGCCCCGGTCGTCGCCGGGTGCGACGGCTCCTCCGCGCAGCGCTGGCGGCTCCAGGCCGGCGGCACGCTGGTCGCCGAGGACGGCCGGTGCCTGACGGCGCCGGCGGACCTGGCCGCTCCGGCCGCTGCGACGCTGGAGGCCTGCGACGGCACTCCCCGGCAGGGTTGGGGACGCTGGCAGCAGGACACCGACGCGCCCGGCCCGTTCCCGGCGCCGCTCGACACCTTCCCCCTCCCGGTGAGTGGCACCGACCAGTCCTACGGCTACCTCTCCGCCCTCCGTTCGCCGGGTGACCTCGACGGTGACGGCAACCCCGAGCTGGTCGCCGCCATGGGCGGCTCGTACACCGAGGGCGCGGTGACCGTGGTCCGACCGGGTGCCGCGCCGGAGGGCGGGCTGCCCCGCTTCGGCGAGCCGGTCTCGCGCGGGAAGCTCGACCACCCCAGGAACGGCTTCGGCGAGGGCGGCTACAAGGGTCGCTGGGACGTCTACTACTCGGCCTGCGTCAGCCTGAAGGTGCAGTCCGACGGGAGCGCGGTGGTGACCGAGCTGGCCACCGGCAAGGTGCTGTGGTCCAGCAACACGCCGGGCCACCCCGATGGCCGGCTCACCATCGCGAGCGGCCGGGTCGCCCTGCGGGACACCACCGGCGCCACGCCGTACTGGTACGGCTGGCACCCGACCCCCGGCCCCACCGAGGGCGGGCAGCTGACCGTCCAGGACGACTGCAACGCGGTGCTCCGCGACACCTCCGGCCAGGTCGTGTGGTCCACCCGGACCTACGACCCGGCGCACGAGACCCTCGGCACCCCGCTGGTGCCCGGTCGCACCCTGAAGTCCGGCGAGCAGGCGACGGCGGACCGCACCTCGCTGGTCATGCAGGCGGACGGGAACCTGGTGCTGACCGACCGTCAGTCCTCCCGGACGCTCTGGAGCTCCGGTACCGAGGGTCACCCCGGTGCGGTCGCGACCCTGCAGGAGGACGGCAACCTGGTGGTCTACGCCGCCGACGGCCGGGCCGTCTGGGCCACGGACACCTGGAAGAACCTGCGCTCCCGGCTGGTCGTCCAGCGTGACGGCAACCTGGTGATCTACGACCTCGACGGCCGCGTGCTCTGGTCCACCGGCACCTGGTACGGCGGCGTGGAGACCCGGGGCACCGTGATCCCTTCGGGCCGTACGGTGCGGTCGGGCGAGACGGTGGAGTCGCAGGCCGGCCGGCTGGTGATGCAGCAGGACGGGAACCTGGTGCTGTACTCCAAGGCCACCGGCAACGCCCGCTGGTCGTCCCGCACGTGGGGCAACAACGGCGCCACCGCCGTCATGCAGGCGGACGGCAACTTCGTGGTCCGGGCCACCGACGGCCGGGCCCTGTGGACCAGCGGCACCTGGACCCACCGCAACGCGCGCGCGGTCCTGCAGGACGACCTCAACCTGGTGGTCTACGACCAGACGGGCAACGCCCGCTGGGCCACCGGTACGGACAACCGGGTGGCGGCCCGGCAGGGTACCGCGCTGTTCGCCGGTGCCGTGGTGAAGAGCGGTGAGGTGGTCAACACCCCGACCGCTTCGCCGATCTGGCTGCAGATGCAGTCGGACGGCAACCTGGTGCTGCACTTCAACCCGGTCGGTGCGGTCTGGTCCTCCCGTACCTGGGGCAACCCCGGTGCCCGGGCCACCGTGCAGGCCGACGGGAACGTGGTGGTCTACGCGGCCGACGGCCGGGGTCTGTGGTCGACCGGGACCTGGGGTCACCCGGGTGCGTACCTGGTGCTGCAGAACGACGCCAACCTGGTGCTCTACGACGCCGATGGGGTCCAGCCGCTCTGGGCCAGCAACACCTACTGGAAGTCGCTGAAGTACTGACGGTCCCTCAGCACCCCGCGCGGGGGCGGCACCCGGTTCTCCGGGCGCCGCCCCCGTGCTACTGTCCGGGCCGTCCCCATGGTCTGGACCGCAGGCGGGAAATCATGCCGGTAGCACCCGAGGGGAGGACGATCCTCTCGGTCGTCGTCCCGATGTACGACGAGGAGGCCGCGCTGCCGGCCCTGGTGGCCAGGCTGCGCCCGGCGCTGGACGGGGCCGGGGTGTCGTACGAGGTCGTCGCGGTGGACGACGGGAGCGCGGACCGGACGGCCGAGCTGCTGGAGAAGGAGCGGGCCGGGTGGCCGGAGCTCAGGGTGGTCAGACTGCGGTCGAACGCCGGGCACCAGGCCGCGCTGACGGCGGGGCTGCACGCGGCCGTCGGCGCGTACGTGGCCAGCATCGACGCCGACCTCCAGGACCCGCCGGAGAAGATCCCCGAGATGCTGGAGCTGGCCCGGGCCGAGGGGCTGGACATCGTCTACGGGGTGCGCACGGACCGGTCCACCGACACCGCCTTCAAGCGGCGGACGGCCGGGGCGTACTACTGGCTGGTGCGCAGGCTGGTCGGCAAGCGGGTGACGGCCCAGGCGGGTGATTTCCGGCTGCTCAGCCGGGTCGCGGTGGAGGCGCTCAAGGAGCTGCCGACCGATCAGCAGCAGGTCTACCGGCTGCTGGTGCCCTGGCTGGGCTTCCCCAGCGGGCAGGTGACCTACCAGCGGGCGGAGCGGGGTCGCCGGGAGCAGCAAGTACTCGGTCGGCAAGATGGTCCGGCTCGCGATGGAGAGCGTCACCACCTCTCGGCGGCCCCGCTGCGGCTGGCCACCTGGGCTGGGCGTGGGCCAGCTTCCTGCTCTGCCTGCTGATGGTGTGGTGTGGAGCATCGGGGTGCACCTGGCCGGCTCCACCGTGCCGGGCTGGACCTCGCTGTTCGTGGCGGTGCTCTTCCTGGGCAGCGTGCAGCTGATCTGCGTCGGCCTGCTGGGCGAGTACGTGGGCCGGATCTACACCGCCGTCCAGCAACCGCCCCACCTACTTCGTGGCCTCCGACTCGGCCTCCGGCGCGGCTCCC
>NZ_BAAAYB010000138.1:42500-147271 GCF_039535905.1 Kitasatospora albolonga | reverse complement strand
ACGAAGCTCAGCAGCGCCTGCAGCTCGCCCTCGGCGTCGTGGCACTCCAGCATCACGCAGCGGCCGTCGCCCGGATCGCCCAGGCGGCCGAGCGCCATCGAGAAGCCGCGCTCGGTGGCGCCGTCCCGCCAGTGGTCCGCCTTCTCCACCAGCTCGGCCATCTCGGCCTCGGGGATCTCCTCGTGCCGGCGGATCCGGACGGTGTACCGGCCCGCTTGACCCGGTTGTACGCCTGCCGGACCACCCGCATCGCCCGGCCGTCCAGCGAGAACTCGTCCAGCTCGACGATCGCCTCGTCACCCAGCTCCAGCGCGTCCAGCCCGTGCCGGGCGTAGATCACCCCGGCCTCCTCGGAGGCGCCCATCACCGCGGGGGCCCAGGCGTGCTCGCGGGCCTCGGCCAGCCAGCACTCGATCGCCCTCCTTCGACGCGTTGCGACGAGAGTAGGCACCGCCCCGGCCCCCGGCAAGGGACTTTCCGGGGCGGCCGGCCCCGGGGTCAGCGGCCTGGGCGAGGGCCGTCAGCAGCCGGCCTCGGGGTAGGTCAGGGCGGCGGCGGGCAGCGCGGCGGTGCGGCCGGTGTGCAGCACCGTCAGGGTGCCGGAGCCCTCCGGGGTCCCGTCGGCGATCCGGCGCAGCGCCTGGGCGGCGACCGCGTCGGCCGAGCCGTGGAAGACCGGCCGGGAGCCCCGGGCGTCCACGGCGTCCCGGATCTGATCCACCACCAGCTCGTAGTGGGTGCAGCCGAGCACCAGCACGTCCGTCCCCGCCGGGGTGCGGGAGGCCGCGTCGGCCACGGCGGCGGCGATGTCCGCCGCGTCGGCCCGTTCGACCGCGTCGGCCAGGCCCGGGCAGGCCACCTCGGTGATCTCGGCCGAGCCGCCGAACTCCCGGATCAGGCCGCGCTGGTAGGGGCTTCCGGTGGTCGCGGGGGTGGCCCAGATCGCCACCCGGCCGCCCCGGGCGGCGGCCGGCTGATCGCCGGGACGGTGCCGATCACCGGCAGCCGCGGCTCCAGCTCGGCCCGGATCGCGTCCAGTGCGTGCACCGAGGCGGTGTTGCAGGCCACCACCAGGGCGTCCGGCTCCAGCTCGGCGGCGGCCCGCGCGCAGGCCAGCGCGTGCTCGCTGAGGTCCTCGGGCGTCCGGGGGCCCAGGGCATCCCGTCCGGGTCGGAGGAGAGCACCAGGTCGGCGTCGGGGCGCAGCCGCCGCAGGGCCGCGGCGGCGGCGAGCAGGCCGATTCCGGAGTCCATCAGTGCGATCTTCACAGCTCACGACTCTACTGGACCGGCCCCGCCGCCCGGCCGCCGGTGACTGCTCCGGGGCGGGCCTTCCAAGGACCGGACGGGCGTTGGCACGGGGTGGGCGCGCTGTGTGAGGGTGCCTGCCATGCCTACCTTCAGCTCCTACGACGGGACCGCGCTCCACTACGAACTCCTCGGCGAGGGGCCGCCCTTGCTGGTGCTCCCGGGCGGCCCCGGGATGGACCTGCGCTACCTGGGCGGGCTCGGCGGCCTGACGGACCGTCGGCGGCTGGTTCTGCTCGACCCCCGGGCCACCGGCCGTTCGGCGGTACCGGCCGACCGGGGCACGGTGGCCTTCACCGAGCAGGCCCGGGACGTCGAGGCGCTGCGCGCGCACCTCGGCCTGCCGGCGGTCGACCTGCTCGGGCACTCGGCCGGCTGCCTGATCGCCCAGGAGTACGCGGCCGCCCACCCCGGTCGGTTGCGGCGGCTGGTCCTGGTCACCCCGGTGGGGCGGGCCGCCCGGGAGCCGGACGAGGCGGAGCTCGCGGAGCTGCGGGCCGCCCGCTCCGGCGAGCCCTGGTACCCGGACGCCGCCGAGGCCCACCGGCTGCTCACCGGGGGCGGGCTCACCGGGGAGGCGGCGGCCGAGTCGGGGCGGCGGACGCACCCCTTCTCCTGGCACCACTGGGACGACGCCCGGCAGGCCGAGCACCGCCCCGAGCACGGCTCCCCGCACGCCTGGCTGCGCGCCGCCTACTACGCGGGCGCGGCCACCCCTGCCGACGAGGAGCGGCGGCTGGCACGGCTGGCGGCGGTACGGGCGCCGGTGCTGGTGCTGGCCGGGGCCTCCGACGGCCTGATCGGCACCGCCCCGGCCCGGGCGGCGGCCGCGCTCTACCCGCACGCCCGGCTGGAACTGATGGACCGTTCGGGCCACCGGCCCTGGGTGGAGGAGCCCGGCCGGTTCGTGGAGCTGGTCGCGGGCTTCCTCGACTTGCCCGATCCGGCAGACTTGAACACGTTCAATTAATCTGCCACGCTGGCGGACGACGACGGTGCCGACCGTCGCGGACCGGGGGGTGGGCACGGTGGGGCTGATCGCTGGCGTGATTCTGTTCGTGGTGATCCCGGGGGTGTACTTCCTGGCCCCCGCCTACATGGCGGGCCTGCTCGCGGTCGTGCTCACCCGTCGACTGCCCTGGTACCTGCGGGTCCTGGCGATGCTGGTGCTCCCCGCCCTGAGCGCGCTGCTGTGCCGGACCCTGGTCGAGGGCTTCGGAGTCGCCCGCACGATGACCGGCACCGTGATCGCCGGCCTGCTGGTCTCCCTGGCCGCCCTCCAGTGGGAGGACCGGCGAAGGGCACGGCACCCGGCAGCGGTCGCCCGTCCGGCGGTGCGGTGACGCTCGGCGGGCAGGGGCCGGTGGCAGACTGGCGAGGGTGACGGTGCTGCTGTGGGTCTCGGTGGTGTCCCTGGCCTCCTGGGTGTGGCTGACGGTGGGTCAGGGGTTCTTCTGGCGGACCGACCAGCGGCTGCCCCGGCGGGTGGAGCCGGAGCGGTGGCCCTCGGTGGTGGTGCTGGTGCCGGCCCGGGACGAGGCCGAGGTGCTCCCGGAGTCACTGCCGAGCGTGCTGGCGCAGCGGTACCCGGGGTCCGCCCGGGTGGTGCTGATCGACGATCACAGCACGGACGGCACGGGCGAGCTGGCGCACCGGCTGGGCGCGGCGGGCGGGCTGCCGCTGACCGTCACCACCCCTCCCCCGCTGCCGGCCGGCTGGACGGGCAAGCTCTGGGCCCTGCGGCACGGGGTCGAACTGGCCGACGGGGCCGATTACCTGCTGCTGACGGACGCGGACATCGCGCACGGCCCGGACTCGCTGGCCGCACTGGTCGCCGCCGCCGAGGGGCACGGGCTGGACCTGGTCTCGCAGATGGCCCGGCTGAGGGTGGTGACCGGCTGGGAGCGGCTGGTGGTGCCGGCCTTCGTGTACTTCTTCGCGCAGCTGTACCCCTTCCGGTGGAGCAACCGGCCCGGCTCCCGTACCGCGGCCGCGGCCGGGGGCTGTTCGCTGGTGCGGCGCGAGGCGCTGGAGCGGGCCGGCGGGATCGCGGCGATCCGGGGGGCGGTGATCGACGACGTCTCGCTGGCGCGGGCCGTGAAGCGCGGCGGCGGACGGACCTGGCTGGGGCTGGCCGAGCAGGTGGACAGCGTCCGGCCGTACCCGGAGCTGGGGCAGCTGTGGCGGATGGTGTCGCGCAGCGCGTACGCCCAACTGCGGCACTCGGTCTGGCTGTTGGCGGGGACGGTGGTGGGGCTGGCACTGGTGTACCTGGTGCCGCCGGTGGCCCTGCTGGCCGGCGGCGGGCTCACCGCGCTGTGCGGCGGCCTGGCCTGGGCCCTGATGACCGGGACCTACCTGCCGATGGTGCGGTACTACCGGCAGCCGGTGTGGGCGGCGCTGCTGCTGCCGTTCACCGCACTGCTCTACCTGCTGATGACGGTGGACTCGGCGGTGCAGCACTGGCGGGGGCGCGGCGCGGCGTGGAAGGGCCGCACCTACGGCAAACCCCTGGCGGCGGACGAGCAGGCACGGACAGACTGAGCCGATGGACCCTCGCATGCGCTTCCGGATCGCCCACTCCCACCACCCGATCGCCGCGCCGCTCTCCGACGAGTCGGTCGAGCGGCTCCTCGCCCGGGCGCTGCCGGCCCGGGACGGCCGGCTGCTGGACCTGGGCTGCGGCGAAGGGGCCTGGCTGCTGCGCGCCCTGACGGCCCGTCCGGGGCTGCGGGCGGTCGGGGTGGACCTGGACGACGCGGCGCTGGGGCGGGCGCGGGAGCGGGCGGAGGCGCTCGGGGTGGCCCGGCGGATCGGGCTGCACCACCGGGACGTGCGCAAGCAGGTGGCGGAGCAGCCGTTCGACGTGGTGCTGTGCGTCGGCACCGAGCACGCCTTCGGCGGGGTGGAGCCGACCCTGGAGGCCGTCGGGGAGCTGCTGCGGCCGGGCGGGGTCGCGCTGCTCGGCGTCTGTTTCTGGGAGCGGAAGCCCGAGGCCGCCGCACTGAAAGCGCTCGGCGTGCCCGCGAGGGAGTACACCGACCTGCCCGAGCTGGTCGCCCGGATCACGCGGGCGGGCTGGGCCCCGATCGACGCCCACGTCTCCTCGCAGGCCGAGTGGGACGCCTACGAGTGGTCCTGGACCGGCTCCCTGACGGAGTGGGCCCTCACCCACCCCGAGCACCCGGACGCCGCTGACGCCCTGGCGACCGCCACCGAGCACCGCGACGGCTGGTTGAACGGCTACCGCGGCACCCTGGGCTTCGCGACACTGCTCCTGCGCAGGGCGTGATCCCGGGGGCGCGGGGGAACCGCAGCACCCTCGGGCTGGCGAAGGTGGTCACCCCGGGGGCGCGAGGAACTGCGCGCGGGGGAACGGCAGCACCTGCAACTGGCTGACGGTGGATCAGTTGCCGATGAGCCGCCTTCCGACCCGCGCAGTTCCTCGCGCCCCCGGCAACACCACGTACCTTCCTCGCGCCCTCGCCGGTCACGCCAGCACTTCGGCCACTGTCCGGCGGGCGATGGTGGCCAGGGTGGGGTTGGTGGTGCGGTAGTGCGCCCAGGTGGGGAGGGCGAAGGCGAGGGCCCAGCCGCGGGCGCGGAGCCAGGTGGCGTCGTCGGGGGCCGCGGCGGCGCGGAAGGCCGGGCGGGTGCCGGCGTCGAGCAGGGCCCAGGCGGGAAGGAGGTCGCAGGCGGGGTCGCCGACTCCGCCGCAGCCGAAGTCGATGACGGCGGTGAGGCGGCCGTCGTGGGCGAGCAGGTTGCCGGGCAGCAGGTCGCCGTGGGTCCAGACCGGGGGGCCGTCCCAGGCGGGGGCGGCGAGGGCGTCCTCCCAGTCGGCGAGGACGGCGGCCGGGTCGACCAGGGCGCCGAGGGCACGGGCCGCGCCGCAGACCTCCTCGTCGCGGGCGGACAGCGGCCCGGCCCGGTAGCCGGCGGGGCCGCCTTCCGAGGGGACGTCGCGCAGGGCGGCGACGAAGGCGCCGAGGGAGCGGGCGACGGGGGCGAGGTCGGCGAGGGGGTGGTCGAAGAGGTTCGCCCCCGGGAGCCAGCGCTGGACGGACCAGGGGTGGGGGAAGTCCGGGACCGGCGCGCCCAGGGCGACCGGGGCCGGGACGGTGAGCGGGAGGTGCGGGGCGAGCCGGGGCAGCCAGTGCTGCTCCTTGGCGACGTCCGGGACCGCACCGGGGATGCGGGGCAGCCGGACCACCAGCTCCTCGCCGAGCCGGTACATCGCGTTGTCGGTGCCCGAGGAGCGGACGGGGGTGATCGCGAGCCCGGCCCAGTGCGGGAACTGACCGTCGATCAGTCTCCGCACCAGGCCGGGGTCGGTGTCGAACTCGTCAGGGTTCATGCGTGTGCCCATGGGCCCATCCCAGCCGCCGGGGCGGGCCCGCGTCCAACGGATTCCCGCCGCCGGCCGAAGCGTCGGCCGACGGGCCGTCAGCGGCCGAGCATCCGCAGGGCGGTGGGCTTGCTGTACTCGAACCTGGTCATCTGCTCCAGGTCGCGGAACCAGCTGGACGGCCCGGGCGGGGTGGCCAGGACCTCGCGGTAGAGCTCCTCGAAGGCGGTGGTGATGCTGTCGAGGGAGAACCGGCCGACCACCCAGTCGCGGCCCCAACTCCCGAGCGAGGCGCGGAGTGCGGGGTCGTCGAGCAGTGGCCGGAGCTGGGCGGCCAGCACCTCGGGGCGGCGGGTGCCGTCGCCGAAGCCGTACATGCAGCGGGAGGCGTGCGGCTCGACCAGCGGGCCGGGCTCGTGCAGGGCGGTGTAGCCGTCCGCGCCGTGCACCACCACGGGCTTGCCGAAGGCGAGGCCGCGCAGGGCGGAGCCGCCCATGCCGAGGACCACGTCGGCGGCCTGGTACGCCGGTCTGGGGTCGGCCAACTGCCCTGGGACGAGCACCGCCTGACGGCCCAGGTCGCCGTTGACCTCGTCGGCCACCGCGCGCATCCGGTCCAGGCTGGGGCCGGCGCCGACCACGACCAGCCGGACCCTCGGGTCGGCCAGCTCGCGGACGGCACGGGCGGTGAGCAGCGCGCCCTCGTCCTTCTCCAGGTCGGGCACCATCCGGGTGACGATGGAGAGCAGCAACTCGTCGTCGGAGATGCCGTGTTCCTTGCGGAACTCCTCGCCGTCCACCACCCCGGGGGCGTCGGTGAGGGTGTTGACGGGGGGTTCGATCAGCCGGACGTCCCGGTGGCCGAAGGCCCGCCCCTCCCCCATCATCGCGCCGAGGCCGAGCACCAGGGGCTGATGCCGGGGCAGGCCGCGCAGCATCCGGATGCCGTAGAAGGTGGTGACCACCGGGATCCGGCCGAGGCGGCCGGGCCCGAAGAAGGAGTTGCGGGCGGCCCGCACCTCCCAGGCGTGCACCAGCTGGCTGCCGTGCTCCTCGGCGACCCGGGTGAGCCGCTGCCGGACCACCCGGTTCGGGGTGTCCGGGCCGCCCTCGACGACCAGTTCGAGGTCGTGCGAGGCGGCCAGTTCGACGAGTGGTGCGGGGCCGTCGATGCCCTGGGCGAACAGCACCGGGTGGTGCCCGCGGTCGCGCATGGTGCGGGCGATGTCCACGGCGTTCAACTGGGCGCCACCCAGCGCCAGGTTGTTGAGGTGGACCAGGACCCGGAGACCGGTCACCGGCTCACTCCTCCCAACGGTGCGGGACGAAGACCGGCGCGGCCAGCACCACGGCGCGCGGCGGGGTGTCGAGCATCGGTCCGAAGACGTCGAACTGGCCCACGGAGTGCCAGCTCATGAGCGTTCCGCCGTCGGTCTTGCCGATGCTGTACACGCCCGCCCAGAGGGTGTAACGGCCGCGCGGGAGCGGCAGGTTGGGGATCACGCAGGCGACGTGGTGGTCCTCGCCGTTCAACCGGATCTCGTGGCTGATCTGGAAGATCGGGCTGGAGGTGCCCTCGCTGACGCCGAGGTGCAGGGTGGCGTCGCCGCGGTAGTCGCCGCCGAGGGTGAGCTCGACGGTCATCGGCTCGTCGGTGGTGAGGTTCTCCCGGCCCTCGCCGACCATCGCGTGCTTGAGCAGCTGGAGCGGCTCGCCGACCCGGGCGGTGGCCTCGGACTGGGCCTCGATCGAGTCCCGGTACCCGGCCAGCGCGTCCTTGATCCCGGCGTCTACCCGGACGGTGCCCTGCTCCAGCCAGATGCCCCGGCGGCAGATCGACTCCACCGCGGGGAGGTCGTGCGAGACGAAGACGATCGTGGTGCCCTGCTCGGCCACCTCGCGCATCCGGTCCAGGCAGCGCTGCTGGAAGACCGCGTCGCCGACCGCGAGCACCTCGTCCACCAGCAGCACGTGCGGCTCCAGGTACGCGGCGACCGCGAAGCCCAGGCGCATCTGCATGCCGGAGGAGTAGTACTTCACCTGACGGTCGATCGCCCCGCCGAGCCGGGCGAACTCCACGATGTCGTCGAACCGTCCGGCCACCTCGCGGCGCTTGAGGCCGAGCAGCGCGCCGAACAGGTAGATGTTCTCCCGGCCCGTCAGGTCCGGGTGGATGCCGGCCCGGATCTCGATCAGCGCGCCGATCCGGCCGCGCACGTCGATCACGCCGCCGTACGGGTACATGACCCGGGTGAGCATCTTCAGCAGGGTGGACTTGCCGGAGCCGTTGGAGCCGATCAGGCCGACCGCCTCGCCCGGCTCGATGTGCATGTTGATGTCACGCAGCGCCCAGCGCCAGTCCTCGCCCTTGCCGCCGCGCAGCTTCCGGGTGACCTGCTCGACCTTGTCGCGCAGCAGCATCCGCTGCTGGTCCGCCTTGAACCGCTTCCACACGTGCTCGGTGCGGACGGTGCCCAGGGGGAGGTTCTTGGTCATCAGCTCACGCGACATCGGCGATCCCCGTCTCCAGCTTCTTGAACACCAGGTAGCCGCCGCAGAGCACGACCACCGAGCTGACCGCGGCGATCCCGGTCAGGGTGAGGTCGGGTGCCTGGCCGTGCAGCAGCGCCCGCCGGTAGCCCTCGATCACCGCGCCCAGCGGGTTGAAAGCCACGTAGACCTCCTGGAGCTTCTGCGGGATCTGCGAGAGCGGGTACGCGACCGGGGTCGCGAACACGCCCATCTGCGTGATGATCGGCAGCAGGTGCCGGACGTCGCGCAGGTAGACCACGGCCACCGAGAGCACCAGCGCCACGCCGTAGGTGAACGCCAGCTGGATCAGCAGCAGCGGGAACACCCAGAAGAAGGTGGCGGCCGGCGCCGTCCAGAAGGCCAGGAAGAGCAGGCCCAGCACGCCGATGCCGATCAGCATGTCGACGCTGGCGACCAGCATGGTGGCCAGCGGGAAGACCTCGCGCGGGCAGTAGACCTTGTTGAGCAGGCTGAGGTTGTTGGCCAGGCTCAGCGCGCCCTGGTTCATGGTGTTGCTGAAGAACTGCCAGACGATCAGGCCGACGTAGGCGAACAGCGGGTAGGCCACCCCGCCGGTGTCGATCTTGACCGCCCGCTGGAAGACCAGCGTGAAGATGGCGCACAGCGCCAGCGGCGTGAGCACCGCCCAGGCGAAGCCGAGCACCGCCTGCTTGTACCGGGCGCGCAGGTCGCGCTCGGCCAGGGCGCGCACCAACTCGCGTGCCCCCAGCAGCTCCCGGGCCACCTGGGCCGGTCGGAGCCGCCGCTTGAAGACCAACTCGGGCGGGGGACCCTCGGCCCCCGGCCGCCGGGCCTCAGTCTGGTTTTCGCGCTGATCGAGGACCTGCGCGCGTTGTCCCCCCACGGAACCCCGCCTTCTCCGGTGCCGAGTGATACCGGCCGCCGCCAGGGGAGTTCCCCGGTCCGGTTCGGCCGCAGCGCACACTCTGGCACAGAGTGTGCGAGGCAGGGGGCGGATCCGTGAAGAAGAGCCGGGACGGTGACCGTCCCGGCTCTCGACGCACTGCTTCCGGTCAGTCGACCAGGGCGTCCAGGGCGGCGGGCATGCCCTCGACTCCGCCGTTCTTGCTGGGCTTGGCCCGGTCGCCGTTGACGAAGACGGTGGGGAGCTCGTCGACCTTGTACTTCGCCATCAGGCCGGAGGCGGCCTCGGTGAGGTCGCGCACCTCGGCCGAGCGGTAGGCGGCCCGGAACTTCTCGGCGTCCAGCCCGACCGTGCCGGCCCAGGCCGTGGCGGTGTCCTCGGTGATGACGTCCTGCTCGTCCACGTTCACCGCCTTGAAGGCGGCCACCTGGAACTCGTCGACCTTGCCGAGCTTCTCCAGGGTGTAGTACAGCCGGGCGTGGCCCTTCTGGACCCGCTCCTCCGGCGCTCCGGCCCAGACCGCCGGCACCCGGCGCAGCGTCACGTCCGAGGCGTGCTTGGCCGACCAGCGCTCCAGCGGGAGTTCGAGCTGCCGCGAGTGGTAGCAGTCGTACCAGAAGAACTCGACGGCCTCCTGCTTGACCGCCCGGATCGGGCCCGGGTTGTCGACCCGGCCGACGTACCCTCCCTCGTGCGGCACCTCGGGGGCTGCGGTGGCCTGACCGGCCGTGACGGGGGCGGCGAGCAGTCCGGCGGCGGCGGTGGCCAGGACGGCGGTGCGGATGAGCTGCTTCACGTGGGCCGATGCTTCCAGCCCGCGGGAGGAGCGGCGAGCCGACGGGCCGTCCGGGCGGATTCTTCGCCCGGACGGCCCAACCGCCGGTGACGGGCCGTCAGTCCCGCGGCTCCGGGCGGGCGGCGGCCTGCTCGAAGAAGCGCAGCAGCTCGACCGGGAAGGGCAGCACCAGGGTGGAGTTCTTCTCGGCCGCCACCTCGACCACGGTCTGGAGCAGGCGCAGCTGCATCGCGGACGGCGTCTCGTCCATCTGCCGGGCCGCGTCGGCCAGCTTGGCGGCCGCCTGGAACTCGCCGTCGGCGGTGATGATGCGGGCCCGCCGCTCCCGGTCGGCCTCGGCCTGACGGGCCATCGAGCGCTTCATCGAGTCGGGCAGCGCGACGTCCTTGATCTCCACCCGGTCGATGTGCACGCCCCAGCCGGTGGCCGGGCTCTCCAGCATCAGTTCGAGGCCGTGGTGCAGGCCCTCGCGGCCGGAGAGCAGGTCGTCCAGTTCGCTCTTGCCGATGATCGAGCGCAGCGAGGTCTGCGCCACCTGGGACATCGCGAAGGCGTAGTTCTGCACGTCCACGGTGGCCCGGACCGGGTCGACCACCCGGAAGTAGACCACCGCGTCCACCCGGACGGAGACGTTGTCCCGGGTGATGCCCTCCTGGGCGGGCACCGGCATGGTGACGATCTGCATGTTGACCTTGCGGATCCGGTCGATCACCGGGACCAGGAGGGTCGGCCCCGGCGGCCGGGGCTCCCCCGAGACCCGGCCGAGCCGGAACACCACGCCGCGCTCGTACTGCTGGACCACCCGGACGCTGGAGAGCAGGGCCACCAGGCCCAAGCCCACCAGGATCGCCAGGACTGCCATGACGTCCTCCCCGTCTGCGGCCGCCGCACTGGCGGAACCGCCGGGTCAGTATGCGCGCGGGCCCGGCCGCACGACAGGGGTGCGACGGCGGTCTTGACGGATCGTTAGCGCCGCCGGGCCACCTGGTGGACGAGCTGCTGCCAGGCGTCGGTCACCACGGCCAGGTCGAAGCGGCCCAGGGCGTGCTCGCGGGCGGCCTTGCCGAGCGCGGCGCGGTCCCCGCCGAGCACCCGGCCGAGCGCCTCGGCCAGCGCCGCCGGGTCGCCCGGGCGGGCCAGTGCACCGGTGGTGCCGTCCAGCACCACGTCGCCGACCCAGCCCACGTCGGTGGCGGCGATGGGCAGTTCGGCCAGCGCCGCCTCGATCAGCACCCCGGGGACGCCCTCGCTGTCGCTGCTCAGCAGCAGCGCGTCGGAAGCCCGGTAGAGCGGGGCCGGGTCGGTCAGGCGCCCGAGGAAGTGGGCACGGGGGTGGGGCTGGTAGCTGCCCTTGAGCGGGCCGTCCCCGGCGACGGCCAGGTGGACGTCGGGGAGCCGGTCGAGCGCGGCGAGGGCCACGTCGAGACGCTTCTCCGGGGCGAGCGCACCGATCCACGCGACCAGCCGGCCCTCGGCGGGAAGCCCCAGCTCCTTGCGGGCGGCGGTCCGCTCGGCCTGGTCGGCGGCCGGGCGGTAGCGGTCGGCGGCGCGGCCGTTCGGGATGGTGCGGACCCGCTGCGCGGGCAGCCGGAAGCGCTGCAGCAGGACGTCGCGGGCACCGTCCGAGATCGCCGAGACGGCGGCGGCCCGGTGCAGGAACGCCGCCACCCGCAGGCGGCGGGCCGGGCTCGCCGTCCAGTGCCGCGGGTCGCCGATGTTGACGTAGACGAACGGGGTCGGGGAGCCGAACAGGCCCACGGCGCAGGCCTGCAGGGTGCTGGAGCCGTGGGCGATCACCACGTCGCTGGTGCGGGCCGCCTCGCGCAGCGCCCGCAGCGTGCTGGGGTGGTAGCGGGACGGGCCCAACGGCGGGGCGTCGTGCGGCGCGGGGGCGTCGACGTGCGGCTGCAACGAACGCAGCGTGGACGGCACCCCCCTGCGCAGCAGCTCCCCGTGCAGGTCCCGCGCCAGGTTCTGGGCCCCCCGGCCCCGCGGGTCAGTGACCAGATGCAACACCCTCGGCTCAGCCATGGCGCCCAACCTGGCACACACGGAAGGCTTCCCACTGGCGAATCGGTGATCCCGGGGGCGCGGGGAACTGCGCGCAGGGGAACGGCACGTGCTGCAACTGGCTCGCCTGCCCCGACCTCACGCTGGTCCGCCTTCCGTACTCGCGCAGTTCCTCGCGCCCCCGGGGTGACCACCTGCCGGCTCGCGCCCCCGGGTGGCCGCGCTGCGCCTGCGGACGCTTCGGTTCCCAGGGTGTTCACAGTATGGGGATTCGGTGGCGGTGGGCGGGTCTGGCCTGGGATGCTGACCGCCTGTCAGTGTTTGGGTGGGGGGCCACTGTGCATGTGCTCTATGTGATCGACAGCGTGAGCCGGATCGGCGGAGCCGAGCAGGGCCTGGTCGCGATGGCGCCGCAGCTGGTGCGGGCCGGGGTGAAGCTGGACGTGGCGTACCTGCGCCCGTCGCCGGGCGGGTTCCAGCCGGAGCTGGCCGCGGCGGGGGCGGAGGTGTTCGGGGTGCACGCCTCGGGCCGGGCCGGTGAGTACGCCGCGCTGCGGCGGCTGCTGCGCGACCGCCGCCCGGAGTTGGTGCACACCACGCTCTACGAGTCGGACGTGCTCGGCCGGGCCGCGGCGCTGTCCACCCGGACGCCGGTGGTCTCCAGTCTGGTGAACTCCTCGTACGGGCCGGAGCACCTGCACGCCCGGGGCCTGAGCCCGTGGAAGGTGCGGGCGGCCCAGGCGGTGGACGCCACGACCGCACAGGGGACCCGCCGGTTCCACGCGCTGACCCGGCACGTGGCCGAGGTGATGGCCCGTCGGCTGAAGGTGAATCCGGAGCGGATCGACGTGGTGCCGCGCGGGCGGGACACCGAGCTGCTGGGCACGGTGAGCCAGGAGCGGCGGGACGCGGTGCGGGCCGGGCTGGAGCTGTCGGACCACACGCCGGTGGTGCTGGCGGCGGCGCGGCAGCAGTACCAGAAGGGTCTTGACGTGCTGTTGGAGGCCTGGCCCGCCGTACGGGCCGGGCAGCCGGAGGCGGTGCTGCTGCTGGCGGGCAGCGCGGGGTCGGAGACGCCGAGGCTGCGGGAGCTGGCCGGGGTGGCGGGCAACGTGCGGTTCCTGGGGCCTCGTTCGGACGTCTTCGACCTGATGGCGGCGGTGGACGCGTTCGCGGTGCCGTCGCGCTGGGAGGGGCTGGGCAGCGCGGCGATGGAGGCGATGGGCGTCGGGGTGCCGCTGGTGGCCGCGGACGTGGCGGCGCTGCGCGAGACGGTGGGGTCGGAGGACTACGGGCTGCTGGTGCCGCCGGAGCGGCCGGCCGCGCTGGCGGCGGCGCTGGCGGAGACCCTGGAGGACCGCTCCGCGGCGCAGCTGCGGGCGAAGGCGGCCCGGGCCCGGTTCCTGACCAAGTTCACCCTGCCTCAGGTCTGCGGGCAGATGGTCGAGTTCTACGAGAGATCGCTCGGGAAGCGCTGAGGAGAGGGGCGATTCTCGGTCCCCGGACGAGATCGCGCATCAGATTGGCGAAAGTGCTTGCGCCGCACGTCAGGTGCCGCAAGCATCGTGCCCGGGGAGACGGGTCCACGCTGGGGGGCGGGGCCCGCGCCGCTGCACGCCACCAGGCGAGCGGCCAGCAGACCGTGCGGAGCCGACCCGGACCCGACCCGGGCCGGTCGGCGCGGCGCATGCACCACGAACGCGAGGGGATCCAACCGGTGGAACCGGCCAACCACTTCACCGTACTGCGACGTTACTGGCGACTGCTGGTCGGCTGTACGGTGGCCGCCTTGATCATCGGGCTGCTGCTCACCCCGACGGGCGACACCGTCGACAACGGGAAATGGCAGTGCAAGGTCGCCATCACCCCGGTGGCCGGGGCCGGCGAGGCGGTCCGGGCCGACCAGGTGCTCTCGTACGCGGCCGGTTCGGACGTGTCGACGGCCGCCGCGAAGACGCTCAACATCACCGACGTGGCCGGTCTGGTGGCCCGCCGGAAGGTGGCGGCGGCCTCGCCGACGATGCTCGAGTTCACCGTCACCGGGCCGACCAGCAAGAGCTGCGTGGAGACCGCCGGGGCGTTCGCCGAGGCGACCATCAAGGGCTACAGCCAGGAGACCGCGAAGAGCGCGAGCGAGTCGATCAAGCGGCTGGAGGCGCAGCGCGCCACCCAGCAGGACCAGGTCAACAAGCTCCAGCAGGAGTTCTACAGCGCCAAGCCGGCCGACCAGCCCAAGCTGGACCCGCAGTTGACGGCCGCTCGGAACTCGCTGACCAAGACCCTGACCGCGATCAGCGACCTGCAGGCCGTCAGCCAGACCGACGCCGTCCAGCAGTGGGGCTCGATCGACGCCAAGGAGCTCGGCGGGAACCTGCTGACCTCGCCGAGCCGGGGCCTGCGGCTGACCCTCGCGGTGGTGCTCGGCCTGGCGCTCGGCGTGGTGGCCGCGCTGATGCTCAGCCGGATGGACACCCGCCTGCGCACCCGCAACGGCGCGGAGGAGGCGTTCAACCTCCCGGTGATCGGCGAGATCCCCTACCTCTCCACCCGCCTGCGGCGGCTGCGCGACCCGCTGGTGGTGGCCCGGCCGTCCGATCCGGGGGCCGAGGCGTTCCGCTCGCTGCGCTCGACCCTGCTGCTGACCGGCCCGCCGGCGCTGGCCGCGCAGCTGGCCGACGGCAACCTCAACCCGGCCGAGCTGGTCTCCCGGCGGCTGGCCCAGCCCGCCCCGGTGATCCTGGTGATGTCCGGCCGCAGCGGCGACGGGCGCACCACCACGGTGGCCAACCTGGCGGCGGCGCTGGCCGAGACCGGTCGCGAGGTCCTGGTGCTGGACTGCGACTTCCGGCACCCGAAGGCGCACGAGCACTTCGGGGTCGGCGACGGCCCCGGCATGGCCGAGCTGCTGAGCGGCGAGCAGCTGCCCGAGCTGGACGACCTGATCCGGCGGACCAACGTGGACGGCGTGCGGCTGATCACCGGTGGCAACACCACGGCCTACCCGGCCGCGCTGGTGCTGCGGGCCGGCGAGGTGCTGCGCCGGGCCCGGCGGCACGCGGACGTGGTGCTGATCGACAGCTCCCCGCTGCTGCACGCCAACGACGCCTACGACCTGGTGCAGCACGCCGACGCGGTGCTGGTGACCATCAAGGCGGCAACGTGACGCCCGAGCAGGCGGACCGGGTCAGCGAGTTGCTCTCCCGCACCGGTGTGCCGGTGGCCGGTGTGGCGCTGCTCGGCACCATCGGCCCGTCCGGCCGCCGCAAGCGGGACGGGCTGGCCGCCCAGGCGTCCGCCGTGCCCGGGGCCGCACCGGCCCCGGCGGCTCCGGTGCCCCCGCAGGAGCAGCGGGCCGAGGGCCCGCGCCACCGGTCCTCGCCGTCCTGGGCCCGGCGCGGCCCGGAGCCGGTGAACGAGGCGGCCTGGCAGGAGGGCGAGGACCGGTGACCGACCAGGGGGGGGAAGGTCCGGGTGCTCTGGCTCGCCAAGGGGCTGGGCCGGGGCGGCGCCGAGCAGCTGCTGGTCAACTGCGCCCGGCACGCCGACCGTTCGCGGTACGAGGTCGAGGTGGCCTACGTGCTGCCGTGGAAGGACGCCCTGGTGCCGGCCCTGGAGGCGGCCGGGGTGACGGTGCACCTGCTCGGGCCGGGGCGGCGCTGGCCGCTGCGGCTGCGGGCGCTGCTGCGGGCCCGCCGGTACGACCTGGTGCACTCGCACATGCCGGTCCCGGCGGCCGCCGCCCGGCTGCTCACCCTGGGCTCCCGGCGGCCGGTGCTGGTGCACACCGAGCACAACGTCTGGGAGCGGTACCGCCGGGAGACCCGCTGGGCCAACTCCCTGACGTACAAGCGCAACCGCGCGGTGGTGGCGGTCTCGCACGCGGTGGCGGCGAGCATTCCGGCCGCCCGGCGGCGGCCCGGTGACTTCGTCACCGTGGTGCACCACGGGCCGGACCTGGGCGGCGCGGCGCGCGGCCCGGCGGCCCGGCGGGCGGCCCGGGCCGAACTCGGGCTGCCGGAGGGGGGCGTTCGTCCTCGGCACGGTGGCCAACATGACGCCGAAGAAGGACCAGGCCACCCTGCTGGCCGCGTTCGAGCGGCTGCGGCAGGAGCGGCCCGAGGCCCGGCTGGTGCTGATCGGCTCCGGGCCGCTGGAGGCCGAGCTGAAGGCCGCGGCCGGCGAGGGCGTGGTCTTCGCCGGCTCCCGGCCGGACGTGCCGGAGCTGCTGCCGGCCTTCGACGCGTTCACCCTGAGCTCCCGTCAGGAGGGGCTGCCGGTGGCGCTGATGGAGGCGATGACCAGCGGGCTGCCCTCGGTGGTGACCAGGGTGGGCGGGATGCCGGAGGTGCTGGACGACGGCGTCGAGGGCTTCCTGGTGGAGCCGGCCGACCCGGCGGGCCTGGCGGCGGCCTTCGGGAAGCTGGCGGCCGACCGGGGGCTGCGCGAGCGGATGGGCGAGGCCGCCCGCGGGCGCTCGGAGTCCTTCGACGTGGCGGGCGCCCAGCAGGCCGTCGAGCGGGTGTACGAGCGGGTGCTGCGGAGCTGAACCTCGCCCCGCCGCCCTGCCCCTCCGAGAGGAAGACCGAACCATCGTGAGCGCGAGCCCCGAGCAACTCCGGGACGACGCCGTCGAGTTGAGCTACCGACCGCTGGACGGGGCGGACACCCCCCGCGGTGCTGGAGCTGCTGACCGCATCGCTGGCGGGCGGCCCCACCGGGACCCGCAGCGCCGACTTCTTCGCGTGGAAGCACCACCGCAACCCCTTCGGGGCCAGCCCCGGTCTGGTGGCCGTGACGCCCGGGGGGCGGATCGTCGGGGTGCGGCTGTTCCTGCGCTGGGAGTGGCGGGCGGTGGACCGGGTGGTCCGCGCGGTGCGCCCGGTGGACACCGCCACCCACCCGGACTTCCAGGGCCGGGGGATCTTCCGCCGGCTCACCACCGAGCTGCTGGAGCAGGTCTCCTCCGAGGCCGAGCTGGTCTTCAACACGCCCAACGGCAACAGCCTGCCCGGCTACCTCAAGATGGGCTGGCAGGACCTGGGCCAGGTGCCCGTCTCGCTGCGGATCGCCCGGCCGCTCTCCTTCGCCAGGGGCGCGCGGGCCGCGCTGGCCCGCAAGGCCGCCGCCACCGGGCCGGTGGTCTGTCCGCTGCCCACCGCCGCCGACTGGTTCGGCTCCGGCGCACCGGACGGCCTGGCGGAGCTGCTGCGCGAGCGGGCCGGGGCGGACGCCTCGGACGGCCGCCTCGCGGTGGCCCGCACCGAGCCCTACCTGCGCTGGCGCTACGGCGACGCGCCCGGGCTGGACTACCGGGTGATGACCTGTCACCGGGGCGGCGAGCTGGCCGGGGTGGCATTCGGCCGCCCCCGGCGGCGCGGCCCGCTGGTGGAGTTCACCCTCGCCGACGTGATCGTCCGCCCGGGCGACCGGCGGGCGGCCGCCGAGCTGCTGCGGGCCGCCGCCCGCTCCGGCGGCGACCACGTGGCGACCCACCTCGCGGCCGGCACCGAGGCGGCCGCGGCCGCCCCGCGCTCCGGCTACCTGCGGGCGCCGCGCACCGGCATGCGGCTGGCCGCCCGCACCCCGGCCGGGGCGGTGCCGCCGGAGCTCGGCGCCTGGCGGTTCAACCTCGGTGACCTGGAGGTCTTCTGATGCTCCGGCAGGCGCTGCGGTCGCCCGTCGTGCCCTGGTCGACCCTGGTGGCCGGCGGGCTGGTCTGCACCTACGTCACGGTCTTCGTGTTCACCATGGTGCACACCAGCTACGACACCTGGGGGGCGCTGCTGGTGCTGCCCGCCCTGATGGCGATAGGGACCCCGATCCTGGCCCGGGTGGCCGCGAACAACCCGCAGCCCAGGGTGTTCCGGCTGCTGATGCTGGCCATGGCCCTCAAGCTGCTCTGCGCGTTCCCCCGCTACCTGATGGCCTTCGTGCTCTACGGCGGCGCGGCGGACGCCAAGATGTACCACCAGAAGGGCAGCGAGCTCGCCTACTTCCTGGACACCGCGGACTTCTCGGCCGGCATCCACTACGACCTGGGCATGAAGGTGGCCGGCACCGGCTTCATCATCATCGTCACCGGGGTGGTGTACGCGATCACCGGCCCGTCCCTGGTCGGCGGCTTCCTGGTGTTCTCCTGGCTGGGCTTCTGGGGGCTGCTGCTGTTCTGGCGGGCGTTGCAGATCGCCTTCCCGGAGGCGGACACCCGGCGCTACGCCAAGCTGGTCTTCTTCCTGCCCTCGCTGCTGTTCTGGCCGTCCAGCATCGGCAAGGACGCCTGGATGATGTTCTGCCTGGGCCTGACCACCTACGGGGTGGCCAAGCTGCTGAGCCGTCAGTTCGGCGCCTTCGTCTTCATCGGGCTGGGCTCGCTGGGCACCGCGATGGTCCGTCCGCACGTCACCGTGCTGGCCGGCGCCGGGCTCACCGTGGCGTACGTGCTGCGCAAGCGGCCCAAGGAGGTCAGCGCGCTGGGCCCGCTGCGGATGGTGGTCACCGTGGCGGTGCTGGGCGCCATGGTGATGCTGATGCTGCAACAGGTGAACACCTTCTTCGGGACCTCCGGGCAGGGCGGCGGCGACGCCGTCAACCAGGTGCTCTCGGAGACCTCGAGACGCACCTCGCAGGGCAACTCGATGATCAACGCGCCGGCTCCGGAGGACGCCGCACCGGCCTTCAGCCTCAATCCGGCCGGTCTGCCGATGGCCGTGGTGAGCGTGCTGTTCCGCCCGTTCCCGTTCGAGGCCTCCAACATCCAGAGCCTGTTCCAGTCGGTGGAGTGCTTCGCGCTGCTGGTGATGTTCATCCGCGGCTGGCCGCGGATGCGCCAGCTCCCCCGGCTGTTCCTGAAACGCTCGTACATCGCGTACGCGCTGGTCTACACCCTGCTGTTCTGCTGGGCCTTCTCCACCATCAACAACCTGGGCATCCTCTCCCGCGAACGGGTCCAGGTGCTCCCGCTGGTGCTGGTGCTGCTCGCCGTCCCGCTGCCGGAGACCGACCGGGCGGCACCGCGCCGCCGGGCCCGGGCTCCGGTCTGGCGGGTGCAGCCCGGCCAGTGGGGCACCGTGCCCGTCGCCGCCCCGGCCCGTTCCGAAGCCGCGCCACCACCTCGACCCTGGGGGGATCGAACCGACCATGACCACCACTGACACCGCAGCGCCCGCCTTCCTCGGCGGCACTCCCGCCTTCCCCGACGGCCTGCCGCTGACCCGCGTCCAGGTGCCGGACCGCGAGGGCCTGCTGGCCCGGCTCGGCACGGTGCTGGACAGCGGCATGCTGACCAACGGCCGCACCGTGGCCGAGCTGGAGGAGCGGGCCGCCGAACTCCTGGAGGTGCCGCACGTGGTGGCGGTCTCCAACTGCACGGCCGGCCTGATGCTGGTGCTCCAGGCCGCCGGGGTGGGCGGCGGCCGTCCGGTGCTGATGCCGGGCTTCACCTTCTCGGCCACCGCGCACGCCGCGCACTGGGCGGGCGGTACCCCGCTGTTCGCCGAGGCCCGCGAGCAGGACATCACCCTGGACCCGGCGGACGCCGAGGCCCGGCTGAAGGCGGCGGACGACCCGGCCGCCCTGATGGCCACCCACGTCTACGGCACGCCCTGCCAGACCGAGGAGATCCAGCGGATCGCCGACGCGGCCGGGCTGCCGGTGGTCTACGACGCCGCGCACGGCTTCGGTTCCAAGCGCAAGGGCGTCCCGGTGGGCAACTTCGGCCTGGCCGAGGTGTTCTCGATGAGCCCGACCAAGGTCGCGGTCGCGGGTGAGGGCGGCCTGGTGGCCACCCGGGACGCGGCGCTGGCCAAGACCCTGCGCACCGGCCGGGACTACGGCAACCCCGGTGACTACAACACGCTCTTCCCCGGCCTGAACGCCCGGATGAGCGAGCTGCACGCGGCCGTCGGCCTGACCTGGGTCGCCGGGCTGCCCGAGCGGGTGGCCCACCGGGGCGCGCTGGTGGCCGAGTTCGCCCGGGCCACGGCCGGCCTGCCGGGCCTGCGGCTGGCGCTGCCGGAGGAGGGCGACGTCTCCACGTTCAAGGACCTCACCATGATCCTGGACGCCGAGGCCTTCGGTCTGACCGCCCTGCAGCTGGCCGCCGCGCTCAAGGCCGAGGGCATCGACACCCGGCGCTACTTCCACCCGCCGGTGCAGCGCCAGCAGTCCTACGCCCACCTCGGGCAGGCGGACGCGCTGCCGGTCACCGACCGGCTGGCCGACTCGGTGCTGACCGTCCCGCTCTGGACCCACATGGACGCCGCCACCGTGCGCCGCACCGCCGAGGCGGTGGCCCGGATCCAGCCGTATGCGGAGCGCCTGCGCGCCGCCGGGATCTGACCTCCGGTCAGCCCGCCCACCCACCCGCCCGGGGCCGCCACGGCCCCGGGCGGGTGTGTTTTCGGGCCTCGCACACCGGTGCCCCGGTTACGCGGATCAGGTGAACTGGCTTGGACCACACGGGGGTTGAAGGGTCACAATGGCCAATCGGGCCCGCCGTGCACGGCGCGTGCGCCCCCTCTCCCCCTTCAACGATTTGGAGTTCCCGGTGTTCAAGGGATTCCGCAGCTTCCTGCTGCGCGGAAACGTGGTGGACCTCGCGGTCGGCATCGTGATCGGCGCGGCCTTCACCGCCGTGGTCACCGGCTTCGTCACCGCCTTCCTCACCCCGCTGATCGGCGTCGCCACCGGCGCGGTCGGCGACTACAGCAAGCGCACCTTCGAGGTCGGCGGCACCAGCTTCCCCTACGGCGGCTTCCTGAACGCGCTGATCGGTTTCGTCCTGGTCAGCGCGGTGATCTACTTCGCCGTGGTGGTCCCGGTCGGCAAGCTCCAGCAGCGCTTCGAGCCGGTCAAGGACGTGCCGGTGCCCAAGACCGACTGCCCGGACTGCCTGAGCTCCATCCCGGCCGCCGCGGTGCGCTGCGCGCACTGCACCTCCGAGCTGGCCGGCCGCCCCGGCTTCCCGATCCAGGCACTCTCCACCCGCTGACGGGGGCTCACGCCACCAGACACGCGCCCCCCGGTTCACCGGGGGGCGCGTGCTGTCGGTCGGCCACGGAGTGTTCGCCCCTCGTTCGACACTCCGTCAGCTCCCGGAGGTGGCCGGAAAGCGGCGTCGAAATGTCCGATCATCACACTTTCGAGCGAGTTGTTCCGGAGAAGAGTACGTAAACACTGGAACTCCTACGCCTCTCACTCTCCTCAGCAGGCACATTGTGGGCTTACGGTATGCCCCATGACCTCGCCCCGCTCCTACGACGGAGTCGGCTACCCCTCTCCGTCCTTCAGCTCCGGCACGCCCATCTACGACAGCCTGGTCGCAGAGCGCGGTGTCCCGCAGATCGCCCCCATCAATGTGCCGGCCGCCCTGCCGCCGGCCTCGTCGAGCTACGGCTACGGAACCAACTACGGCTCCACGTACGGGAGTACGGGCTTCGACAGCCCGGGCGGCAACCTCCCCGCGCTGCCCCCGGCCCGGCTCGCCCTGGGCCCCGGCCCGAGCAGCAGCGGCCCGGCCACCCAGTACATCCCGGCCCAGCCGACCCCTGCGGTCTACACCTCTCCGCAGCCCCAGGTGCCGGGTTACGGCCAGACCGGCCAGCTGCCGCAGCAGCGCCCGGCCGGCGGTCCCAGCCCGGCCTTCCAGCAGTACCAGCCGCAGGGCTACGCGACGGCTCCCCAGATGGCCAACCAGGGGGCGTACGCCGGAGCACCGCAGGGCTTCGCCGGGGCCGCCTCGGTCCCGCAGGGCTTCCCGGACCAGAGCTTCGGCGGCAACCAGTTCCGCCCGGCCGCCCCGGTCCGCCCGGTGGCGCAGCAGCCCCAGTACCCGCAGTCCGGCTACCAGGGGAACGCCTACTGAGCCGTACCGCTCCACCTGCGTCCACGATCCGGGGGGATCGGGACCGAGCAGGGCACGACGGTCGTCCCGAGGGGCCGCCCGGACCACACCGGTCCAGGCGGCCCCTCGGCGTATGCGGCCTGTGGGCTGCGCCTCCGGGCCGAAGGCCCCAGGGGCGCGAGGAACTGCGCGAGTACGGAAGGCGGAGCGGCGTGGGATCGGGGCAGGCGAGCCAGTTGCACGTGTTGCCGTTCCCCAGCGCGCAGTTCCCCGCGCCCCTGCGGGGCGCTCCCGCGCCCAAGGGCGCCGCCGAGCTCTGGCAGGATGGGCGCATGTCTCAGCTGACGGGTCTGCACATCTATCCGATCAAGTCCACGTACCGGCTCAGCCCGGAGAGCGCCCAGGTCGAGCCCTGGGGCCTGACCGGGGACCGTCGGTGGATGCTGGTGGACGAGGGCGGCAAGGCCGTGACCCAGCGGGACGAGCCGACGCTCGGTCAGTTCCGCGCCCTGCCCTCCCCCGACGGCTCGCTGACCGTGACCGCGCCGGACGGCGAGCGGATCGAGATCGCCGCCCCCGCGGGCGAGCCCTCCGTCAAGGCCGAGGTGTTCGGCACCTTCTTCACCACCGCGCTGGCCGCCGAGGAGGCCAACGCCTGGTTCGCCGGGTACTTCCCCGGCGTGCGCCTGGTGCACCTGGACGACCCGCTGGCCCGCCCGGTGAAGCCGGAGCACGCGGGCCCGGGCGACACCGTGACGATGGCCGACGGCTTCCCGCTGCTGCTCACCACCACCGGCTCGCTGGCGGAGCTGAACGCCCGGATCGCCGAGGACCACCCGGAGGACGAGCGCAAGGCGGCCCCGGTGCCGATGGAGCGCTTCCGCCCCAACCTGGTGGTGGACGTGGACGAGCCCTGGGCCGAGGACGACTGGCTGCGGGTGCGGGTCGGCGAGGTGACCTTCCGGGTGGCCAAGCCCTGCGGCCGCTGCGTGGTGACCACCACCGACCAGGAGACCGGCGAGCGCCGGGGCCCCGAGCCGCTGCGGGCGCTGGGCCGCCACCACCAGCTGGGCCAGAAGCTGGTCTTCGGCCAGAACCTGATCCCGGAGCGGCCGGAGGGCTTCACCGGTCTGATCGGCACCCTGCACCTGGGCGACGAGTTCACCGTCCTGGAGCGTCTCTGACCACCCGCGCGCAGCGGGCGGAACCCGTGCCGCGCCCGGTCGTTGTACCGGTCGTGGCGGTCCGGCGTCTCCCGGTGCGGCAAGCACGGCAAGCTCCGATACAGACAGCCCGTTGACAGAGGTGGGGATGGCGGATCGTCATGGCTGAGCACAGGGTCCGGGTCACCCAGGACAGCGCCTCGCGCTGGCGGCGCCGGGCCGGCGAGTACCAGACGCTGGCCGAGGCGGTGGCGGCCGCCGAGCCGGGTGACACGCTGACCGTCCGGGCCGGGACGTTCCGGGAGAACGTCGTGCTGGACAAGGCCGTCACCCTGCGCCCGGCGGACGGGCCCGGCACCGTCCGGCTCGACCCGCCCGCCGGGGTGCCGCTCACCCTGGCCGCCGACGCGGTGGTGCAGGGCCTGGTGATCGAGGGCTCGGAGCGCGCGGCCCCGGCCGTGCTGGTCCACGGACCGGGCGTGGCGGCCGAGTTGACCGGCTGCCGGGTGGAGGCCACGGCGGACTCCGGGGTGGAGCTGACCGACGGGGCCGCGCTGACCCTGCGCGGCTGCACCGTGCTCAACCCGGCCGGGCTGGGCGTGCGGCTGCGCGCCGGGGCCGCGCTGGTGGCCGAGTCCACCGAGCTGGCCGGCTCGGCCCAGGTCGGGCTCGCGGTGCTGGACGGCTCCACCGCCCGGCTGGAGAACTGCCGGGTGCACCACGCCGGCGGGGCCGGGGTGCTGATCACCGGGGCGGGGAGCAGCGTCGAGCTGACGGGCTGTGAGGTCTATGAGATCAAGGGCAGCGGCGTGCTGGCGGAGAAGCAGGCCGTCGGCCGGCTCTCCGACTGCACCGTGCACCGGGTCTCGGACAACGGGCTGACCCTGGACAGCGGCGCCGAGCTGACCCTGACCGGGTGCCGCCTGTACGAGCTGGCCGAGAACGGCGCCGACCTGCGCGGCCGGGCCCGGCTGACCCTGGAGCACGCCACCGTCCGGGAGTTCGGCCGCGGCGCGCTGGCGGTCTGGGACCCGGGCACCGAGGTCAGCGCGCTCTCCTGCGAGCTGCACTCCAGCACCGGCGACTACCCCGCGGTCTGGGTCAGCGACGGCGCCCGGGCCACCCTCACCGACTGCTCGGTGCACGACGTGCCCGGCGCGCTCTCGGTGCTGGACCGGGATTCGCTGGTGACGGCCAAGGACTGCTCGTTCAGCGCGGTGCGCAGCTCGGCCGTCTCGGTCAGCGGCGGCGCCACCGTCCAGCTGGCGGACTGCCGGGTGCAGCAGGCGGCCACCGGGCTCTGGTTCCGCGACCACGGCAGCGGCGGGCGGCTGACGGGCTGTGAGGTCTCCGAGGTCGGGACGGGGGTGATCGTCACCACCGGCGCCGATCCGGAGCTGTACGAGTGCACGGTGCGGGGCAGCGCCGAGGCGGCCGTCTACGTCTCGGCGCAGGGCCGGGGCAGCTTCACCGACTGCCGGGTCTCCCAGGGACAGGGCTTCGGCTTCCACGTGATCGACGGCTGCCGCACGGTGCTGACCCGCTGCCGGGCGGAGCAGAACGCGCGGGCCGGGTTCGAGTTCTCCGAGCCGGGGCCGGTGACGGAGAACTGCGTCTCGGACGACGTGGCCCCGCCGAACAGCCCGGCGGCCCAGCCCCTCGCGCCCGCCGCACCGGCCGTCCCGGCCCCGCGGACGGTGCAACTCACCACCGCCGCCGCCCCGGTGACGGCCTCGATCGCGCCGATCCCGGACTGCCGGCCGGCCGACGAGGCGCTCGCCGAGCTGGACGCGCTGATCGGCCTGGCCACCGTGAAGCAGGAGGTGCGCACCCTGATCGACCTGATCTCGGTCGGCCGCCGCCGCCGGCAGGCCGGGCTGAAGGCACCCTCGCTGCGGCGGCACCTGGTCTTCACCGGCTCCCCCGGCACCGGCAAGACCACGGTGGCCCGGCTGTACGGGGAGATCCTGGCCGCGCTCGGGGTGCTCCAGCAGGGCCACCTGGTGGAGGTGGCCCGGGTGGACCTGGTCGGCGAGCACATCGGCTCCACCGCGATCCGCACCCAGGCGGCCTTCGACCGGGCCCGGGGCGGGGTGCTCTTCATCGATGAGGCCTACGCACTGGCCCCCGAGGACGGTGCCCGGGACTTCGGGCGGGAGGCGATCGACACCCTGGTCAAGCTGATGGAGGACCACCGGGACGAGGTGGTGGTGATCGTGGCCGGCTACACCACCGAGATGGAGCGCTTCCTCTCCGCCAACCCCGGCGTCTCCTCCCGCTTCTCCCGCACCGTCACCTTCCCCGACTACTCGGCCGGGGAGCTGCTGGAGATCGCCCGGGCGCAGTCGGTGGAGCACGAGTACGCGCTGACCGAGGCCGCCGAACGGGCCCTGCTGGACCACTTCTCCCGGCTGGAGCGGGGGCCGGGATTCGGCAACGGCCGGACGGCGCGCCAGGTGTTCGAGACCATGGTGGAGCGGCACGCGATGCGGGTCGCCCAGCTGGCCGACCCGACCACGGAGGAGCTCCAGCTGCTCGTCCCCGAGGACCTGCCGGGTGTGACGATCTGACAGGATGTCGCCAAGGACCGATCCGGAGGGCTGACAGATGGCCGACACCAGCAACCTGCTGGCCGAGCAGCGCCGCGCGCTGATCCTCGACGAGGTGCGGCGGCGCGGCGGCGTCCGGGTCAACGAGCTGACGCAGCGCCTGGGCGTCTCCGACATGACGATCCGTCGGGACCTCGACGCGCTGGCCCGGGCCGGCACGGTGGAGAAGGTGCACGGCGGGGCGGTGGCGGCCGGCGCGGCCCTGGCGCACGAGCCCGGCTTCGAGGCCAAGTCGGTGCTGGAGCCCTCCGCCAAGGAGCAGATCGCCCGGGCCGCGGCCGCCCTGGTCACCCCGGGCAGCGCGGTCGCGCTCTCCGGCGGCACCACCACCTACGCGCTGGCCCAGCAGCTGGTGGAGGTGGAGCACCTGACGGTGGTCACCAACTCGGTGCCGGTCTCCGAGGTCTTCGAGCGGGCCCGGCGGGCCGGCACCGGGGCGGGCACCACGGTGGTGCTCACCGGCGGGGTCCGCACCCCGTCCGACGCCCTGGTCGGCCCGGTGGCCGACCGGGCCGTCCGCGAGCTCCGCTTCGACCTGCTCTTCCTGGGCGCCCACGGCCTGGACGCGGAGGCCGGCCTGACCACCCCCAACCTGGCCGAGGCCGAGACCAACCGCGCCCTGATCGCCTCCGCCCGCCGCACCGTCGTGGTCGCCGACCACACCAAGTGGGGCGTGGTCGGCCTCTCCGCGATCGCCCCCCTGACGGCCGTGGACACCTGGGTCACCGACGCCGCACTGCCGTCCGCCGAGGCGGCGGTGGCCCGGGAGTCGATCCGCGAGCTGCTGCTCGCCTGAGCCCCGCCCCGCGGGCGGCTCCCCGCGGGTCCTCCGGTCCCGCTCCCCGGTGTGGCCCGAGGCGCCGTCAGGCGGAGGCGCCCTTGTTGCCCGTCTCCGTCTTGTAGACCGTCATGCCCCGGGCCAGGTAGTTCCGCAGGGCGTTCGGGTGGTCCTCGGTGCAGGTGTCCAGGACGACCCGGGTGGTGTTCTCCCGGGTGGCCCAGGCGGTGCGCAGCGCGAGCGTCAGGGCGGCGGCGCCGAGCCCCTGACCGACGTGCTCCGGGAGCAGGCCGAAGGCGCCGATCTCGACCGAGCCGTCCGGGTGGGGTTCGGTCTCCACGGTGCCCACCGCCTCGCCGTCCCGGGTGATCGTCCAGAACCGCCGGCCCGGCCGCTCCACCAGCGACTGCCGCCACTGCTCCTCGGTGCGCCGCGCGCTGCTCCAGCCGTACGGACCGCCGATCCGCTCCCGGGCCTCCCGGTTCTCGGCCGAGGCGCCGTCGACCTCCCGCACCGCGAGCCCCGCCACCTCCGCGCCCGGCCGCAGCGCGTCGAGCGAGGCCAGCTCCAGGTAGGTCACGATCTTGGCGCCGTCGGCCAGTGCGATCTCGAACTGCGGCCCGTCCTCGTCCTCCCGGACCAGCTCGAAGCCGGCCTTGCGCAGCACGTTCTGCGAGGCGTGGTTGTCCGGGTCGGTGTCGGCCCGCAGGGTGACCACCCCTTGGGCGCGGCAGTGTTCGACGATCGCCCGGACGGCCTCGGTGGCGTAGCCCAGGCCCCGGGCGGACTCGGCCAGGCCGTAGCCGATCATCACCGAGCCGGCGGCGTCCGGGGCACCGTGGAAGCCGATGCCGCCGAGGGCGGCGCCGTCCTCGCGGTCGCGGATCTCGTAGTTGCCGAAGGGGTGCGGGGTGGTGCCGCCCTGACAGCGGTTCAGGAAGTTGCGGGTGGCGCGCTGCTCACCGGGGCCGGGGTAGCCGTCCGTCCAGTGGTCGCCGTCGCCGGGCTCGCCCGCCTCCACCCGGGCGGCGGACTCCGGGGTGAAGGCGTGCAGGAGGAGGCGTTCGGTCTGAAGGTCGTTCATACCGCCTGCCTACCAGCGGAGTCCGTCCGCCCACCACCGGTTTTCGCTCAGCCGAGCGGGCCCTCGTCCTTGAGGAAGAGCTCCAGCTGCTCCTGGTGCGGGGCGATGTCGATGCCCTGGCCGTACAGCCAGTCGTCGGAGTAGTACTTGTCGAGGTAGCGGTCACCGGGGTCGCAGATCAGGGTGACGACGCTGCCGTGCTGCCCGGCGGCGCGCATCTCGGCGACGATCCGCAGGGCGCTCCACAGCCCGGTGCCGGTGGAGGCGCCCGCCTTCTTGCCGAGCACCCGCTCCAGCACCCGGATCGCGGCGATCGAGGCGGCGTCGGGGACCTTCATCATCCGGTCGACGGCGCCGGGCACGAAGCTGGGCTCCATCCGGGGGCGGCCGATGCCCTCGATCCGGGAGCCGGTGTCGCAGGTGGCCCCGGGGTCGTGGTCGACCCAGCCCTGGAAGAAGCAGGAGTTCTCCGGGTCGGCTACGCAGATCCGGGTGTCGGCCTGGGTGTAGTGGACGTAGCGGGCCAGGGTGGCGGAGGTGCCGCCGGTGCCGGCGGTGGCGACGATCCAGGCCGGCTCGGGGTGGGGCTCCAGGCGGAGCTGGGCGAAGATCGACTCGGCGATGTTGTTGTTGCCGCGCCAGTCGGTGGCCCGCTCGGCGTAGGTGAACTGGTCCATGTAGTGGCCGCCGGTCCGCTCGGCCAGCTCGGCGGCCGCCTCGTAGACCTCGCAGGCGCTGTCCACCAGGTGGCACTCGCCGCCCTGGAACTCGATCAGGTCGATCTTGGCCTGGCTGGTGCTCTTGGCCATCACCGCGATGAACGGCACGCCGATCAGCCCGGCGAAGTACGCCTCGGAGACGGCGGTGGAGCCGCTGGAGGCCTCGATCACCGGGCGGCCGGGGCGGATCCAGCCGTTGCAGAGCGCGTAGAGGAAGAGCGAGCGGGCGAGGCGGTGCTTGAGGCTGCCGGTCGGGTGGGTGGACTCGTCCTTCAGGTAGAGGTCGATCCCCCAGTCCACCGGGAGCGGGAAGCGCAGCAGGTGGGTGTCGGCCGAGCGGTTGGCGTCGGCCTGCACCTTGCGGACGGCCTCCTTCAGCCAGGCCCGGTACTCCGGGTCGGTGCGGTCCACGTCCAGGGTCTCGATGGCCATCGCGCTGCGCTCCTCGGTGTGACAACTCCCTTGCCTGCCACCGAGTGTAGTGGATGACTACGATAAGTAATCTTATGGGTGGGTCCAGCTTCCGCTTCTCGCACCCGTGCGCGGACGCGGCTGTGCCGCGACCCGTCCCCCTCGACGGATCGCGGCACAGCCTGTCTTCGGTTGGATCAGATGCGGCCCCACAGGGCGGGGACGTTCGGCGGCTCCCAGCCGACCTGGGCCGTGTGGCCCTGGATGCAGCGGTAGCTGACGCCGTTGTAGGTCACCACGTCACCGGCGGCGTAGGTGGTGCCCGCCGCCCAGGTGCCGGAGGAGGTCCCACTGACCGTCAGGCTGTAGGTGGCGGTGCGGCTGACTGTGCCGGCCGCGGTCACCGTGATGCTGTAGGTGCCCGGGGTGGTGGAGGAGCCGACCGCGACCGTCATGGTCGAGGAGGACCCGGTCTGCACCGAGGAGGGGCTGAACGAGACCGTGGTGCCGGCCGGGGCGCCCGAGGCGGAGAGGCTCACCGTCTGGGCCGGGTTGCCGCTGACCGAGACCGTCGAGGTCACCGAGTTGCCCGCGGTGGCGGTGCCACTGGCCGGGCTGAGGGTGACGTTCAGGGTCGGGTCCGGGTTGGTGGTGCCGCCGACCGAGGTCTTCCAGATGGTGTAGGCGACGCCGTCCGCCGAGCGGTCCAGCACGGTGGTGCTGATGTTGGACGTGGTGTCGCAGGCGGAGTGGTAGCAGGAGTCGTACGCCCGGTTCGCGGTGCCGCCCCACTTGGCGGCCTGCGCCGAGGTCTTGGTGGCGCTGGCGCCGGCCGCGTAGCCGGAGGTCGGGATGCCGGCCTGCTGGAAGGAGTAGTCGTCCGAGCGGCCCTGGCCCTCGACGTTCTCCTCCGGCTGGACGCCGAGCGAGTCCCAGTAGGCCTTCATCGGGGCCGAGGTGGCCGAGTTCAGGTTGTTGATGAAGTAGCCGCCGTTGGGCGAGCCCACCATGTCGAAGTTGTAGTAGCCCTTGATGGCGCTGCGCGCCGTGGAGCTCAACTGGCCGACGTAGTGCTTGGAGCCCTGGAGCCCCTGCTCCTCACCGGCCCACCAGGCGAAGCGCACGTGGCGGGTCAGGTTCTGCGGGTTGGCCTGGGCCAGCGCCAGCGCGTTCTCCAGCAGGGTGGCCGAGCCGGAGCCGTTGTCGTTGATCCCGGGGCCGGCCGCGACCGAGTCCAGGTGCGCGCCGAGCATGGTGACCTGGTCGGCGGGGCCACCCGGCCAGTCGGCGATCAGGTTGTTGGAGACGTAGGTGCAGGAGGTGCAGCTCTGCTCGGAGACGGTGTAGCCCGCCGCCTGCAGCTTGGCCTTCACGTACGCCACCGAGGCGGTGTAACCGGCGCTGCCCGCACGGCGGTTGCCGCCGTTCTGGGAGGCGATGGTGTTCAGCTGGGTCAGGTGCGCCTGCACGTTGGCCACGCTGATGTTGGGGATCTGCGGGTCCGGGTTGCCGCCGCCGTTGACCGTCAGCTGGTACTGCGCGGTGTGGGTCGCGGTGCCGGTGCCGGTCACCGTGACGGTGCCGCTGACCGCCGAGCTGGAGGCGGTGACGGTCATGGTCGAGGACGAACCCGACTGCACGGAGGACGGGCTGAAGGAGACCGAGACGCCGGCCGGGGCGGAGGCGGTCAGGTTGACCGTCTGGGCGCTGCCGGAGGTGGTCTGGGTGCTCACCGTGGCGGTCACCGAGGAACCCTTGTCCACCGAGCCGCTGGTCGGGCTCAGCGTCACCGAGAAGTCGCTGCCCGGCTGGGAGGTGCAGGTGACCTCACCGGTCTGGGCCGGGACGCTGACGGCGTCCCAGGCGGCCTTGGCCCGGTTGTAGAAGTTGCAGGTCGGGTCCAGCGTCTTCGCGGCGGACAGGGTCGCCACGCGGTACTTCTTGTAGGTCATGCTGCTGGTCTTGAGCAGCATGCCGCCGTAGAAGACCTTGCCGGCGTTCTGGATGCCGATGCCGGTCACCGAACTGCTGTTGCAGGTGGGGCTGTTGGGCTTGCCGCCGCCCGGGGCGCTGCCCTCGGCCAGCAGGTAGAACCAGTGGTTCAGCGGGCCCGCCGCCGCGTGCTCCTCGGTGTTGGGGATGGAGGAGGAGTAGCAGTTGGGGTTGTTGCTCACCTGCGAGGGGTTGTACATGTTCCGGATCGGCCCGGAGCCGACCAGGTTGATCATCTCGCCGACCAGGTAGTCGGGGGCGTCGTACGGGGCGCTCTGGTTGGCGTACGCCTCGGTGAGCGCGCCCATGATGTCGCCGGTCGCCTCACCCAGGCCGGCCTCGTTGCTGGCCGCGCCGCCGGGGGTGAACTGGTCGAGGCCGTGGCCGAACTCGTGGCCCACCACGTCGATCGAGGCGATCCACTCGTTGGCGTTGTTGTGGCCGATCGAGACCGAGGAGCCGTCCCAGTAGGCGTTGACGTCGTTGAGGCCGACCTTGACCGGCCAGCTGCCGCCGTTGCCGTTGTGCCCGTTGCGACCGAGCCAGTCGCGGAGCATGTCCCATTCCTTCTGCGCCGCGAAGAACACGTCGGCGCAGCCGGTCTCCTTGCTGGTGGAGCTGCCGTTGCCCCAGGTGTCGCTGGACTTGGAGAAGACCTGGCCGGTGGAGTAGTCGGCACAGCTCAGGCCGGGGCGGCTGGGGTCGCGCAGCGAGTAGGTGCTGCCCGAGGCGGTGGTGGTGATGGTCGGCGAGGGGCCGTTCCACTTGCTGTTCGCGGTACCGGCCTTGACGTCGTCGTAGGAGTCGATGACCGCACCCGTACGGGCGTCGACGAAGACGTGCAGACGGCTCGGGGCGGTCTGGGTCCGGCCGTTGACCACCGTCTCCCAGGCCAGCGTGGAGACGCCGTCCTTGACCTTGACCACCAGACGGCCGGCCTCGACGCCGGAGACGGAGGCCAGCTTGGCGCGGGAGGTGGCCTCGGCGGCGGCCGCGGTGACCTCGGCCTTGGTCGAGACGCCGATCGCACCGGACTTGGCGTTCTGGCTGCCGTGCACCCGGCCCTGGGCGTCGGCCAGCACGACGGCGTCGCCGCCGACCACGGGCAGGCCCTTGTAGGTGCGCTGGTAGGCGACGGAGTACAGACCGTTGATCCACGGGGTCACCGAGGAGCGCTGGTACGTCTCGTCCGGGCCCTTGGCCAGGGCGTCGAGACCGGCCGTGGCGGCCTGGTCCGCGGCGGCGACGGCGGTGTTCAGTGCGACGAGTGCGGACTGCGCGGACTGCGCTCCCGACGGCACCGGCTGTGGGGCGGCTCCGGCCTGCCCGGCCGCGGTGGCGGCGAGCATCCCGGCCAGGACGGTCAGGGTGGTGCCCGCCGTCAGCAACTTTCGTTTCATCGAGGCTCCTCGAACGTGGGGGTCCTCGACCACGGACGGCGTGCCAAAGGCACGCCGGGGAGGCCATGTTGGGGCATGGCCATGGGGACGTCCGTGCTCGGGTGCCGGAACACTCACACGTCGTCAGAACGCGGTCAACGGTTGCGGACCGCCCTCGGTGCGGTTGGCAAACTCTGTCAAGCTGCGGGTTCCGCCCAGAGGTCTCGACCACCGGAGGAAGACAGAGGTCGAGACCACGTTCGTGAAGAGGTTGAGACCATCCGATGTACGCGGCGGGCTGCGGAGGAGTACCGTCCTCGATACGCGCACGGACCCGGGGGGAGAACTGCCAGTGCACCGCAGCCGCGCCGCCGAGCTCCCTGACGGAGCGTCAGCACCCCCCGCCGACGGCCCGCCCCCGGTCTCCGCGGCCGCCGCCTGGCAGGCCTTCGGCGCCCGGCTACGGCACTGGCGCCGCCAGGCCGGGCTGACCCAGGCCCAGTTGGCCACCGCGATCGGCTACGACCACACCGCCATCAGCCGCCTGGAGCACGGCACCCGCCGGGCGAACGCCCGACTGGTCCAGCAGTTCGACGAACTCCTGCGCACCGGCGGCGAGTTGACCGAGGCCTTCGGCAAGGCCGAGTGCAGCGAACAGCCCGGCCCCGGCCTGCCCCCGGCCCTGGTCCGCCCGCCCCTCCCCCGCGAGGCCCTCGGCGCCCCGGCCCTGCTCCGCAGCGGCACCCGACGACGCGAGGCCCGTGGCAGCACCCAGGGGCGCGAGGAACTGCGCGCGGCGGAAGGCCACGACCCGTCCGCCGGGCACCGAGGGCCAGTTGCAACCGGGCATCCGAACCCACCCCAGGGCCTCGTCTTCCCCACCGGCCCCGCCCCCGCCCGCCTCCCCGACTACGGCCTGCTCTGTCCGCTGCACGGCGCCGTCGGCTGCACCGTCCCCACCGAACCCCAACTCTCCGCCCTGCACGCCGAGTTCTGCGCCGACCCGGCAGGCCGAACCGGCCTCGACCCGGACACCGCCCACGCCCTGGCCGGCCTGCTCGCCGCCCACCTCAAGGCCGGCGAACGCGCCGCCCGCCCCGAGGTGGCGGCCGCCGTCGAACGCACCCTGCGCGCCGTGCTGGACCGCCTGGCCGTCACCCCCGCCGGCCGCCGCCGCCCACTCGTCCGCCTGGCCGCCGAGTACGCCCACGCCGCCGGCGCGATGCGGATGCAGCACGGCCGCTACGCCACCGCGATGGCCTGCTTCGACCGGGCACTCACCTGGTCCGAACTCGCCGACGACCCGGCCACCCAGGTCGCCGCGCTGAGCGACATGAGCACCCTGGCCCGCCTCGACGGCGACGCCGCCACCGCCCTGGGCTACGCCCGGGAGATCACCCGGGCCGCACCCGGGCGGCACTGGGCCGCCGCGATGGGCCAGGTCGGGCAGGCCCGCGCGTACGCCCTGGCCGGGGACGTCCGGGCCACCGTCCGGCACATCGGCCGGGCCCGGCTGCACCTGGACCACATCGGCGCCCACGACGAGACCGACGCGCCCTGGCTCTCGATCGCCTCCATGCAGCTGCGGGTGGAGTCCGGCGCGGCGGCCGCCCTGCGCGACGTGGCCGCCGCCGTCCAGGACCCGCTGCTCGCCCTCCGCGCGGTGGACGCCGCCCAGCACGCCTTGGACCTGCTGGGAGCCGCCCAACTCCCTTCCACCCGGCTGCTGTTCACCGTCCGGATCGCCGACTGCCACTACTGCGCGCACGATCCGCAGACCGCCGTCTCGCTGCTCGCCCCGGCCCTGGAGGCGGCCGGCCCGGAGCGCCCGAGCCTGCCCGCCCTGGTCGGCCACGAGCTGCGCGGCCTGCGCGACCGGATCGCCGACCGGCCCGAACTGGCCGACACCGCACGCCGCCTGGCCGACCTGGCGGGCTGACCCTCAGGCCGTCAGGGCCTCGCCCTGCCCGGCCGGCTCGGCGCACGCCTCCGCGAGCACGTCCAGCGAGACGCCCAGCGCGTGCGCCAGCGCCGCCACCGTGAAGAACGCCGGGGTCGGCGCCCGGCCGGTCTCGATCTTGCGCAGCGTCTCCGCCGACACTCCGGCCGCCGCCGCGACCTCGACCATGCTGCGCTCACCGCGGGCCTCCCGGAGCAGGGCTCCGAAGCGCTCGCCGCGGGCCCGCTCCTGCGGGCTGAGGGGGACTCTCACCATGACCGTGATACTAATACCGGTATAAGTATTGGGTCCAGTCGACCCACCGTCCCGGGGAGAGGTACGTCCACATGGTCGAGATCAAGACCGATGCCGCACTGGAGCTGATGCGCGAGGCCGGGCGGGTGGTGGCCAACGCACTGGCCGCCGTCCAGGCCGCCGCCGCACCCGGCGTCAGCCTGCTGGAACTCGACGAGGCGGCCCGCACCGTGCTCGACGAGGCCGGGGCCCGCTCCCCCTTCCTCGGCTACCGCCCGGCCTTCGCCCCCACCCCCTTCCCCGCCGTCATCTGCGCCTCCGTCAACGACGCCCTGGTGCACGGCATCCCGACCGCCTACCGGCTGCGCGACGGCGACCTGGTCTCCATCGACTGCGGCGCCGAACTCGACGGCTGGAACGGCGACGCCGCCGTCAGCTTCACCGTCGGCACCCCGCGCCCCGCCGACCTCGCCCTGATCGAGACCACCCGCCGCGCCCTGGAGGCCGGCATCGCCGCCGCCACCGTCGGCCACCGCCTCGGCGACGTCTCGCACGCCATCGGCACCGTCGCCCACGAGGGCGGCTACGGCATGCCCACCGACTTCGGCGGCCACGGCATCGGCCGCCGGATGCACGAGGACCCCCACCTCCCCAACCGCGGCCGCCCCGGCCGGGGCCTGCCGCTGCGCCACGGACTGGTCCTCGCCATCGAGCCCATGCTGATGGCCGGCGGCCGCGACACCCACCGCACCGACCCCGACGGCTGGACCCTGCGCACCACCGACGGCACCCGCGCCGCCCACATCGAGCACACCGTCGCGATCACGGAGAACGGCCCCCGTGTCCTCACCCTGCCCTGAGGGTGCGTCAGCCCCTCCTGACCGACCGGCTACCGCACGACACGGCACTCGACCGCGTCCCGAACGGGGCAGAAGGCGAACGGCTGGTGCCGGCCCCCCGAGAACTCGCCCGTGAACCGGGCCACGGCGAAGGTGACGACCTGTCCGCCGCCCAGCTGCACCGTCCGCGACCGCGCCGGCCAGTACCTGCCGGTCTCGTCGCCCTTGAGCGCGACACCGCCGTCGACCCCGAGGAACGCCGTGAGGTAGGCGGCCCCGTTCTCCTGGAAGGCGAAGAGGTACGGACGCCCTGCGGCCAGTTCGCGGATCGGCGTGAACAGCGAGGTCTCCTGCAGCCTGCCGTCCCGGCGGCGGACCAGCGCCGCCGCGCAGACGTACACGTCGTCGGCCAGCCACACCGCGTACGCGTACCCATGGCCGTCCGAGTCGAGCACCACCATGTTCGACAGCGAGGGGCGCGGGCACCCGGAGGGTCCACCGTCCTCCAGCTCGTCGAGGATCCAGAGGTCCTCCTGCCCCGCGTGCTCGCGCAGCACCACGCGGTTGCGCGTCGGCGAGGGGGAGGGGGTCGGCGACGGCGGCCAGACGACCGGACGCCGGGTGGCCGGCGGACGGTCCTGGCTGCCCGGTACCTCCGCGGCTGTGAGCCCGCAGCCGCCCGACGCCAGCAGTGCCAGCACCCCGAGCCCCGTCACCGCACGGCGAACCGCACGCCTCGTCTCCATCGCGTCCCCCCGGACCGTCCCCGACAGTCCGTCGATCTTGTCACAGGAGCCAGCTGACCACCGAGAGGGTGGCCATCGAGGTCAGGGTGGACCAGAGGACCGCGTCGCGGGCCAGGACCTTGCCCACGCCGTACTCGCGGGCGTAGGTGTAGACGTTCTGCGCGGTCGGGAGGGCGGAGAACAGGGCCACGGTGCGGAGTTGGCCGGCCGGGAGGTGGAGCAGCCAGTGGCCCACCGCGTAGGCGGCGAGCGGCTGGAGGACGGTCTTGAGGGTGACCAGCACGCAGAGCTCGGCGGGTGGGGTGCGGCCCTCGGCCGGGGGGCGGCCGTGCAGCGAGAGGCCGAGGGCGACCAGGGCGGTCGGGACACCCGCGCCGCCCAACAGCTCGCAGCTGCGGGCCAGTTCGACGGGCAGCCGCCAGTGCAGGGCGGAGACCGCGGCGCCCAGGCCGGCGGCCAGCAGGATGGGGTTGCGCAGCGGGAGGGCGAGCAGGTCGCGGACCCGGCGGCCGGACCGCCCGCCCTCGGCGTCCAGCAGAGTGAGCGCCACCGGGGTGACCACCAGCACCTGGAGCAGCACCACCGGCGCGACGAAGGTCGCGTCGCCGAGCACCTGGAGCGCCACCGGGATGCCGAGGTTGGCGGAGTTGACGTACCCGGCGGCCATCCCGCCGACCGTCCGCTCGCCCCGGCCGCGGCCGAACACCACCCCCGCCAGCACCGCGCCGAGCCCCATCATCAGGGCCGTCCCGGCGGCGAAGGCCAGCACCGAGGCGTTGGCGAAGCGCTCCAGCGGGGTGCGGGCGATCATCGTGAACAGGGCGGCGGGCATGGCGACGTGGAACACGAACCGTCCGAGCACCGTCTCCGCGTGCGGCCCCAGCAGCCCGCGCCGGGCGACCAGGTAGCCGACCCCGGTGAGGGCCCAGATCGGGGCGAACGCGGAGAACAGCACGGGACCTCGCTGGTCGGGGTGGTCGGAGCGCTACGCGCGCAGTCAACCAGCCGCCCCGACGCCCCCGACCGGCGGGGTCCCGCCCGGAGCTACTCCGCGTCCGGAATCCGGACCGCCGCGCCGGTGACCCGGACCCGCGGGTCCTCCGCGCTCAGGCCGACCCGGAGCAGACCGGGGCGGCCGAGGTCGTAGCCCTGGTGGAGCGTCAGCTCGGCGTCCGGGGCGGCCTCGCCCACCTCCCGCAGGTACGCGCCGAAGGCGGCGGCCGCAGCGCCGGTGGCCGGGTCCTCGACCACGCCGCCGACCGGGAACGGGTCCCGGACGTGGAAGACGGTCTTGGACTCGCGCCAGACCAGCTGGAGGGTGACCAGCTCGCGCTCCGTCATGAAGCGGGCCAGGCCGTCGAAGTCGTAGTCCAGCGCGGCCAGCCGCTCCCGGGTGGTCACCGCGAGCACCAGGTGCCGGGCCCCGGCGTAGCCGATCCGCGGCGGCAGCGCCGCGTCCAGGTCGCCGCGGGCCCAGCCGAGCAGGGCGAGCGCCTCGTCGACCTCCTCGTCGGTCACCGGGAGCACGTGCGGCTCGACGCTGGTGAGCGTCGCCACCAGCCCGTCCGGCCCCTCGGTCACCGAGACCGGCACCTCGCCGGCGCCGGTGTGCAGCAGCAGCTCGCCGGGGCCGATCCGCTCGGCCAGCGCGACCGCGGTCGCCACGGTGGCGTGGCCGCAGAACGGGACCTCCATCAACGGGCTGAAGTACCGGACCTGGTACTCCCGCTCGCCCTCGCCGCGGAGCAGGAAGGCGGTCTCCGAGTAGCCGAGCTCGGCGGCGATGCCCAGCTGGGTGGCGTCGTCCAGCCCGGTGGCGTCCAGCACCACGCCGGCCGGGTTCCCCCCGGCGGGGTCGGTGGTGAACGCGCTGTATCGGAGCACCTCAGGTGCGGTATCGGTCATGCCCGTGCGAACGTCCGGCACCGTACTCCTGTTCCCGCCCGGACCGGGACGGTGGTCACAACCGGCGGGCGGTCTCCCGGACCTGACGCCCTGCCACCCCGGGTCGGGTCACCCCCGCGTAACCGGATCGCCCCTACCCGGCACCGGGTCGAGATCCACCGGCAAAGCCCCCGTCATGACGGCGGGTCAGGCTGGAGCCACTCCACACGGACTCCCCGGAAGGGACCCCGCCATGAGCGACCTCACCCTGCTCGCCGCCGCCCTCACCGACCTCTACGTCGGCAGCCCCGCCCGCGACACCGGCGCCGGCGCCCCGGCCCGCGTCCCCGGCCACGAGGCCGACCGCCTGGCCGCCCTCCCCCGCGCCGAGCGCCGGTTCCGCCGCACCCCGCGCCGCTCCGTCTTCCGCCGCGCCTGAGCGTCCACCCGCCGCCCGGCGGTGTTCCGCGGGCGCACCATCGCTGGCAGGATCACCCCGGGGGCGTGCGAGAGCCGCGCGGCCACCCACCCGGGGGTTTGCCGCGATGGACACCGAACCAGCACCAGGATCAGCAGCCGAGCACACCGCCCACCGGCTCCGCACCGAACTGCTCGCCGTCGCCTCCGTCCTGTCGACGGGCCGCCCACCGCTGCTGGTCCGCGAATGGACCGACACCCAGGAACTGCACGGCCAAGCCGTCGGGCAGCGGTACTTCGTCCTGGTCGCCGTCGAACGCGGGCCGGGCGCCGAGCAGTTCGACGAGGTGACCACGGCCTTCGCCGCGTCGGGCTGGAAGGCCCACCGCTGGACCGGCCACACCGAGGGCACCGCCTGGGCCAGCGCCAAGCGGGACGGCATCGAGGTGACGGCCCATCAGGGCCGGGGCACCGGCGTGATCACCGTCTCCGCCCACACCCCGGTGGTCTTCGTCCCCGGCCGGGAGAGCCTGCGTCAGCCGCTGCACACCCTCAGCACCGGCACCGGCCTGCTCTGCTCCGACTGCCAGGGCTGGGGCATCTGCCTGATCTGCGAGGGCACCGGCCGCCACCACACCCCCGGACAGATGAGCTACGGCCGCTGCCAGTGCTGGGGCGGCCAGGCCGGACCGGGCCGCTGCGTCGACTGCGCGGGCCAGGGCCGGACCGAGCCGCCCGTCCCGCCGCCCTGGAAGCGCCAGGAGCCCGCGCCCGCCGCATCCCCGGCACCGGCGGAGGCGGTCCCCGCCTCCGCCCTCGACGCCCTGGCCGTGGCTGCCGGACGGCCCTGCACCTGCGGCAGCCTCTCCTGCCACTGGCAACTCGCCCGCACCCGGACCGAGTTGCGGGTCTCCGCCCCCTGCCAGTCCTGCGCCCGCCCCCGCAGCTACACCTTCCCGCTCCCCGCCGCCGCCCGCTGACGGCGCCGGCCCTGCCGCACCTCCAGCACCAGCCACAGGACGGCCACCAGCAGTACTCCCCCGGCCAGCACGGTCCACCCGACCGCCCCGCCGTCGCCCTGCGCCCGAACGGCGGTGATCAGGAGCAAGCCCCCGCACACCACCCCGACAACCGCCACCACCATGTTCGCCCGGTAGATCATCCGACCATCATCGACCACCACCCCGCCCCGCCGTCACCCGCCCCTGCCACACTCCGTCCGTGGACCACCTCATCACCCTCGACCCCACCGGCCGCATGGTCCCCACCGACCGCCCGGCCCTGGAGCACCACGTCACCGCCCTCCTCGCCACCGCCCCCACCGACGCCCGCGAGCTCCGACAGGCAGGCGTCGGCCTCCTCGCCCTCGGCCGACTCCCGGACGCCACTGCCCTGTTGGAGCGGGCCCTCGCCGCGGCCGAAGGCCCGACCCGGGTCGCCGTCCGGATCAACCTCGGCGACGCCCACCGCTACGCCGGCGCCCTCGACGCGGCCGAGCCGCACTACCGCGAGGCCCTCCGCCTGGCCCGCGCCGACCACCCCGGCCTGGTGCACTTCTGCCTCCAGCACCTCGGCAAGCACCGCACCGACCAGGGCCGCCTCGCCGAGGCCCGGACCCTGCTCACCGAAGCTCTGACCCTGCGCCAACTCCTCGGCGACGCCTCCCTGGTGGCCTCCACCGAGGCCGCCCTGCGCGCGGCCGCCGGGCCGGGCTGAGATTCGCCGGCCGGACCGCCGGATTTCACCCGGAGAGCGCTCCACCGCCCTATGCTCCTCCGTCAGTGTCCACGACAAGAGGAGCACCGCATGGCCCACCGCACAGCCCGCCGCACCGGCACCCTGCTCGGCGCCGGCGTCCTCCTGCTCGGGCTCTCCACCGCCATCGCCCGGGCCGACTCGCTCCCCAACCTCCCGCAACGGGCCGGGGGTTACGAGGCGTCGTTCTCCCCCGCGTACGACTACGACACCGACGGCTGCTACGCCGTCGCGGCCATCGCGCCCGACGGCACCCTCAACCCCGGCCTCAAGACCAGCGGCGCGGTGAACGGGAGTTGCCACGACCAGTCCGACCTGGACCGCTCCCAGACCTACGCCCGCTCGAAGTGCAACAACGGCTGGTGCGCGATCGTCTACGCCAGCTACTTCGAGAAGGACCAGACGGTGAGCGGCTGTTGCGGCCACCGGCACGACTGGGAGCACGTCATCTCCTGGGTGAACCAGGCCTCCAACCAGGTCGAGTACCTGACGGTGACCCAGCACAGCGGGCAGTCCACCTACCCGCGCTCCGCGGTCCGCTTCGACGGCACCTACCCCAAGGTGGTCTACCACAAGGACGGCCTCCCGGCCCTGACCCACCTCTTCCGCCTCGCCAACACCAACGACGAGCCCCCGGAGAACCACTACCACTCCTGGCGCCAGCCCTCGATCGTCGACTGGAACGGCTGGCCCAGCACCGAGCTGCGCGACCGCCTCAACAACGCCGACTTCGGCGCGGCCACCATCAAGACCACCGACAAGGACGACCGCTTCCGCAACCTGCTGAACGCCTCCAAGCCCGCCGGCATCCCCTTCGACCCCTGGCCCTGACGCCGGGCCCTGTGGTTAAGATCCACTGACGGGGCGTCAGTAAGGACACCCCGCTCCGAGACGGGGGTTGTCATGCGCGTGAAGGGTTTCGACCACCTGGTGCTGAACGTCGGGGACGTGGAGCGTTCGCTGGCGTTCTACACGGAGACGCTCGGCCTGGAGGGCGTGCGGGTGGAGGAGTGGCGGGCCGGGAAGGTGTCGTTCCCGTCCGTCCGGGTCTCCGAGGGCACGATCATCGACCTGTTCGCCCGCCCGCGGGAGGCGTCCAACGTGGACCACTTCTGTCTGGTGGTCGACCCGCTGGACTGGCAGGAGGTGATCGACTCCGGCGCCCTCGACGTGATCGACGGCCCGGACGGCCGTTTCGGCGCCCGGGGCGACGCCCAGTCGGTCTACCTGAAGGACCCGGACGGCAACACCGTCGAGCTGCGCTGGTACCCGCAGGACGTCGACGCGTAGGGGCTCTCTCCTTGATGGGCCCGGGGCCGCGCCGCCGGGGCACGCACCCTCCTTGCCCGCCGACGGGCAGGAGGGGCCCTCCGACGACGCGGCCCCACGCGGCGGAGCCGCAGGGTGTCACAGCCGACCCCATCAAGGAGACAGCCCCTAACCCGGACGCGGCGCTGCCGTGGCGGCCCGGAACGGGCGGTGGTCTGCTGAATCCCGGCAGACCACCACCCGGCCCGAGAGGACCCCGCCGTGCCCTCCGCTCCCCTGATCGTGATCACCGGCGCCAGCTCCGGCATCGGCGCGGCCACCGCCCGCCGGATGTCCGCCCTGGGCCACCCGCTGCTCCTGCTGGCCCGTCGGCTGGACCGCCTCGAGGCGCTCGGCCTGCCGGACGCCCTCTGCCGCAAGGTCGACGTCACGGACCGTCAGGCCCTGGACGCGGCCGTCCGCGAGGCCGAGGAGGCGTACGGCCCGGCCGACGCGATCGTCAACAACGCCGGGGCGATGCTGCTCGGCCGGATCGCCGACCAGGACCCGGACGAGTGGGAGCGGATGATCGACCTCAACGTGAAGGGCGTGCTGTACGGCATCCACGCCGTGCTGCCGGGCATGGTGGCCCGGGGCCGCGGCACGATCGTCAACATCAGCTCGGTCGCCGGTCGCAAGACCTTCCCGAACCACACCGCGTACGTGGGCACCAAGTTCGCGGTGCACGCCATGTCGGAGAACCTGCGCGAGGAGCTGGCCCCCAGCGGGGTCCGGGTGGTGGTGATCGCCCCCGGCGCGGTCGAGACGGAGCTGCTCTCGCACACCACCGACGACCGGATCAAGCAGGACTACCAGGCCTGGAAGGAGTCGGCCGGCGGGGCGCTCGACCCGGAGGCGGTGGCCCAGGCGGTCGCGTACGCGTACGGGCAGCCGCCGCAGGTGACGGTCCGGGAGATCGTGCTCGCCGCCACCGGCCAGCAGGGCTGAACCCGCTCAGCACCCGGTCCGGGGATCGCTCGGATCCGGCTGCTGACGCTCCACCAGGTCCTGGCAGACCGTCAGCAGCCGGTCGACGTCCGCCGCCGCCGTGGCCGCCCCGACCGAGGCCCGCACGGCGCCCTGGGCACGGACCGGGAGCAGCCGCAGGTAGTCGTCCACGTCGGCCAGGTCCGCCGGGCCCGCGCCCGCCAGCACGGCGCGGACCAGCTCGGGCGTCAGCTCGTTGTACTGCTCGGCCACCCCGGGGTTGCAGAAGCAGCCGGTCCGGATGCTCACCCCGGCGGCGGAGGCGGCCCGCTGGCAGAGCCGCTCGTCCATCTCGGTGCCGTCGGGCCGGAGCAGGTTGAAGGTGACCGTGGGACCTCGGGCCTCGGTGCCGGCAGGCCCGAGCAGGTGGACGGCCGGGGCGCCGTCGGGGTGCCGCAGCCCGGTCAGGCCGTCGAGCAGCCGGGCGGTCAGCCGGCCGGTGTGCTCGCGCAGCGCCGGGTAGCCGAGGGCGGTGTGCCAGCGGGCGGCGGCGGTGACGTCGGGGAGGGAGAGGAAGGCCAGCGTGCCGTCCTCCAGGCCCTCGGGCGCCGGGGCGGGCAGGTGCCAGTCGGTGTGCGAGGAGGAGGCGAGCACGGTGCCCCCGGCGAACCACGGCCGCCGCAGCACCTCCAGCGACTCCCGACGGGCGACCAGACAGCCGACGCCGCTCGGGTAGCCGGTGATCTTGTACCAGGAGAGCGCCACGTAGTCGGCGGGCACCGCGGCCAGGTCGAGCGGGCCGGTCGGGAGGTACGCCGCCGCGTCCAGCAGCACCTGCCAGCCCCGGGCCCGGGCCAGCTCCACCCACTCCAGCGGGTGCCGCACCCCGGTCGCGTTGGACTGCGCGGGGAAGGCGAACAGCCCGGGCCCGCCGTTCAGCTCCGCCTCCGCGAGGCCGTCGAGCAGGTCGGCGGTGCCGGTCCGCAGCTGCGGACCGGGCGCGACCACGGTGACCGGCGCTCCGGCCGGGCGGGCGTAACGGCGGATCCCCAGCACCGAGTTGTGGTCGTCGCCGAGCATCAGCAGCCCGCGCCCCGGCCCGAACGGGTACGCCTCGGCGACCAGCCGCAGCGCCCCGGTCGCGTTCGGCGTGAAGACCACCACGTACTCCTCGGCCGGGGCCCCGCAGAACTCCAGCACCGCCCGCCGCGCCTCCTCGGCCAGCCGGGTGGAGAGCCCGGAGGACGGGCTGGCCGAGTGCGGGTTCCCGTACACCGCCGAGGCCAGCCGCTCGGCGTGGCCGCGCACGAGGGAGAGCGGCGGCAGCGCGGCACCGGTGTAGTCCAGGTAGGCCTGCCCCGAGGCGTCCAGGTACGGGAACTCCTCGGCCCGCAGCGCCGCGAAGTCCCGCTCGCCCCCGCCCCCGTCCGCTCCCCCGCTCGCACCCCCGTTGGAGCCGGCCATGGCCACTACTCCCTGCCGCGTCCCCACCCCGGAGTGCCACGATCGGCCGAACTCCGGGTCACCTGACTGGTGTGCTGCCATCCTCCGGCCAATGCCGGACCGCTGCCACTCCAGCTGCCCGGATTCCCCAACCCCCTTTGTCGAAAGAGGACTTCGGGTCAGCCGCAGATACCCTTCCCCAGCCGCCGGCGCATCGTCGCGGCTCGTCCTCCTGCCCGGGCAGCGCCTCGGTGATCACGACCCGCTCCGCCCTGCCCAGCACCTCCCGCAGCCGTGCGGTGCCGGGAGGCTACCGGTCCGCGACCTGCGGGCCCATCAGGATTTCGGCGAACTCGCGGACCCGGGCCGTGGTGATGCCCTCACGCTGCTCGACCGCCAGCGGGTGGTCGGTGGGTTCGAGCTCGATCAGCGGGCGGGTGCCGACGGCCTGGGTGTGGACGTGGGTCTTCAGCAGCAGGGTGGACTCGTCGTACGGCAGCTCGGTGCAGAGCCAGCCGAAGTACGGCGGCTCCTCGGTCCGGGCCGGGTCCTCCCAGCGGTCGTGCATCCGGTCGAAGCTGTCCCGGCTGAGGGAGACCCAGACGCCCCAGTCGAAGTCCTCGTCGGCGTCGGTCACCGGCAGCCGGACCACGCCGCGCACGTAGAAGTGCTCGCCCTTGATCACGCACTGCTCCTCCGACAGGAAGCTGTCGCGCCGGAAGCGGTAGGACCGCTTCCAGCCCGGCGGGTCGGTGGGGGCGTACGCCATCGGCGGGCCGTCGTGGTGCTCGCCGCAGCAGGCGCAGTCGTGTGCGTGGGACATGAGCGGTGAGCTTACGCACCACCCACCGGCAGCACCGACTGGGGGTCGTGGAGGTACGGGGCCCAGGCCAGTTCGGCGGCGCCGACCAGCCCGGCGTGGGTGACCTCGGCCGGGACGATGGGGACCCGGCCGCTGCGTCCCCAGAGGCAGCGCTCGGCGACCACCGAGGCGAGGCGCTCGGGGGCGGCGGCGAGCAGGTCGAGGTGGAGGCCGCTGAGCACGATGCGGTCAGGGTTGAGGATGTTGACCAGCCCGGCCAGGCCGAGGCCGAGGCGGTCGACCACGTGGTGGACGGCGGGCAGGGCCGAGGGGTCCGCGGCGAGCTCGCGGGCCTGGGCGAGCAGGGGCCGGGCCGAGTCGGGGGTGCGGCCGGCCGCGGCGAAGAGGGCCTCGGGGTCGGTCTCGGAGTTGAGGCAGCCCTGGTTGCCGCAGAGGCAGCGGCGGCCCTGCGGATCGACCGTCAGGTGGCCGACCTCCAGGGCCAGTCCGGCACTGCCGGTGTGCAGCCGGCCGTCGATCACCAGGGCCCCGCCGACGCCCCGGTGGCCGGAGGTGACCAGCAGGACGTGGCGGGCGCCCCGGCCCGCGCCGTGCCGGTGCTCGGCCAGGGCGGCCAGGTTGGCGTCGTTGGCGACGGCGCTCGGGAAGGGGCTGAGCGCGCGCGGTCCGTGGTCGGCCTTGCGGACCTCCTCGGCGTACAGGTCGGCCACGGGGGTGCCGCTGGGCCAGGAGAAGTGCAGCGCCGCGAGCGCCGTGCCGTCCGGCTCGGTGACGGGGTTGGGCAGCGCGAGGGCGGCCCCGAGACAGCGGCGGGAGGAGGCCCGGGCCAGCGCGGCCCCGGCCTCGGCGACGGCGCGCAGCAGCCGGACCGGGTCGGTGGCGGCGGGCAGCGGCAGGTGGACGGGCGGCTCCAACTGCCCGCCCAGCCCGGCCAGCGCCACGCTGATGCCGTCCGCGTGCAGCTGAGCCGCCGTCACCACCGGGCCGGAGGGGTCGATGGAGAGCCGGTGCGAGGGGCGGCCGCGGCCGCCGCCGGCGGGGCTGGAGTCGACGGTGATCAGCCCGAGCGCCTCCAGCTCGGCGCTGACCGCGCCGGCGGTGGCCCGGGTCACCTCCAGCGCGCCGGTGAGCACCGACCGGGTCGGCGCCTGGCCGGTGTGCACCAGCGCGAGCGCGGGGCCGAGCAGCGTACGACCTCGGTCGGGCGCGGCCCGGCGCCCCTGCGTGCCGGAGCCCTCGGCGGCGGCGAGGCGCGGGAGGGCGGCGGCCAGGGCTCCGGCCGTCTGACGCACCGTCGGGTGGTCGGGCTGACGCTCCACCGGGCGGTCGGTCTGACGCTCCCCCGGGCGCTCCGTCGAGCGCTCCGTCGGGCGGGGGCCCGTGCTGCCGGGCGGGTTCGGGCTTGAAGGCGTGTGCGGCACTCGTCTATTGTGCTTTTGTGCCGCTACTGAACAAAACACGCGCCCGTTCCGCAGCCCACCTTCACCCGGCCGGCCCCGTCCGCTCCCGCTCCCGCTCCTGGCCCGCCGCCCGCACCGCCCTCACCGCGTTCTTCGCCGTGGACGGCTTCCTGTTCGCCTCCTGGGTGGTCCGGATCCCGGACGTCCGGGCCCAGGTCAACGCTTCGCACAGCGCCCTCGGGCTGGCCCTGCTCTGCATCTCCGCCGGCGCGGTGGCCACCATGGCCCTGGTCGGGCGGCTCTGCGTGCGCTACGGCAGCCGCCCCGTGACGGTCGGCTCGCTGGCCCTGCTCAGCCTGGCCGTGGTGCTCCCCGCCCACACCTCCTCGGTCGGCGTGCTCGGCGGCGTCCTGCTGCTCTTCGGGGCCGGCTACGGTGCGGCCAACGTCGCGATGAACAGCGCCGCCGTCGACCTGGTCGAGGAACTCCGACGGCCCGTCATGCCGAGCTTCCACGCGGGCTACAGCCTCGGTGGCCTGCTCGGGGCGGCGGCCGGCGGCCTGCTCTCCGGCTCGCTCTCCACCGCCTGGGCGCTGGCCCTCGGCGGAGCACTCGGCCTGCTCGTCACCGCCGTCGCCGGAGCGGTGCTGCTGCGCGCCCCGCAGCCGGCCCCCCGCAAGCCCGACGCTCCCTCCACCGCCTCCGCCGCTCCCCGGCCCGCCCGGCACGCCCGCCTCCTGGTCGTCCTGCTCGGCCTGACCGCGCTCTTCACCGCCTACGGCGAGGGCGCACTCGCGGACTGGGCCACCCTGCACCTCACCGACGACGTCAAGGTGAGTGCCGGATCGGCGGCCACCGGCTACGCCGCCTTCGCCTTCGCGATGACGGCCGGACGGCTCGGCGGCACCTGGCTGGCCGTCAGGCTCGGGCAGACCCGGGTGGTCCTGGGCGGCGGCCTGACCGCCTGCGCCGGGATGCTGCTCGCGGCCTTCGCCCCGACCCTGACCGCAGCCCTGGCCGGCTTCGTCCTGGTCGGCCTCGGCCTGGCCAACGTCTTCCCCCTCGCCATCGCCCAGGCCGGAGCCATCGGCGGCCCCCGGGGCGTGGCCACCGCCTCCACCCTCGGCTACGCGGGCATGCTGGTCGGCCCGCCGGTGATCGGGTTCCTCGCCGACGCCACCAGCCTCCCCCTCGCCCTCACCACCGTCGCGGCGGCCGCCGCCCTGGCCGGAGCCCTCGCCCTGGCCACCCGCCCCCGCCGCGCGGCCTGACGGCCCGTCGCCCGGAAGGGCAGCGCCCTCGGGGCCGCAGGCCCCAGGGGCGCGAGGAACTGCGCGAACCGGAAGGCGGCACACCTGCAACTGAGGGCACATCAGCCAGTCGCAGGTGCTGCCGTACCCCTGCGGTGCGCTTCCTAGGCGGTGCGCCCGATCCGGAAGGCCTCCAGCTCGACGCCGTACCAGCGGGAGGTGCGCCCCTGGGCGGTCATGCCGAGGCGGCGGCAGACGGCCATGGACGGCTCGTTGCCCGGGTACACGACCGCGTGGATCTCCGTCAGGCCCTCCGCGAAGCCCTTGGCCAGGGCGCCCCGGGCGGCCTCGGTGGCGAAGCCGTTCCCCCAGCTGTCGGGGTGGAGGTGCCAGCCGACCTCCACCTCGCCGTCGCCGCCCGGCAGCGGCACCAGCAGGACGGAGCCGGCCACCACCCCCGTGTCCCGCCGTTCGAGCGCCCAGACCCCGTACCGGGGATCCGCCGAGCGGACCCGGCAGCGCTCCAGGAAGGCCTCGGCGTCCGCCCGCCCCTCCCAGGCCCGGGGCGTGGCGCCCAGCCAGCGCGCCACCTCCCAGCGCGAGTAGGTGTCGAGGGCCCGCTCCAGGTCCCCCTCGACCCACTGCCGCACGACCAACCGCTCCGTCTCGAAGACCGCCGCCACCGCTACCGCCTCTCACCGCAGGGATCCGAACGGGCGTCATGCTGCCCGAACCAGCCCCCGCTCCGCCCGCGCATTTCCGCCGCCCGCGACCGAGCCCAGGAAGCCCTCGACCAGCTCGACGAACTCGTCCTCCCGCTCGAAGAAGAGCACGTGCCCGGCGTCCACCTCGGCGTACCGCGCCGAGGGCAGCGCGGCCGCCAGCTCCCGGCTGTGCTCCACCGGGACGGTGGCGTCCTGGGTGCCGCCGATCACCAGCGTCCGCGCGCTGACGCGGGGCAGCAGCGCACGGATGTCGACGGCCAGGTCGAGGTCGACGTGCCGCAGGGTGCCGGGGGTGGGCGGCAGGTTGGGGACCAGCTGCTCGACCTGCTCGCGGCCGATGGCGTTGAGGAAGCCGCGGCTGAAGCCGGTCATGGTCACGTGGCGGCCGAAGGCGTCCGAGTCGGGGAGCAGGCGGCCGACGGTCCGCCAGACGGTGAACAGGTTGCGCAGGTGCTCGTCGCCGTCGGTGTGGGCCCAACCGGCCACCAGGACCAGGCGGTTGACCAGGTCGGGCCGCAGGGCGGCGACGGCCGCCGAGACCGGGGCGCCCATCGAGAAGCCCAGCAGGTCCACCGGGCCGCGTCCGGCGTGCTCGATCACGGCGATCACCTGGGCGGCCAGGCCCTCGACGGTGAGCGGACCGCCCGCGTCGGTGGTGCGCTCGGTGCCGGAGAGGTCGGGGGTCAGCACGGTGCGGGAGGCGGCGAAGCGCGGGGCGGTCCGGCCCCAGGTGACGGCGGCTCCGGCGGAGCCGGTGCCGTGCACCAGGAGCAGCGGGACGCCGGGGGCGCTGCCGGTGACGTCGTACTGGACCTGGGCATCGGCGACGGGGACGACGGGCATGGTGACGGCTCCTCATGTGCGGCCCCGCTGGGGCTCTCTCCTGCTGACGGGAGAGACTCTGCCGGGCCGCCGGGAGCGGGAGGAGAGCAGCGCTTACCCTGGGACCGGCGGTCCCAGGCTCCGTGCGGGGGCGGCCGGCACCGGCACCAGCGGCAGTGAGGCGAGAAGATGACGACGGTTCAGGTCCAGGTGCTCCCGGCCGGGCAGCGCGCCGCCACCCCCTGGCTGAACGGCGGCGGCATCACCCGCGAGGTGGCCGGCCACCCGTCCGGGGCGGGACTGGCGGACTTCCACTGGCGGGTCAGCCTCGCGGACGTGGCGCAGGGCGGCCCGTTCTCCCGCTTCGAGCAGGTGGACCGGGTGATCACGGTGGTCGAGGGCGCCGGGATGGCGCTCACCGTGGACGGCACCGAGCACCGGATCGCCGAGCCGTACCGGCCGTTCGCCTTCTCCGGCGACGCCACGACCGACTGCGTGCTGCTCGGCGGCCCGGTGGTGGACTTCAACGTGATGACCCGTCGGGGCAAGGCCTCCGCCGAGGTGGAGATCGCCGACTTCCAGCGGGACGTGACCGTCCCGCCGGGCACCGCCGTCCTGCTGGTCTGCCTCGCGGGCACCGCCGAACTCGGCTCTGCCGACGTCTCGTTGGGGCGGTACGACGCCGCGCTGCTGACCGGCGAGGGCGAGGACCGGCTGCGGGTGGACGGCGTGGTCGCGGTGGTCACCCTTCGGGCGTGAGGGGCCCGGGCCGGAGGACCGGCACCGTGTCCAGCCAGTCGAAGGTGACCTGCTGGAAGCGGGCCATCGCCCCCATGTGGCAGTGCTCGCCCGCGCCGTCCTCCTCCCGCAGCGTCACCAGCTCGTGCGGGCAGGTGAGGGCGTCCGCGACCCGCTGCGGCTGGCCGCGGAAGAACTGGTCGTCCTCGGCGTCCAGGACCAGGGTCGGGCAGTCGATGAGCCCGGCGACGCCGTCCAGGGTGTAGGCGGCGGTGCGGCGGACGTAGTCGCAGGGCGAGGAGGCGCCGAAGGTCCACATCCCGTTCCGCATCGCCCAGTTGACCTGGGTGCTGGTCCGCATCACCAGGTCCAGCACGGGCCCGGCGACGTCGTCCCGGCCGGCCGTCACCCACTCCGCGAGGAACGGCGGCATCCCGGTCAGGTGCGGCTCGTGGTAGCTGTACAGGCCGTCGTCGAGCACCAGCGCGGCGAGCCGGTGCTCGAACGCGGCGGCCCGGGCCGCCAGGTGTCCGCCGAGGCTGTAGCCGAACAGCACCAGCCGGTCGGGGTCGATCTCGGGGTGGGTCAGCGCGTGGTCGATCACGGGCGTGACCACCGCCTCCCAGTCGGGCCGGAAGACCAGGCCCTGGAGGCGCAGCGCGGCGCCCTGGCCGGGGCCGTCGTAGGCGAGCACGTGGTAGCCGCGGCGCATGGCGGCGGCGGCGATGACGAAGTAGGACTCCTCCAGGGTGGAGTCGAAGCCGCTGGTGAAGACGATGGTGGGCCGCGGGGTGCCCGAGTCGTCCACCAGGAACAGGTACCCCGGCAGGCCGGTGCCCTCGTACGGGACGGTGACCGCCCGGACCGGACGGTCCATCAGCTCGACCGCGGCGGCGAAGGTCTCCCGGGAGAGGGCCGAGAGCCGCTGGACCTCGGGGTCGTGGGCCGGGTCCTCGCGGCGGAAGAACTCGGCGGTGCGGTAGTAGTTCGAAGCGCGCAGCAGCGCCTCCCGCGCACTGACCCGGGCCCCGGCCGCCAGGGCGCGGTCGCCGGTGCCGTGCACGCGCTCGGCGGTCGCCGTCCACTCCCGCAGCCAGGCGTCCTCGTCGCCCTCGGCGATCCGGCCGGCGGTGGCCACCACCTCGCCCAGGTCGGCGCCCCCGTCGCCGGCGAAGCCGGCCGCCCGGAGGGTCTCGAAGGAGAACGACTCGTTCTCGAACAGGAACTTCATGGTGCGCACACCTCCGTCGGCGCCGAGACGGAACGGTTCCGTCTCGACTATGACCCCGACGGTACGCCGCCGCCAGCCGAGACGCAACCGTTCCGTATCGCGTAGGATCGCGGCCATGGCAGGCACCCCCACCACTCCGCGCCCGGCCGGCGGCCCCGTGCTCCAGGACTCCGTGACGGCCGCGATCACCGAGGCCTTCTTCGCCGAGCTGGCCGCGACCGGCTACGCCAGGCTCTCCCTGGAGGCGGTGGCCAAGCGGGCCGGCGCGGGCAAGGCGGCCATCTACCGGCGCTGGTCCTCCAAGCAGGACATGACCCTCGCCCTCCTCTCGGAGCTGGTCACGGCCACCCCCGAGCCGGTCGACACCGGCACCCTCCGGGGTGACCTGGCGGCCTTCCTGGCCGAGATGGCCCAGGGACTGGGCCATCCGCTCGTGCTGCGGATCCTCCCCGACCTGATCGCCGAGGGCGGCCGCAACCACGAACTGGGCGAGGCCCTGCTCAGCACCGTGCGGGACCCGCGCCGGGCCCGCGCCACCCGGATGCTGGAGCGCGCCGTCGACCGGGGCGAACTGCCGGCCGGGCTCGACCTCACGGCCGCCCTCGACCTGCTCGCCGGGCCGCTCTACTGGCACCTCGCGGTCGTCCGGGCCCCCGCGACGCCCGCGTACCTGGACCGGCTGACCGCGATGCTGCACGCCGCCCTGCGGGCCTGACCGATCACACTCTGGTCTGGACCACTGACGGCCCCCGGCGGCAGACTCCACGGATGACCGTCGAGTTCCCCGTCCACCGGTTACAGGTGCCCGAGCCCCAGGTGCTGCCGTTCGCCATCGGCTCCTTCGACACCATCGGAGCGCTGTCCAGGGCCGACTTCCCGCACCGGCACACCTTCTACGAGATCGTCCACGTCACCGGCGGCCGCGGCACCCACGTGGTGGACCTGGCGCACTGGCCGCTGGAGCCGCCGCAACTGTACGTGGTGGCCCCCGGCCAGCTGCACCACTGGGAGGCGGCGGACGGCCTGACCGGCCAAGTCCTGCTGTTCGACGAGGACTTCCTGCTCTCCCATCCGGAGGACGTCACCGCGCTGCGCACCCTGGCCACCCGCCCCTGGCGCGACCTCGGCCCGGCCGCCGGCGAAGTGGCCGCGCTGTTCCGCGAACTGGACCGCGAGTACCGCACCCTGGCGGAGGGGTACGCGGGGATGCTCCGCTCCTACCTGCACATCCTGGTCGTCCGCGCGCTGCGCGCCGCCTCCGCCGCCACCCCGGACGGCGGTGCCGCCGCGCCCGGCCGGGCCGCCGAACTGGCCGCCGCCTTCGGCCGGTTGATCGCCGAGCCGGGGCGCTCGGTGGCGGACTGCGCCCGCGAGCTCGGCGTCTCCCCCGGCCACCTGCACGAGCTGGTGAAGCAGGCCACCGGCCGCACGCCCGGCCGGCTGATCCGCCAGCGGCAGACCATGCGGGCCAAGCTGCTGCTCGCCCGCACCTCCCTGACGGTCCGTCAGGTCGCCAGGGAGAGCGGCTTCGAGGACCCGGCGTACTTCTGCCGCTTCTTCCGGAGGGAGACCGGAATGAGCCCCGGCGAGTTCCGCGGCCGGGCCGCCGAACCGGGCGGCTGGGCCGCCGAGCGGGGCGGTGAGCGGGGCGTCGGAGAAATTCACCACGATCCCCGGCTGCCGTCCATCGCGAGCCTCCCCGACGGCCCGTAGGTTCACTGCTGCCCGCCCGTCGGCTGTCATGACCGCGCCCCCACAGTGGTCATGCCCCCACACCGGAGGTTCCACCGCCATGTCCGCACAGCACGACCCCGAGCTGCCCGGCACCGAGGCCGAGCCCGGCCAACGCCGGTTCAGCCGCAAGACCATGCTCAAGGGCCTCGCCGTGGCCGGCGCCGCCCCGCTGCTGATCGGCACCGGCCGCGCCCTGGCCCGCGACCAGCGGGGCACCGGCGCAGACCTGGAGCCCACGCCGTTCTGCGACGACCACGACGACCCGACGATCCCGCAGACCGAGGGCCCGTACTTCAAGCCCAACTCCCCGCTGCGCAGCTCGCTGATCACCGACAGCACCCCGGGCACCCGGCTGACCGTCAGCGGCTACGTCTTCGGCTCGGCCTGCCTGCCGATCGCCGGCGCCCTGCTGGACTTCTGGCAGGCCGACGTGAACGGCGCCTACGACAACACCGGCTTCACCTTCCGCGGCCACCAGTTCACCAACGCCCAGGGCGCGTTCAGCCTCACCACGATCGTGCCCGGCCTCTACCCGGGGCGCACCCGCCACATCCACGTCAAGGTGCAGGCCCCGAACCGGCCGATCCTCACCACCCAGCTGTACTTCCCGAACGAGCCCCGCAACAGCACCGACACCATCTTCGACGCCCGGCTGCTGATGAACGTCCGTCAGATCGGCTCGGCGAAGGAGGGCACGTACGACTTCGTGCTGAACGTGCCGCAGACCCCGTCCCCCTCGCCGTCGCCGTCCTCGCCCGGAACGCCGAGCCCGTCCCCCAGCCCGACCGGTGGCACCACCACCTGGAAGGCCGGCGCGAGCTACAAGGCGGGCGACCAGGTCACCTACAACGGCGTCACCTACCGCTGCCTGCAGGCCCACACCGCCTACCCCGGCTGGGAGCCGCCGAACGTCCCGGCGCTCTGGCAGCGCCTCTGACCGAGGCCCCTCCGGCTCCACCTCCCCCAGTACCCGGGGCCGAACAGGGGGGACCCCGGGCGGACCGGCGGCGAATTCGTTTGCCGCCGGTCCGTTTCGCACGCGATGATCCCGTTATGTCACGTACTTTCGAGGACCTCGTCGCCGAGGCCGAGTCCGTCTCCGTCGACGGCTGGGACTTCTCCTGGCTGGACGGCCGTGCCACCGAGCAGCGACCGTCCTGGGGGTACCAGCGCACGCTCCGGGCCCGGCTGGCCCGGCCCGGAGTGCGGGCCGCGCTGGACCTGCAGACCGGAGGCGGTGAGGTGCTCGCCGGCGCCGCCCCGTTCCCCTCCCTGATGGTGGCCACCGAGTCCTGGCCGCCGAACGTCGCCAAGGCCACCGCCCGGCTGCACCCGCTGGGCGTCGCGGTGGTGGCCGACCAGGACGAGCCGCCGCTGCCCTTCGCGGACGCCGCCTTCGACCTGGTGACCAGCCGTCACCCGGTGCGCCCCTGGTGGGAGGAGATCCACCGGGTGCTCCGCCCGGGCGGCAGCTACCTCGCCCAGCACGTCGGCCCGGCCAGCGTCTTCGAGCTGGTGGAGTACTTCCTCGGGCCGCTCCCGGAGGAGGTGCGCCGGGCCCGCCACCCCGAGGACGAGGCCGAGCAGGCCCGGGCGGCCGGGCTGGAGGTGGTCTACCTTCGGCCGGAGCGGCTGCGCACCGAGTTCCTGGACATCGGCGCGGTGGTCTACTTCCTGCGCAAGGTGGTCTGGATGGTGCCGGGCTTCACCGTGGAGAAGTACCGCGACCGGCTGCGCGAGCTGCACGGGCGGATCGAGGCGGAGGGCCCGTTCGTCGCCCACTCCGCCCGCTTCCTGATCGAGGCCCGCCGACCGGCCTGAGCACCGCCGAGCTGCTGCGGGTACCGCCGGCCGGCCTGACGCCGGGTCAGGAGGCCCTACCCTCCCCCGGCAGCCGCAGGTCCCAGCCGATCAGCGCCCGCAGCTGCTCGGCGGTGACCCCCTCCGGGATCGCCGTCGGCGGCTCGTGCCGCAGCGGCGGCTGCCAGCCGTCCAGCTCGGACCAGCTGCGCACCACCTTGGCCGGCGCCCCGGCCACCACCGCGTGGTCGGGCACCTCCCCGTTGACCACCGATCCGGCCGCCACCACCACGTTGCGCCCCAGCCGGGCGCCCGGCAGGATCACCGCCCCGGTGCCGATCCACGACCCGGAGCCGATCTCCACCGGCGCGTTGCGCGGCCACTGCTTGCCGATCGGCAGGTCGGTGTCGTGGTACGAGTGCGCGGTGTCGGTGATGTAGACGTACGGGCCGGTCCAGACGTCGTCCCCGAGGGTGATCGACTCGTGGCCGACGACGTGGCTGCCCCGGCCGATCACGCACCCCCCGCCGATCCGCACGATCGGTTCCGGCCCGAGGTCCAGCCCGGGCAGGAAACCCGCCGAGATGGTGACCCGCTCGCCGATGATCGAGAACGGGCCGATGGTGATCCACTGCTCGTTGAAGACCGCCCCGAGCGGGAAGGCCAGCTTGGTCCCGTCCCCCAACTCCCGGAAGCGGTAGGGCCCGGGGTTCCGGTTGGAGACCGCACCGAGCTTCTGCACCAGCCCCCAGCCGCGGTGCACCAGCCGCCCGGCGGCACGGCGGCCTCGGTCGCGGACGGCGGTGAGCAGCGAGCTGGAGTTCGACATGCGCCCCACGCTATCGGTCCGCTCCGCCGCCGGGCAGGGCGGAGGGAGCAAGGTCACACCAGGTGGGAGCGGTCGGCCACCGCGCGCACCGACCCGTCAGGGCCGGGGCGCCTTGGTGCCGTGCACGGCGGTGTACTCCGCGGCCAGCCAGGGTCCGAGCTCCTCGGTGACCAGCCGTCGGGCGGACTCGTCGGGGACGGGGTCCAGCGCGGCCAGCGCCACGGTGCGCAGCTGCTCCGCGCGCTCGGGGTAGTACGACCCGGCGATCTCGGCCGAGCGCAGCAGGTCGCTGGTCCAGCCGCCCCAGCGCGGCATCACCAGCGTGAACGCGCTCCTGACGGTCACTCGGCAGATGCCGCGCACCGTCCCCTGCCCGCCCCGCCATCGGACCAGGTGGAGCGGGTAGTCGCCGTTGGTCTCCCGGGCCAGCAGCGAGCTCGGCCGGTAGCGGGGCAGGTCGGCGGCCAGGTCGGGGCCGAGCAGCGGGGTGCAGAGGCAGGCCAGGAACCATCCGAGGTCGTACCGCTCCGGCTCGCTCAGCAGGGTGGCGGTGTCGAAGAGCAGCACCCCGACGCCGTCCACCTCCGGGTGCGCGGCGTCCAGCCGCGCGGCCGTCCGGTCGGCGTCGGCGCGGTCGGCCGCGGTGGGCGGGCGGTGCAGGGCGAGCAGCAGGTCGAGGTCGGAGCGGCCGGGCCGGGCAGTGCCGCGCGGGACGGAGCCGTAGAGGTAGCCGCTGTGCAGCCGGTCCGGACCGTACGTCTCCACGATCGCGGCTCGGGCCGCGTCGACCAGCCCGGCGAACTCCGGCTGCACCCGGTCGAGCGAGCCCTCCCTGACGAAGTGTCCGTCGGCGTCCAGGCCCTTGTCGTGATCCATCCGCACCACGCTACCCGCCGTACGCCCACCGGGTGCGGGGCCGGGCGGCGGGCGGATGGTTCGTGGGCCCGTGCTTCCGGTTCGCCCTGGGGTGGGGTTTGGCTCAACTCCCCTGGGGTGGGCGGCCGATGCGCTTGGTGGTGCGAGTCCGAACCGATCGGCTCGCCGCTCGGAAGGGGATCAGAGATGCTGCGGAACAAGCGAGCGTTCGGGGCGGGTCTGCTGGCGGTGGCGCTGACCGTCGGGATGGGCATCGCCGCCCAGGCCGGTGCCGAGGACCGGGCGGCCGGCTCGGAGCAGCGGGCCGAGCCGGCCGCCGCCGTCCGGGCCGTGGACGGCATCCAGCTGGTGACGCTGCCGAACGCCAACGTGCCCAACTTCCAGCGACGTACGGTCTCCTGCCCGGCCGGCAAGCGAGCCCTCGGCGGCGGGGCCGAAGCGCGCGGCAACGACGCCACCCTGGTCGGCAGCTTCCCGACCGACGACGGGCGGGGCTGGGTCGGCCTCGGTCGCCAGGGGAACACCAGCTCGGTCGGCATCAGCGTCTTCGTGATCTGCGCGAACGCCTGACCCGGACCCCGGCCCGGCGCCGGGCGGGGCGGCCCGCAGCCGCTCCGCCCGGCGTCGGCGTCCCCGGGAGGGCCGGCGGGCCTCCGGACGGGTACCGGCCGACTGCGAGCGACGCGGCCGAGCCGCTCCGCCGCACTCCGGCCGCTCGGTCCGGGCCGGCCTCCCGACCCGTCGTACGGTCATCGGCCCGGGGCCGGCAGGAGCTCGGCGGCGGGGGTGTGGTTGCCGGTGCTCGCGGCTCCGGCCATCGCGGCCCGCGCGGCCGCCGGAGCGGTGCGCGGCGGCACCACCAGGAGGAGGTAGTGGTCCTGGAAGCCGCAGGTGAGGCTGATCGTGGCCGTGCTGCCGGAGTACCGGCCGATCCTGACGGCCAGTCCGTCGACCTCCAGGGAGCGCGGAGCCTCGTCCCAGGCCGAAGTGTCCAGGCCTACGCGGACGATGCGGCCGAGGTGGCGGGTCAGAGCAGTGATCAAGTCCGGGAGCTCGTCCAGGAGGTGGCCCGAGCGGGGCCACCAGGCACCGTCGAAGACGCCGTCGCGTGCCAGGGTCGGTTCCAGCGAGAGGCGCGGCAGCAGCGGGAACACCGGAACGGTCCACGAGCCGGACGAAGAGGGGGTGGGGAGCGGAATCTGCATCACGTGGTCCGCGTTCCGGTCCCTGGGTTCAGGACCTCTCAGGCCCAGGGGCCACCGGTGCGGTGCCGGCGTGCGCGTTCCTCGGCTGCTGCCAACCCTACTGCGCGGTGATGCCCGCCGGGGCGGACGGGGACGTAGGGTAGGGGGCATCCAGGGCACTTCGCACTCCGGTAGTCGATCCGGCCTCGTTCTGGGTGACGACCCGGGCACCTCGTACCCCGTCCGGGGGACAGGCAACGGTGAACACCGTGACCACCCAGACCGCGCGCGACATCCAGTCCGCCCTCACCCTCAGCACGCCGTCCGTCCTCGGCGTCCGGTCCGTCCCGGGCACCGGCCCCACCCGGCCGCACGAGGTGACGAGACGGCCCACGGTCGGCGATGCGATGGTGCCGTGGGAGTACCAGATCACGACGGACAGCACCGTCGAACGGGCGGAGGACGTCCTGCGCGCGGCCCACGTGGACTACCTCGTGGTGCGCGACCACGACGGCCGCTGCCACGGCCTGGTCACCCGCAGCGGACTGCACGCGTTCCACGCCTCCTCCTGGTACACCCTGCGCACCCGGGTGCGCGAAGTCGGCCACCAGCGCGGTCCGTTCACCTGGCCCGCGATGGACCTGGTGCTGGCCGTCCTCGCGATGCGGATCAAGCACCTGACGGTCTGGCCGGTCGTCGACGACGACGGCTACCTCGTCGGCGTCCTCACCTCCACCGCCGCCACCCGCCACCTCGGCCGTCATGGACGGACTCGGCCTGCCGATCCTCCGGGGCCTCGGGGAGGGCCGGCCGCTCCCCGCTCCCCGGCTCGCAGCCCCGCTGCGGGCGCTGGGTGAGGAGCGGCCGGGACGCGACACCGGGGCGGGCGCCGACCGGGCCGCCGTCAGCCGAGGAGTTCGTCGGCGAGGGGACTGCGGGTGTACAGGACCAGGCGGCCGCTGCGGGTGCGGGTGACCAGGCGGGTGGCGTGCAGGACCGAGAGGTGCTGGCTGACCGCGCCGGGGGTGACGCCGAGGCGGGCGGCGAGTTCGGTGGTGGAGGCCGGTTCGGCGAGCAGGGCGAGCAGGCGGGCCTTGGGGGGCGCCGAGGAGGAGTTCGAGGGCGGCCGGGGCCGGCGGTGCCTGCGGGGTGGGGGACATCGCGCCCTGGCCCCGGGCGGGGTAGACGATCGACGGCGGGTAGTCGTGGCTGATCGAGGTGATCGCGCCCCGGGCGAAGCAGGTCGGGGTGAAGACCAGCCCCCGCGCGGCCACCGTGATGTCGGTGTCCGCGTCGCCCCAGTCCCGATGGATCGTCAGGACGCCGTCCGCCCACTCCAGGCGCTGGTCCAGGTCCGCGAAGAGCGCCGCCGCGCCGCGTTCGGCGAAGATCCGGGAGCGGTGCACCAGGTCCGCCTGGAGCACCGGCCGGGCCCGGGGCCACCAGAGCGGGGCGAGGCAGTCCTCCCAGTACTGCGCCAGCGCGTCGGCGATCCGGGCGAGGAGTTCCGCCGGGTCGCGCGCGAGGCCCTCGGCCAGCAGCGGCGGCAGCGGCTGCTCGTGCGGCAGGTGGGCGGCGCGCAGCTCCACCGCCAGCCGCTCGGGCGGCAGGGCGCGGACCACCGCCAGCTCGGCGTGGAAGTCGGGCTGCGGGGTGGTCGGACGGGGCGTCAGGAAGTCCGGCACGTACCGGTTGCGGCCCACCAGGGAGAGCAGCAGCGGCGCGCCCGGCAGCCGTTCGAAGGCGGGGCGGAGCACCTCGGCCCAGGGTGCCTGCACGGGGTAACGGCCGGGGTGGGTCCACAGCCGCAGGCCGAGCGCGGTCTCCTGGAGCGGGGAGAGGGCGAAGGAGGCGTTGGCCAACGCCTCGGTGCTGAGCCGGAACCGGTGCATTTCCCCCACCAACGGGCCGACGATTCAGCCATACCCTAAATCAGTTACGCGCCCGGCCCGCAGGCGGTGGGATCGGTGCATGACCTCCACCACCCTCGGGCCCCGGCCCTCCCCTGCCCGCGAGCGCCTCCGGGACCGCCTGCTCCACCCGGACCGGACGATCCGCCGGCTCTCCGGCATCACCCTGGTCAACTGCCTCGGCAACGGGCTGTCCATGGCCCTCGGGGTCCTCTACTTCACCCGGGTGCTCGGCTTCGGCCCCGCCCGGGTCGGCCTCGCGCTCACCCTGGCGGGGATCTGCGGGGTGCTGGCCGGCATCCCGGCGGGGCGGGCCGCCGACCGGTGGGGCGTCAGGCCGGTGCTGATCGGGCTGGTCACCGTGGAGGCGGTCGGCATGGTGGGCTACGCGGTGGTCCGCGACTACGCGCTCTTCCTGCCGCTGGCCTGCGTGGTGGCCACCGCCGACCGCGGCTCGGCCGCCGTCCGCAGCGCGCTCTACGCCGAGGTGCTGCCGCCCGAGCGGCGGGTGGTCGGGCGGGCGTACCTGCGGGTGGTCACCAACGTGGGCATCGGCCTCGGCACGGCCGCCGCCGCGCTGGTGCTGCACGTGGACACCCCGGGCGCCTACGTGACCGCGATCCTGGCCGACGCGGCGAGCTTCGCGGTCGTGGCGGTGCTCTACGCGCTGGCCGTCCCGCCGGTGGAGCGCGCTGCCGGGGCCGGCCCGGAGGAGGCGGGGCCGGGCGGGCGCAACCCGGCGCTTCGGGACCGGACCTTCCTGGCCGTCACCCTGCTCAACGCGGTGCTCTGCCTGCAGTTCCCCCTGCTGGAGGTGGGCGTGCCGCTCTGGATCGTCGACCACACCGAGGCGCCCCGGGTGCTGGTGGCCGGCTCACTGATCGTCAACACCCTGATGGTGGTGCTGCTCCAGGTGCGGGCCGCCCGGGGCACCGGGACCGTCGCGGGGGCGGGCCGGGTCTTCCGGTACGGGGGTCTGCTGGTCGGGCTCTGCTGGGTGGTGCTCGGCCTGGCCCACGGGCTGCCCGGCTGGGCCGCCGCGCTGCTGGTGGTCGGCGCGGTGCTGCTCCAGGGGCTGGGGGAGGTCACCACCCAGGCGGCGGCGTGGGCGCTCAGCTACGAACTCGCGCAGGAGGGGCGGCACGGCGTCTACCAGGGCGTCTTCAACTCCGGGCAGGCGGCGGCGCTGATGCTCGGTCCGGTGCTGGTCACCACGCTGGTGCTGCCGCTCGGGCTGGCCGGATGGGTGATGACCGGGGTGGTCTTCGCGGTGGCGGCGCTGGCCATGCCGGTGGTGGTGCGGCGGGCGACCGCCGGTGTGACGGGAGCCACGGTGACGTGATCGCCGTGGTGCTCTGGCCGGGGGCGGGGTGGGCGTGTCAGAGTCCTGTCACCGGCCGGGTGGGCCCGGGCCCACCCGGCCCGCCCGCCCGGCCCACGTCCGAAACACCCTCAGTCCGAAACACCCTCAGTCGGAAAGCAGGACAGCCGCGATGACCCGCGAGGTACCGTTCGTCCGCGTCACCACCGCCGATGGCGTCACCACCCTGGAGCTGGACTCCCCGCACAACCGCAACGCCCTCTCCACCCGGCTGATGGCGGAACTGACGCGGGGTCTGGCCGACGCGGCCGCCGACCCCGGCGTGCGGGCGGTCGTGCTCGGCCACACCGGCAAGGTGTTCTGTGCCGGGGCCGACCTCTCCGAGGCCACCGGCGACGACCCGACGGTCGGACCGCGCGGGCTGGTCGACCTCCAGCGGGCCCTCGTGGACTGCCCCAAGCCCGTGGTCGCGGCGGTCGACGGCCACGTCCGGGCGGGCGGCCTCGGCCTGCTCGGCGCCGCGGACCTGGTGGTGGCCGGCCCGCAGTCCACCTTCGCCTTCACCGAGGTCCGCCTCGGTCTGGCCCCGGCGGTCATCTCGCTCCCGCTGCGGCCCAAGCTCGACCCGCGCGCCGCCTCGCGGTACTACCTCACCGGCGAGACCTTCGACGCGGTGGAGGCGGCCCGGATCGGCCTGGTCACGGAGGCGACGCAGGACGTGGCGGCGGCGCTCAAGGTCTTCCTGGACGCCTTCCGCCTGTGCTCGCCGCAGGGCCTGGCCGAGACCAAGCGGCTCGCCAACGCCGGGGTGGTCGCGTCGTTCGAGCAGGACGCCGAGGAGCGCGTCGCCCAGTCGGCGCGGCTGTTCGGCTCCGCGGAGGCCCAGGAGGGCATGCGGGCCTTCCTGGAGCGCCGCCCGGCCCCCTGGGCGCAGTAGGCGTCCCGCAGGGGAACGGCAGCACCTGGCTGGTGACGGTGGTCACCCCGGGGGCGCGAGGCTCTGCTGACCTGCGGCTCCGCCGCGCGGGCGCGGGTACGGAAGGCGGACCAGCGTGAGATCGGGGCACGTCAGCCGGTTGCACGTACTGCCGTTCCCCCGCGCGCCCCGCGGCGGAGCCGCCGATCAGCAGGGCCCCGCGCCCCCGGCATCACCACTTCCTCAGCGCGCGGCGACCGAGGCCAGCCGGCGGGCCGCCCGGTAGTCACGCATGATCTGGGCGAAGGTGGTGTGCCCCTGGGTGGTGCGGGCGAAGGCCCGCCAGGCCGGGCCGACCAGGCAGACGGCGGCGTGGAAGAGGTGCGGCCGCTTCTCGAAGGCGCCGAGCATCACCTTGCCGGCCCGCATCTCCACGCCCAGCCCGGCCTTGACGGCGAAGGCGTAGTTGAGCGCCTGCCGGCGGACGTCCGTCGTGCCGTCCGCCTCGGCCACCTTGACCGCCCACTCGCCGGCCAGCCGGCCCGACCGCAGCGCGTACGAGATGCCCTCCCGGGTCCACGGCTCCAGCAGCCCGGCCGCGTCGCCGGCGACCAGCACCCGCCCCTTGGAGAGCGGTGAGTCCTCGGCCCGGCAGCGGGTCAGGTGGCCGGACTCCACGCTCGGGGTGAACCCGCTCAGGCCCAACTGCCGGATGTACTCGGCCAGGTACTGCTTCGTCGCCTCGCCGTCGCCGCGGGCCGAGATGACCCCGACGGTCAACGAGCCGGAGTCGGTCTTCGGGAAGACCCAGCCGTAACTGCCGGGCAGCGGCCCCCAGTCCAGGTGGATGCGGCCCTCCCAGGCCCGGGAGACCTGCTCGGGGACGGGGATCTCCGCCTCCAGGCCGAGGTCGATCTGGTCGAAGGAGACCCCGACGTGGCGGCCGATCCGGCTGGCGCTGCCGTCGGCGCCGACCACCGCGCGGGCCTCGATCCGGCGGCCGTCCGCCGTGGTGACGGTGACGGTCCGTCCGCTGCCGAGGCCGGGGCCCTCGGGCTGCTCGACCCCGCTGACCGTGACGCCGGTGACCAGCACCGCCCCGGCCTGCTCGGCGGACTGCACCAGACGCAGGTCGAACTCGTCCCCGGTTCACCAGGCCGAAGAGCATCCGCTTCGAGCGACGGGTGCGGGTGAAGCGGCCGCCGAGCGCGAAGGTGACCGCGTGCACCCGGTCCTGCAGAGGGAGCTTGAAGTCCTCCGGCAGGCTGTCCCGGGAGGGGCCGATGATGCCGCCGCCGCAGGTCTTGTACCGGGGGTGCTCGGCCTTGTCGAGCAGTAGCACCCGGCGCCCCTGCTTCGCCGCCGCGTACGCGGCCGAGGATCCGGCCGGGCCCGCGCCGACCACCACCACGTCCCACACGCCGCCCAGCGGGTCCTGCTCCCGCGCCACGGCGTCCGACGCGGCGTCAGGATCGGGCCCGGGCACGGCGGGCTGGTCGGAGAGGTCCTGGCCGAGGGTGCTACCGGTGTCAGTCACAGGCAGCAATCCTAGTGCGCCGGACCTGCGGAGGATCCAGCCCTCCAGGAGTGGCGGCCTATGATCGAAACCACCCGAACACCTGGTTTCCCACGGTGCCCTCCCCACCCCCGGAGCACTCCTGATGACCGAGCAGTCCCTGGCGACGGCCGTCCGCGACCTGATGCCGCGGGCCAAGGCCGACCTCACCGACCTGGTCGCCTTCGCCTCCGTCGCCGACCCCCGCCAGTTCCCCGTCGAGGAGTGCCACAAGGCCGCCCGGTGGGTCGCCGACGCCTTCGCCGCCGAGGGCCTGACGGACGTCCGGCTGCTGGACACCCCCGACGGCACCCAGTCCGTCTACGCCGAGTTCCCCGGACCGGCGGGTGCCCCGACCGTACTGCTCTACTCGCACTACGACGTGCAGCCCCCGCTGGACGAGTCCGGCTGGCACTCCCCCGCCTTCGAGCTGACCGAGCGCGACGGCCGCTGGTACGGGCGCGGCGCGGCCGACTGCAAGGGCAACGTCCTGATGCACCTCACCGCCCTGCGCGCGCTGCGGCAGGTGGACGGCGGCTACCCCGTCGGCCTCAAGGTGATCGTCGAGGGCTCCGAGGAGCAGGGCACCGGCGGCCTGGAGCGCTACGCCGAGGCCCACCCCGAACTCCTCGCCGCCGACGTGATCGTGATCGGCGACACCGGCAACTTCGCCCCCGGCCTGCCCACCGTCACCGCCTCGCTGCGCGGCATCGCCGAGGCCTCGATCAGCATCACCACCCTGGCCGGGAACCTGCACTCCGGCGCCTTCGGCGGCGCCGCCCCCGACGCGCTGCAGGCCCTGGTCAAGGTGCTCGCCTCGCTCCACGACGAGAACGGCGACTGCGCGGTGGCAGGTCTGACCACCGGTCAGACCTGGCAGGGCGTCCAGTACTCCGAGGAGCAGTTCCGCGCCGACGCCAAGGTGCTGGACGGCGTCGCCCTCACCGGCACCGGCACCGTGGCGGACCGCCTCTGGGCCCGCCCGGCCGTCACCGTGCTCGGCATCGACTGCCCGCCGGTGGTCGGCGGCGCCTCCTCCGTCCAGTCCGCCGCCACGGCCCGGGTCAGCCTGCGCGTCCCGCCGGGCACCGACGTGAAGGCCGCCCAGGACGCCCTGGTGGCCCACCTGGAGGCGGCCGTCCCGCTCGGCGCCCACGCCGTGGTCGAGCGGCTCGGCAGCGGCTCCCCGTTCAGCGCCGACACCAGCGGCCCCGCCTACGCCGCGATGGCCGAGGCCATGCGGGAGTCCTTCGGCACCCCCATGGTCGTCTCCGGCGAGGGCGGCTCCATCCCGCTCTGCAACACCCTGCGCACCCTCTACCCCGAAGCCGAGATCATCCTCATCGGCGTCGAGGACCCCACCACCCAGATCCACGCCGTCAACGAGAGCGTCGACCCGCGGGAACTGGAGAAGATGTCCCTCACCGAGGCCCTCTTCCTCCGCAACTACGCCGCCGCCCGCACCGCCTGACCCACCCTCCGCCGGCCCGGCCCGGCTGCCGGGCCGGGCACGCTCTCCGTCATCATGGGAGCATGTCCGCGATCACCACCGTCCTGCTCAGCCCCGGCAGCTGGGAGGAGGACCAGCAGGTCCTCGACTAACCAGGAGGACCGCTACCGGGTGCTCACCCTGGCCGACCTACGGGCGGCGGCCCGCCGGGGCTGACCGCCGCAGGGCGCCGAGCAGCGTCGCGCCGAGGGCCGCGCCGGTGCCGGCGCCGAAGCAGAGCTCGTCGATCCGGCCGCGTTCGTGGCGGGCCAGGCGGTGCAGGGCGCCCGCGGCGGCGGCCGCGGTCAGGACGGCGGCGGCGCCGGGGGTCACGCGGCCGAGGGCGGAGCGGTGCGGGGCCAGGGCGGCCAGGCCGAGGAGCGAAGTGCCGTACTGGAGCACGGTGTGGAGGGGGACGCCGGCCACCCGGGTGTCGAGCACCGGAAGGACCCGGACGCCCCAGCGGCCCTCGTGGGTGAAGGAGTCCCAGAGCACGTGGGTGCCGGCCCCGACGGCCGCCGAGAGGGCGAACCACCCGAGCGGCGCCGCGCTCCGCCGCTCGGGCCGGACCACCCCGTACCACCAGGCCGCCGCCGCCCCTGCGATCACCACGTCCACCGTCGGCACTGCCCACCACCGGTGCGTCAGCCCGCCGTAGCGGTAACTCCCCCGCAGCACCGACTCGGCGAAGAACGGCACGTCCGGCGCCATCGCCCCCGCCACCAGCCCGGCGGCCACCCACGACCCGCGCCCGAGCAGCGGCAGGACGGCGGCGGGGTGGCTGAAGGTGAAGGGCACACCGCCGATGCTAGGAGCCGCAGCTCGGACACGCCGTCAGGTGGCCGGTGTGCAGTGCGTGGAGTCGCGACAGCCGGGCCTCCTGGGCGGCGCCGTCCCCGGGCGACGGGGCGGTGGAGGCGAGGTGGGTGTCCCGGCCCTGGCGGTCCGTCAGGACCAGGCCGGCGGCTCCGGCCGGGCCCCAGGTGTGGCGCGGGCGGTACCCGATGGCGGCCACCTCGCACCACGGCGTCGTCCGGGTCTCGACCAGCGACCGGTTGACCAGTCCCTGCGCGTCGGCGCGGAGGCCGAGCAGGCCGACCCGGCCGAGCAGGGCCAGGCCCACCGCGACGGGGCCGCCGAACATCAGCCAGAACATCCACTGCGGGAAGTGGATCAGCTCGTCCTCGGGGACGCCCCAGGCCCGCACCAGTTCCGGCAGTTGGGGCAGCCCGAAGGCCAGCAGCAGAACGGCGAGCACGGTCAGCCTGATCCGCTCGTCCCGGGGCACGAACTCCACGGTGCGGTCGTCGTTCACGGTGCGTCCCCGAGGTGGTCGAGCTCCTCGGTGATCGCGCTGCGCAGCGCGTCGTGCCGCGGGCCGAGGGCGTGGGCCGGCCCGGTCCAGTGCTCGCGCGGGTAGAGCCAGACGGGGTGGCCGACCTTGTCGGCGGGCTCCCAGTCGTAGCGGGGCCAGACGTGGGCGTGCAGGAACGGGTCGGTGTTGCCGAGGATCTCCAGGTTGACCCGGCGGAAGGCCGGATCGAGGCGGGCGCAGGCCCGTTCGACGGCCTCGCCGAGCAGGGCCATGGAGTCCAGGAAGGCGGTGCGCTGAGGGCGGGTCAGGTCGGAGAGCCGTCCGGCGGCGGGGTCCTCGCCGAGCAGGACCGTGTACCCGGGAAGGAACTGCACGTCGCCGATCACGGCGAAGCCGCCGGGGAGCCGGCGCAGCACCGTGGGGTTCTCACCCCGCAGCGCCGCGCCGATCCGGTCCTTCTTCCAGCCGTCGTCCATCGGTTCCGTTCCGTTCCGTGCTGTTCGTGCGGTTCGTGCGGTTCGTGCTGTGCGTCGAGCCGGGTCAGGCTCCCGCTCCCACCGCGGCCGGCAGTCCGGCCTCCAGGTAGCGGAGTTCGCCGCGCTCGCGCGCGTCGAGCGCGGCGGCCAGGCGCCGCAGCCGGTTGGGCGGGAGCAGACCGGCGGCCTCGTCCAGGGTGACGAAGCGCCAGCCGCGCAGCTCCTCGGCGGGCAGCCGCAGGGCGGCCCGGGCAGTGGCGTCCAGGTGGCCGCCGTCGTACATCAGCCGCAGACCGCCGCGGCGCGGACCGGTGCGCGGCTCCCAGTCGACGGCGAGCAGCCGCAGCGCGGAGGCCTCCAGCCGCAGGCCGAGCTCCTCGACGGTCTCCCGCAGGGCGGCGTCGGTGGGGGCCTCACCACGCTCGACCACGCCGCCGGGGAACTCCCAGTCGGGCTTGTAGACCGGGTCGACGAGCAGCACCCGGTCCTGGTCGTCGAAGAGCAGGACGGCGGCGGCCACGGTGTCGCCGGTGGAGTCGGCGCTCTGCACGATCGGGCAGCGCGCGGTGCCCTGCTCGACCAGTTCGGCGAGCCGTTCGGCGGTCTGACGGGGCGTCAGTCCGGTCGTGTCCACCAGGTGGGCGTCCCGGCTGAGCCAGCGGCGGGCGGCACGGTACTGGGGCAGGTGCTCCTCGCACCAGCTCCGCAGCCGGGCGCTGGCGGCCGGGTCGTCGGGGCACTCCTCGCGGGCGGCTATCCGCTCGCGCAGGACCGTTTCGTCGGCGTCCAGCACCAGGTGGTGGACGGCCAGGCCGCGGGCGGCCAGCGCGCCGAAGATCTCGTCCCGGTAGTCCTCGCGCAGCAGCGTCATCGGCACCACCAGCGGCCCGGGCACCTCGGCCAGCAGGGCCGCCGCCACCTCGGGCACCAGCCGCCGCCAGGCGGCCAGGTCCTGGAAGTCCGAGACGGTGGCCATCCGGTCCGGCGGCAGGATGTGCCGCAGGCCGTAGCCGACCAGCTCGGGGTCGTAGAGCACGCTGCCCGGCAGCAGGCCGACCAGTTCCCGGCAGGCGCTGGTCTTGCCCGCGCCGAACGTCCCGTTGACCCAGACGATCACGTTTCCCCCGCCCTTCGCCGGTCGTGCACCGGCCCTCACCTCCCGGTCGTCCCCCGCCCGGACCCGGCCCATGCCTGCCCGGTCGGGCGACCGTCGCTTCCCGGCCGTACGGCATGTGTCAGCCGCACGCGCCAGCTTCCTGACCTGTTCAGGGCAGGCACGCCTGCCCACCGGGCCGGGAGCTCAGTCCAACTCGGGCAGCCGCTTCTTCAGCACCTTGCCCATCGCGTTCCTCGGGAGGTCGGGCACCAGCACCACCCGCCGGGGCCGCTTGTGCACGGAGAGCCGTTGCGCCACGAAGGCCGTGAGCTGATCGCCCGTCACCGAACCGTCGGCGACGACGTAGGCGACCACGGTCTGACCGAGGTCCGGATCGGGCGCACCGACCACGGCCGCGTCGGCCACCGCGGGGTGGTCGCGCAGCGCGGCCTCCACCTCGCCGGCGCCGATCTTGTAGCCGCCGCTCTTGATCAGGTCCACCGAGGCCCGGCCGACGATCCGGTGGAAGCCGTCCGGCTCGACCACCGCGACGTCCCCGGTGCGGAACCAGCCGTCGGCGGTCCACGCCTCGGCGTCCGCGTCCGGCCGGTTCAGGTACCCCGTGAACAGCGTCGGCCCGGCCACCTGGAGCTCGCCCACGCTCTCGCCGTCGGGCTCGACCGGTCCGCCGTCCTCGCCGACCAGGCGGGTGCGCACCCCGTCCAACGGCAGACCCACGCTGCCGGGGCGGCGCTCGCCGTCGGCCCGGGTGGAGACGGTGATCAGCGACTCGGTCATCCCGTACCGCTCGATCGGCGCGTGGCCGGTCAGCGCGTGCAGCCGCTCGAAGACCGGCGTGGGCAGCGGGGCGCTGCCGGAGACCAGCAGCCGCGCCCCCGCCAGCGCGCGGGCCGACGGCGCGTCAGCGGTGACGCGGGACCAGACGGTCGGCACCCCGAAGTAGAGCGAGCCGCCCGCCGCGGCGTACGCCTGCGGCGCGGGGCGGCCGGTGTGCACCAGCCGGCTGCCGGTGCGCAGCGCTCCCAGCACGCCGAGCACCAGGCCATGGACGTGGAACAGCGGCAGGCCGTGCACCAGGGTGTCCTCGGCGCTCCACCGCCAGGCCTCGGCCAGCGCGTCCAGGCCGGCTGCCACGGCGGAGCGCGGGATCACCGCGCCCTTCGGGGCGCCGGTGGTGCCGGAGGTGTAGAGCACGAACGCGGGCCGGTCGGCGGGCGGTTCGGCGTACGTCGCGGCCGAACGGACCGTCAGGTCCACCGGCAGCGCCTCGATCCCGTCCACCGGCGCGGCGCCCGCGGCCTGCGCCAGCAGGGCTGCGCCCGAGTCCCGGAGGATGTGCTCGCGCTCCTTGGGCCCGGAGTCCGGCGGCAGCGGCACCACCGGCACCCCTGCCAGCAGCCCGCCCACCACGGCCACCACGGTCTGCGCGCTCGGCGTGGCCAGCACCGCCAACGCGGGGGCCCCGGCCACCCGGTCGGCCACCGCGGCGGCGGCACCCAGCAGGTGCTCCCGGGAGAGCGGATGACCGTCGATCACCAGGGCGTCGGCGGCATCGCCGTACGCACCGTCCAGTGCCGTCAGGAGTCCCATGGCCCGGACTCTACCGGCGTGCCGTCACCCACCAGCCACGAGGTGCGTCCCACCGACCCACCGACGGACGGCAGGGCAACACCCCAGGGGCGCGAGGAACTGCGCGAGCCCGGAAGGCAGCCCACTGCGAGATCGGGGCAAACGAGCCAGCTGCACGCACTGCCGTCCCCCACCGCGCAGTTCCCCGCGCCCCCACAGGCCACTCCCATCCGTCACCGACCCACCGACAGACGGCAGGGCAACACCCCAGGGGCGCGAGGAACTGCGCGAGCCCGGAAGGCAGCCAACTGCGAGATCGGGGCAAACGAGCCAGCTGCACGCACTGCCGTCCCCCACCGCGCAGTTCCCCGGCTCCCTGACGTCAGAGGCCCGCCATGCCCCGGCCGGCGGCCTCCGAGCACTGTGGGTTCCGGCAGGCGCCGCCCCGCCAGGTGTGCAGCCGACGGCCTTCGGCGTCCACCGTCTCCCCCGCGTACTCCGCCTCGACGGCGGAGTTGCAGCGGGCACAGGTGAGGTGCCTCGGCTTGGTCGCGCCGGTCTGGAGCTCTTCCATCGGGATGCCATCCACTCTCCGCTCGGGCACGCCACCGAGCGGTCGTCGTCCGGTCGTACCGCCATCGTCGGGCGGGCGGCGGCGGCCCGTTCACGGGGCCGCCACCCGCCCCGGGGCATCCGTCGGATGAACGCCGACCGGCTCCTGACCACCCGTCACCCCGCCGACCTGCGGTTCCTCCGTCAGCGGGTGCTTGACACGGCGGCGTTCTGCACAGCACCGGGGAGGCCCGCCGTGACACCACGGACCTCGCTGGCCGCCGGCGGTCCACCGTGCTCAGCGGGCGAGACCGCCGAGCACCGTCAGCAGCCCGGCCGTGGTCAGCGAGCCGGGCGGGCCCGGCACGGGTTCGAGGACCGTCAGGGTGGCGGCCTCGGCGAGCAGTTTCGGGCCGCAGCCCGGCCAGGCCGCCGGGCGGACCGTGCGGCCGGCCGGGAGCCAGTCGGGCAGCACCGGGCCGAAGGAGCCGAGCAGCAGCACGAGGTCGCTCTGCCGGACCGCCGACTCGGCCGCGTCGCGCAGGTCCGAGGCGCGGTAGCACCACTGGTCGGGGTGCTGGCCGCGCAGGGCCGGGAACCTGCGGCGCAGCACCGTCAGGATGTCCCGCACCTCCTGCACGGGAGTGCAGGGCGCGGTGACGAAGGCCAGCCGCTCCGGGTGGCGGTGCGATCCGTTCGGCCTGCTCCACCGTACCCACCGTCAAATCCTCGGGGTGGCCGGGGAGCACGACCCGGGGCAGCCCGGTGCCGTAGGCGCCGGTGCCGGTGCCCACCAGCAGCAGCGTCTCGCCCTCCGCGAGGCGACTGTCGGCAGTCCGCCGGGCCTGGACGGCGGCGGAGCAGCCGGCGGACCGTCCGGCGGCGAGCGGACCGACGGCCGGCGGCGGCAGGACCGACGGACCGTCAGGCGCGCCGGCCGGACGCGGCCTCGGGGTGGTGACGGGCGGCCAGGCCGCGCAGGGGGCGGGCGGTCCGGGCAGCAGGACCCGGCGGGTGCGCAGCGCCGCCGTGAAGCCGAGCACCGCCCGGCGGGCCGCCCCGGCGAGGCGGGCGGGCGCGGCGGCCGCCAGGCCGACCGGGCGGCCCGCCGGGTCCAGGTAGGTGGTGGCCAGCAGGCCGGGGCGGCCCTGGTGCCGCTCGGCCGGTTCGGCCGCGCCCCGGGGCACGACCGGGCCGGTCGTGTGCGGGATGCCGAGCACCTCCAGCCAGGCCGCCAGCAGGGGCGCGGCCGGGCAGTGAACGGTGCCCCGCGCCGGGTGGTCGAACGCGGTCACCACGGTGACCTGGTCCGTCATGGCGCCTTCCGTTCGGAAGAACTCCGTCCTCGTCGACCGGTGCACGTGCCGTCTCCGTCCTTGGTCCGATGGCCGGACACCCCGCCCGGCACACCCCGTGATCTTCGGAATCGGACCGGCCCCGGATCGTCTCCACCCAGGGGCGCACGGTGGTGTGCTGACGGAGCGTCGGAGCGCTCGCCTCGACGGCCCGTGCGCCCCACCCGTCACCAGTGGCTCCCCCGGCCCGGGCGGGAAAGGCATTGCCGCCCGGGATCCCGGCTGGGAGAGTCGCGCGGGTGAGCGACGAACCCGAGGACCTGGTGCTCGAAGGCGGCCTGACCCCCGAGGAGGCGGTCGAGCTCGGCGGCCTCCTCGACGACCTGTTCGGCATGGTGGTGTCCGTGACCGTGGAGGCCGAGGTGCCCGTCCCCGGCTCGGCGGAGCGACTCGCACGGACGGTCCGGGCCCGGATCGGCGAGCCGGGCTGCCGGATCCAGACGGACTCCGACGGCCTCCGCGCCCTGCTCGGCCCCACCGGCCTGGACCGCGACGACCCTCTGGGCGCGCTCGCCACCGCCACCGCCACCCTCGGCGGCACCTGGGAGGCCCCCGTGGTCACCGACACCGACCTGGGGCAGGTGGCCCACGCGTCGCGGCGAGCCGAAGACGGCCCCGACGGGACCGGCACCACCCGGATCCACGTGTGGACGGGCTGCGCCTACGCGTTCACCGCGTACGCGGAACAGGAGGCGAGGCGGACCCCGCCCCCATGACCGCACGCCCCACCACCCGCCATCACCCGACTCGCCGTCCCCCCTCCCTCCGCCTCACCACCTCCGACTCCCTCCCCACCTCCGACTCCCCCGGTCAGGGCCGGAAGCCCCCCGTGGAGCGGGAGTTGAGCAGGTGCGAGGCGTGCGGGCTGCGCCGGTGCGGCAGCAGGGCCGCCCGCATCGCGGCCTGGGCCTCGTCGATCCGACGGGACCGCAGCCCGGTGCGCAGGCTCAGGAAGCGTTCCCAGGCCAGGCAGGCGGCGTCCAACTCCCCCGCCTCGAGGTGGAGTTCCCCGAGCCGGGCGAGCACCAGCGCCTGTGCCCGGGGCTCCTGGGCCGGCCGCAGCCGGGTGGAGAGCCGCAGATCGCTGAGGGCCCCGGCCCGATCGCCGATGCGCTGCCGCACCTCGGCCCGCTGGTGGGCCAGGGCCGCGGCGTTGTAGCCGCCGATGCTGGGCCACGGGCCGGTGGCCCGGTCGAGCTCCCGCTCGGCCTGCCGGATCGCCCCGACGGCCTCCCGGTGCCGGCCCACCGAGGCGCGGGCCAGGGCGAGTTGACCGTGCAGTAAGGCCAGCGTGCGCGGGTCGGAGCGGCCCGCCACGGACAGTGCCCGATCGGCCAGCCGGAGCGCGGCCTCGTGGTGGCCGAGCCGGTGCGCCTGCACGCTGAGCGCCCGCAGCACCAGGGCGAGGGTCTTCGGTTCACCGCTCTCGTCGGCGAGTTCGGCCGCCGTGAGGTACCAGCGCTGGGCCGTCCCGTTCCGCCCGTGGTCGAGGTGCAGGAAGCCGCCGAGGGTGACCAGCCGGGCACAACTGCCCAGCAGCGAGCGGCGGGTGACGGGGCTGGCGCTGAGCCGCAGCCAGGGCAGCGCGACGCTGGTGGTGAAGCCGCTCAGGGCCCGGAGCACGGTGCCCGAGCCGGTCAGGTGGTCGCTGTACGAGAACTGTGCGGTCAGCTCCTCGACACAGGCCACGTGCCGTCCGCCGAGCCGCTCGCCGCCGCCCTCCACCGGGCGCCGGGGGCGGACCACCCCGGGCCTCGGCGGCAGCAGCTCCAGGTCGGCGGTGCGGTACACCGCGGCCCCGGCCCGCAGCAGCCCCGGCGCGTACCGAGCCTCCGCCCCGTCCCCCGACGTCCCGTCGGAGGACGCCCCGTCGGACCCGACACCTCCCGACCCGAAACCTCCCGCCCCGGCCCCGGCCAGCCCGGCCTCGACGGGGTCGACCGGCCGCCCCAGCCGCCGGGAGAGCGCCTCGGCGATCAGCAGCGGCACCGGCGGCCTGGGCCGGGTACCGCTGAGCCACTGGCTGACCGAGGCCCGCTGGTAGTGCAGGCGCAGTCCGCTCTCCCGCCCGACGGCGTTGACGGCCCGGGCGAACTCCTCCCCGGTCCAGCCGGCCTGCGCCAGCAGCAGGCGCAGGGCCACGTTGTCCTGGGGTGTTCGGGGCATGGCGGCCTCCACTGTTCGACCTGCCGGGCGGCGGGGTGCCGATCCCGTCATGCCCGGTGGAACGAGCCGGTGAGCGCCCAGCGAACGGTGGTTCATCGGCGCAGGGGAGCACGCGCTGGTGGTGCGCCGCTCCCTGCACTCCGCGCTCGCCCCGCAGAAGCGTCGGTGCACGACCTCTTGACGGCGCGCCAGTCTTGACACACCGCTCCCCCCGGACCACTGGAGTCGTCCCCCGTCCCACCCGATGCATCAGAGTGGCCCGGCCGCCACGTGCCGGAGCCCGCGCCCCGCACACTCCGGGGCGCCGCCACGACAGAGCCGAGGAGATCGGTGTGACGCACCATCTGGCCCGCCGGATCGAGCGAGCCTTCGACACCCTGGACCGGGCGGCGGCCGACGCCCTGTGCGCCCCGCACTACCGCGAGCACGGGGCCGTGACCGACCCCGGCCCGGCCGACCGGCTCGGCGCCGTCCTCACCGGGCTGCCGCCGGACTTCCGGTACGGCCTCGAACTGACCCTGTGCGAGGGCGAGCTCCTCGTCCTGGTCGGCGTCTGCGAGGGCCTGCCCGGCGGCCCGCTCGGCGCGGTCGACCTGTTCCGGGTGCACGACGGCCTGCTGGTCGAGCACTGGGACGCCCTGGGCGCCCTGCCGGAGCGGCCCTTCGCCCCGCTCCATCTGCGGCGCTACGAGATCCCGGCCCCCGATTCCCATCGGCGCCTCACCGAACGGGCGCTGGCGCTGCTCGGCGCCGAGGCGAGTTCGCGTACGCCGAGCGGCTGTGCGGCCGGTTCGGCGCACACGGGTACGGACCGCGGCAGCTGCGGACCGGCACCCGGCGGCTGGAACGGACCGTCACCGACGGGGACCAGGTGCTGCTCCAGTCGACCCTGGCCACCGCCACGGGCCCGCGCACCGAGTACCGCCTCTACGACCTCGGCCGGGAGGACGCACCGACCTGCTGGCGGCTGACGGCCCCTCAGGCCCCGGTGCCCGGGGTGTCCGGGGTGTCCGCGGTCCCGCACGGTGACCTCCGGCCGCGCCCGGACGCGGTCCTGACCCACTGACCCACCAGCCGGCCGGACCACCGCCCTACGGCCGGGCCCTCCGGGAAGGGCCCGCTCGCGGGAACGGCGGAGCCCCCGCCGGAGCGTGACGCTCCGGCGGGGGCTCCGGGTGCCTGGAGGCGGGCTCAGCCCTTGCGGGCCTTCACCTCGGCGGTGAGCTGCGGCAGGACGGCGAACAGGTCGCCGACCACGCCGTAGTCGACCAGCTCGAAGATCGGGGCCTCGGGGTCCTTGTTGACGGCCACGATGGTCTTCGAGGTCTGCATGCCGGCCCGGTGCTGGATCGCGCCGGAGATGCCCGCCGCGACGTACAGCTGCGGGGAGACCTGCTTGCCGGTCTGGCCGACCTGGTTGGTGTGCGGGTACCAGCCGGCGTCGACGGCGGCGCGCGAGGCACCGACGGCCGCGCCGAGCGCGTCGGCCAGCTCCTCGACCACGCCGAAGCCCTCGGCGGCACCGACGCCGCGGCCACCGGAGACCACGATCGCGGCCTCGGTCAGCTCCGGGCGGCCGGAGGAGACGCGGGCGGTGCGGGCGGTGACCTTGGCGGCCTTGCCGGTGAACTCGACCGCGACGTTCTCGACGGCGCCGGCGGCCGGGGCGGCCTCGGGGCTGGTCGAGTTCGGCTTCACGGTGATGACCGGGGTGCCCTTGGAGACCTTCGACTTGACCTGGAAGGAGGCCGCGAAGACCGACTGGGTGGCGACCGGACCGCCGTCGCCGGCCTCCAGGTCGACCGCGTCGGTGATGATGCCGGACTCGAGGCGCAGCGCCACGCGGGCCGCGACCTCCTTGCCCTCGCCGGAGGAGGTGACCAGGACGGCCGCGGCACCGGAGGCCTTGGCGATCTGGGTCAGCGCGTCGACCTTGGGGACGACCAGCTGGGAGGTGAACTCGTCGGCGTCGGCGACGTACACCTTGGCCGCACCGAACTCGCCCGCCTTGGCGGCGATGTCGGCGGCGGCGGCACCGGCGCCCAGGACGACCGCCGAGGGTTCGCCGATGCGGCGGGCCAGGGTCAGCAGTTCGAGGGCCGGCTTGCGGACCACACCGTCGGCGTGGTCCACGAGAACCAGGATCTCAGCCATGATTTCTTGCTCCTGATGGATCGTGGGGCACTAACGGGTGGTCAGATGAACTTCTGCTCGGCCAGGTAGGAGGCCAGCGCCTTGCCGCCCTCGCCCTCGTCCTTGACGATGGTGCCGGCGGTGCGGGCCGGGCGGGCCGCGATGGCCTCGACGGCGGTCCAGGAGCCGGCCAGGCCGACCTCGTCCGCCTCGATGCCCAGGTCGTCCAGGTCCAGCGACTGGACCGGCTTCTTCTTGGCGGCCATGATCCCCTTGAAGGAGGGGTAACGGGCCTCGCCGGACTGGTCGGTGACCGAGATCACGGCCGGCAGCTCGGCCTCGAGCTGCTCGGTGGCGGCGTCGCCGTCGCGGCGGCCCTTGACCGTGGTGCCCTCCAGGGAGACCTCGGAGAGCAGGGTGGCCTGCGGGACGCCCAGGCGCTCGGCGAGCAGGGCCGGCAGGACGCCCATGGTGCCGTCGGTGGAGGCCATGCCGCAGACGACCAGGTCGTAGCCGACGTTCTCCAGGGCCTTGGCGACGATCGCCGAGGTGCCGATCACGTCGGTGCCGTGGATGTCGTCGTCGTTCACGTGGACGGCCTTGTCGGCGCCCATCGACAGCGCCTTGCGCAGCGCGTCCTTGGCGTCGTCCGGGCCGACGGTGAGGACGGTCACCTCGGCGTCGCCGTGGGCCTCGGCGATGCGGAGCGCCTGCTCCACGCCGTACTCGTCCAGCTCCGACAGGAGGCCGTCGACGGCGTCCCGGTCGGTGGTGGTGTCGTCCGCGAAGCGACGGTCACCGGTCGCGTCGGGCACGTACTTCACACAGACAACGATCCTCAAGCTCACGGCCTGTCTCCTGTACTGGTCTCGTCCGGCGGCAGCGGCCGCGCGAGTGGATGCGAACACGCCACGCACCCACTCCGGGCAGCGGATTCCTGTGCCCGTCCGGAACTTGCTGGCAGCATACTCGCGAGTAGCTTAGCCGTCACTACTGGCCAGTAGCTTAGCTCTGCCGCAGTCCGGCCGGGCGCTCCGCACCCCGTGCCGCCCACGGCCCGGAGGGCCCAGGACGACCGCACTGCCGTCTGCGCCCCATCCTGCCCCAGGCGGCGCCGCGTACCCCCTGACGGGGCGGCCGATCCGCTGTGAGATTGAACGAGATCGGACGGTATTGACAAGATCCACCCGAGCGGACGGGGGCTCGGACCGTCCGTCAGATCGCCTCGCCCAGGGCGGCTATGACGTCCGCGCGGCGGGGCTGGCCGGAGGCGCGGCGGACCACCCGGCCGGCCGCGTCCAGGACCAGGACGGTCGGTGTGCGCAGGATGTCCAGCCGGCGGACCAGGTCGAGGTTGAGCTCGGCGTCCACCTCCACGTGCGCCACGCCCGGCACCATCTGGGCCACCTCGCCGAGCACCCGTTTGGTGGCCCGGCAGGGCTGGCAGAAGGCGGTGGAGAACTGCACCAGGGTGGCCCGCTCCCCGAGCTCCGCGCCCAGCTCGTCCGCCACCAGCACCTGCGAGGCGTCCTTGGTCCGCACCTTCACCCTCCCGTCCCACCGCTTCCTCGCCAGGCCGAATCCGCCCGCGAGCACCAGCACTCCGACGCACACCCACAACCCGGTCACCGCACCAGTGTGCGGCATCTCACCCGGAAGGGGGCCACGCCCCCGGCCCGGGGCCGCCCGCGACCACCTGCCGGACACCCCTGGGCCGCACCCGCCGCCGGGCGTACGATCCGGTCCATGGACTCCGCCCGTCTGACCCGCCGTCGAGTGATCGACCTGTGCCGGGTCACGACGAGCCACTGTCGCTGAGACTCCGTCAGCTCGCAGTCCGTTCCGTCACCTCGGAGTCCACGTGCAGATCGACCCGCGCGGGCCGCGCTTCGCCGCCGCGCTCACCTCCCTCGTCCTGGCCGCCGTCCTGGTCACCGGCAGCTGGTGGCCGCTGGCCGCCCAGGCCGCCGTCTTCGCCCTCTCCCTCGCGGGCCGCTCCCCCTACGGATGGCTCTACCGGGTGGCCGTCCGCCCGCGGCTCGGCCCGCCGGCCGAGCTGGAGGACGACCGCCCGCCCCGCTTCGCCCAGGGGGTCGGCCTCGCGTTCGCCCTGGTCGGCACGGTCGGGTACCTCGCCGGAGCGCCCGTCCTGGGCCTGGCGGCCACCGCGGCCGCGCTCGGCGCCGCCTTCCTGAACGCGGCCTTCGGCTACTGCCTCGGCTGTGAGATGTACCTCCTGCTGCGCCGGAACCAACTCCGCCCCGGCGGCTGAGCACCCGCGATCCCGCCCGCCGCGGCGGCCACGGTGCGGACCGGCGTGACATCGACCCCCGCTTCGGGGGATCATGCGCCTGTATCACCCCGTGGCCACCGCGGCGTGCCCGCCTCCGGTCGGCCCCACCCGCACCCCGGGGCCACCCGACCGGGCCCAGGCCCGCTGGAAGTAGGGCTGACCGTGGCAGAGTTCGTCTACCCGCCGGTGATCGCGGCGGCGCTGACCGCCTTCAGAGCGCTGGACTGCCGGATCGAGATCGTCGGCGCCGAGCACATCCCCGCCGAGGGCGGCGCGGTGCTGGTGAGCAATCACATCAGCTACCTGGACTTCCTCTTCGCCGGCCTCGGCGCCTTCAAGGGCGGCAGGCGCAAAACCCGCTTCATGGCCAAGGACGACGTCTTCAAGCACGCCGTCTCCGGCCCGCTGATGCGCGGCATGAAGCACATCCCGGTGGACCGCGCCGACGGCCAGCCCGCGTACGAGGCGGCGGTCAAGGCGCTGCGCGAGGGCGAGGTGGTCGGGGTGTTCCCCGAGGCGACCATCAGCCGCTCGTTCACCCTGAAGAAGTTCAAGACCGGCGCGGCCCGGATGGCGGCCGACTCCGGGACCCCGCTGCTGCCGGTGGTGCTCTGGGGCACCCAGCAGCTGTGGACCAAGGGCCGGCCCAAGACCCTGACCAAGCGTCACGTCCCGGTCACCATCATGATCGGCGAGCCGATCGTGCTGACCCCCGAGGACAAGCCGGTGATGGTCACCCGGCGCCTGCGGGCCGCGATGACCGAGATGCTCGACCGCGCCCAGCGCGAGTACCCGGGCAAGCCGGCCGGCCCGGACGACACCTGGTGGATGCCCGCCCACCTCGGCGGCACCGCTCCCACCCTGGAGCAGGCGGAGGCCGAGGACGAGGCGGAGGCCGCCGCCAAGGCCGAGCGCCGCGCCCAGCGCTGACCCCTCCGGGCGGGGCGGGCCACCGGATCCGTTCCGGCGGCCCGCCCCGTCGGCTCAGAAGGGCCACCACCGGCTCCGGGACTCCTCCGCCGCGGGCGAGTGCGGCCGGTCCCGCCCTCCGACCGGCCGGAGCAACCACCGCAGGAACGCCCACAGCCGCGCTCCCCGTCCCTGACCCTCCATCACGCCACCCCCGCAGTAGCTCCGTCCGTGCTCCGACGGTATTCCCGGAACGTCTCCGACCTGACACGGCCGGGTACCGGTCCTGCCCCGGGAGGGCGGAATCTCGCCATCCTCATCCCGCCGTGCATGAGCTCCCCCCACCGGGGCAGCGATTGCGGACAGTGTCCTGACGAACTGTCGGCGGAGGTGACGGCCCGTGTCAGCGTGGTGCGAAGAAGAGGAGACGGCCCGGTTCCTGGCCGTCTCGGCGGAATTGACGGGCCACACCGAGGGCGAACTGCTCGCCACCGGCCGGGCCGCGGAGTACCGCGCGGTGGCCCTGCGCGAACTCGGCCCCGAAGGGCTGCGGCAGGTGCTGCGGGACGGCGCCCGCCCGGGTGCGCCGCTGGACGGCGCCCGGGCGCTCGCCCTGCTCTGGTACACCGGCAGCTGGGCGCTGGGCGGCGGGCTGCCCGTCCCGGTCTCGGCCCGGGCGTACGAGGCCGGGCTGGTCTGGCGGGCCGTCGGCACCCACGCCCCGGGCGCCGGGGCGGACGGCTTCGGCGGCTGGTCGCAGCCGCCGGTGCCGGGGGCCCGGCCGTGAGCGCCGGGGCCGCGGACCGGCACTACGACGTGATCGTGGTCGGCTCCGGGGTGGCGGGCTCCCTGGTGGCCGCCCGGCTCGGTGCGCTCGGCCGGCGGGTGCTGGTGCTGGAGGCCGGGGCCCGGCCACCCGGTACGGCCGAGCTGCTGGCGGCGCAGTCGGCCGGGCCGCTCAAGCTGCCGACCCTCGCCTTCCCGCAGACCGCCGGCGCGCCCTGGCCGGAGGTCACCGACCCGCCCGCGCCCGGCGGCTACCTGGTCCAGGCCGGACCGCTCCCGTACGGCAGCGGCTACCTGCGCGCCACCGGCGGCACCGGGAACGTCTGGACGGGGCTGGCCCCGCGGATGCTGCCGGAGGACTTCCGCCCCTCGCGCTACGGCCGGGGGCGGGACTGGCCGCTGGACTACACCGCCCTGGAGCCCTGGTACCGGGAGGCGGAGCGGGAGTTGGGCGTCTGCGCGGACGTCACCGAGCAGCGCGAGCGGCTCGGCCTGGAGTACCCGGACGGGTACGTCTACCCGATGCGCGCCCTGCCGCCCAGTCACCTCGACACCGTGATGGCCTGCAAGCTGGACACCCGCAAGGTCACCGACCCGGTCACCGGGGAGCTGGTCGAGCTGCGGGTCACCGGCACCCCGCAGGCCCGTAACGGGCTCCCCCACCCCGGCTACGACCGCGGCCGCGGCTTCCTGCCGCAGGGAGCGGACGGCCGCCCCGACCCGGAGAGCCGCTGCCAGGGGCACGCGTCCTGCATCCCGCACTGCCCCTCGGGCGCGAAGTACACGCCGCTGCGCACCCAGGGCACCTGGGCCCGCTCGGTGACCCTGGTGGAGCAGGCCGTGGTGAGCCGGGTGCTGGTGGACGGCACCGGCCGGGCCACCGGCGTGGAGTGGCTGGACCACCGGGGCGAGGTCCGGCGCCGCGCCGCCACGGCCGACGTGGTGGTGCTCACCGCGCACGCCGTCGAGAACGCCAAGCTGCTGCTGCTCTCCGGTCTGGCGAACCGCAGCGGCCAGCTGGGGCGCAACCTGATGGACCACCCGGTGCTGCTCACCTGGGGCCTGATGCCCGATCAGACCGGCCCCTACCGGGGACCGGGCTCGACCTCCGGTCTGGAGGGCTTCCGCACCGGGGCGGGCCGGGCCCGCCGCGCCGGGTTCCGGGTGGAGATCGGCAACTGGGGCTGGGCCTGGGCCGCCGGCGCACCCTCGGGCGAGATCGCCCGACTGCTGCGCGAGGGCGGGCCGGACGGGCGCGGGCACTTCGGCCCGGAGCTGCGGGCCGCCGTGACGGACCGGATCGGCCGTCAGTTCGCCCTGCAGTTCGAGCTGGACCAGCCGCCGGACCCGGCCAACCGGATCACCCTGCACCCGACCCTGCGGGATCCGCTCGGCCTGCCCCGCCCGGTGGTCCGCTACGACGTCGACGCGTACGTCCGGGACGGCATGGCCGCCGCCGCGGCCGTCTCCGACCAGCTCTTCGCCCTGCTCGGCGCCGAGGACCACACCGACTACTCGCCGGCCGCCCTGTGGCCCGGGCGCTTCGAGCGGGACGGCCGCGCCTACGCCTACCGGGGCGCCGGGCACGGCGCGGGCACCCACCTGATGGGCCACTCCCCCGCCGACTCGGTGGTGGACCAGTGGCAGCGCTGCTGGGACCACCCCGGCCTGTACGCGGTCGGCTGCGGCTCGATGCCCTCGGTGGCCACCTCCAACCCGACCCTGACCATGGCCGCGCTGGCCCTGCGCTCCACCGAGCGGATCGAGGCCGAGCTGGCCGAGCGCGACCGCCCCGCCACCGTCTCGCCCACCGGAGTGCCCCGATGAGCCCCCTGCCCCTGCCGCCCGTCCCCGAGCCGTACCGGGTGCCGTTCCACTACGGCGCGCTGCACATGGTCGGCCTGGACTTCCTGGTCGACCCGGGCCCGGTCCGCGCCCTGCTGGGCAAGCACCACCCGGCCCTGGCCGCCGCCGAGTTCGAGGGCAGCGCGGTGGTCTCCGTCAACTACCAGCTGTACTTCGCGCAGTACCCGGGCGGCGGCGGCATCACCCAGGAGATCGAGGTCAACCTGCTGGCGCACCCCGTCGGCGCGGCCGACCGGCTCCCCGAGCTGACGTACCGCCAGTACGCCCACGGCTGGGAGCGGACCGGGCTGACCGGCATCGCCCGGATCCACGTGCTCTGCGACAACCCGCTGGCGATCGACGCCGGCCGCCGCCTGTACGCCGAACCCAAGTACCCGGGGAGCTTCGAGTCCCTGATGCCCTCGCCGAACGGGCCGGATGACGGCCGCACCTGGCGGGTGGACTGCCGGGACGGGAGCGGGCCGCTGCTCTCCTTCGAGGTCGACCTGACGGACCGTCCGTCCACCGTGGTCAACCACACGCCGATCACCGGCTACGGCACCACCGCGGAGGGCCGGGCACTGGCCGGCCCGATGGCGGTCCACCACCCCGGCACCTGGTACGACCTGGAGGGCACCGGAACCCGCCTGGCCCTGCACGCCCCCGGCTCCCCGGTCGGCCAGGACCTGGCCGCCCTGCTCGGCGACACCCCGGCCACGGCGGCCTGGGCCTACCAGTCGCCCCCGGTCGCCGCCCACCAGCGGCCCTACTACCTGCCCACCCGCTGACGGGAGGTCAGAGCGAGCCGGTCCAGTAGATGGTCCGGCGGTTCGTCAGGTCGTAGTCGAAGGAGACCTCGACCTTGTCCGTCGCGCCGGGCGGAACGGCGAAGGCCTCCCGGCCGGTCATCGTCTGCCCGGCCGGGACGGAGCGGCCCAGCGGCTGGTGCCGCCCGCTGCCGTCGACCACGGTCTCGGCGCGGCCGCCCACGCCGTCCGTGAGCTTGAGGTAGTTGAACTGCATGGTGCGCTGCTCACCGGTGGTGTTGGTCACCGTGATGACCACCTCCACCACCTTGTCGCCCTTGGCGATCCCCTGGGCGAACTCGTCCGGGGAGAACGGCCCCGGCTTCTCCACCGTGAACCTCAGGCCGTCCGGGGTGGTGTAGCTCTGGCCGAAGGCCAGGTGCCGGGACCGCTCCTCGGCGGCCTTCCGCTCCTGCTCGGCCTCGGTCCGCTTGCGCTGCTCCTCGATCTCGGCGCGCCGCTTCTCCAGGTCGGCCTGCCGCTGCTTCTCCTGGGCCTCGATCCGCTCCCGGGCGGCGTTCTCCGTCGCCTTCACCTCCTGCCTCGCCTCGTGCACCTGCCAGGCGAAGAACCCGCCACCGGCCGCCGAGAGCAGCAGGCCCGAGACGCCGAGGACCACCCCGGCCAGCGCCGTGCCCCGGTTCGTCGCGACGCCCTTGCGGACCTGGCCCATCGCGACCACGCCGAGGACCAGGCCGACCAGCGCGGGCAGCCAGGCCACCCAGAACAGCACGTAGGTCAGCGCCATCACGGTGCCCACGATGCCAAGCACCATGGCCGAGACGCCCAGCCCGTTCCGGGGCGCCGGCGGCATCGGGTAGGAGTGCGGCCAGTACGGGACCGCTCCCGGGTACGGGGGCGCCTGACCGGGCACCCCGTTCCCGGGCGCCTCGTTTCCGGGCGCCTCGTTTCCGGGCTGCCCGTCGGGCGCGGCGAACGGGTTGGCGGCAGGAGCGGGGGGCGCGGCGGGGACCTCGGCCGGTGCCGCCGCCTCGGGGGCGTCGGGGGTGCCGGGGGCGTCGGGGGCTTCGGGCAGCGGGGCGGGAGTGGTCATGCGGGGTCCTTCTGGCGGTTCGTGTGCGGGAACGTGGCGGAGCGTCAGACCGAGCCGGAGCGGTCGGTGGTGCTCCACCGGGCGGTCTTGTGGCCGACGAGGTCGGGGGTGTACTCGACCGTGAGCTGCTCGGGGGCGACCAGGACGGCGTAGGCGTACTTGCCGACGCTCTGCTGGCCGGGCTGGAGCGGGTCGGAGCTGAGGAACTTCGCCCGTCCGCTGCCGTCGATCAGCAGCTGGTACCAGTTGCCGCTCGGTTCGCGCACGGTGGGCAGGCCGGCGATCTTGGCCGGCTGCGAGCCGGTGTTGACCACGGTGATGGTCACCTGGAAGGCCTTGGCCCCGTCGAGCAGCCTGGTGTACCGGTCCACCGCGTAGGGCTCCGGGCTCGACACGGTGACCTTCAGACCGTCGGGGTAGGTGTAGCTCTGACCGAAGACCAGCTGCCGGGCCCGCTCCTCCGCGGCCTCCTTGGCCGCCTTCTCCTCGGCCTCCTTGCGGCGGCGCTCGCGCTCCTCGTCCAGCCGCTTGATCTCGGCCTCGGCCCGCTGGCGCGCGGCGTTCTCCTCGGCCTTGCGCTCCTGGACGGCCTCGTGCGCGGCCCAGGCGACGAAGCCGCCCTCGACGACGGCGCCGAGCAGGCCCAGGACGCCGAGGATCACCCCGGCCAGGGCCATGCCCCGGTTGGTCGCCAGACCCCTGCGGACGTTGCGCAGCCCGATGCCGCCGAGCACCACCGCGACCAGCGCGGGCAGCCAGGCGACCCAGAACAGGAGGACCACCAGCACCATCACCACGGCGACGATGCCGAGCACCAGCGCCGCGACCCCGGGCCCGTTGCGCGGCTGCGGCGCCGCCACCGGGTACGGCGGCCAGTACGGCGGGACGCCGGGCGCACCGCCGGGGTACTGGCCCTGGGCCTGGTGCGGGACGGGGCCGTACCCGGGGGCGGGCTGGGGGGCGACGGCCGGCTCGGCCGGTGCCGCGTCCGCGGCCGGTGGCGACCACGGGTCGGTGGCATCCGGCGGCGGGGCTTGCGTCGTCATGCAGGGTCCTTCTGGCGATCGATGATCAGGCCCCTGAACGTACCAGTCACCGCACGAACACTTCTCCGCCATTTCCGCACGCCACGGCCCCGCCTCCTTGACGTCCCGTCAGGGTGGCCGCCGGTTCACCGGCCGAAGGTGTCGATGGCCTCGATCCGCCAACCCCCGCCGGAGCGGACGGCGTCCAGGGCGAACATCGCGGCCGAGTAGGTCGGCCCGCCCTTGGCGTCGGCGGCGGTGCTGGTGTTGCGCTGGTCGGCGAAGACCAGCAGCCGGGCCCGGTCGCCGTCCAGGGCCGAGACGGCGGCGTCGGTGACGGTGGTGGTGAGCACCAGCTTCTTCGCCTCGGCCTGGGTCCGGACCTCGGCGAGCAGCGCCTTGTGCCGCTCCACCGCGCCGCCGGTCAGGTAGCGGGCGGCGGCCCGGTCGGTGCGCGCCGGGTCGGCGTGGTCGTAGGAGAAGAGGGCGTTCACCGCCTCGCTGAGCTGCCCCTTGGCCTCGCTGGTCCGGGCCGGGTCGGTGAGCGCCGTGTTGTGCCGCCCGGAGTCGGCCCGCAGCCCGGCGGCGGCGTAGGAGGCGTAGGCGGCGAACGCCGCGAGCAGCAGGGCGAGGGCGAGCAGCACGGCCGGCAGCCGACGGCGGCGGCGCACCGGCGCGGGGACGGGGGCGGGGGCCGGGGACGGGACGGCCGTCGCCGGGGGCCGGGCGGCCGCGGCCAGGCGGCGCTGACGGTTGATCAGGTGTCGGGTGGTGGTGGACATCGCTGCTCGCTCCTTACCGGCCGGTGGTGGTGGTGCCCATCGGGGCCTGGCCGAGGGCGCTGAGCTTCCAGCCCTCGGCGGTCCTGGTCAGACGGGCCAGCATCCGGCTGTCCTTGCTGGTGGGCTGGGTCTCCTTGGCGGTGCGGACGGTGATCCGGACCGCGACCATGACGGCCGCCTGGCCGGTGCGCTCGTCCAGCTCGGTGACGGCGCCGTCCAGCACCCGGGCGGTGGTGGTCGACTGGGCCTGCTGCACCTGCTTCTCGAACTCGCCCCGCCCCTGCACCAGTTGGGCGTGCAGCTCACCGGTGGTGGAGCGTTCCCAGAGGTCCAGGCCCGGGGCCAGCGCGGCGTGGTCGAGGGTGTTGAGGTTCTGCACCGCCTGCTCCCCGGCGGCCAGCACCTGGTCCCTGGCCCGGGCCAGCTCGCCGGTGCGGTCGTGGGCGGCGGCGTACCAGGACCAGCCGCCCCAGGCCGCGAGCAGGGTGGTGACGGCCAGCAGGGCGACGGCGAGCAGCTGCAGGCGTTCACGGATCGGGCGCACGGGGCGGGGGCGGCGTCGCACGGGTCTTCCTCCGGTGGTGGTGGGGCGTTCAGAGGGACGTCAGGTCGCTGATCACCCAACGGCCGTCCACGGGGCGGGCGGTGACGCGGAGTTGGGCGCCGGTGAGGACCGGCGGGTCCGCACCGCGACGGGCGCTCTGGTCGAGCAGCACCAGCAGCTCGGCCCGGTCACCGGTCAGCCGGATCACCCCGGTGGCCACCGCACGGGTGGTGAGGGTGAGCCGCTGCTCGGCCGTCCAGCCACGGAGTTGCTCGCTCAGCCGGCGGTACTGCTCCTCGGCCGCGCCGGTGAACGCGGCACGGGCGGCCGACCGCCCCGCCTCGTCCTGGTCGGCGCTGTAGGAGAAGGCCCGCCCGAGGGCGGCCTCCACCTGCCCGACCACCTGGCCGGCCAGCTGCTCCCGGGCGGCCGCGTCCCGGTCGCGGGCCCCGGCGCGCACGCTCCAACCGGCGGCGGCCATCGCCAGGCCGAGCAGCAGGGCCAGCGCGGGCAGCCCCCAGCGGAGTAACTCCCCTGCCCGGGAGGCCGGTTGCTCTTCGGCAGCGGCCGTGCCGGGGACGGTCTCGACGGCCGTCACGGCGCCCCCACCGGCACGGTGGTCAGCGCGGTCGCCTTCCAGCCGCCGCTCCGGCGGGCCAGCTCCACCGCCACCCGGCGGCGGTCGGTGGTCACGGTCCCGTCCGCGAGGGTCTGCCGCAGCCGCAGCACGGCGATCAGGCCGGCCGTGCCGGAGGCACGGTCCAGCCGGGTCAGCGCGGCCTCCGCGACGGTGGCCGAGGTGGTCGAGTCCGTTGCCGCCGCGCCGAGTTGCGCGAGCAGCGGCCCGTCCGCGACCGCCCGCCAGCGCGACCGGGTGCCGTCCGGGTCGCGGCCGTCGGCGCTGCCGAGCACCTCCGCCGCGCTCCGCCCGGCGGCCAGTACGGCCTCCCGCTCGCGCACCCCGTCCTCGCCGCGCCCGGCCTGCCACCACCAGCTCAGGGCGCCCGCCGACAGCACCAGTACGGCCAGGACCCGGAACACCCGCAGCCTCACCGGCCCGCCCCCGGGGTGGCCGGTGCGACGGGGGTCGGCACCCCGCCCTTGGGGGCGTTGGCCGAGCCGCGCACGGCGGTGCCGGAGGAGGCCGAGGCCGCGCACCGCGCCGCGGTGTTCAGTGGCGGGGCCGCGCCGGTGTCCAGGCCGTTCCGGTAGGTGGTGGCCCCGTACCCGTCGGTGCAGGGCAGCGGGGAGAAGAAGGTGACGGCCATCCCCATCCTCGCGCCCTGCTCGGTGACCGCGGTGGAGCCGGCCGCCGCCACCGCCGGGAGCCGGACCAGCAGTTCCTCGATGCCGTGCTGGCGGGTGACGCCGAGTTCGGCGGTGGTCAGCAGGTTGGCCAGCAGCACGCTGGTGGACGGGTCGAGCTGCTTCATCAGCGCGCTCACCTGCCCGGCGGCCTGCGGGCCGCCCGCGATCACCCGCTGCAGATCGCCGTCCGAGCGGGCCAGTTGGGCGGCCAGCTCGGAGGCACCCGTGGCGAAGGAGCGGATCGCGTCGGCCTCCTCGGCCTGGGTGCGCAGCACCGTCTCGCCGTCCACGATCAGCCGGGTGGTGGCGGGCAGCGCGGCGTCGGCCGCCTTGAGGAAGGTGCGGCTGCCGTCGAGCAGCGCCTGGAGGTTGTCGGCCTGGCCGTTGAAGGCGGTGCCGAGTTCGTCGACGACGGTGCGCAGCGAGGCGAGCGGCACCGAGCCGACCAGCGCGTCGGTGCGGGTCAGCAGGTCGGTGACGGGCGCGGGCACGCTGGTGGCGGAGCGGGGGATCCACGCGCCGTCGGCCAGGTAGGGGCCCTGGTCGGTGCTGGGCCGCAGGTCGAGGTACTGCTCGCCGACGGCAGACAGGCCGGCCACGGCGGCGGTCAGCGTGGCCGGAATGCGGGGCGCGTCGGAGGAGATCCGCAGTTCCGCCCGGACCCCGTCGGGGGTGAGCCTGATCGCTCCCACCCGGCCCACCGAGACGCCCCGGTAGGTGACGTCGGCGTGCTCGAACAGGCCACCGGTGCGCTCCAGTTGGACGTCGACCCGGTAGTAGTCGCGCAGGCCGACGTAGCGGCCGAGGTCGGCGTGCTGGACGGCGATGTAGCCGAGCACCAGCACGGCGATCAGCAGGAAGGCGAGGTTCTTCGCCCGGACGGCCAGGTTCGGCATCAGCGCGCCTTTCCGGACGGGCGGCCCACCGAGGGCAGCGGCAGCGGCAGGCGCCGGGCCTCCGGGGAGGCCGGATCGGTCGGCTGGTCGGTGGGCGGATCGGTCGGAGGGTCGGTGGGAGGGTCCGTCGGCGGATCGGTCGGCGGGTCCGTGGGCTCCTCGGTGGGCTGCGGGGTGGGCTGGGGCGGCGGCGCGGCGGTGTCGTCCGGGTCCAGCTCGGGGAAGATCCGGGTGCCGGGAGCGGCGGCCAGGTCGAGGTAGACGTTCAGGTAGTCACCCTTGACCCCGCGCAGCACCTCGTCGGTGAACGGGTAGGTGAGCAGCACCTGGAGCGAGTCCGGCAGCGCCTTGCCCGCGTCCGCCAGGCCGCGCAGCACCGGGGCGATCGCCTTGAGGTCGGCCACCACGTCCTCCTTGCTGCGGTTGACGGTGTCCACCGCGACGCCCGAGAGGGTGTCCAACGCGCGGAGCAGAGTGACCAGTTCGCCGCGCTGCTGCTCCAGCACCCGCAGGCCGGGGCTGAGCTCGGTGAGCACGGTGCCGATCTGCCGGTCCCGGGTGGCCAGGGTGGCGGCCAGCCGGTCGATCCCGTCCAGGGCGGCGGTCAGGTCGGCCCGGTGGGCGTCGAGCTCGCCGGTGAAGGTCTTCAACCGGTCGAGGACGGAGCGCAGTTGGGCCTCGTTTCCGGTCATCGCCCGGCCCAGTTCGGTGGTGATGGTGCGCAGCTGGTCGATGCCGCCGCCGTTGAGCAGCATGGAGAGCGCCCCGAAGACCTCCTCCACCTCGGTGGAGCGGCCGGTGAGCTGGGCCGGGATCACCGCGCCGTCGCCGAGCCGTCCGCCGCCCTGGGCCTGCGGGTCGGCGGGGGTGGTGAGCCGGACGTACTTCTCGCCGAGCAGGCCGGCCTGGGCCACCTCGGCCCGGCTCCCGGCGGGCAGCCGGACGTCGCCGTTGACCCGTAGGGTGACCACCGCGCTCCAGTCCTCGGCCAGCGTGATGGCGGTGACCCGGCCGACCGCGACCCCGTTCACCTTGACCGCCGACTGCGGAACCAGGCTGAGCACGTCGGCGAACCGGGCCTCCAGGCGGTAGGAGTGGTCCCCCAGTTCGGCCCCGCCGGGCAGCGGTGCGTCCTGCAGGCCGCCGAAGCCGCCGCAGCCCGCGGTCAGGCCTGCGGTCAGCACGGTGGCCAGCGCCAGGGACAGGTGGTGCGGTCGACGGGTCATCGGTCCACCCCGGGCAGTGGCAGCGGCAGGGTCAGTTCGGTCAGGTTCGCCCGGCCGGTGATCGTGCCGGCCTTCGAGTCGTAGGCGCGCAGCAGGTTGCCAGCCGCCAGCGGGGCGGTGTCCAGCAGTTCGGCCAGGGAGGCCCGCTGGTCCACCAGGCTCTGGGTGATCGGCACCAGCTGGTCGATCCCGTGGGCGAGGCGGGTGCGGTTGTTCTCCACGAAGGTCTTCACCTCGCCGAGGGCGACGGCCAGTTGGTGCAGGGCCTGGCCCAGCTCCTCCTTGTCCTCGGCCAGGTAGGAGCTGACGGCGGCCAGCCGGTCGGTGACGGTGCGCACCCGGCCGTCGTTCTCCTTGAGCATCGCGGCGAAGGACTCCAGCTGGGTCAGCGTGGCGAACAGGTCCTCGCTGGAGCCGGAGAGGGTCTTGGCGGCCCGGCCGAGCTGCTCGATCGAGTCGCCGATCAGCTTGCCGTTGCCGTCCAGGTTCCGCGCCCCGGTGTCCAGCAGCCGGGAGAGCGCGCCCTGGGAGTTGGCCCCGTCCGGGCCCAGCGCGGTGGCCAGCTCGGTGAGGCTCTCGTAGAGCTGGTCGATCTCCACCGGCTGGGCGGTCCGCTCGACCGGGATCACCGCCCGGTCGGCCAGCAGCGGCCCCTCCGTCCAGGCCGGGGTGAGCTGCACGTACCGGTCGGCGACCACGCTGGGGGCGACCACCACGGCGGAGGCGGAGGCCGGCACCTTCACGCCGTGGTCCAGGCCGAGTTCGACCCGCACCTTCGCCCCCTCGGGGTGGACCGAGCGCACGGTGCCGACCTTGACGCCGAGCACCCGCAGGTCGGATCCGGCATAGACCCCGACGGCGTGGTCGAAGTACACCGTCACCCGGCTTCCCTCCGGGCCGGGGACGGCGATCAGGGTGGCCGCCACGGCGGCCGCGGCGGCGGCCAGGGCGATGAGCGCCCGGCCGCGGCCCGAGAGCACGCTCATCCCCGGCCCCCCGTCGGCCGGACCGGGCGGCAGCCGGTGGCGGGCGCCGTCCCCTCGGGCAGGTAGGAGGGCGGCACCACCCCGCACAGGTAGGCGTCGAACCAGCGGCCGTTGCCCAGGGTGTTGCCCATCAGCCGGTAGTACGGGCCGAGCAGCGCCAGGGTCTGGTCCAGGCTCTGCTGATTGGCCCGCAGCACCCCGGTGACGCGCTCCAACGCGCTGAGGGTGGGCGCCAGTTGGCGCTCGTTGTCCTTCACCAGGCCGGTCAGCTGGGTGGCCAGCGCGCCGGTGCCGGTGAGCAGTTGGTGCACCGCCTCGCGGCGGCGCTGGAGCTCGGCCAGCAGCGAGTCGCCGTCGCTCAGCAGGGCGCTGAAGCGCTCGTTCTGGTCCGCCACGGTCTTGGTCAACTTGCGGCTCCCGGCGAGGAGTTCGGCCAGCCGGGCATCCCGGTCGGCAATGGTGCGGGAGAGCCCGGCCAGGCCCTCGGCGGCGCTGCGCACGGATTCGGGGGTGGTGGCGAAGGTGTCCGAGATGGTCCGGAAGGACTCGGCCAGCTTGGCGGTGTCGATCGCGCCCACCGTCCGGCCGAGGCCCTCCAGGGCCTGGGTGACGTCGTAGGGCGAGGTGGTCCGGCTCGCCGGGATGGCCACCCGGGGGTCCTGCCCGCCGGCGCCCAGCGGGTCCAGCGCGAGGTACTTGGCGCCGAGCACGGTGCGGATGCCGATCGCGGCGGTGGTCGCGTCGCCCACCCACACCTCGCGGACCCGGAAGCCCACCCGGACCTTGGCCCCGCTCAGCACGACCTCGGTCACCTTGCCGACCTTGGCCCCCGCCACCCGGACCTCGTCGCCCGGCCGCAGCCCGCCCGCCTCGCTGAACTCGGCCGTGTACGCGGTGCCCCGGCCGAGCAGCGGCAGCCGGTCGCCCTGGTAGGCCAGGCCGCAGACCAGCAGGATCACCAGCAGCCCGACCGCGCCGACCACCACCGGGTTGCGCTCGCGCAGCGGCCGGAAGAGCGGCCCGCGCACGGCGGTGCCCCCGTCGGAGCGGCTCATCCCCGGCACCTCGCTTCGTCCACGGTGACCCCGGTCGGCGGCACGGAGCCGTCACCGGTGGTCACGCCGGTCACGGTGGCCTGGCACAGGTAGAGGTTGAACCAGGAGCCGTAGGAGGCCAGCCGGCCGAGGGTGGTCAGCTTCTCCGGGCTGCGCCGGAGGAAGTCCTCCAGCTGGGTGCTGTTGTCGGCCAGTCCGGCGGAGAGCCGGCCCAGCTGGCCGATGCTCTCCTTGAGCGGTGCCCGGCCCTCGGCCAGCAGCCCGGCGGTGGAGGTGGTGAGCGCGCCCACGGCCTGCACCGCCTCGCCGATCGGCTGCCGGTCGCGGTTGAAGCCGGCCACCAACTGCTGGAGGGTGGAGACCAGTTCGGTGAAGCCCTGGTCGTGGGTGTTGACGGTGGCGACCACCGTGTTCAGGTTCTCGATCACCCGGCCGATCACCTCGTCCTTGGCGGCCAGCGTGCCGGTGAGCGAGCCGACGCTGCGCAGCAGCCCCTCGACCGTGCCGCCCTGGCCCTGGAGGACCTGGACGATCTCCTCGGCCAGCTTGTTCACCTCGTCCGGGGCCAGGCCCTGGAACAGCGGCTGGAATCCGCTGAACAGCTGGGTGAGGTCCAGCGCGGGGTGGGTGCGCTCCACCGGGATGGTGGCGCCGGGCGGCAGCTTCTCCTCCAACGGGCCGGTGCCGCGCGCCAGTTCGAGGTAGCGGCGGCCGACCAGGTCCAGGTACCTGACCGAGGCGGTGACGCTGCCGGGCAGCGGGGTGCCCTTGCGGACCTTGAACCGCACCAGCGCGTAGCGCCGGTCGGTGACGCCGACCGACTCGACCTCGCCGACCCGCACGCCCGCGATCCGCACGCCGTCCCCGGCGGCCAGGCCGGTGACGTCGGTGAACCGGGCCCGGTAGGCGACGGTCTCGCCCACCCCGGTGTCGGCGATGCCGAAGGCCAGGGCGGTGGTGGCGAGTGCGGTGACCAGGACGAAGACCAGTGACTTGACGACCGGTCCGATCAGGCTGCGGCGCCTCACTTCAGCCTCACCTCCGCCCCGCGCAGCAGCGGCCCGGCCAGCACGCTGCTCCAGTCGGGCAGGTCACCGGCCGGCGCGAGCAGTTCGTTCACCAGGGCGTTCTCCTGCGGTGAGTTGGGCAGGCCGAGGCCGGCCTCGCCGGGCGCCGGGAAGCCCTGGCCCGGCGGCACCGCCGCCGGGGTGGTGCCGCGCCCGGTGTAGGGGGTGTCGTAGCACTTCGGGCCGCCGGTGGCGGTGTAGGCCGGGGCGTCCTTGCCGGGCCGGTAGGCGCCGGGGCTGGGCACGGTGTTCACGGTGACGTGCAGGCCCGGCCGGTCGGTGCCCTTGCCCAGCGCCTTGTCCATCACCGGCACGAAGTCGGCCAGGGTGCGCAGCGTGCACGGGTAGGCGGGGGCGTACTCGGCCAGCAGCTCCAGGGTTCCCCGGCTGTCGGCGGAGAGCCGGATGAGCGTGGCCCGGTTGCGCGTCAGGAAGTCCGTGACGTCCCCGGCGGCGGCCGTGGAGGAGGCGTAGAGCGCGCGCAGCCCGGCCCGCTCGCGGGCGATCGTGCCGCTGGTGGTGGTGAAGTCGGTCAGGGCCTGGAGCAGGTCGGGCGCGGCGTCCCCGTAGGCCTGGCTGACCGTCACCAGCTGCGCGATGTCCCGGTTCAGGGCCGGGAGTTCGGGGTTGAGCCGGGCCAGGTGGGCGTCCAGTTCGGTGAGCGTGGCGCCGAGCTGGGCGCCGCGGCCGCGCAGGGCGGTGGCCACCGCGCTCAGGGTGGCGGCCAGCTTGTCCGGCTGGACGGCGTTGAGCAGCGGCAGCAGGTGGTCCAACACCTGCTCCAGCTCGGCGGCCTCGGCGGTGCGGTCCTGGGCGATCACGGCCCCGGCCCGCAGCGTCCCGCCCGCGGTGGCGGTGGTGTCGGGCACCAGGGCGACGTAGCGCTCGCCGAAGAGGGTGGTGGGCAGCAGACGGGCCGTCACCCCGGCCGGGATCTCGGCCAGCCGGGCCGGGTCGAGGGCCAGGGTGAGCCGGGCCCGCTCGCCGTCGGCGCCGATCCGGCTGACCCGGCCGACCACCACGCCGCGCAGCTTGACGTCGGCGTTCACCCGCAGCTCGTTCCCGGTGGCGTTGGTCTCCAGCAGCACGGTGCTCTCGTCGCTGAAGGCCTTGCGGTAGACCGCCACGCAGAGCCCGGCCAGCAGGGCGGGCACCAGCAGGAAGACCAGGCCCAGCACGGCCCGGGCGGGGCGGCGCCGGTCGGTGGCGCGGAAGGCGTTCATCCGGTCACCCGCACGGTGGTGGTGGCGCCCCAGATCGCCAGCGAGAGGAAGAAGTCGGTGATGCTGATGATCACGATGGCGTTGCGGACCGAGCGGCCCACCGCGATGCCGACCCCGGCCGGGCCGCCGGTGGCGTGGAAGCCGTAGTAGCAGTGCGCCAGGATCACGATCACGCTGAACAGCAGCACCTTCAGGGCCGACAGCAGCACGTCCTCCGGGGCCAGGAAGAGCCCGAAGTAGTGGTCGTAGGTGCCGGGTGACTGTCCGTTGACGGAGACCGTGACGGCGCGGGAGGCGGCGTAGGAGGAGAGCAGCCCGACCCCGTACAGCGGCACCACGGCCACCACCCCGGCGATGATCCGGGTGGTCACCAGGTACGGCAGGCTGCGGATGCCCATGCCCTCCAGGGCGTCCACCTCCTCGTTGATCCGCATCGCGCCGAGCTGGGCGGTGAAGCCCGCGCCGACGGTGGCCGAGAGTGCGAGGCCGGCCACCAGCGGGGCGATCTCCCGGGTGTTGAAGTAGGCCGAGATGAAGCCGGTGAAGGCGGTGGTGCCCAGCTGGTCCATCGCGGCGTGGCCCTGCAGGCCGACCACCGTGCCGGTGGCCGCGGTCATCCCGACCATCACCCCGACGGTGCCGCCGATCACCCCCAACCCGCCGCTGCCGAAGGCGACTTCGGCCAGCAGCCGCTGCACCTCGCGGAAGTAGCGGCGCAGCGCGCGGGGCACCCAGAGCAGCGCGGCCAGGTGGAAGACCAGGTGGTCCCCGACGGTCTCCAGCCACCCGAGCGGGCCCCGGGCCGCACGGCCGGGCAGCGCCATCTCAGGCTCCCTTCTGCGGGATGATCCGCAGGTAGACGGCGGTGATCACCACGTTGATCACGAACAGCAGCAGGAAGGTGACCACCACGGTCTGGTTCACCGCGTCGCCCACGCCCTTGGGGCCGCCGCGCGGGTTGAGGCCCCGGTAGGCCGCCACGATCCCGGCCACGAAGCCGAAGACCAGCGCCTTGAACTCGCTGACGTACAGGTCCGGGAGCTGGGCCAGGGCGGAGAAGCTGGCCAGGTAGGCGCCCGGGGTGCCGTCCTGGAGCATCACGTTGAAGAAGTAGCCGCCGAGCGTGCCGACCACCGAGACCAGGCCGTTGAGCAGCACCGAGACCGCCATCGCGGCCAGCACCCGGGGCACCACCAGGCGCTGCACGGGTGAGACGCCCATCACCGCCATCGCGTCCAGCTCCTCGCGGATCTTGCGCGAGCCGAGGTCCGCGCAGATCGCCGAACCGCCCGCACCGGCGATCAGCAGCGCCACGATCAGCGGGCTGGCCTGCTGGATCACGGCCAGCACGCTGGCCCCGCCGGTGAACGACTGCGCGCCCAACTGCTCGGCCAGTGAACCCACTTGGAGTGCGATCACGGCACCGAACGGGATCGACACCAGCGCCGCCGGCAGGATCGTCACGCTCGCCAGGAACCAGAACTGCTCGATCAGCTCCCGCCACTGGAACGGCCGCCGGAACACGTCCCGCACCGTGGTGGCGGCCAGCGCCAGCAGCTGCCCGCTCTGCCGCAGCCCGCCCGTCAGCGGGTTGCCCTTCACCGGGTCGGCCGCGCTCACCGCAGCACCGCCCCGCGGCGCGGCGGCAGGCCCGGCGATGGCTGCAACTGCTGTGGCAGCGGCCCCGGTTCGGCCTCCTGGTAGGGCTCCTCCAGCGCCAGCTGGGCCTCGTCCTTCTCCTCCGACATCCCGATCGGCCCCTCCCGGCGCCCGCCGAGGAACTGCCGCACCACCGGCTGACGGCTGGTCAGCAGCTCCTCCCGGGAGCCGAAGGCCACCAGCCGGCGGCGGAACAGCATGCCGATGTGGTCCGGCACGGTGGCCGCGATGTCCAGGTTGTGGGTGACGATCAGCATGGTGGCGCCGATCTGCGCGTTCAGGTCCACCAGCAGCTGCGACAGGTAGGAGGTGCGCACCGGGTCCAGGCCCGAGTCCGGCTCGTCGCAGAGCACGATCTCCGGGTCCAGCACCAGCGCCCGGGCCAGGCCCGCGCGCTTGCGCATCCCGCCGGAGATCTCCCCCGGCAGCTTGGCCTCGGCGCCGTTCAGGCCGACCATCTCCATCCGCTCCAGCACGATCCGGCGGATCTCCGCCTCGGTCCTGCGGGTGTGCTCGCGCAGCGGGAAGGCCACGTTGTCGTAGAGGCTCATGGAGCCGAACAGCGCGCCGTCCTGGAACATCAGGCCGAAGCGCCGGCGGGCCCGGTAGACCTCGCGCTCCGGGCCGCGCACCATGTCGACGCCGTCCACCAGCACCCGGCCCCGCTCGGGCCGCAGCAGACCGATCACCGACTTCAGGAAGACGGTCTTGCCGGTGCCCGAGGGCCCCAGCAGCACCGTCACCTCCCCGGGCGGCAGCGTCAGCGTGACGTCCTCCCAGACGGTCTGGCTGCCGAAGGACTTGGTCAGCCCCTCGACGGTCACCTCGATCCCCATCCCGGCTCCTAGCCCTGGTCCGTGGTGCGGCGGTGCGGCAGGGCCGGCAGCTGGATCTCCGGCTCGCAGCCGTTCGGCTGGTCACTGGTCGGGGTGCAGATCGCGCCCTGCACCAGGTTGAGCGAGTTGCCCGGCCCGGAGACGGCCGCGGTGAAGAGCGCGTCCAGGTTCTCCGCCCCGTTCCCGCAGCCCTTGAACTCCGGTATCACCAGGTCCCGTTGGGAGAGCGGCCCGCCGCCGATCAGGGTGTAGTCGGGCTTGCCGTCGCCGCCGCCCGGCAGGTGGTCGTCCTGGCGGCCCTTCAGCTCCAGGTTCACCGGCCGGGCCGTGCGGCAGTTCGGGCCGACGTCCAGCGGGGTCCCGTTCACCTTCACGTCCCGCAGCCTGATCGACTGGTAGCCGCCGATGGTGAACTCGACCGGCTGGTCCCAGTCGGTGTTCCCGGTCGCCACGATGGTCAGCAGGCCCCGCGGCTCCAGCTCCATGACGGCGGTGGTCGGCATGAAGCCGTAGGTGAGGAAGGTGGTCTCGCTGGGCGGGAGTTGGAGGTAGCCGAGGTTGTCGGCCTCGAAGTACGGCTGCTGCCCCTCCGGCGGGTCCCAGAGCGTGACGAACCGCCGGCTCATGTTCACCGCGGTCAGCGCGGGATGCCCGGCCGGGTCGTTGAGCACCGAGGCCTGGTGCTGCTTGCGCACGTTGGCGAAGCCGACCGCGTAGGCGCAGGCCCCCACCGGCGGGAACGGGCCGGTCTCCTCGTTCGGCACCACGAACGCGCCCTCGGGCACCGGCGGCAGCCTGGCCTGGTCCAACTCGCCCTCCGGGGCGGGCGGGCAGGTGTTCACCCCCGAGTGCGGCTGCTCCTGCGCCGCCACCGCGGCCGGAGCGCTCCCGGGCACGGCCCCGGACGGGACACCCGGCACCGTGCCCGCCAGCAGCGCGGCCGCCAGGACGGCGGCCGGCTTCACGGGCACGGCAAGGCGACGCACCGCGTCCCTCATCTCTGGACTCCTCTTGGCTCGGGACGCAGGACAGTACGGCCGGGTAACAAGCCCTCACAAGCGATCGCACGCGGATCGTCGGGAGCGCTCTCTCCGGCCGGGATTTCCTGTCACCGGATGACAAAAGGACCCTGACGGCCTGTCATCCGGTGCGTGTGTTCGTACCCGGACCCGGGTGGTGGCCCGGGCCCGGGTACGGGTGCCTCACGGGGAGGTGATGACCTGCGGGGCGCTCAGCACGTACGCGGCGTTGTAGACCGCCGGGTCGTTGTTGTTCAGCAGACCGAGGCAGGAACCGGAGACGTTGTACGCCCGCAGGTCACCGCCGCTGATGGTGAGGGTGTTGGTGGAGTTGCTGTAGCTGCCGGTCAGGGTCGCCGTCGAACCGGCGGTCGGGCCCTGGAAGTCGGCCGTGCAGCCGGCCCCGCTGATGTGGGCCTTCACCCCGGTCAGGGTGCCGGTGGTGACACCGGTGCCCGCGTTGTAGCTGACCGCGTTCAGCGACCACGGCAGGCCCTGCGGGGTGACGCTGAAGGTGATGCCCAGCGGACCGGAGCAGCTGGTCCAACTCACCGAGGTGATCGAGGAGATGCCCGCGCCGGTGGCGGAGCTGGTGGCCAGCGTGCCGGCCGCGGAGGAGGAGGTACAGGTCAGCTTGGTGCCGGTCTTGGTGTCGGTCAGCTTCGGCGAGGTCGCCTTGGCCGTCCAGGGGCCGCCCGGGCTGGCGGTCCAGCCGGCCAGCAGGCCGGAGGAGGCGGACTGGGTGCCGGCCGTCGCGGTGGTCGGGGCGAGCGTCATGCCGGCCACGGCGGCGAGAGCCGCCGCAGCCACCAGGGCGCCCTTGACAGGCTTGCGCACGATGGGTCCTCTCTGTGGGGGCGGACCCGCCGGGGCACGACCAACTCTCCTGACGAAGAAATGAGTTGGCGCCGAGGCGAATCCGGGGAAGCGAGGCGAACGGGTGGGGCCGTCCTCGCTGGTCCCGGACATTACGCGCCGGTAATCAGGCCCCGCAACGGAGCCGGAACAGTTCCGGGATTCCCGGCCGCGCGCTGCGGATTTCTTGTTCCGGCGCTACCAGAAAACCCCCGCGCCGTTGTCCCGGAGTGAGCCCCGAGTCCCCCTCCGCGGCGCAGAGTGCCAATCCGGTAGCGGAACGCCGACCGGCAGTTCGACGTCACGACTGGTGCGCTGACGACCACTCGTGCCCTATCGTCAGCGAACCACCACACGTCGTATGCGTCCGGCCGCCCCCGGACGCCAGGGGGACTCATGGCCACGCCACGCCGGGCGCCCGGCTCCAGCTCGCCGCTCGACCAGGTGCCGCGCGAACTCGCCGCCGTGATGCGGCCCGAACTCCCGGGCCTGCTCAAGGAGATGGCCGCCGAGATCGTCGCCACCATCCCCGAGTACCGCGAACTGCTGGAAGGACCCGCCGCCCGCGTCATCCGGGTCGGCATCGAACAGAACATCGCCACCTTCGTCGACCAGGTCGCCGCCCCGACCGCCACCACCTCCCTGCGCGACGAGATCTGCCGCCGCTTCGGCCGCCACGAGGCCCTGGAGGGCCGCAGCCTCGACATGCTCCAGGACGCCTACCGGATCGGCTGCCAGGTCGCCCTGCGCCGGGTGCGCGCCGTCGGCCGCCGCCACAACCTCTCCGCCACCGTCCTGATGGCCTTCGCCGACGCCCTCTTCGCCTACATGGGCGAGATCGCCGAACTCTCCCGCGAGGGCTACCTCCAGGCCATGGCCGAACTCGGCGAGGAGCCCGACAACCGCCGCCGCCGGCTGCTGCGCCGCATCCTCAGCGGCACCGGCGCCGCCCGCACCGCCCTCGCCGAACTCGCCGACCACGCCGCCTGGCCGCTCCCCGACCACGTCACCCTGGTCGCCCTCGCCCCCGGCTCCCGCCCCCACCGCGGCGTCCTCGACCGCGACGTGCTGCTCGACCTCTCCGACCGCGAACCCCACCTGCTGTTACCCGGCCCTCTCACCCCCGCCCGCCGCGAGGGCCTCACCGCCGCCCTGGCCGGCTGCCGCGCCGCCGTCGGCCTCACCACCCCGCTCGCCGAGGCCGCCGACTCGCTGCGCTGGGCCCGCCGGCTCCTCCCGTACACCACCGGCCCCCTGACGTACTGCCAGGACCACCTCGTCCACCTCTGGCTGCTCAGCGACCCGGCCCTGCTCCACCAGCTCGACCGGCACTACCTCGCCCCGCTCGCCGCCCTCACCCCCACCCGGCGCTCCCGGCTGCTCGACACCCTGCGCGCCTGGCTCACCACCCGGGCCAGCGCCCCCGACCTCGCCGAACAGCTCGGCGTCCACCCGCAGACCGTCCGCTACCGGCTGCGCGTCCTGGACCGCGCCTTCGGCGAACGGCTCGCCGACCCGGAGTCGCGCTTCGCCACCGAGATCGTGCTCCGCGCCACCGCGCTCACCGGACCGCCCCCGCCCGCGCGTTGACCGCCCGACCGCCCCTCGGTCCCCCGCCCGGGGTGCGGCGGCACCCTTCCGCTCCGTGCGCGGAGCACCCAGGATGACCCCATGACGACCGCGATAACGCACCGCTACGTCGAGTCCGCCAGTGGCCTGCGCATGCACGTCGCCGAGGCCGGCACCGGACCGCTCGTCCTGCTCCTGCACGGCTTCCCCGAGGGCTGGTACTCCTGGCGCCACCAGCTCACCGCCCTCGCCGAGGCCGGCTACCACGCCGTCGCCCCCGACCAGCGCGGCTACGGCCGCACCGGCGGCCCGGACGCGGTGGACCAGTACACCATCCTCCAACTCGCGGGTGACGCCCTCGGGTTGATCCCCGCCCTGGGCGCCGACCGGGCCGTGGTGGTCGGCCACGACTGGGGCGCCCCGGTCGCCTGGCACACCGCCCTCTTCCGCCCCGACCTGGTCCGCGGGGTCGTCGGCCTCTCCGTCCCGCCCTACCCGCGGATGCCGGTACGGCCCACCGAGCTGTTCCGCAAGGTCTTCGGCGACGCCTACTACATGCTCCACTTCCAGCGGCCCGGCGTCGCCGACGCGGAGCTCGCCCGCGACCCCGCCACCACCTTCCGCCGCCTGCTGGCCGGCCGCGCCGCCGACCCGGCCGGCCTCACCCCGCTGGTCCCCGAGGGCAAGGGCTTCCTCGACGCCTTCCGCTCCCCCGAGACCCTCCCGGCCTGGCTCACCGAGGCCGACCTCGCCCACTTCGCCGCCGAGTACACCGCGTCCGGCTTCACACGCCCGCTCAACTGGTACCGCAACCTCGACCGCAACTGGGAGCTCACCGCCCCCTGGCAGAACGCCCGCATCCGCACCCCGGCCCTGCTGGTCGTCGGCGACCGCGACCTGGTCGTCGCCAACGACGCCGCCAAGGCGCTCATCGCCACCCTCGACCAGCACGTCCCCGAACTCGCCGCCCCCGTCTGGCTCACCGACTGCGGCCACTGGACCCAGCAGGAGAAGCCCGCCGAGGTCAACGCCGCCCTGCTCCGCTTCCTCGACGACCTGGGCTGACGGAACGCCGGAGGGCCCGGGCGGCCTCATGAGCGCCCGGGCCCTCCCTCCGCATCCGCCTACTGCCCCATCACGTACCGGACCGTGGGACCGGTGGTCCACCCACCGTCCACCGCCAGCTCCGCACCGGTGATGTACGAGGCCTCGTCCGAGAGCAGGAACACCGTGGCCGCGGCGATCTCCGGCGCCTCGCCGACCCGGCCCATCGGGGTGTTCGGGTAGTTCCCCTCCCCGCGCTCGATGCCCACCTGCGCCGTCATCGGCGTGTAGGTCATGCCCGGGTGCACCGAGTTGACCCGGATCCGGTCGACGCCGAGCTCCACCGCGCCGATCTTGCTCAGCCCGCGCACCGCCCACTTGGAGGCGCCGTAGCCCGCCGTCAGCGCCAGGCCCATCAGCCCGGCCGCCGAGGAGATGTTCACGATCGAGCCGCCACCGGCCTCCCGCAGAGCCGGGACCACGGCCTTCATGCCGATGAACACCCCGGTCAGGTTGATGTCCACCACCTTCCGGAAGTGCTCCACCGACTCGTCCACCAGGAAGCTCCCGGTGGAGATGCCCGCGTTGTTCACCAGCCCGTGCACCCCGCCGAACTCCGCCACCGCGAAGGCGACCACCGCAGCCCAGTCCGCCTCCGAGGTCACGTCGTGGTGGTGGTAGCGGGCCCGCTCCCCCAACTCGGCGGCGGTGGCCCGGCCCTCCTCGTCCAGCACGTCGGTGATCACCACGTTGGCACCGGCCGCCACCGCCTGGCGGGCCGCCTCGGCACCCAGGCCGCGGGCTCCGCCGGTGATCAGGACGGTCTTGCCGTTGAGCTCGGTCATGACTTCATGCTCCCTTGCGATGGTGGTGCTCGGTGCTCCCGGACGGCGGGGTGGTGCCGCCCGGCGTGTGTGGCGCCGCGTCCGGGCGGGTCAGCCGTCGATGTCGAGCGCGGGCAGCGGTGCCGTGAGCATCGCCCCGGCCATCGCCACCAGATCCGCCCGGAACAGCGCGTCCCCCGTCAACAGCCGCTCGCCCGCCTCCAGTTGACGGGCCCGCTCCGCCAGCGCCGCGCCGACCAGGATCAGCGCCAGGTCGATCCGCTCCAGCCGTACCGGCTCGGGCAGTTCGAGCAGCGAGGTCTCCAACTCCCCGATCAGGCGCCAGTACCCGCCCCCCGCGAGGTGCGGATGCGGCTCCCGCGTCCGGATGCCGCTCCGGTAGCTGATCTGCGCCGCGATCCGCAGCCCGTCCCGCCCCGCGTCACTCGCCAGCTCGGCCGCCTCGGATGCCACCAGCGCGTCCAGCAGCACCGGGAGCGGCTGCCCCTCCGGCCGCGGCAGCAGCGCGTGCAGCGACCGCTCGGCCCGCTCCTGCCGTTCGCGCATCACGGCGTCCAGCAGCCCCTCCCGCGAGCCGAAGTGGTACTGGACGGCGGAGGGGTTGGACTGCCCCGCCAACCTGACCACGTCGCGCAACTGGGCACCGTGCACGCCCTGTTCGGCGAACAGACGGGCACCGGCCCGGATCAGTCGGTCACGGGTGGGCGTGCCACCCGCCGGAGTTCTCGGCATGCCTCCACTCTAATGCTCACCATTATTAAAGTCGAACGCCCGTCGGGCCGACCCCGGATTGCCGAAGGAAGATCATCAACTAGTAGGCTGCCTGCGCAACACGGCGCGACGAAGGGGAGAGCGATGGCGCGGGTTGCGGTGGTCGGCGGAGGAATCAGCGGGCTGGGCACGGCCCTCATGCTCGGACGGCGCGGCCACACGGTCACCCTCTTCGAGCAGGACGACCGGCAGGCCGGGGCCGATCTGGAGCAGGACTTCTACCACTGGAAGCGACCCCGGGTACCGCAGGCCAACCACCCGCACTCCTTCCTCGCACCGGTCCGCACCGTCCTGCGCGCCGAACTCCCGGACGTCCACGCCGAGCTGCTGGCACGCGGAGCCCGCGAGTACCACGACTTCGACTGGTTCGGGCAGCACCCCCCGTACCGGGCCGGCGACGAGGACCTGGTCACCCTGCGCACCCGCCGCATCGTCCTCGAGACCGCCCTGACCACGGCCGTCCGGCACGAGCCCGGCGTCCGGGTCCGGCGCGGCTGCCGCGTCGAGGGCCTGACCTTCCGTCAGGACTCCCCCACCCGGGTCACCGGCGTACGGACGGACTCCGCCACCCACCCGGCGGACCTCGTCGTCGACGCCTCCGGCCGCCGCTCCCCGGTCCCCGGCTGGCTGACCGCTGCCGGCCGCCGCCCACCCGTGGTCGAGAGCCACCGCGCCGGCATCGCCTACCTCTGCCGCTGGTACCGCCTGCGCCCCGACGGCCCGCGCGACCCCGGGCGGGTGAAGACCGGCTCCGACGCACCGTTCGCCCTCGCGGGCGTCTTCCCCTCCGACAACGACACCTTCGCCGTCAGCGTGGTGCTCTCCACCGGCGACCCGACCCGCAGCGCACTCCTCGACCCCGCCGTCTTCGAGACCGTCGCCCGCCGCTTCCCCGCCCCCGCCGCCTGGCTGGCCCTCGACCCCGAACCGCAGACGCCGGTCCTGGCGATGGCCGGGCTGGACAACCGCTGGACCTCACTCGTCGACGACACCGGCCCCGTGGTGACGGGCCTGGTCAACGCCGGCGACAGCCTCGTCCACACCAACCCCACCCTCGGGCACGGCGTCGCCCTCGGCCTGCGCGCCGCCCAACAGCTCGCCGCCCACGCCGACCGGATCGCCGCCGACCCCAGCGAGTACCACGCCTGGACGGTCCGCGAACTCCGCCCGTGGTTCGACGCCCAGGTGACCGCCGACCGCGGCAACGAGCAACGCCTCACCGGGACTTCGCCCTCCCCCGACCTCCGCGCCGCCGCCCGCGCCGCCTGCGCCTTCGACGACCCGGTCGTCATGCGCGCCCGCGCCCAGGTCCGCCACCTCCTGAAGCCGGCGGCGGACGCCTACGGCACCGAGGAGGTGGACCGCGCCGTCACCGACTGGCTTGCCGCCCGCCCTGACTTCGCACCGACCCACGACGGTCCGACCCGGGCCGAGTGGGACGCCCTCATCCCCGGCTGAGCCGAGAGGGCGAAGGGCCCCGCCCCCGTCAGTCGAGGCAGAACTCGTTCCCCTCGACGTCCCGCATCACGATGCAGGACTCGTTCTCCTCGTCGGCGTACAGCACCACGTCGCATACGGCGCCGAGCGCCACCAACCGGTCGCGCTCGGCCTCCAGCACCGCCAACCGCTCGGCCCCCACCAGCCCGGTGCCGGCCCGCACGTCGACGTGCACCCTGTTCTTGGCGACCTTCCCCTCCGGCACGGACTGGAAGAAGAACCGCGGCCCCTCCCCCGTGGGATCCACCGCCGCCGACCAGGCCCCCACCCCCGAGGCCGGCAGCGTACTCACGTACTCCTCCCAGTCGGCGAAGCCCTCCGGCGCCGCCGGAGCGACGTAACCGAGCACCTCCCGCCAGAAGCGGGCGACCCGCTCCGGCTCGGCGCAGTCGAACGTGATCTGGACTTTCCTCAGTGCGGCCATCCGGCCACCGTAGCAACGAAGACGATCACAGGCACCAGGATTTTCCGCCCCGGAAACGCAGAGAAGCCCCCTGACGAATCGTCAGGGGGCTTCTCTTGAATGATTGTTCGGCGGCGTCCTACTCTCCCACAGGGTCCCCCCTGCAGTACCATCGGCGCTGTGAGGCTTAGCTTCCGGGTTCGGAATGTAACCGGGCGTTTCCCTCACGCTATGACCACCGAAACACTATGAAACTGTCAACCGCACCACGCCCCGTGCCAGACGGGTGGGGTCGTTGTTTCAGAACAACACAGTGGACGCGAGCAACTGAGGACAAGCCCTCGGCCTATTAGTACCGGTCAGCTCCACCCCTTACAGGGCTTCCACATCCGGCCTATCAACCCAGTCGTCTACTGGGAGCCTTACCCTCTCAAGGAGGTGGGAGTGCTCATCTCGAAGCAGGCTTCCCGCTTAGATGCTTTCAGCGGTTATCCCTCCCGAACGTAGCCAACCAGCCATGCCCTTGGCAGGACAACTGGCACACCAGAGGTTCGTCCGTCCCGGTCCTCTCGTACTAGGGACAGCCCTTCTCAACACTCCTACGCGCACAGCGGATAGGGACCGAACTGTCTCACGACGTTCTAAACCCAGCTCGCGTACCGCTTTAATGGGCGAACAGCCCAACCCTTGGGACCTACTCCAGCCCCAGGATGCGACGAGCCGACATCGAGGTGCCAAACCATCCCGTCGATATGGACTCTTGGGGAAGATCAGCCTGTTATCCCCGGGGTACCTTTTATCCGTTGAGCGACGGCGCTTCCACAAGCCACCGCCGGATCACTAGTCCCGACTTTCGTCCCTGCTCGACCCGTCGGTCTCACAGTCAAGCTCCCTTGTGCACTTACACTCAACACCTGATTGCCAACCAGGCTGAGGGAACCTTTGGGCGCCTCCGTTACTCTTTAGGAGGCAACCGCCCCAGTTAAACTACCCACCAGACACTGTCCCTGATCCGGATCACGGACCCAGGTTAGACATCCAGCACGACCAGAGTGGTATTTCAACGACGACTCCACCCAAACTGGCGTTTGGGTTTCAAAGTCTCCCACCTATCCTACACAAGCCGAACCGAACACCAATATCAAGCTATAGTAAAGGTCCCGGGGTCTTTCCGTCCTGCTGCGCGAAACGAGCATCTTTACTCGTAATGCAATTTCACCGGGCCTATGGTTGAGACAGTCGAGAAGTCGTTACGCCATTCGTGCAGGTCGGAACTTACCCGACAAGGAATTTCGCTACCTTAGGATGGTTATAGTTACCACCGCCGTTTACTGGCGCTTAAGTTCTCAGCTTCGCCTAGCCGAAACTAGACTAACCGGTCCCCTTAACGTTCCAGCACCGGGCAGGCGTCAGTCCGTATACATCGCCTTACGGCTTCGCACGGACCTGTGTTTTTAGTAAACAGTCGCTTCTCGCTGGTCTCTGCGGCCGGCCCCAGCTCAAGGAGTAAATCCCATCACCAGTTCCGGCCCCCCTTCTCCCGAAGTTACGGGGGCATTTTGCCGAGTTCCTTAACCATAGTTCACCCGAACGCCTCGGTATTCTCTACCTGACCACCTGAGTCGGTTTGGGGTACGGGCCGCCATGAAACTCGCTAGAGGCTTTTCTCGACAGCATAGGATCATCCACTTCACCACAATCGGCTCGGCATCAGGTCTCAGACTATGTGTGAGGCGGATTTGCCTACCTCACGTCCTACACCCTTACCCCGGGACAACCACCGCCCGGGCTGGACTACCTTCCTGCGTCACCCC
>NZ_BAAAYB010000138.1:0-37500 GCF_039535905.1 Kitasatospora albolonga | reverse complement strand
GGTCGGGGCTCAGCATGCCAGAGGGGTGGGCCGCCCTTCCTGTGGGTTCCGGGGGCCCGTATGTTGGCGGACTGTCGGCGGTGCGGATCAGGACGGGCGGGGGACGGCAGTGAGCGAACTGGTCACGGGTGAGGCGGTGGTGCTCGGGCTGCGGTCCGCCAAGCTGCCGAGCCGGATGCTGGCGATCGGGCTGGACCTGCTCGCCCAGGTGCTGCTGATGATCGTGCTGATGCTCGGGATGACCCTGTCGGTCATCGAGGTCGACGACGCGGCCGGGGCCGCGATCGGGCTCGGTCTCATGGTGTTCTGCCTGGTGATCCTGCCGGTGCTGGTGGAGACGCTCTCCGGGGGACGGTCGCTGGGGAAGCTGGCGTTCGGGCTGCGGGTGGTGCGGACGGACGGCGGGCCGGTGCGGTTCCGGCACTCGCTGGTGCGGGGGCTGGTCGGGTTCGTCGAGCTGCCGATGCTGATGGGGGTGCCCGCGCTGATCAGCTCGATGGTCTCGCCGGAGGGGCGGCGGCTCGGGGACGTGTTCGCGGGGACGCTGGTGGTCCGGGAGCGGGTGCCGGGTGCGGGCGGGGGCCGGGACGCGCTGCCGCCGGTTCCGCCGGAGCTGCTGGCCGGGATCGGTGGCGGGCTGGTCTCGCTCGACCTGTCGGCGGTGCCGGATCCGCTCTGGCTGGCGATCCGCCAGTACCTGAGCCGGATCGGGCAGTTGGACCCGGCGGTGGGCTTCGGGATGGCGCAGCGGCTGGCCGGGGACCTGGTGGCGTACACCGGGCAGGCGGCACCGCAGGGGGTGCATCCGGCGCAGTACCTGGGGGCGGTGCTGGTGGAGCGTCAGCGTCGGGACTGGGAGCGGTCGGTGGCCGGGCAGGCGCAGGGCGGGTACCCGGTGGCGCAGCAGGTACCGGCGCAGGGCGGCGGGCAGCAGCAGCCGTTGGAGCGGGCACGGCGGTACGAGGCTCCCGTCGCCCCTCCCCCCGCGGCACCGGCGGCACCGGCACCCGTCGCACCGCCCGTGCAGGCACCGGCACCCGTCGCACCCCCCGCGCAGGCACCGGCGGCCGAGGGCGGGTTCGCTCCGCCGGCCTAGGGGCTGTACTCGGTGGGCCACTGGTTGGGCGGGGACTCGAGTTCTTCGAGGGCGAGGCCGGGGGCGTCCAGGACGACGTCGCCGGCCAGGTGGACGATCTGCTGTTCGCCGGTCTCCAGGTCGGCTACCTGGTAGCGCTCGACCAGCAGCGGGCCGGTGTCGGTGGGGTGGGTGTCGACGGCTTCGAGGAGCCAGCCCTGGTCGAAGGTGCGGGGGGCCAGCACCGGGTCGGTGAAGGAGACCAGGCGCAGGCGGGCCGAGGCGCCGGGTTCCAGGCGGAGCAGGCGGGCGGCGGCGATCAGGAAGGCCGGGGAGGATCCGGCGAAGGCGTGGGCGCGGTCGTGGCCCTCGGCCGCGTCGGTGCCGGAGCCGTCGGCGGCGGTGCGGACCCAGCTGACGCCGTCGAGTGCGCCGCCGCGGACCTGCCAGCCGCCGGAGCGGAGTTCGAGGCGCAGCGGGCGGTTGCGGGAGTCGAGGGTGAGGTCCGCGGTGCGGAGCACGGCGCCGTCGGGGGCGTAGGTCTTGGAGACGTAGCGCCAGCCGGCGGGGCCGGGGGCGCAGCTGAAGCGCTCCTCGCCGAGCGGGGTGCCGTCGTGCGGGTCGGTGAGGGAGTAGCGGCCGTTCGGCATGGCAGCAGCCTACGTGCCTGCGGCCTCCCGGTGGCCCGGCCGCTTCGGCCCCGGTGGGCGGGAACGGCCGTGCGGCCGGTGCCACGGGGCACCGGCCGCACGGCCGTTCAGCGCTGACGCGGGATCAGTAGCGGTACTGCTCCGGCTTGTACGGGCCCTCGACCGGGACGCCGATGTAGTCGGCCTGCTCGGGGGTGAGGGTGGTGAGCTTGACGCCGAGGGCGTCGAGGTGGAGGCGGGCGACCTTCTCGTCCAGGTGCTTGGGGAGGACGTAGACGCCGATCGGGTACTGCGAGGTCTTGGTGAAGAGCTCGATCTGCGCGATGGTCTGGTTCGCGAAGGAGTTCGACATCACGAAGGACGGGTGGCCGGTCGCGTTGCCGAGGTTCAGCAGGCGGCCCTCGGACAGCATGATGATGGTGTGGCCGTCCGCGAAGCGCCACTCGTGGACCTGCGGCTTGACCTCGGTCTTGACGATGCCCGGGAGCTTCGACAGACCGGCGATGTCGATCTCGTTGTCGAAGTGGCCGATGTTGCCGACGATCGCCTGGTGCTTCATCTGCTCCATGTGCTTGGCAAGGATGATGTCCTTGTTGCCCGTGGTGGTGATGAAGATGTCGGCGATCGAGACGACCTCCTCCAGGGTGGTGACCTGGTAGCCGTCCATGGCGGCCTGCAGGGCGCAGATCGGGTCGATCTCGGTGACGATGACGCGGGCGCCCTGGCCGCGGAGGGACTCGGCGCAGCCCTTGCCGACGTCGCCGTAGCCGGCCACGACCGCGACCTTGCCGCCGATCAGGACGTCGGTGGCGCGGTTGATGCCGTCGATCAGGGAGTGGCGGCAGCCGTACTTGTTGTCGAACTTCGACTTGGTGACGGCGTCGTTGACGTTGATGGCCGGGAACAGCAGGTTGCCGTCGCGGTGCATCTCGTACAGGCGGTGCACGCCGGTGGTGGTCTCCTCGGTGACGCCCTTGATGGTGGCGGCCATCTCGGTCCACTTGGAGGGGCTGTCCTTGAGGGTGCGGTTGAGCACCTCGAGGATCAGGCGGTACTCCTCGTTGTCCGCGGTGGACGGGTCCGGGGCCTCGCCGGCCTTCTCGAACTCGACGCCCTTGTGGATCAGGAGGGTGGCGTCACCGCCGTCGTCCAGGATCATGTTCGGGGTCTGGCCGTCGGGCCAGGTGAGCGCCTGCTCGGTGCACCACCAGTACTCCTCCAGCGTCTCGCCCTTCCAGGCGAAGACCGGGACGCCCTGCGGGTTCTCCGGGGTGCCCTCCGGGCCGACCGCGATGGCGGCGGCCGCGTGGTCCTGGGTGGAGAAGATGTTGCAGGAGCACCAGCGGACCTCGGCGCCGAGGGCGGTGAGGGTCTCGATCAGCACGGCGGTCTGCACGGTCATGTGCAGCGAGCCGGTGATGCGCGCGCCGGCCAGCGGCTGCGAGGCGGCGAACTCCTTGCGGATCGACATCAGGCCGGGCATCTCGTGCTCGGCGAGCTGGATCTCCTTGCGGCCGAAGGGGGCCAGGGAGAGGTCGGCGACCTTGAAGTCGGACATGTCTGCTGCTCCTCGCTGCATGCGGGGTCGGGTCGGTTTACGGGTGTGCTGAGCGGCGGGACGCCCGACGGGATGCGGGGCTCCGCTGCTGCGGCACAATCCGTCGGAGGACCTCTCTCCCTCGACCGCACCGCCCGGCGTGCCGGGGGTGCCGATCGACCGCCATCAGCAGCGACGATTTGGCTCTGCTGACGAATCTACACCGGCGGCGTGATCGCACGGGATTCGTTCGAGCGGATTCGGCCGTTCCCCGACCGGTTCCCTGACGGCGCGTCAGTGGGACGGGCCGCCCGGGGTGGCCTCGCGGTCGGGGCCGGCGGCCTCCTTCTCGGCGGAGTAGATGTCCGGCTCCAGGTAGATCACCCGGGCGATCGGGACGGCCTTGCGGACCCGGGCCTCGGCCAGGTCGATGGCCTGGGCGACCTGGGTGGCGCTGTCCTCGGCGTTGACGCCGATCTTGGCGGCGACCAGCAGCTCCTCGGGGCCGAGGTGCAGGGTGCGCATGTGGATGATGCGGGTGACCGAATCGTGGTCCACCAGGGCGGCGCGGATCTTGGCGACCTCGGTCTTGTCGGCGGACTCGCCGATCAGCAGCGAGCGGGTCTCCAGGGCGAGCACCACCGCGATGCCGACCAGCAGCAGGCCGATGGAGAGGGTGCCGACGCCGTCCCAGACGCCGTCCCCGGTGATGACGGTGAGGCCGACGCCGAACAGCGCGAGGATCAGGCCGATCAGCGCGCCGAAGTCCTCCAGCAGGACCACCGGCAGCTCCGGGGCCTTGGCCCGGCGGACGTACTCGACCCAGCCGAGGGCGCCCTTGGACTTCTTGCCCTCGCTGATCGCGGTGTAGAAGGACCAGCTCTCCGCGATGATCGCGAAGACCAGCACGCCGACCGCCCAGTACCAGCCGTCCAGCTCGTGCGGGTGGCGGATCTTCTCCACGCCCTCGTAGACGGCGAACAGGCCACCGACCGAGAACAGCACGATGGAGACCACGAAGGCGTAGATGTACCGCTCGCGCCCGTAGCCGAAGGGGTGGGCCTCGTCCGCCTCGCGGGCCGCCCGCTTGCTGCCGACCAGCAGCAGCACCTGGTTGCCGGAGTCGGCGACGGAGTGCACGCCCTCGGCCAGCATCGAGGAGGAGCCGGTGAAGGCGAAGGCGGTGAACTTGCTCACCGCGATCGCCAGGTTCGCGGACAGCGCCGCTACGAGGGCCTTGGTACCGCCTTCGGTGCTCATGCTGGGATGGGGTCCCTCCGGACTGGGCCGGTACCCGTGCACCGGCCGACGCTCAGCTCTGTCGACCGCACACAGTATCCCGATCGGGCAAAGGACCTGAGGTGCGGTCAGCAGGTGGGCGGCGGCGCGTCGTGCTCCGTTCAGTCCTGGCCGGCGGCCAGGCCGAGGTAGACGGCGGCGAAGTCGGTGAGGGCGGTCAGTTCGGCCAGGGCGTGCAGCGGATCGGCCTCCACCGAGCGGAGCTCGGTGAAGCGGACGCCGTGCGCCTCGGCCAGGCGGTGGGCGCGGCGGACCGGGTGGCTGGGCTCGGCGAAGCCGTTCTCCTCCTCCTCGGCCGGATCGGCGGCGCGGCCCGGGGTCTGACGGAGCAGCAGCACCTGGAGCAGCAGCGGATCGGGCTCCTCGACCCGGTCGCGGAAGAAGTCGTCCGGGTCGGCGCCGGAGCCGAACTGGCCGACGAACATGCCCCGGTGGGCGGTGAGCACCTGCGGCAGCGCCCCGGGCAGCGCGGGGCGCCCGGCCCGGTCGGCCAGCATGGCGGCGAACCGGCCGGCCACCGCGGCGGCCACCGGGCCGTCGGTCCACAGCAGCGGGACGGTGCCGGAGAGGTGGGCGGCCAGGTCCTTGGCCGGATTGACGTAGGCGGCGGCGTCGGGGCGGCAGCGGACCGCCACCTCGTCCAGCCGGTCGGCGACGCCCCGCAGGGAGCCGGCCGGGAGCTGGGTGACGCCGAGCTTCTCGGTGAGGGCCAGCAGCGGGAGCAGCATGGCCCAGAGCGCGCCCGGGTCGAGCGCGGGCAGGTCGGGCTCCTCGGCCTGGTGGTCGTCCTCGACCGCGGTCGGCACGTACTGCAGCGGCAGGCCGCGGACCTGGTGGGCGGCCTCGGTCAGCGGGCTCTCCGGCGGGGCGATCACCACCACCGTGCAGCCGCGTGCGTACGCCTGCTGGGCCAGGCCGACCAGACCCTCCTCGTGGCCGTCGGCGGAGGCGATCACCAGCAGGTCGAGCGGACCGACCCAGCCCGGGAGCTGCCAGCGCAGGCCGGCGGTGAACGGCGGGGCGGCCACCGTCCGGTCGCGCGGGGCGGGCTCGGCGTCGGTCGGCGGGAGCGGGAGCACCTGGGTGGACTCGACCGCGAGCGCGGCCAGCGCGGGGCCGACGGCGAGCGCGCTGCCGTAGCCGGCCACCAGCAGGGAGCGCGGGCGGCCGTCGGGGCGCAGCGCCGCGACTCCGGCCTCGTCGGCCAGCCGGAGGGCGGTGCGGATCCTGGCCCCGGCACCCGCCAGCGCGAGCAGCGCGTGGTCCCGGTCGGCGCGCTGGAGGGCGGCCGGGTCGTCGAGCAGGACGTCGTCGATCATGCGGCTGGCCTCCGGCCTCGCGCTGGACGGACGGTGGGGTCGGTCGGGGAGGTGCGGGGTGCGCCCGGCGTGCGGGCGCGGGGGTGCGGCGCGGGGCGCCCGGGTGGGGCCGGGCGGGCCTGACGCGGCGTCAGGAGGGGCGGCGGGCCTCGTCGACCAGGAGCACCGGGATGCCGTCGCGGACCGGGTAGACCAGGCCGCAGGTCTCACCGGTGCAGCGCAGCTCGTGCGCCTCGCCCTGGGTCTGCTCGTCGAGCGCCGAGTGGCACTCCGGGCAGACCAGGATCTCCAGCAGGAAGGACGGCAGGTTGCTCATGGGGTGTCAGGCTCCTGGGTGCGGTGGGGTACGGCGCCGGTACAGCGGTGCCCCGGCCGGTGGCAACCTTACCGGCCGGGGCTGGGGCTGGTGGTGTCAGGCGCGGACGATGCCCAGGACGGTGTCGCGGACCTGCTCCATGGTGGCCTGGTCCTTGGCCTCCACGTTCAGGCGCAGGAGGGGTTCGGTGTTGGAGGCGCGGAGGTTGAACCACCAGGTGGGGGCCGGTGACGGTGACGCCGTCGAGGGTGTCGACGGTGATGTCGTCGCCGGTGTAGTGGGCCAGGACGGCCTGGGGTGCGCTCGTCCTGGTCGGCGACGGTGGAGTTGATCTCGCCGGAGGCCGCGTAGCGGTCGTACTGCGCGGTCAGCTGCGACAGCGGCTGCTGCTGCCCGCCCAGGGCGGCCAGGACGTGCAGGGCGGCGAGCATGCCGGTGTCGGCGCGCCAGAAGTCGCGGAAGTAGTAGTGCGCGGAGTGCTCGCCGCCGAAGACCGCGTCGGTGACCGCCATCTCCTGCTTGATGAAGGAGTGCCCCACCCGGGTGCGCACCGGGGTGGCGCCCAGCTCGCGGACCACCTCCGGCACGGTGAGGGAGGTGATCAGGTTGTGGATGATCGTGGGGTTGTCCTCGCCGCCGGCCTTCGCGCGGGCGATCTCCCGGGCCGCGACCAGCGCGGTGATCGCCGACGGCGAGACCGGATCCCCCGCCTCGTCGACGACGAAGCAGCGGTCCGCGTCCCCGTCGAAGGCCAGACCGATGTCCGCGCCGACCTCGCGCACCTTCGCCTGCAGGTCCACGATGTTCGCCGGGTCCAGCGGGTTCGCCTCGTGGTTGGGGAAGGTGCCGTCCAGCTCGAAGTACATGTCCACCACCTCCAGCGGCAGACCCGCGAACACGGTGGGCACGGTGTGGCCGCCCATCCCGTTGCCCGCGTCCACGACCACCTTCAACGGCCGGATCGCCGACAGGTCCACCAGCGACAGCAGGTGGTCCGCGTAGCCGCGCAGCGTCTCCTTCGCCGAGATCGAACCCGGCTTCACGTCCAGCGCCGGCACCGTGACCGTGCCGTCCGCGCCCGTCCACGACTCCACCAGCTCACGGATCTGCGACAGGCCCGTGTCCTGGCCCACCGGCGCCGCACCCGAGCGGCACAGCTTGATCCCGTTGTACTGCGCCGGGTTGTGCGAGGCGGTGAACATCGCGCCCGGCAGGTCCATCGACCCCGACGCGTAGTACAGCTGGTCGGTGGAGCACAGCCCGATCTCCACCACGTCCGCGCCCGAAGCCGCCGCACCCTCGGCGAACGCCCGCGACAGCGACGGCGAGGACGGACGCATGTCGTGACCCACCACGATCGCCGACGCACCCACCACCCGCACGAACGCCGCACCGAACGCCCGCGACAGCACCTCGTCCCACTGGTCCGGCACCACACCCCGGACGTCGTACGCCTTCACCAGCTGCTTCAGGTCACGCACAACCGCTCCAGTTGTTGGGTACTCAGACCAGGGCAGCGTACCGGGAGGTGATGGACGGTCGGTGAACACGGCGACGTACGTCAGCTCGGCGGACGCGGGCCGTCAGCTCTCCGGCGAGCGCAGGACCCTCAGGTGGCCGCGGCGGCCGGCCTCGGTGGACTCCGGCTCCCTGGAGGGGGCCTGACGGGGCGTCTGGGGGCGGGCGGCCTCGCGAACGGCGTTGGCCAGCGCCTCCAGGTCGTCGCTGCTGCGGCGGAGCGGATTGGTGTCGGCGGCCAGCCTGACGACCTCCCAGCCGCGCGGGGCGGTGAGGCGCTCGGCGTGCTCGGCGCACAGGTCGTAGCAGTGCGGCTCGGCGTAGGTCGCGAGCGGGCCCCAGCACGGCGGTGGAGTCCGCGTAGACGTACGTCAGCGTCGCGACGGCCGGACGGCCGCACGCGGTCCGCGAACAACGACGTACAGAGCTCACGAGGGTGGACGGTACCGCACTCCTGACCAGGCCGCGAAGACCCGCCCCCACCGAGTGTCACGTGTCGCCGACATGGGCGTCACCGGGGTGGTCCACTTCCGGGGCTCCAAGGACTACGCTCGACACTGATATGGACAGCTCCGCACCCCGACCTCCGGCGGACCAGCCCCGCTTCCGGCGCCACCGCGACCGGCACGGCCGTGGCCTGCGCGGACCCCTGGCACCGCCCCAGGTGCCCATCTCGCTCACCCGCTCCGAGTTGTTCGACGACTACGTCCGCGAGTCGGTGGAGCGCCTGGAACGGCGCTGGCCCCAGCTGATGGACGTCGAGTTCGCCGTGCAGGAGGTGCCGACCCCCGGCGAGGAGGACGACGAGGAGGGCGGCGTGCCGCTCGGACGGCTGGTGCCGGCCGGGCAGGGCCGCAAGAGCCGGATCGTCATCTACCGGCGGCCGGTGGAGATCCGGGCCAAGAGCCGGGACGACCGGGCCGCGCTGGTGCACGAGATCCTGATCGAGCAGGTGGCCGACCTGCTCGGCCTCTCCCCCGACGCGATCGATCCGCGCTACGACGAGGAGTGACGACGGAGCCCCCGGCCGGTGGTCCGGCCGGGGGCTCCGTCGTGCTCCTGTCGGTGCGTCAGGCGCCGGGGTCAGTGCAGCAGGACCGCCGGATCGGGCTGGGACTGCGGGATCCTGACGGTGGAGTGGTCGTCGCGGAAGGCCTGGACGGTGAAGCCCGGGACGTCCTTCACCGTCGCCGTGAGCATCCGCGCGGCCGTCACCGGGCCGCCGGAGACCGTCTCCACGGTCAGGCCGAAGACCCCGTTCAGCCCGGCCGGCTCGGGGGGCCGGGAGGGCCACCGTGGCACCGGCGGGGATCGAGACCTCCTTGGTGGCGGGGGTGCCGCCGCCGCTGCCGGCCGAGGCGGTGACCTTCACCTTGGCCTCCTGCTCGCCCGTGGAGGTCAGGTAGAGCGTGGTGGCGTTGCCACCCCGGTTGTCGGCGATCGAGGCGCGCTGGCCGACCGGCACCGCGCCGGTGATCCAGGCCGCGTCCGACTTGCCGTTCTGGGCGCGGTCCAGCCGCAGGGCGGCCACCACCGGGGTGGGGTGGCTCGGGTCGCTCGGGCTGAGCCGCAGCGCGCCGGGCTCGCCCCGGGTCACCTGGCCGAGGTCGACCGCGTTGACCATGCCGGCCTTGACGTGGATGGTCTCGAAGCCGGCCGGGGTGAACCAGCCGTTGCGGCCGGAGACCTGGATCTTCAGGTCCGCGTCCTCCTCGCCGGGGGCGGCGACCACCAGCCGGGCGGCCGAGGTGTCGGCCGCCAGGCCGGGCAGCACCTGGGTCGGGGCCGGGGTGGCGGAGGGCGGGATCCAGTCCGAGCCCTTGCTCCCGTCGGCGGCGTGCACGGCCGCGCCGATCCGGCCGCTGCGGGCCACCACGTGGACGGCCAGGTCCTTCTGGTCCTTCGTCAGGGAGGGCAGCCGGATCGCCTGCGAGGTGCCGGGGCCGAGCGCGATGCCCTCGGCCGCCGGGTTGTCGATCGCGCCCTTGTCCCCGAAGAGCTTGAGGTCGACCACGGCCGGGACCACCGGGTCGGGGTTGACCAGGCTGACGTAGTCCACCCGGTCCCCCGCCGTGCTGGCGCCGGAGAACCAGAAGCCGGTGCCGGTCGGCGTGCAGCTGAAGCCGGACAGGCCGCGGCCCTGCTCGTCGGTGACGGTGGTGGTCTGGGAGACCGTGAAGCCGGGGGCGTACCCGCCGGTGGCCACCGCGGTGCTGCCGGGGGCGGTGTCGGCGTTGGCGGCCGGGCCGCTGACCGGGACGCCGGGCTTGGCCAGCACCACCCGGGCGTCCGCCGGGGCCGCGTCGGCCGGAGCGGGAGCACCGGAGGCGGCGGCGGACGGGGCGGCTGACGGGGCCGCCGAGGGAGCGGATGACGGGGCGTCGGCCGCCGGGGCGTGCGGGACCACGTCGGAGAGCGCGCCGTAGCCGCCCGTCCCGGTGTCCTGCGGGGAGAACAGCGTGAGCGCGGTCGAACCGGTCAGGCCGTGCAGGGGCTGCGGGCAGACCAGCGCGGTGCGCTCGACCTTGGCACTGGCGGCGGCGGCCGGGGCGGCCGCCGCCGGATCGGCGGGCGGGCGCAGCTCGGCGACGCCGAAGACCACGCCGATCGCCACCGCGCCGGCCAGCAGCGAGACGCCGGTGCGGCTGCCGGCCGACGCCCCCGGGCCGGAGGCCTGCGGGTCGCCGGGGGCGCCCGGGTCGTCCGCCCCGGGGGCGGACCTGCCGAGCTTGGGGGCCCTGAGGGCCGGGGCCTTGAGCTTGGGGGCCTTGAGAGTGGGCTTCTTCATGACGGCGGGTCAGCTCCCCGATCCGGGCCGGTAGTGCTGGCCGTAGGGGTCGTTGGGGTCGTAGTAGGGCTCCTGCTGCGGCTGCCCCGGCACCCAGGGCTGCTGCTCCGGCTGGTCGTAGCCCGGGTACTCGGGCTGCGGCTGCTGCTCGTAGCCCTGCTGGTAGGGGTCGTAGCCGTAGGACTGCTGCTGCTCGTAGCCGTAGGGCACGGCGGCGGGCTGCTGGACGGCGTACTGGTCCCAGCCGTACGGGTCGGCCTGCTGGTACGGGTCCTGGTACTGCCCGTCCGGGGCGGCGGGTTCGGGTTCGGCGGCGGTCTGGGCCGGGATGGCGGCGTAGACGCCGGTCTCCTCGGCCGCGGACTGCTCCTCGCCCTCTCCGCGCTCGGCCATCCGGCGGGCCCGGCGGCTGCCGGGGGCCGGGGCCTGCGCCTGGGCGGCGGCGGCCAGCGCGGCGGCGGCCACCACCTCCTCGGGCAGGTCGTCGTCGTTGTGGTTGCGTCGGCCGGGCAGCGCCAGCACCAGGACGGTGAGGCCGAGCAGCACCTGGGCCCAGATCCAGCCGGTGTGCAGCAGGCTGCCGCTGCGGGTGACGTCCAGGGTGCCGCCGCCGGCCGGGAGCTTGAAGCCCTGCGCCCAGCCGTCCAGGGTGACCGGCTCCAGCTCGGTGCCGTCCAGGGTGGCCTTCCACTCGGGGGCGGCCTCCTCGGCCAGCCGCAGGGTGCGGCCGGCCTCCCCGGCCGGGAGCTTGCCGTGGACCTCGCGGACCCCGGCCGGGAACGGCTTGGCCGTGCCCTTGGCGTCCACCACCGCGGCGCGGGTGGCCGTGGCACCGGTGACCTGCCAGAGGCCGATGCCGTCCTCCTCGCTGAGCTTGGTCAGGCCGGGGGTGGTGTCCAGCACGTCCCGGGCCTTGCCGGTGAGCGGCTGCTTGAGCTCGACGTAGCCGATGCCGCGGGCGGCCAGGGCCTTGGCCTGCTCGCCGCCGGAGCCGCCGAGCAGCTTGCCGACCAGGCCGTCCAGCGCGCCCTTCGGGTCGTCGTCGAGGGCCACGGTGCCCTCGGCCTGACCGAGCGTCAGGCCGGAGCCGCGGACCAGGGCGTAGCGCACGGTGTCGCCGTCCCCGGTGACCACCAGGGTGCGGGCCCGGTCGGTGGTGCCGGCCTCCTCCGCGATGAAGGCGGGCACCTGGGCGGCGTCGCCCCGGCGCAGCGGGCCGTCGGCGCCGGTGACGGCCCACCAGACGGCGGTGCCGAACGGGGCCAGCACGGCGGTGGCCAGCACCAGGGCGGCGACCGGCTGGCGCCAGCCGAAGGCGATGCCGGAGACGCGGGCGTTGGCGCCGTCGGCGCCGATCGCGGCGGCGGCCAGCAGGGCCACGCCGGCCAGCAGGGTGGCCGGGCCGGCCCAGGCGGCGACCGGGACTCCGCCGGAGGCCGGGGTGACGCTGGTACCGGCCACCACCACGGTGAAGATCATTCCGGCCAGGGCGGCGCCCCAGGCCGCCAGTACGGCGCGGCGGCGGTCGGCGCGCAGCAGTGCGGCGAGGGCTGCCAGCACCACGCCGGCGGAGAGCCAGACCGGCGGCACCCCAACGCCGCCGGGGTTGACCAGGGCCAGGCCGAGCGGGCTGGCCGCCGGGCCCTCCAGGCCGGGCAGCCCGGCCTCCAGCAGCAGCCGGGACGGGTGCGCGAGCACCTCCAGCGACCAGGGGGCGAGCACCAGCACGGGGGCGCCGAGGATCACCAGGACGCGCAGGCCGAGCAGCCGGACGGCCTCGCCGCCGGAGCCGTAGGCACCGCCGCGCAGCACCGCGTGGGCCAGTGCCGCCAGGCAGAGCGGGAGGGCGATGGCCCAGGTGAGCGGGACGAAGGCGGTGCAGACGGTGAGCATCAGCACCGTCATCCAGGTGGACCGCCAGCCGGGGCGGGCGCCCTTGGCGGCGGTCTCGGCACGGATGCCGAGGCCGGCGCTGATCGCGGCGGCGCGGGCCAGCGGCGGCAGCAGCACGGCGAGCACCGCGGTGCCGATCCGGCCCTGGGCCAGCGCGCCGGTGGCGGCGGGCAGCAGGGCGTACCCGGCGCTGGCCCAGGCGCGGACCAGCTTGGACTCGATCAGCGGGCGGGAGACCAGGTAGGCGCTGACCGCGGCGAGCGGGATGGCCAGCACCAGCAGCAGGGCGACCATCAGGTCGGCGTTGCCGAGCAGCAGCCAGGAGAGCACCGCGAGCACGCCCAGGTAGGGCGGGGCGGTGGCGGTGGAGCCGCCGCCGACCGGGTGCCAGGCGTCCGCGTACATCGACCAGAGGCCCGACGCCACCGTCAGCGGCGGGCAGCAGCGCGCCGCCCAGCAGGCCGCCACCGCCGAAGAGGTTGCGGCAGGCGATCACGGAGACCACCAGCAGGGCGGTGAAGAGCAGCGGGGGCGGGGCGCCGGGCTAGCTTCTTGATCAGGGCGAACTGCTCGACCACCAGGTCGTCGGCGTCCTCGTCGCCCGGGCCGGACTCGGCCGAGCCGTGCCGGCCGGCGCCCGGGTCCTCGCCGCCGCCGATGCCGAGGGCGCCGATCATGCCCTCGACCGCGAGGCGGGTGGTGGCGCCGGGGGCCGGGAAAGAGCGTGCGGTCGTCCAGCGGGTCGCCGGACCTGGTCCTGGCCCGCCGTTTGCGGGCGGCCAGCAGGCGGGGCAGCCGGACCAGCTCGTGGCCCAGGCCCGCCAGCTCGTCGAACGCCTGCTTGGGGTCCTTGCCGACCACGTTGACCAGCATCCGGAGCAGGGTGCCGAGCACCAGCCGGAGCAGCACGTACGGGAGCAGCAGGCCCTTGGAGTTGGCCAGCAGGGTGTAGACGGCGCCGGCCCTTGTCGACCCGGTGCGGGTGGGCGGAGCCGCAGTCGATCTGGCGGCGCTCACGGCTGGCCGCCTCGGCGTGCCGCAGCACCGCGTCGGGGGCGACCACGACCCGGTGGCCGGCGGCGTTGACCCGCCAGCAGAAGTCGGTGTCGTCCCGCATCAGCGGGAGGGCCTTGTCGAAGCCGCCGAGCTCCTCGAAGACGTCCCGGCGGACCAGCATGCCCGCGGTGGAGACGGCGAGCACCGGACGGACCTGGTCGTGCTGGCCCTGGTCCTGCTCGCGGCGGTCCAGGCCGGTCCAACGGCGGCCGGAGCGGGCGATGGTGACGCCCACTTCGAGCAGCTGGCGGCGGTCGTACCAGCTGCGCAGCTTGGGTCCGACCACGGCGGCGGTCGGAGTGGAGTCGGCGACCTGGAGCAACCGGCGCAGGGCGTCGGTCTGCGGCTCGCAGTCGTCGTGCAGCAGCCAGAGCCACTCGACCGGCTCGGTCTCCCGCGGGCCGCCGCGGCCGAGCTCGTCCTCGGCGCCCAGCGGGTCGCCGAAGTCGTCCCAACCGCCCGTCACCGGGTCGTACCCGGAGGGGTCGAGGCTGTACGGGAGGTCCTCGGGGCGCAGCGGCGGGGAGTTGAAGACGGCCTGGCCCACGGCGTTGCCGAAGCCGGAGCGGCGGCCGAGGACCAGCGGACCGCTCTCCGGCAGCCAGTCGCCGAGGGTGTCCCGGAGCAGCTGGGGGGAGGTGTCGGTGGAGCCGGTGTCGACGGCGAGGATGCGCTGGACCGGACGGTCCTGCCCGAGCAGGCCGGCCAGGGCCTGCGGGAGCCACCGGGCACCGTCGTGGGAGACGATCACGGCGGTGACCAGGTGGCGCGGGTATGCGGGAGGCCGGGCAGCGGAGAAGCCGCTCTGGTGGCTGTAGACGGTCATCGAGTGCGTGAGCCCCAAGCTTCTCGGTGCGGCCAAGGGAGTTGGCGCACCACACTAACGGCTCCGGGTGGCGGCCTCGTCCCCGGTGTACCGCCGAGCACGTGCGGAAGCGGGGGAAAAGGGATGGCATGACCGTGCGGCGAGGCCCGGACGCCGGGTGCCGTCGGCACATTCGGGAGTTGTGCGGGAATCGGGCCGGAAATGCGAAAGCGCCCCACCGTCTCAGGTGAGGCGCTGCACGAACTCGAGAACGGCCGGTCAGACCGCGCTCTTCTTGAGGCGACGGCGCTCGCGCTCGGAGAGACCGCCCCAGATGCCGAACCGCTCGTCGTTGGCGAGGGCGTACTCCAGGCACTCGGAGCGGACCTCGCAGGCCAGGCAGACCTTCTTGGCCTCGCGGGTGGAGCCGCCCTTCTCCGGGAAGAAGGACTCCGGGTCGGTCTGGGCGCAGAGCGCCCGCTCCTGCCAGCCGAGCTCCTCTTCGTCCTCTTCGATGCCCTCACCGATCAACAGCTCAAAGAGCTCGCTCATCTCTGGCGCCTCCTCTGCCCCTTTTGGCGTCCCCGTGGTGTTGCCGTTGCCTGGAGCGGCGGAACGACACGAGTGAAATTACATGTGCGTCACTCTGGCCCAGTCAAGCCGAGCTCTGGTATTGGGCCGAGGATTCACTCCCCGGAACCAAGGCACTACGGCAAGTGTACATATCCGGACATGATGGTCTTACTGCCCTAAACGGACCAATCAGCCGGAACCACCCACTGCCTGACACGCAGTCAACCTGACGCCCCCTCAGCCCCACCACCCCCCGAACGGGTGGACGCGGGCCGCGGCGCACTCGGTTGCCGCTGGTCACCGGCTGCCTTCCCGGCGATCTTCACATCGAAACATAGAGGGTGATTTATCACCCCATCCGGTGGTTCATGCTCGAAGTTCCCCAAATGCCCGGGGGATCAGGTTGACACTGGGGCCCCTCTTGCGGTCTCCTTGCCCTCATGTCAGAGTTCGCCACCCTCGTGAGCCGCCGCCAGGCGCTGCTCCGTCGTGCCGCGAGCTCCCTCTGTTGTCGCCTCTGTTCCTGTATCTAGGCGCACGCGTCCCACCGCGCGCCGCCCAGGAACACCGAGGCCGCCCGCGCGACAGTCCCCCCTGAATCCCCGCGGACCGGCTGAACACCCGCCGATCTCCGCATCCGAGGATTCCGCCCCATGCGAATGCCCCGCCTCCGCAAGCGCAACCGTGACCGCGCCCGGCAGCAGCGTCTGCTCGCAGCCGCCACCGTGCCCGCCCCGCGCTGGACCGACGGCCTGAGCGACGTCTCGATCGCCGGTGACCCGACCGCGTTCCAGCACCTGGCCCGCACCGACCTGCCCGCCCACCCGACCACGGTGGCCGGCTACGCCCGGCTGGTCCGCGAGATCGCCGCCGACCGCTCCCGCTGGGAGCCGCTGGTCCGCTACGACGCCCTCACCCGCTGGTACTCCCGGCTGGAGACCGGCCCCGGCTACGAGGTCTGGCTGCTCAGCTGGCTGCCCGGCCAGGGCAGCGGCTTCCACGACCACGGCGCCTCCTCCGGCGTGATGACGGTGGTCCGGGGCGAGCTGGTCGAGCGGGCGCTGACCCAGGACGGCGAACAGCAGCGGCCGCTCCCCGAGGGCACCCGCCGGGTGTTCTCCTCCGGGTACCTGCACGAGATGGTGAACGCCTCGCTGGAGCCGGCCGTCTCCATCCACCTCTACTCGCCGGGCCTGGTGGAGATGAACCAGTACGGCGCCGCTCCCACCACGGCCGCGACCGAGCACCGGATCGACGCGCACTGACGGCCCGTGGCCTCGCGGCGGGTGCCGCCTGGCAGGATGGGCGCATGCGCATCGTGGCACTGGCAGGCGGCATCGGTGGGGCGCGCTTCCTGCGCGGGCTCCGGGAACTGACCGGCCCTCAGGACGAGATCACCGTCATCGGCAACACCGGGGACGACATCCACCTCTTCGGGCTGAAGGTCTGCCCCGACCTGGACACCGTGATGTACACCCTGGGCGGTGGCATCCACGAGGAGCAGGGCTGGGGCCGGGCCGACGAGACCTGGTCGGTCAAGGAGGAGATGAAGGCCTACGGGGTCGGCCCGGACTGGTTCGGGCTGGGCGACCGGGACTTCGCCACCCACATCGTGCGCACCCAGATGCTCGCCGCCGGGTACCCGCTGAGCGCCGTCACCGAGGCGCTCTGCGCCCGCTGGCAGCCCGGCGTGCGGCTGCTGCCGATGAGCGACGACCGGGTCGAGACCCACGTGCGGATCACCGAGGACGGTGCGCCCCGCGTCGTGCACTTCCAGGAGTACTGGGTGCGGCTGCACGCGGCGGTGGACGCCGAGGCGATCATCGCGGTCGGCGCCGACACGGCCAAGCCCGCCCCCGGCGTGCTCGAGGCGATCGCCGCGGCCGACGTCATCCTGCTGCCGCCGTCCAACCCGGTGGTCTCGATCGGCACCATCCTGGGCGTGCCCGGCATCCGGCAGGCGGTGGCCTCGGCCGCCGCCCCGGTGGTCGGGCTCTCCCCCATCATCGGCGGCGCCCCCGTGCGCGGGATGGCCGACAAGGTGCTGGCGGCGGTGGGCGTGGAGGCGAGCGCCGAGGCGGTGGCGCTGGACTACGGCTCCGAGCTGCTGGACGGCTGGCTGGTGGACACCACCGACGCGGCCGCCGTCGAGACGGTGGAGGCGGCCGGGATCGCCTGCCGGGCGGTGCCGCTGCTGATGACCGACGTGGCCGCGACGGCCGGGATGGCGCGGGCGGCGCTGGAGCTGGCCGAGCAGGTGCGGGCGTGACCACGGTGGGGCCCGGGGCTGGGCCGGGGGCGTTCTCCGTCCTGCCGGTGGCCGGGCTGCCGGAGATCGAGCCCGGCACGGACCTGGCCGAACTCATCGCCAAGGCGGGCGAGTTCGAGGACGGCGACGTGGTGGTGGTCACCTCGAAGATCGTCTCCAAGGCTGAGGGCCGGATCGTCGAGGCCGCCGACCGGGAGGCCGCGATCGACGCCGAGACCGTCCGGGTGGTGGCCCGGCGCGGCCGCTCCCGGATCGTGGAGAACCGCAACGGCCTGGTGATGGCCGCCGCCGGCGTGGACGCCTCCAACACCGCACCCGGCACCGTCCTGCTGCTCCCGCTCGACCCCGACGCCTCGGCCCGCGCCCTGCGGGCCCGGCTGCGGCAGCTGACGGGCCGCCGGCTGGGCGTGCTGGTCACCGACACCTTCGGGCGGCCCTGGCGCAACGGGCTCACCGACGTGGCGATCGGCGCGGCCGGGGTCGCGGTGGTCGAGGACCACCGGGGCCGGCGGGACAGCCACGGCAACGAGCTCACCCTGACGGTGACCGCCACCGCCGACGAACTGGCCGCCGCCGGCGACCTGGCGAAGGGCAAGGCCAGCGGCGTGCCGGTCGCCGTGGTGCGGGGCCTCGGCGGCGTGGTCACCGAGGAGGACGGCGACGGGATCCGGCCGCTGCTGCGGCCGGTGGTCGACGACCTGTTCCGGATGGGGACCTCGGAGGCGCTGCGGGAGGCCGTCACGCTGCGGCGGACCGTACGCTCCTTCACCGCCGAACCGGTGGACCCGGAGGCCGTGCGGCGGGCGGTGGCGGCGGCCGTGACGGCCCCGGCCCCGCACCACACCACGCCGTGGCGCTTCGTGCTGGTGGAGACGGCGGAGGCCCGGGAGCGGCTGCTGGACGCCATGCTCGCCGCCTGGCGGCACGACCTGGCCGAGCTCGACGGCTGGGACGAGGCGAAGATCGCCCGGCGGACGGCGCGCGGCAACGTGCTGCGGGCCGCGCCGTACCTGGTGGTGCCGTGCCTGGTCACGGACGGCTCGCACGACTACCCCGACGCGCGGCGGGCCGCGGCGGAGCGGGAGATGTTCGTGGTGGCGATGGGGGCGGCCGTGCAGAACCTGCTGGTCACGCTGGCCGGGGAGGGCTACGGCTCGGCCTGGGTCTCCTCGACGATGTTCTGCCGCGACACCGTGCGGGAGGTGCTCGACCTGCCGGACGGGTGGGACCCGATGGGCGCGGTGGCGGTCGGGCGGCCGGCGGAGGAGCCGAGGGCGCGTCAGGCGCGTTCGGCGGACGCCTTCCTGACGGTGCGATGAGCGGGCTGGGGCTGCTGGTCGTCTACACGGCCCGGCTCGCGGAGTGCGTCGACTTCTACCGGGGGCTCGGGCTGCGGTTCACCGCGGAGCGGCACGGCACCGGGCCGGAGCACTACGCGGCGGAGCTGGCCGACAGCACCGTCCTGGAGCTCTACCCCGCCCGGGCCGGTCGCGAGACGGGCGCCCTCCGGCTCGGCCTGACCATCGAAGGCGCGGACGGGGTAAGGCTGTTGACCGATCCGGACGGCCGGACGGTGGAGGTGCGGGGACCGCTCAGCGGTGGCGGTGGTCGTTCGGGGTGAGGCGGGGTCCGTAGCGGGGGGCACGGGCGCCGGTCAGACCGATCAGGCGGCAGACCCGGTGGCGGTGGCCCGCGTACGGGGCCAGCAGCGCGAGCATCTGGGCGTCGTCGCTGCGGGGGCGGCCCGCGAGGGCCCAGCCGACCAGGTTCGGCAGGTGGAAGTCGCCGACCGAGACGGCGTCCGCGTCGCCGTTGCTGCGCTGGAGGGTCTCGGCGGCGGTCCACGGGCCGATGCCGGGGACGGTGGTGAGGCGGGCGATCGCCGCCTCGTGCGGCAGGGCTGACGCCTCTTCGAGCCGGGGTGCGAGACGGACCGCCCGGACGACGGTCGCGGCGCGCTTGGGGTCGACGCCGGCGCGGTGCCACTCCCAGGACGGCAGCATCGCCCACTCCCGGGCGGAGGGCGTGACCCGCATGCCCTCGGCCGGGCCCGGGGCCGGGGTGCCGAAGTCCTTGAGGAGGGTGCGCCAGGCGCGGTACGCCTCGTCGGTGGTGACCTTCTGTTCGAGGATCGCCGGGATCAGGGACTCCAGGACCAGGCCGGTGCGGGTGAGGCGCAGGCCGGGGTGGTTGCGCTGGGCCTCACGGAGCGGGCCGGGGGGCAGGTGGAGTCCTGACGGGTCGTCGGAGGCACCGAGGAGTTGCGGGACGCGGTCCAGCAGCCATTCGGCGCCGGGGCCCCAGGCGTGGGCCTCGACGGCTCCGGCGCTCTGGGCCAGACGGAGGGTGCCGACGCCGGCGGGGGTGCGGGAGGCCCGCCAGACGGCGCCGTCGCCGCTGGTGCGGTACGCCGGGTCGGCGGGACCACGGCGCAACGGCAGCAAGGTCCGCCCCAGGTCCAGCGGGAACCCGGGCTCCCAACGACGCACCGCCTCCGACACCTTGCCGCACCTCCGAGGCGAGGATACGCGGCGGGGATTCGGTCACACCGGGGGCGCGAGGCCCTGCGCGCGGGGGAACGGCAGCACGTGCAACTGGCTCGCGTGCCCCGATCTCACGCTGCTCCGCCTTCCGGTTCGCGCAGTTCCCCGCGCCCCCGGTGTCACCACTTCCGCCCAGGGTCACCTTCCCTGGAGGTGGGTGGACCAGGTGCGGATGGCGGGGAGGCGGGTGTAGAGGGCGGTCCCGGGGCATTCGGTGTTGAAGGCGTCGCGGTGGCCGGAGACGGTGTCGAAGGTGGCGGTGGTGCCCTTGGGGTAGCGGCTGCCGTCGGAGGCGGAGGTGAGTTGGGTCTTGCCGTTGGCGGGCTGGCCGGTGAGGCCGAGCTTCCAGGCGGCGAGTTTGGCGATGCCGTCGATCTGGGGTTGGGGGACGGCGTCGGCCGTGTAGCGGCCGAGGGCGGCGACGCCGGCGGTGTCGGTGTTGAAGCCGAGGGTGTGGGCGCCGAGGACGGCCTGGGCGACTCCGCCGGCGCGGCCCTCGTAGACGGTGCCGCAGCGGTCGACCAGGAAGTTGTAGCCGAGGTCGCGCCAGCCGTTGCTCTTGACGTGGTACTGGTAGATCGACCGGATGACCTTGGGCGCGTCGGAGCAGGCGTAGTCGTTGGCGGTGTCGGTGTGGTGGACGAAGACCGCGCGGACCGGGCCGGTGTAGGTGAAGTCGGGCTCGCGGATGGACTCGTCGGCGCCCCAGCCGGCCCGGGTGACGATGCCCGGCCGGGGTGCGGCCCCGCCCGCGCGGCGCAGCGGCACGTCCTGCCCGGGGTCGACCAGCTCCGCGCGCAGGCCGCGCGGGGCGGTGCCGGTGAAGCGGACCTCGACCCCGTCGCTGGGGCCGACCCAGAGCGGGGAGGTGGCGCCGCGCCGGGCGGCCTCGGGGCCCTCGGGGTCGGGGCGGTCGTCGGGTTCGACGGCCAGCGGGTGCCAGGGGCTCCAGTCGCCGCCGACGGCGCGGGTGCGGACCTCGACGGTGCCGTCCGGGGTGGCGGCGGGGTCGTCCCAGCTGACGCCGACCAGGGAGAACGGGGCGGTGCCCTGCTGCGGCAGTCCGCGCTGACCGTTCGTCAGGGGGATGGTCCTGACGCTTCCGGAGGAGCCCGCAGCGGGGCCCTCGGCGAGGGCGGGCGAGGGGAGCAGGAGGAGGGCGCTGGTGGCGGCGGTGGCGGCGGCGAGCAGAGCGAGGCGCATGAATGGGATATTGAGGGCAAAACGGTTCTGACGCCACGTCGGTTCCGCCGGGCGGCCGCCTCTCCCCCGCCGGACGGGGAGGTCGTAGGCTGGGGCGCACCATGACTGCGCCATTCGCTGCCGACGCCCGCACCCCCGCCGAGCTGCTGCACGCCTACCTGCGCCCGGGGGCCCTCGACGCGGACCCGACCCGTCCGCTGGTCACGTTCTACGACGACGCGACCGGCGAGCGGGTGGAGCTCTCCGCCAAGACCTTCGACAACTGGGTCGCCAAGACCGCCAACCTGCTCCAGGACGAGCTGAACGCCGGTCCGGAGGACCGCGCCGCGCTGCTCCTGCCGGCCCACTGGCAGAGCGCCGTCTGGCTGCTCGCCTGCTGGTCGGTGGGCGTGGTCGCGGTGCCCGGCGGCGCCCCGGCCGACGCCGACCTGGTGGTGAGCGGCCCGGACGGGCTGGACTCCGCCAAGGACTGCTCCGGCGAGCGGGTGGCGCTCGCGCTGCGTCCGCTCGGCGGGCGGTTCCCGGCCCGGCCGGACGGCTTCCTGGACTACGCCGCCGAGGTGCCGGGGCAGGGCGACCGGTTCGCCCCGTACTCGCCGGTGCACCCGCAGGCGATGGCGCTGGAGACGGTGGTGGAGGACGGGCTGCCGCTGAAGCTGACGGGGGAACAGACCGTGGCGCTGGCCCGGGAGGGCGCGGCCCGGCTCGGCCTCGACACCTCCAGCCGGGTGCTCAGCACGCTCTCGTACGACGACTGGGCCGGGCTGGAGGCCGGGCTGCTGGCCCCGCTGGTGGCCGGTGCCTCGGTGGTGCTCTGCCGGAACTCGGGCGGGCTGACCGAGGAGCAGTGGGCGAAGCGGATCGAATCCGAACGAGTGACTCTGCGTCTGGGCTGATCCGCCCGGACCGGCGACCGGGTAGGAATCCCGGTCATGGCCGAGGACGATGACCAGAGCGAGCGCCCCCCGACCGTCCGCGGCGGGGGGCGCCGCCGCATCCTGCTGATCCTCTCCGGGGTGCTGGCGCTGCTGCTGGTGGCCGGAGGCGTGGTGGCCTGGATCGGCTACCGGAAGCTGGACGGCAACATCGGGACCGACACCGCCACCGGGCAGCTGCTGCGGCACGACGAGTCGGAGCGGCCCGAACGGGGGCCGCAGCAGGCCAGGAACATCCTGCTGATCGGCAGCGACGACCGCAGCGGGGCCAACGGCGAGTACGGCTTCGCGGGCGGGCAGCGCTCGGACACCACGATCCTGCTGCACCTGGCGGCGGACGGGGAGCACGCCACCGCGGTCTCCATCCCCCGGGACGCGATGGTCCGGGTGCCGGCCTGCGAGCTCCCGGACGGGACGCGCTCGACCCCCCGGTTCGTGCAGTTCAACTGGGCCTTCGAGCTGGGCGGTCCGGCCTGCACGATCCGGACCGTGGAGCGGCTCAGCGGCATCCGGATCGACCACCACCTGATCCTGGACTTCACCGGCTTCAAGAAGATGGTGGACGCGGTCGGCGGGGTGGAGGTGTGCGTGCCCCGGGCGATCCACGACCGCAACGCCAAGCTGGACCTGCCGGCCGGGCGGCAGGTGCTGGGCGGGGAGCAGGCGCTCGGGTACGTCCGGGCCCGGGAGACCCTCGGGGACGGCAGCGACACCCAGCGGATGGGGCGTCAGCAGGAGTTCCTGGCCTCCATGGTGCGCAAGGTGCAGTCCACCGGGGTGCTGCTCAACCCGACCCGGCTCTGGCCGCTGCTGAACGCCGCCACCGAGGCGGTCACCGCGGACGAGGGGCTGAGCCGGCTGGGCGCGCTCTACGACCTGGCCCAGGACCTGCGCTCGATGCCGACCTCGAACGTGGTCTTCCTGACCACCCCGCGCCGCCCCTACCCGGGGAACTGGGACCGGGACCAGCTGGTCCAGCCGGACACCGACCAGCTGTTCGCCGCGCTGCGGTCCGACCGCGCGGTGAGCGTGCGGGCCTACCAGGTGCCCGCGTCGCCCTCGCCCACCCTGCTGGCCGACGGGGCGCCCTCGCCGCTCCTGCGCGACCCCTCGGTGGACGGCTCCACCGCGCACGAGCCCCCGCCGGGCGCCTCCGCCGGCCCCTCCCCGGACGACCTCGGCGGCTGGACGCCGTCGGCCGGCCCGACCGCCCTGCCGACCGCCGAACCGACCCTGGAGGGCCGGACCGCCGACCAGGAGGTCTGCTCGATGCACTGACCGCGGCGGTCGGGGGCGGTCGGCCCCGGTCCGACGGGGCGTGAACTTTGCCCGTTTTCACGGTGTTTGACCACCGTGGCAACGGTCACAGTACGACCGGATCATGACCGGAGCTCGTCTAGGGTGTCCGGGGTGAACAGCGGAAACCGGCACGACGGACACCTCGCGGACCAGACCCCGGCCGCAGTGGACCCGGCCGACCAGTGGGTGCTCGACCCGGCCACCGGGGAGTTCCGGCTGGACCTGGACGCCGCACCGGCCCCCGCCCAGGCCACCGTGCCCCGCCCGCGGGCCGCCCGGGCTCCCGCAGCCCGGCCCGGAGCCGCCGCACCGCCGGCCGGCCGACGGGCCTCGCGCCGCCACACGGGCGGCGGCGGTCGCCGACGCGCCGTCAAGTGGACCGCCGGGGTGGCCGCACTGGTCCTGGTGGCGGGCTGCGGCGGGGCGCTGTACGCCTACCAGCGCCTGAACGGCAACATCTCCTCGGTGAACGTCCAGGTCGGCCCGGACTCCGAGCGCCCGCAGGCCGCCGCCGGGGCGATGAACATCCTGGTGATCGGCACCGACAGCCGCAAGGGCCTGGGCCGCGAGTACGGCGACGAGGGCAGCCCCGGCCACGCCGACACCACCCTGCTGATGCACGTGGCCAAGGACCGCAGCAACGCGACGGTGATGAGCATCCCGCGCGACCTGATGGTCACCATCCCGGAGTGCGAGACGGACGGGAAGAAGATCCCGGGCACCGCCAGGACGCTGTTCAACGAGAGCCTGGGGCAGGAGGGCCGTGACCCGGGCTGCACCTGGCGGACCGTCGAGAAGATGACCGGCATCCGGATCGACCACTTCCTGATGGTGAACTTCGAGGCGGTGAAGACCCTCTCCACCGCCGTCGGCGGGGTGGAGGTCTGCGTGGCCAAGGACATCAACGACACCGGCTCGCACCTGAAGCTGACCAAGGGCCGGCACGTGGTGCAGGGCGAGGACGCGCTCGCCTTCGTCCGCACCCGGCACGCCGTCGGCCAGGGCAGCGACCTGTCCCGGATCGAGCTCCAGCAGCAGTTCCTCAGCTCGATGATCCGCAAGATGAAGAGCGGCGACACCCTGACCAGCCCGACCAAGCTGTTCAACCTGGCCGACGCCGCCACCAAGGCGCTCACCGTGGACGCGGGCCTGAAGAGCGTGGACAAGCTCAAGGACCTGGCGCTGGACCTCTCCAAGGTGGACACCAAGCACATCACCTTCGCCACCGTGCCGGTGCTGGACGACCCGAAGAACAAGGGCCGGGTCATCCTGAACGAGAAGCCCGCCGAGCAGCTGTTCGCGATGGTCGCGGCCGACCGTTCGCTGACCGAGGTGGCGGCCGCGGCCGCGGCGCCCTCCGCCGAACCGTCCCCGGCCCAGGCCTCGGCCCCGCCGGCCGCCACGGTGGACGCGGCCGCCGTCCGGGTCACCGTGCGGAACGGCTCCGGCACCCCCGGCCAGGCCACCAAGGCCGTCACCGCCCTGAAGGGGAAGGGCTTCGCCCAGGCCGGCACCGGCAAGGACACCGCCGCCGCCGCGACCACCACGGTCTCCTACCCCAAGGGCCGGGCCGAGCAGGGCGCCGCCCTGGCCGCCGCGCTCGGGCTGCCCGCCGAGGCCGCCAAGGAGAGCACCGCGATCGCCGCCGGGGAGCCGCTGCTGCTGGTGCTCGGCAAGGACTTCACCGAGCTCGGCAAGCCCGCCGCGCCGGTGCCGACCGAGGCGCCCAAGGACCTCCAGCGGGTGCAGGCGGACGACGCCGACGTGTGCGCGAAATAGGCGGAGATGGTCAAACTCACAGTCATACGATCGTTCTGACTGTGTAACAGATCCGCGATCGACGTGGTGGCGTCGGGTAGGTTCCGAACAGGTGGCCTACGGGGGGCTGCTCACGACGAGTGGTGGTGCTACCGATGACGAACGTCCGGACACGGCCGTCCGAAGGGCGCGCCGCCTCCCGGCAGGCCGCCGAGCAGCGGCGGGGCGGACGGCGCGTGCTGCGGTGGCTGGCCCTCGGCCTGGCCTTCCTGCTGCTGGCCGCCTGTGGCGGCGGCTACTGGTACTACCAGCACCTGAACGGCAACTTCGACTCCGGCGAGCGGAACCTCAGCGACGCCTCCGGCGCCAGGACGGCCCCCAACGCGGCCGGCCAGACGCCGATCAACATCCTGATGATCGGCACCGACAACCGCGGCTCGGCCAAGAACATCGCCCTCGGCGGCTCGGCCGACGACGCCGGGCGGCCCGGCCTGGCCGACGTCCAGATGCTGCTGCACGTCTCCGCCGACCGCTCCAACGCCTCGCTGATATCCATACCCCGCGACACCCTGGTGACCATCCCGGCCTGCCGCAGCGAGGACGGGAAGACCACCAAGCCCTCGGTCCGCAGGACGATGATCAACGAGGCGCTGGCCCGCGGCGGCCCCGGCTGCCTGCTCGGGACCTGGCAGGCCATCACCGGCCTGTACATCGACCACTACATGATGATCGACTTCGCCGGCGTGGTGGACATGGCCGACGCGGTCGGCGGCGTGCCGGTCTGCGTCAACATGAACCTCTACGACCGCTACCGCAAGGGGCACGGCGGCACCGACCTCAAGCTCGCCAAGGGCACCCACCGGATCCAGGGCGAGCAGGCGCTGCAGTGGCTGCGCACCCGCGACGCCTGGGGCGACGACATCGGCCGGACCAAGGCCCAGCACCTGTACCTCTCGTCGATGGTCCGGGAGCTGAAGTCCAAGGGGACGCTCACCGACCCGGGCGCGCTGCTGAAGCTGGCCGAGACCGCCTCGAAGTCGATCAGCCTCGACAAGGACCTGGCGGACGTCAAGGCGCTGCTCGACCTCGGCACCGACCTGCGCAAGGTGCCGACCGAGCGGATCACCACCCTCACCGTGCCGACCGTGACGGCCACCAGCGACGAGAACCGGCTGGAGCTCAAGGAGCAGGACACCCGGCAGATCTGGGACATGCTGCTGGCCGACCGTCCGCTGGACGACAAGGGCCCGGCCCCGAACTCCTCCCCCACCCCGTCACCGACCCCCTCCCCGTCGGCGGGCACCGTGGCGCCGTCGACCGTGCCGGTCACCGTGCAGAACTCCTCCGGGGTGGAGCGCCGGGCCGGCGACGTCAGGGCGGCGCTGGTCGCCAAGGGCTTCACCAAGGCCTCGACCACGGCCAACGGGACGGCCCGCAAGACCACCCAGCTCGAGTACCCGCCCCAGCAGTCGGCCGAGGCCCAGGCGGTCGCCGCCGCCCTCGGGCTGCCCCGCACCGCCCTGCACGAGGGCACCGCCAAGAGCGAGCTGCTGCTCTCCGTCGGCGCCGACTGGCCGAGCGGCACCGCCTTCCCGGTGACCGCCCCGCCGACCCAGCTCCCCAAGTCGGCCGAGGCCGTCACCGCCGACAACGACAAGAACTGCATGGACGTCAACCCGCAGGGCGGGCTCTACACCTTCTGAGCCCCGCCCTCGGCGTCCTCGCGCAGCACGCCGTCGCTCTCGGTGTAGCGCTCGCCGGTGCGGGGGCACAGCCAGCTGCCGGGGGCGGTCTCGGTGAGCGGCTCGCCGGCCCGGCCGACCCACTTGAGGCGGCGGGCCGGGACGCCGGCCACCAGGGCGAAGTCGGGGACGTCCCGGTGCACCACGGCGCCCGCCGCGACCAGGGCCCAGCGGCCGACGGTGACGCCGGGCGTGATCACCGCGCGGGCGCCGATCGAGCTGCCCTGACGGAGCGTCACGCCCTGCGCGTGCCAGTCGTCCCCGCGCTTGAGCTTGCCGTCCGGATCCACCGAGCGCGGGTACACGTCGTTGGTGAGCACCGCCGCCGGGCCGACGAAGACGCCGTCCTCCAGGACGGCGGGCTCGTAGACCAGGGCGTGGTTCTGCAGCTTCACCCGGTCCCCGATCACCACGCCGGGGCCGACGTACGCGCCGCGCCCGATGATGCACTCCGACCCGATCACCGCGTCCTCGCGGACCTGGGCCAGGTGCCAGACCGTACTGCCCTCGCCGATCCGCGCCCGCTCGTCGACGTCGGCGCTCTCCACCACTCGCACTGGGTTCCCCATGGCGCCGAACATAGCGTCACGGGGCCCCTGCCGGTGGCCGGTTGGAGGTGACCGGCATCATCCGGCCGGGGCGAACGGGTGCATGAACGTTTCGGCGAGCGGGCCCGCGTACGGCGTACCCGCCCGGCGCGTCCTGCTTCCGTGCTCCCGCGGCGCGCCTACCATCCGAGGGTGCCGCCGACTGCCGCCCGTCACGGGACCGACCCCCAGCGCACCCCACCGGTGCGCCGCCGGTGGGGCCGGTGGCTGGCGGGCGCCGTCTCGCTCGCCGTGCTGGCCACCGCCTGCGGCGGCCGGACCCTGCTGGCCGGGGTCGGGGACGCGATCGGCCGGGTGGACGCCTTCGGCTCCGCCGGGGACCGGCCGCCCGACGACGGGGTGACCACCTTCCTGGTGGCCGGCACCGACGACCGGGAGGGGATCCCGGCCGACACCCTGAAGGGGGTGCTGCACGCCGGCGGCGAGTCCTGCCACTGCACGGACACCCTGATGATCGTCCAGCTGGCCGCGCACGGCGGCCGGGCCAGCGTGGTCTCCGTCCCGCGCGACTCCTACGTGGTGATCCCCGCCCACCGCGACCTGGCCACCGGCCGGGAGGTCCCCGAGGGCCACGGCAAGGTCAACGCCGCCTACGGGATGGGCGGCCCCGCCCTCACCGTCCGCACCGTGGAGCGCAACACCGGCCTGCGGATCGACCACTACCTCCAGGTCGACTTCCTCTCCTTCGTCTCCACCGTGGACGCCCTCGGCGGGGTCGAGGTCTGCACCGCCAAGCCCCTGAAGGACCAGTACTCCGGACTGGACCTGCCCGCCGGGACGACCCGGCTGGACGGGGCCGGCGCGCTCAGGTACGTCCGGGCGAGGCACGTGGACGGCAGCTCCGACCTGGGCCGGATGCAGCGTCAGCAGAAGTTCCTGGCCCAGCTGTTGCGGCAGGCCACCGCGAGCGGGACGCTGCTCAACCCGGTGAAGCTCTCCCGGGTGACGGAGACGGTGCTGCGGTCGGTCAAGGCCGACCAGGACCTGTCCAGCGCGGACCTGGTGGCGCTGGCCACCCAGCTCAAGGACCTCTCGCCGGCCACGGCGGACTTCGCCACGGTGCCGCTCAAGGACGTCAACCACCAGGTGGAGGGCTGGGGTTCGACGGTGCTGTGGGATCCGGCGGGAGCGAAGGCGCTGTTCGACGCCGTCCGGAACGGGCAGCCGCTGACCGAGCGCTCCGCCCCTCCCCCGGCCGCGGCGCCGGTCGCTCCCGGGGCGGTGCCGCCGGGGCAGATCCGGATCCAGGTGCTCAACGGGGCCGGGACGGCGGGGCTCGGCGCGCGGGTGGACGGGGACCTACGGAAGGCCGGCTTCGCGACGACGGGGGCTCCGTCGAACGCCGGTGGGGGGAGCGCGGCGCGGACGGTGGTGCGGTACGACCCCCGGTGGGACGAGTCGGTGAAGACGCTGGCCGCCGCCCTGCCGTACGCCGAGCTGGTGCAGGCCCCGGGGCTGGGCGCCACCATGCAGGTGATCGCCGGGACCGACTACACCGGCGCCCTCCCGGCCCAGACCTCTCCGTCCCCCACCACCGCCCCGTCGGCACCCGCTCCGGCCGTATCGGCCAACACGGGCACGGACATCAGCTGCCCCTGAGGTTGGTGGCTACGCCTCCGGGGGCGCGGGGCCCTGCGCGCGGGGGAACGGCAGCACGTGCAACTGGCTCGCCTGCCCTGGTCCAGCGCCGGTCCGCCTTCCGATTCGCGCAGTTCCCCGCGCCCCCGAAGCATCACCACGTTCCTCAAGTGAGCCAGACGGTGACCGTGGTGACCAGGTACGCCGTCAGGGAGAGGCGGTTGACCAGGAGTTCGGGGAAGTGGTCGGGGGTGTCGGTGGTGGGGCGGGCGGTGGGTTCGCGGGCGGCGCGGGTGACGGCGGTGGCGAGGGCCTGGGGGTCGTAGTCGCCGAGGCCGAGCCATTCGACGGCGCGGTGGCCGATCCGGAGTTCCTGGTCGTCGCTGGTGCGGACCGTGACGCGGCCGTTCGCCGCGGTCGCCGCGGTGATCTCCGGCCAGGCGGTCCGACGCCTCGTCAGGCCGGTGCTGGTCACCAGGGCGTCGCGGTCGAAGCGGGCCTGCCAGCCGAGGGCGGCCACCACGGCGGGGATGGTGGAGCCGCCGAGGAGCAGCGGTTGGAGCAGGCCCGTCCACCAGCCGTCGGCGGAGCGGGAGACCACCACCGCGCCGAGGACCAGGGCGGCGGCCGGGCCGACCGCCAGCCGGAGGCGGGCGGGCATGCCCTGGTCGTCGGTCGGGCGCGGGGCGGTGGGTCTCGGGCGGCGGAGCACCTTCACCTGCGGGGTGCAGACCACGGCGATCCAGTCGAGTTCGAGGACGCCCTCCCGGTCGTCGTGGTGGCTCCAGCGGCGTACCAGGACGGGGGCGGACGCGCCGTCAGGCCCCTGGTAGAGCAGGGCGGTCCGCAGTCCGGGCGGGCGGTCCTCCTCGCCCTCCCAGTGGAGCGGGAAGTCTCCGAGCGGCACCCAGGCGGTGCCGTTCCAGCCGAGGTACTGCCGGGTGGAGAGCCGCCAGAGCGGGCCGCCGCCCTCGGGGCCGACCACCTCCTCGTCGCCGTCCGGGTGGTGCACCACCCGCAGGGCGGGGGCGCCGGGGGCGGCGAGGTCGCGGATCAGGCGGACGCTGCGGGCCGAGGAGCCGAGCACGACCAGGCCGACGCTGCCGAGCAGCGTCGCCGCCATCAGCCAGACGGTGGGGTCGTAGGCGTCGCCGGCCGGGCGGACCCAGCCGTCGCGGTCGGCCAGCAGCGGGAGGGTGTCGCCCGGCTTCGGGTACGCGTCCCCAGTACACCTCCACCCCGGCGGTGCGGGGCCGGTCGTCCCCGGGCAGCCGGTACTCGACCTCCGTGTCGCCGAGCTCGTCCGAGGAGAGCACCCGGCCGGGGACGGTCTCGGCCCGGGCGGCCCGGGCGTCGCTCTCCTCCTGCCGCTCCAGGCCGGTCAGCACCGAGACGGCGGCAAGCCCGAGCAGCAGGCCGCCGAGGACCAGCCGGACGACGGGCCTGGGCGGGGCGGGGGCCGGGGCACCCGCCAGGGTCCAGGGGTAGGGCTGCTGACCGCCCATCAGGTCGGCCAGCCGCTGCCGGGCGGCCCGGCGGCCCGCGCCGGCCCGGGCCAGCACCACCAGCAGAGCGGCCTGGGCGGCCAGCGCGGTCCAGCGGCTCACCTGGTCGGGCAGGCCGTCCGGGACGTACCAGATCAACGGCAGCAGGGCGGCCGGGATCAGCACCAGCCCGCGCGGCCGGGCCAGCAGGGCGACGGCCTCGGCCAGCAGGGCGGCGGCGATCGCCCCCTCCGCCCAGCTCTGCCCGCACGGGTGGGCCGGGCCGCAGAGCAGCGGCGTCCGGGCGGCCTGACCCATCGCCACCACGCAGACCAGCAACGGCACCGCGCACAGCCACCGGCTGTCCCACCGCTGCGCGGTGCGGGCCGCCAGCCACCGCTCGGCGAGGTCGTCGGTCAGGGGCGGCGGTGCGGCGGGGAGCGGCGGAGCGGGATGGAACATGCGCCCGATGGTCCCATCCGCCCTCCCGGGGCCCGTCCACCGGGTACGGCGCAGGGCCCCGCCGTGGTGGCGGGGCCCTGCGGGGTCGGTCGGCTACTTGGCCTGGGAGGCGGTGATGTCCTTGGCGCCGAGGGCGCCGCCGGGGATCTCGCTCCAGTTGGAGACGGCGTTGGTGTTCAGGGTGAAGTCGGCACCGTAGGCGCGGCCCTGGGCCAGGCCGTAGAAGTGCACGGTCTTGCCGTCGGGGGTGGTGGTGGCGGCGACGTTGTCGATCGCGGAGCCCGGGCGCTGGGTCCAGGAGGCGTCGAAGTGGCCCTGGTCGAAGTTGCCGTACTGGGTGTGGAAGGAGCCGCCGTAACCGGCGACGGCGAGGATCACGTTGTTCCCGGTCTGGGTGGCCGCGATGTCGCGGACGTCGGTGGCGCCACCGGGGATCTCGGACCAGTTCGCGGTCGAGTTGGTGTTCAGCGTGAAGTCCGAGCCGAAGACCCGCCCGCCGGCCACACCGTAGAAGCGCACGGTTTCGGCGTCCGCCGAGGCGACCGAGGTGATGTTGGTCAGGCCGGAACCCTCTCGCTTCACCCAGTTGGGGTCGAAGTGGCCCTTGTCGTAGTTGCCGAACTGGGTGAAGAACGAACCGTCACCACCGGCGATGCCCAGGATCACGTTGGTCCCGCTGTTCGTGGCGGTCAGGTCACGCACACCCGTCGCACCACCCGGGATCTCGGCCCAGTTGGTCCAGGAGTTGCCCGGGTTCAGGTCCCGGCCGTACACCCGGCCGTCGGCCACCGCGTAGAAGTGCGTCACGTCCCCGACCGTCACCGAGGTCACCTTCGACAGCGAAGCACCGCCCACATCGGTCCAGTTCGGGTTGAACCGGCCCGCCGCGTAGTTCCCGTACTGGTTGTAGAACGAACCCTGCGCGCCCACGATCCCGAGCTGAACGTTCACCGGCGAGGACACCGACGGAGTGGTCGGGGTCGAGTCGTTGCCACCGATCGGAGAGACGAAGCCGCTGATCCTCTGGGAGCCGCGGTAGCCACCCACGGTGGAGGTGTAGGGGGCGGACTCCCGGACCGAGGAGTAGGACGGCCCCTTGCCCCCACTACCCTCGTTGCCGCCGATGGTGGTGATGGTCCCGTTGCCCACGGAGACGACGATCGCGACGTGGTCGTCGGCCGTGGTCCCACCGGCGTTGAAGAGGACGGCGTCTCCGACGTGCGGGGTGGACTGCAGGCCCGCGCCGTAGTCGGCGAAGCTGATGGCCCCCGGCGTCAGACCGTCGACGTTGACGCCGTTCCGGGCCCAGACCCACTTGGCGAAGTCGGCGCACCACGCCTCCGGCGAACCGTTGTTTCCGTTGCAGCTGGAGTAGTAGCCGGTGCCATTGGCGCTGTTGGTGCTGCAGGCGCCCTTTCCGAGGTTGGCACGGGCCGTGTCGACGATGCTCGAACCGACCGAAGCGGAGGCGTTCGGGGCGCCGAGGAACATCACCGCCGGGACGGCGGAGAGCAGGGCGAGCGAGGTGGTCAGGGCACGCTGGACGGGCTTCGAGGACATGGCTGTGCTCCGCTCCGGGAGGAAGAGACGTGACGGTGGTGTGGTCACGCGGACGGCTGCCCTGCAGGCGCAGCGGTCGGCGTGGTTGACGTACCGTCAGCGAGGTTCTCCCCGTACCGGTTTGCGGGTTCGTCCTGCTGACAACGACAAGCATCGTCGCTGGTCAGCGGCGTCGGAAGGGGTTCCGTCGGGACGGAAGCGGCCCCGGACGGATGCGTCCAGGGCCGGGCCGCCGGGCCGCCTCAGGGCTGGGGGACGCGGGGGGCCGGGGTGCGCAGGCCGATGCGGCGGGCGGGGGCTCCGGCCCAGATCTCGTTGGGGCCGGTGGAGGTGGTGAGGACGGCGTTGGCGCCGACGATGGTGCCCGCGCCGACGGTGAGCACGCCGCGCTTGCAGACGATCTTCGCGCCGGCGCAGACCATCACGCCGTCCTCCAGCACCACCCGCTCCATCGCGCTGCGCTCCTGCGGCACCCACGGGTCGGCCCGGCCGATGGTGACGCCGTTGTAGAGCGTGACGTCGGCGCCGAGGGTGGTGTACGGGTGCAGCACGGTGCCGAAGCCCCGGTGGTAGACCTTCAGTCCGGGGCCGATCTCGACGGGGGCGGGGACCTCGACGCCGTAGAGCGCGAGGGCCTCCTGGACCAGGCGGCCGAAGAGCCGGCTGCGACGGTGGGCGATGAGGGTGGTCACCAGTGACATGCAGCCCATTGTGGACCCGTGATGACGGAGTGTGAGCCGAGGCGCGGTCAGGAGTTCGGAACCGGCCGGTCGTTCTGGATCGCCTCGAACAGGCGCTTGGAGGCCTGCGGGGCCCAGAGGATCGAGGAGCCGGCCGGGGTCTGGTAGTTCTGCTCGGCGATCGGGACGGTGAGGGCGGTGCCGCCGGAGCCGGAGACCTGGTCCATCTGCCGGGCGAACCGGGCCAGGGTCCAGAGCGAGGAGTCCTGGTCCACCGTCAGGGCGCCCAGGGTGGCACTGAGGAACGGGTAGAGGACGAAGGGGTTCAGCAGGGTGGCCGGGCTGAGCACCTCGGAGGCCAGGGCCTTGAGGAAGGCCTGCTGGTTGCCGATCCGGCTGAGGTCGGAGTCGGGCAGCGAGTAGCGGGTGCGGACCAGGGCCAGGGCCTGGGTGCCGTTCAGGTTCTGGCAGCCCGCCGGGAGGTCGGCCCCCGACTTGGCGTCCTTCACCGGCTTGTCCAGGCACATCTCGACCCCGCCCAGGGAGTCCACCACGTCCACGATGCCGGTGAAGCCGACCTCCACGTAGTGGTCGATCCGGATGCCGGTGTTCGACTCGACGGTGCGCACCAGCAGGGCCGGGCCGCCGAGGGCGAAGGCCGCGTTGATCTTGTTCTTGCCGTGTCCGGGGATCGCGACGTAGCTGTCGCGCGGGATGCTCATCAGCACCGGGCCGTTGTCGCCCTGGTGCAGCACCATGACGGTGTCGGTGTTGGTGCCGGAGTCGCCGCCGACGTGCAGCTCGCGCTGCTGCTGGGGCGTCAGGCCGGCCCGGCTGTCCGAGCCGACCAGCAGCCAGTTGGTGCCGGGGCCGTCAGCCGGGCGGCCGTCCCAGTCGGTGACGGCGTCCACGTGGCGCAGCTTGCCGTCGGCCCAGAGGTACGTCCCGAGCGCGGTGCCGACCAGGGCGAGCAGCAGCAGGCCGACCGTCCACCGGATGACGCGCCACCAGTTCCGCCTGCCACCACTGCCGTTGCCGCCCATCCCCCGAGTGTGTCGCGCCGGGCGCGCGGGCCCGGCGCGACACCCGGGGGCTACTTGAACTCGGGGACCTTGGCGTCGTTCTTGAAGGCCTCGAAGAGCTGCTTCGACTTGGCGTCGTCCCACTTCACCGCGGACTCACCGGTCTTGGTCCGGAAGTCCGGGTTGGAGATCGGCACGGTGATCGACCGGCCGTCGCCACCGGTCACCGCGCGCATGGCGAGGAAGAGCGAGCCGATGTCGCCGAGGCCGGCGTCCTCGTCCACGATCAGGGTGCCCAGGCCCGCGCTGACCATCGGGTAGAAGGTGAACGGGTTGAGCACGGTGCCGGGCGAGGCGGCCTGGTGGGCCAGTGCGGCCAGGAACTTCTGCTGGTTGCGCATCCGGCCCAGGTCCTGGTCGGCCATCTGGTGGCGCTGGCGGACGAAAGCCAGCGCCTGACTGCCGGTCAGGGTCTGGGTGCCGGCCTTGAGGTCGAGACCGGAGTCGCGGTCCTTGATGTCCTTGTCGATCTTCATCTCGACGCCGCCGACCGCGTCCACCAGGCCGACGAACCCGGCGAAGCCGATCTCGGCGTAGTGGTCGATCCGCAGGCCGGTGTTGGCCTCCACGGTCTGCACCAGCAGACGGCCGCCGCCGCCGTTGAAGGCCGCGTTGATCTTCGAGGTGGTGGCCGGGACGGTCTTGCCGTTGCCGTTGGTGTTGGGGTGCTCGGGGATGTTGACCCAGGAGTCGCGCGGGATGCTCATCAGGGTGTTCCCGTTGTCCCCGATGTGCAGCAGCATCATCGAGTCGCTGCGCTTGCCGACCGCCGAGCCGGTGTGCAGCGAGTCCTCCTGGGCGTCCGTGAGGCCCTGTCGGCTGTCGGAGCCGACGATCAGCCAGTTGGTGCCCTTGCCGGCCGGCGGGCGGGCCCCTTGTAGTCGGCCAGCACGTTCTCGTGGTTGAGCTTGGAGTCGGCCCAGAAGTAGGTGCCGGTCGCGGTCAGCAGGAGCGCGGCCAGGGTGGCGTAGACGCCCACCTTGATCTTGCGCTTGCGCGGCCAGGCGGAGTTCGACGGCCGAGGCGGTCTGGGCGCGCCGGGGGTGCCCGGCGGTATCGGGGCACCGGGGCCACCGGAGCCGCCGGGCTGGGCGGCGGGGACGTCCGGGGCGGGCGGGGTGAAGGCGGGGGCCGGGGCGCCGGGGCCGCGCGGGTTGAGCGAGGCCGGCAGCGGCGCGCGGTCGGCCTGCCGGGGCACGGGCTGGGGCGCCGGCCGGCTCTGGCCGGGCTTGAGCGGCTTCGGCGCGTTCGGGCCGCGCGGGTTCAGCCCCGCGGGGAGCGTCGGCTCCTCGGGTACGGGGCGCTCTCGCCCGGGGCGCCCCCGTTCTGGGCGCGGTACGGGTTCGGCTCGCCCTCGGAGCCGTAGCCGCCCGGCGAGCCGCCGTACCCGTTGCCGCCGCCCTGGCGGCCCTCCTGCCACGTGTTCATGGGGGGAAGGATGCCCGAAACCGCGGGCGCTCAGTACGGCGGGGGCACCCACGGGGCCCCTTGTATCCGTTTTGATGCACGCCGCGGACCGCCCCGGCGCATCGTCACCGACCGGACGGAACCTGCCCGCTGACCGGACCGACCTTGACCCCCTCGAAGGCCCGTGGTCCCATGAAACGCATGGAGCAGCAGAGGATTCTCACGCGGAGGCGGCACGTCGACCTGCTGCGCGTGGCCTGCTCCCTGTGTAGTGGCTGACCGCTCGCCACCGTCTGCACCCTTCTCCCGCGCACCGCCGCGCGCTCAGCCCTGCCGCTTCCACGCTTCCGAGGTGCCCCCATGGCCACTGTCCTGTCCGTCTCCGGCTCCCCGTCGCCGACCTCCCGCACCACCCGCCTGCTCCGCCACGTGGTGGACGCCCGGCTCGCCGAGCACGGCCACCGGGTGGTCGAACTGGACGCCCGCGCGCTGCCGGCCGCGGCACTGCTGTCCGCGGACTTCTCCGACCCCCAACTCATCGAGGCTGCACGGCTGTTCGCCGAGGCGGACGGCGTGGTGATAGGCACTCCGGTGTACAAGGCGGCCTACTCCGGGCTGCTCAAGGCACTGCTGGACGTGCTGCCGCAGCACGGCCTGGCCGGCAAGACCGTGCTCCCGCTGGCCACCGGCGGCTCCACCGCCCACGTGCTCGCGGTGGACTACGCCCTGCGGCCGGTGCTCTCCTCCATGGGGGCGGGCCACATCACCCAGGGCTGGTTCCTGCTGGACCGTCAGGTCGGGGCGGCGGCGGACGGCTCCACCGTGCTCGACCCGGAGGCCGCCGCCCAGCTCACCCCGGTGGTGGACGCCTTCGCAGCCGCGCTGGAGCGCCACCGGGTGCCCGCGCTGGCCTGCTGACCCTGACCCGGTGCCTCCCCCGGCAGGGTTTGCCCCATGAGGAGCGCCGGGCGGCGCGACGGGGCAAACCCTGCCGGGGGAGGCACCAGTCCCTGAGAAGGTGCCCGAAAACCCCTAGGGGAACCGGGGGGTAGCCCGTACATCGAGAGTTGGGCGGCTTCCTCCCGGCGGATGACGATCCGTTCGGGCGCCGCTCCTAACGTGGTTCTTACCTCGCCGGTCCGGCCGCTCCCAAGGCCCCGAGAGCGGGGCACACGGGTGGACCACGACCTAGGAGTATCCAGTGACGACGGCAGCGAACGCCGTGCAGGACCCGCAGCTCTCGGGCGGCAACGCCGCCATCGCCGCGGCAGCGCGGCAGGTGACCAAGGCGTACGGGGGACGGCGAGACCCGGGTCACCGCGCTCGACGCCGTCGACGTCGACATCCACCGGGGCCGGTTCACCGCCATCATGGGGCCCTCGGGCTCCGGCAAGTCGACCCTGATGCACTGCCTGGCCGGGCTGGACACCGTCTCCGAGGGACGGATCTGGATCGGCGACAGCGAGATCACCGGCCTGAAGGACAAGCACCTGACCCGGCTCCGCCGGGACAAGATCGGCTTCATCTTCCAGGCCTTCAACCTGCTCCCCACGCTCAACGCGCTGGAGAACATCACGCTGCCGATGGACATCGCCGGCCGCAAGCCCGACCAGGCCTGGCTGGACCAGGTGGTCTCCACCGTCGGCCTGGCCGACCGGCTCAAGCACCGCCCGACCCAGCTCTCCGGCGGCCAGCAGCAGCGCGTCGCGGTGGCCCGGGCCCTGGCCGCCCGTCCCGAGATCATCTTCGGCGACGAGCCCACCGGCAACCTCGACTCCCGCTCCGGCGCCGAGGTGCTCACCTTCCTCCGCCGCTCGGTGGACGAGCTCGGCCAGACCATCGTCATGGTGACCCACGACCCGGTCGCCGCCTCCTACGCGGACCGCGTCCTCTTCCTGGCCGACGGCCGGATCGTCGACGAGATGTACGCCCGACCGCCGACTCCGTCCTCGAGCGCATGCGCCGCTTCGACGGCAAGCGCACCAGCTGAGACGGGATCAGACTCCGATGCTGCTCAAGACCTCACTACGGAGCTTCTTCGCCCACAAGGGCCGGATGGCG
>NZ_BAAAYB010000137.1:0-67580 GCF_039535905.1 Kitasatospora albolonga | reverse complement strand
TTTCACACACCGGGCTCAAAGGCGGGAGGGTTTGGGGCCGGGCCACCAGTATGTGGAAAGGAAGGGCCCAGCGGTGGCCCGGCGGCTCTTGTCGAGATTCAAAGGGGTGGGGACACCTGGGGAAACCCGGAAAACGCGCGGGGATTCCCCCGGAGGAGGAGGGGGGGCCGCCCGTGCGGCAACGGTTGCGCGGGCGGGGGGGCCCCCCGGCCCGTGTTGCCCGGCAACACACCGAGAAAGGGTTGGGGGCGGGGGACGGGCCGGCGCCTCGGGGCGGGGGCCAAGCCGGCCCGGGCCCGGGCGGGGCCGCGAGATAAGGCAAGAGGGGGGGGGGCCCGTTGGGGGGGGGGGGTGGGGCGTTACCAAGGCGGGGGGCACCGGGTTGCGTGGGACCCGGTCAGCCATTACGGGCAATCCGGCTCGGGTAAGTTGGTGGTTTATCCGGGGGCGGCCGGCTCGGGGCCGGGGGAGCGGGGCCGGGCGGCGCGGGCGTGGGGCGGGCGCCCGGGGGGGGTGGCCCGGGTTGGCGGGTTGCACCTGGGCCTCCCACCGGGCGGGCCGGAAACCGGCGGGGCCAACCGCGAGAAGATCTGGCACCCCGCAAGTCCGGGCCAAACGGGCGCGTCCAAGCTCGGCGGGGGGCAGCGGGTCGTTTCCGTGGCGTTCCGGCACATGGCGGCGGGCGGCATGCGCTTACACGGCTCCGTGCCCCTCATCAAAGCACCCGGGTGGATTCGGGTGGGCCTCGGGGTCGGCCCAACGGTTCGTGGAAAACCATGGGGTTCGGGTTTCCGCGCCGAGGCTTGGTTGCTGGTCGGGCGAAGGGGGGGACTTGGATGGGGACCCTCGCGGTGGGCCGGGGGACTGCACCACCCAGTTGCGACGGTTTTTTTCCACGCTCGCGGAAAGGGAAGCATGTGGTAGGCGGTGGGAGAGCGCCCGGAGCTCGCGGTTCCAGAAACCCGGCTTGACGGAGTTTCTGAAAGGGGGCCTGGGAGGGAAACGCCCAGGGCCCCCTGGGAGGCGGGGGACTTGCTCCGCCCCCCCCCTACTGCCCACCAGGGGCGGTAGTTTGGAAGCCGCGCAGGGGTTTGCCCCCGCCGGTCATCCCCCACCCCACCCTGGGAGTGTTTGTGGGGGGGGGGCGCGGTTTTGCTGTTTGCGCGAGGGGGGGGGATGGGGGGCAGGACCCAGCAGCGGGGGGGAAGGTGGTTGACCCCACCCGTTTCAGCGGGGCCCCAACCGCGGGCCAGGCCGGCGGGGGCCCACAGCCCTGTTGTGTGGTTGGTTTCCCGGCTCCCGGGAAACCCCACCAAACACCGCGTTCGCCCTCCCCTCGGGACCCAGGCACGGCGGGCCCAGGTCGGGACGATGGGGCGTATACTTCTCGGCGGCGGGGGACGGATTGGGGGTCTTCTTGGCGGGGTAAGGCCGCCCGGCTCAGGCTGGAAAGCCCACCGGGGGAGGGCCACCGCAACCGCCGTGCCGGGCGTTCGCAGGATAAAAAGCCCCCGCGGGGACCTTTTTCCAGCGCTGCGGGGGGGGGGGGGACCCACGCGTCCCCGGGCGGGGGGGGGAACGGTGGGGGGGGGGGACTCGGAGACTCAGGGTCTGGGGGGGACGGGGGGGGGGAGAGTTGCCAAAAAAAAAAAAAAAAAAAACTCCCGCGGGAAGGGCGGGGGACACCGGCTCCGGTTTGGGCACACTTCGCACCATTTTCGAGGGAATCCCAAAAAAATGGCCGGGGGGGGGGGACCCGTCTGGCAGGGTGCAAAAAAAAAAAAAAAACCACAGAAAAACAAAAAACCGACGGTAACTGAATGACCTCGTCCCTCGGCTTTACAGCGTTGCAGCTGGTATTTTAGGGGAAACTTTGCTCCACGTAGGAGGCGGCCGCGCACCGTACTGACGGGGACCCGTTAACAATGCCGCCCGCCAGGTTTTTGCTGAACGGTTCGTCACCTCCTATTGCCCGTCGGGGGAGTGGTGTAAACCGTAAAACAAAGATGGCGGGGGCCCGGCGCCCACCGCGCGACCGGCCTTGTTCAAACTCCTTTGGCCAGCCTCCAGGGGGGAGTTCCGAGCCCTCCCAGGCCTTTGGCGGGAATGTGCACGCTGGGCGGGCGGGGGGGCCTTCGGGCGGTTTGAGACCGGGAAGGATCGGGGACGGGCTTAGGGGGGGGGACCGTGTGAAAACGCCTCGGGGGCCAACTGTTCGGACCCGTACCAAAGTTGTTGTTCCACCGGCTCTGAGGGGGGGCGGGAAAAAACGAATGGAAGGGGAGTTCCACGCTGGGCCGCTGGCCCGACGGCGCGACCACCCCCCCCGCCCCCCCCGGACCCCCACGATGACGGGTCTTGCGGGGGCTGTGGCGAAAAAAGAAGCTTCACGAAGCGGTCTCGGATTGCCCTTGCACAATTCTTGGCCCCGGGGGGTTTGCCGCGCAGGGCGCGGGAAGCTTGGGAACCTCGGACTGGCGGGGGTCCATTCTTTGCCGCAGGGGGTGGAGGGGGGACGTCGGTCCCGCGGCCTGTTCCCGACGGTTGGGCGATCTCCGGGTTCGGGTGAAGGACGTTGGTAGGGGGGGCGGGGACGCCCTGAGGGGTCCCAGCCGGCCTGCTAAACCCCCCGGACGTTCGGGCAGCGCGTTCGGTTAATCCCACTGGGGGGTCGCATTCCGGGGCCCTGGCACAATTGGCGGGGCTCCACCCCCCACGTGAGGGGGGGCGGGGAAGGGCATGCAAGACCGGCCGGTGTTTTTGCAGGTCGGGCCGGCGGCCCCGCGTCTAGGGGGGGGGACGCCACGGGGGCGGGGTTCGGGGATGCGGGAGGGACCCAGGGTCGGGGACCTTGGAACGTTTTCGGCCCCACTCACCAGTTCGTTTCAGGGGCTGGGGGGGGAACGCCTGCGGCCCCCTTCCCCTCCCCAGGACGGGGAGGGTCGGGCCCGGTGTTGGGGGATCGTAGGCCGGGCGCGGACACCCCCGCCAAATTCAGGGGCCAAAAGTTGCGGTTTGCGGGAACGGGGATTTTTGGGGGAACGGGGTTTGGCGTTGTCCGCGAGGGGGGGGGCCCTTCGGAACCCGGTCGCCCGGGATGGCGCACTTGGGGGCCCCCCACCTCGGAGGCGGGGGAAGAGGGGGGAAACATTTTCAAATGTTCATGCCGCCGGCGGGCGGAGCCCTCCTGCCAGGCCCCCAACCTCGAGGCGGGCGTCGGGGTTTTTTTACCTTCGCCCGCGGGGCAAGGGCAAACCCCGGATCGCCCGCGAGGGGAAGGGGGAAACCAGGGGGTGGGGGGACCCTGTGGAAAAGCCCGAATTTTTAGAGTGGGGAGCCACGCCGGGTCGGGGAAAAAAACTTCGGGCGCCCGCGCGTCACACCCCGGAAGCCCGGGAATAACCACGATTTCAGCTCCCGCGGGGTGGGCAGCAGGCTTCCTCCACCAGGTCGTAACGGACCCCTTGGTGTCCCAGGTACAGGACTGCGCTTCGGCCGGGTCCGGCGCCGGTGGGTTTCCGGTCCGTGGGCGGAGGCTCGGGCCGGGGGGCGGGTGACACGGCCGGTGGCGACCCACAGCACGGGGGCGTCGGGCGCCCCGCGGCAGCGACACCTAGGTGGTGGCCGCTCTGGGGGCGCCTTCCCCCAACGATTTCACCTCGCGGGGGGAACACGGACGTTCCACCCCGGCTCCTGGGGGGGCCGGCCGGCCCCCCGCCGAGGGCGGCCCTTGCCGCGGAAGCAACGGGGGACGGGGGCCACCGCCGGTGGAAGGGGGGGGGGGACTGGGTGATGTCGTCGGGGAAATCTGCCGGCGGACATTGGGCCCCCCCAGGGCCGGCCTTTTTTTCAAACCCGGTCGGTTGGGGACCCCGCCGAGGTTCGGACCCCCCCCACGCCCCGACCAAACCCGTGCCGGGGGTGGTCCCCACGGTGCGGGGGGGGTGTCGATCGGGGTGGCCGACCGGGATTTGATTGCCCGTCCACCCCCCTAAGGGCTTCCTCGTAACGAGGCTGTCGGGGGAAGGTGGTTCAATCACCTTCCCGGGCCGTGGCGATCCAAGGTTATGGACGGCACGCCACCCAGTCCCGGGTCAGCAACCGCGCCGGACCCGTGCCAGGGACGTTCGCGGTCGACGTGGAAACGGTCCACTCCGCGGCCGAGCCTGGGGCGGGCACCCCCCCACCCTGGTGGCCCCGTCCTTCGTATTTCCCCGCACCGGGTTTTTCCCACGCCACGAATTTGTCCACGATGCCACGACACGTCACGGCGGCCGCCACCACTTGGTCCCCGTAGCGGTTGTAACGAGGGACAAACACGGCCGGGGGGGGGGCACATCCGCCCCCCTCACTGTGTCATGGGCGGACCACGGCGCGGACGGCTACCGCCGGGTTTATACGCGGGCGGGTCCGGGCCCGTTCGGGGGGGTCCGGGTTTCATGTGGCCGGACGGCCGCCCCCGGGGGGCACTGTCGGGACGGGGCGTTTTTGTCCGTTCAGGGGAAAGATCCCCGGGTTCTGGGGCCCTGGCGGGGCCCGGTGCTTCTCCCGGTTAGGCTGACACGGGCGGGGGGGGGGGACCATTCTTTTTTGAGACGCCCTCTACGCCCGCGTTACGCCCACCAAACAACCCTCGACCGCCCGGGGCAGATTGGGGACCCGCCTGTGGGCCCCGCCCCACTCCCGCTGCGCGGGGGAGGGAGGGGCTGGCTTGACACACCGGCCGGAGAGCGGCAGAACCCTTCGGCCCGGGGAAGCACAGCTGGGGGCTTGGGAAGGGCTCGGCTTGGGGGACCAAGCGGTGGGTGTGTAGGGGGGGGGACGAGGGAAAGGACACCAGGAGCAGGTCCCTTTGTTTTCGGTTCCTCGCTCTTAACGGACGGTGGGCGCCGGATGGGAACGAGGGGTACGGGCCTGGACGCCTTGGGGAAGGGGGGCGTTCACCAAGCTTGGGCCAAATTTTTTACTACCCGGGGGAAAAGGGTCCGGCTGCGTGGGGGGGGCACGCCGGCACACCCTGGGAACCGGTGGGGGGGGACGGCCCGGGAACAAAGGGGATTTTCCGGTTTCTTGGGGGAAAGTAACGTGGTGAACGACTGGGAGGGCGGGGGGCTTGCCCGGCGGCACCGTCACCCTTGGGGCTGACGCCGAACGCGGGGGAAGAGGGCTGGCGTGCCGGTTGACGATACGTTGGGCTTGGACCTTGGGGCCCGGCCGGCCCTGGCCCTTGAAGGGGGGGCAAACCAGGGGGGTTTTCGGAGGAGACTCTCCGTAACAGGCGTCTTCCGGTGTCGCCGCCGTTTTGGGTGGGGGACCTAGCCTCGCACAATCGGGGTTAACGGGATTCTCCGGGCGTTTTTTGGGCTTGAATATTTTTACCCGCGGGTGGGCGATTTTTTCGGCGTTCTTTATCCACTCGGTTCCACGTGGAAGACAATAACGCAAGTTCCTCCTCCGTCCCCAGAGCTTCTTCCCCGGGGGGACTCCCGGTAAAACGCCGCACCGCCGGGTCCCACCCCCAGGAGGCGGTGGAGCCGCCAATGGCTGCGCGGGGAAGTGCGTGGACCGGGGCGCCGGAGCGGGCCGCAGCGGGGGGGATGCGGGGTTCCCGCCCTGTGTTTTCGTTCATGGGGTCTTCCGGCTGGGTTGCGGCCGGGGCCGGAAGCGCTTCGGGCGGAGGTGGGGGGGGAACCGGGGGCTGGGTTTTGTTTTTTTCCGGTCCCACCCGTAGATTGCCCGGCTTTCCCGGCTCCTGGTCCGTGGCCGGTTGGGCCTTCCGGGGAGCAAGAAATCCTGTCCGTTTCAAAGACGGGCGGACAGAGGGAGCGGCCGGCCTGCTTCCATCTTTCCTGGGGTGGGCCGGCAACACTAACTACTAGAGAGGCCACGGCGTGGCCACCGTGGGTGGCCAGGGCGTGGGGCCAACCGCCCGGCGCTGCGGGGGGGGCTGCGAGGAAACCATCGTGGGTCCTTCACCAACGGGCTTGGCGGGGCGGTCCTGCGCGGACACGGCTGACCCCGGCCACAGGGCCTGGTTTGGGTGACAGGCGGACCACATCAAACCTCACCCGCGGGGGGGGGGGGACTTCCCCGATTCGTTGGCAGCCATAACTTCGTGGTGGACTTCCACCGGACACTGTTTTTACTTCCAGGCGCCTGTCGCGATGCTCTTGCGCGAGGGTGGTGGGTGGACTCCTCGCTGGACGGAGGGGCGTGTACGTTGCAGTTTTTTTTCCGCGGGCCCCGCCACTTTAGGTGAAGCGGGGGATCCCCGGGGCGAGAAATCGGGGGCATTGGTTGTCCGTGGGCGATTCGTGTGGGGGCCGGCGTGGTGGGGCTTGTTTCCCAACCCACGCTGCGATGGGGCCCATCGGGCCCGCCCCGGCCGGGGGCCCGAGGCCGGGGCGGCCGAGGGTTTGCGGGGCGAATCTCCCTGGTTTGTACCACCTGGCCGCGGTGCATTCCCACCCCGGAGAGGGCCGCTCAAACCACGAAAGAGGGGTTTTGCTGGAGGGGGCCGGGGCAAAGGCAGCGGCGGAGCGGATTGGGGGCGCTTTTTTTGCTAGCGTAAGGTTTGCCTTGAGCGGATCTGGCTGGGACGCGGGATTGGGACGCAAGGGGGGGAATTCCAGTTAGGAAAGGTGTTGCCGGTCGGTCCGGGCCGTCGGTTGGGGGTTTGTTACGCCCGGGTTTTGGGCAGGGGCGGCTTTTCGTCAATTCAGGGAAGCCCCGGTTTTGGCCGGGTTTGTGGCTACCTGGTCTTGTTGGTACCCTACCCGGGGCTGGGTACGGCTCGTTTCGTACCCCTCATGAGTGGAGGATTGGGTGCAGGGCTATGTTTCACCAGGAACTCGCCGTTTCTGCTCGGGCGGCGGCCCCCGCCCTGGGTGGCTCCGGCCGGAGGGGGACCGGGGGGGGGCCCAAAGGGTAGGGGAACCCGCGAGGGGGAGCTTGACCTGCCCGCTTGCTTTGGGGGTCCGCCCGCCGAGGGGGCCGATGGCCGGGGAGGGGGCGCCGGCGCGAGCGGATCGCCTGGGTCCCGGCTTGGGCCGAAGCGGTTTTTCAAGCGACCGGGCTGTTGTTTGGGCACCGGCCCGGTGGGATCGCGGATCGGGGGGCTTGGGGGGGCGGGGCCGATTTGGCGGTGTTGAAATGACAACGCGCCGGTGGGGTGGTGATTTCCGGGGGCCCGCCGGGGCCGGGCTGGGCCGGCGTTTACTTGAAGAAAGGGGATGGGTGGGGGGGGGTGGTCGGGCTCCTTTTGGTTGGCAATTCGCTACGTGAGCCCGCCAACACTTGGGGTCGTTACGGAACTTCGACCGCGGGGGGCCGCCGCCTGTTGGTTTTGGGCCCGCCCGGGGGCCTGCGCGGCCCGCCCTGGGCTGGCCTGCCCCGCGCCGCTGCCCACCCCCTGGCCTCTGCCTTCGCCGTTCCGGCCTGGGGCGCCCACGCTGGTCGGGCGCTTTGGGCTCCCGGTCAAACGTGAGGGCCAGTCACTAACCCGCCCGGGGCAGGGGGGAACAACAGCCTGGTACAAGGGTCTTTCTAAAAACCTCGGGGCGAAAGGGTCCTTGCGGCAGGGAATCGTTGGGCCGCAGGGGGCACGGGGGGGCGCGGGGGGGGGGGGCATCAGCCGCCGGAGAATTCGACGCGGTTTTCGGCTTTCGGGCTGGCCGGGAGGTTTGTGGCCGCTGGGCCGGGGGGGGGCGGCGTGGAGGTGTTCGGGTTGAGGGTTGGTCCCTGGGCTGAGCGGGCTACCTGTCGGACCGGGGCCGGTTCCACCCGTTGGTTTTCGAAAGCCCGGGCCGGGCCGGGCGGCGGAACCTCGACGTGTGTTTTCACCCCCGCCCCCTGATGCCACAGGGAATGACGGGGGGGGGCCCGCGGTGGACGTTTGGCTGGTTGGCCGCCTTTCCAAGCGGGGGGCCCGGGTTTCCCCGCGCCCGGACCGCCGTGGTGTGGGCCCGGAACACCCCGGGGCCGGATAGCGGCCCGGGGGAGCTTTCCCGGGGGGTGTACCGTTCCTCCGTCCCCCAACAATAAGGGAGGAGCGGGGGGCGATTGGGGGGGAAACCTCGGCGCCTTTTCCCTGCTCACCGCCGGCCGGCTCGGTCGGGGCCCGGGGGGGAACCTAATCGTGATCGCCAAACGAACCCGGACGCCCGACCGCTTTGGCGGGCCCGTGTGCCGTCAAGGCGGACGGCTCGGCCACCGGCTGGCCCCCGCCGGGCGGGCAACCCCGGGCCGGTGCCAACGGCGGCCTGGCGGATGCTTGCGTCGGCGACGAGGTCGGCGCCACTGCTCCGCTTCCCGCGGCTGGTTCCGGCAAGCGGGGGGCCCGCGGCCACCTTCGCCAACCACCATCGTCTCCTCCACCCTGCTCGGCCGGGATCGCGCGGCGCGGGCCTCGGCCTACGCCGAGACGCTCACGGCTTCAAGTGGATCTTCCCGCGGCCGAGGGCCTGCGTACGGCTTACGAGGAGGCGCTCGGTACTCCGTCGACCGGTAGGCGTCCGCGACAAGGACGGCATCACCGCCGCCCTGCTGGTGGGCCGAACTCGCCGCCGTGCTAAGCGCTCGGCCGCACCCTGACCGACCTGCTTCGACGACCTTGCGCTGGAGCACGCCTGCACTGCCACCGACCAGCTTCTCGGGGCGGGTGTCAGACCTGACGGTGATCTCCTCCCGAGCAGCGGCTGCGCGAGCAGCCGCCGACGGTGCTGGCCTGGCCTCAAGGTCACCCGGGCCGACGACCTGGCCGCCGCACGCCCGGAGCTGCCGCCGACCGACGGCCTGCGCTACTACCTGGCCGGCGAGGGCGTCCATCCGCCGCCCGCATCGTGGTCCGCCCCTCCGGCACGAGCCCAAGCTCAAGTGCTACCTGGAGGTCGTCCTCCCGGTCGCCACCGCCGCCGACCTCGGCGACCCCGGACCCGGGCCACCGCCCTGCCTCGACGCGATCAAGCGCGACCTCGCCGCGGCGGCCGGCATCTGACGGACCGTCCGTGCACGACGGAGCCCCGTCCCGGTTTCCTCCCGTGGAGGGGCTCGCGACGTCGCTCAGGCGAGCGAGCTCGGTGAGCGCAGCCGCCGCGCTCGGCGGGCCGGGTGAGGGCCGGGCCCGGGGAGAGCCGGGGCGCCCTGGGGGACGTACTGCCGGAAGCGCCGCCCGGTAACCTCAGATCGAAGGAGTGGCCCTGGAGGTGCCACTGCGGCCACTGCGGCCTGCGGCCGTCCGGCGCCGGGAGCCCTGTGCACCTCGGTCCAGCTCCAGCTCCAGCCAGAGGTCCTTGAAGTCGAGACCGGCCTGGACGTCCCAGACCTCCTCGAAGACCAGCGTGGCGGGGCCACCCAGAACGAGATAGGTCTTGGCCGGCAGCACCGGGTGGACCATGCGGACGATGTGGTCGAGGTCCAGCAGCAGGCGCGGGGACACTCGGCTGTGGACCGTCAGCCGTGGCGGTCGCGTTTGTGCCAGCCCATCGACTCGAAGTCCGCGTCCGCTCCAGACGCTCTTCTCCAGACCCGACTCCCGGAGGGCGACCGCGGTGGCACACGCCGCACGGCCAGCAGGTAGCTGCGGTCGGTCTCCGTGCCCTCGGTGGGGGTACGGGGCGCCGGGTCAGGTGGGCGCGGAGGGTGTGAAGCCCGGCGGCGGTGGAGGTCGGCGGTCACCGCGTCGGGTCGAGAAAGTGGAAGGTCACGTCACCGTGGTCGGCCCCACCAGTCGGTCAGGTGGCGGGCCTCGCTGCCTCGGTGGAAGGCGAGCAGCCAGAGGCGGGGGCGCCGGGCGGGGGTGCGGCGCGACCTCCGGTGAGGACCGCGCGGTGCTGGCCGGGGGGAGGTGGATCAGCGAGTAAAGGGCGACGGCGCCGCGAACTCGCCGTCGACGGCCGGCAGGCCGCGCAGGTCGCGCTCGCGGAACTCGGCAGGACGGGTCCGCGTTCCCGGCGGGCGCCAGCTCGACCACCTCGCCCGGGGACCCGTGAGGTCGATGCCCCGCACCGCCCGGGCGCCGTGGTCGGCACAAGGCCGCCGGACCACCCGTCCGCCGAGTTCCGCGAGGGCGACCTGCGCGGCCTGCCGGCCGTCGACGGCGAGTTCGGCGGCGCCGTCGCCCTGTACTCGCTGATCCACCTGCCCCCGGCCGAGCACCGCGCGGTCCTCACCGAGGTCGCCCGCACCCTCCGCCCGGGCGCCCCGCTGCTGCTCGCCTTCCACCGAGGCAGCGAGGCCCGCCACCTGACCGACTGGTGGGGCCACCAGGTGGACGTGACCTTCCACTTCCTCGACCCGGACGCGGTGACCGCCGACCTCACCGCCGCCGGCTTCACCCTCCGCGCCCACCTCGACCGCGCCCCGTACCCCCACGAGGCCGAGACCGACCGCAGCTACCTGCTGGCCGTGCGGTCGTGACCACCGCGGTCCATCCGGAGTCGGGTCTGGAGAAGAGCGTCTGGAGCGACGCGGACTTCGAGTCGATGGGCTGGCACAACGCGACCGTCCACGGGCTGACGGTCCAGCAGGCCGAGGTGTCCCCGCGCCTGCTGCTGGACCTCGACCACATCGTCCGCTGGGTCCACCCGGTGCGGCCGGCCAAGACCTTCTCGTTCTGGGTGGCCCCGGCCACGCTGGTCTTCGAGGAGGTCTGGGACGTCCAGGGCGGTCTCGACTTCAAGGACCTCTGGCTGGAGCTGGAGCTGGACGAGGTGCACCGGCTCCCGGCGCCGGACGGCCGCGCGCAGTGGCCGCAGTGGCACCTCCAGGGCCACTCCTTCGATCTGAGGTTCCGGGCGGCGGGCTTCCGGCAGTACGTCCGCCAGGCGCCCCGGCTCTCCCCGGGCCCGGCCCTCACCGCCGCCGAGCGCGGCGGCTGCGCCTTCACCGAGCTCGGCTTCGCCTGAGCGACGTCGCGAGCCCCGCCCCGGAGGACCGGGACGGGGCTCCGTCGTGCACGGACGGTCCGTCAGATGCCGGCCGCCGCGGCGAGGTCGCGCTTGATCGCGTCGAGCAGGGCGGTGGCCCGGGTCCGGGTGTCGCCGAGGTCGGCGGCGGTGGCGACCGGGAGGACGACCTCCAGGTAGCACTTGAGCTTGGGCTCGGTGCCGGAGGGGCGGACCACGATGCGGGCGGCGGTGACGCCCTCGCCGGCCAGGTAGTAGCGCAGGCCGTCGGTCGGCGGCAGCTCCGGCGTGCCGGCGGCCAGGTCGTCGGCCCGGGTGACCTTGAGGCCGGCCAGCACCGTCGGCGGCTGCTCGCGCAGCCGCTGCATCGCGGAGGAGATCACCGTCAGGTCGGACACCCGCACCGAGAGCTGGTCGGTGGCGTGCAGGCCGTGCTCCAGCGCAAGGTCGTCGAGCAGGTCGGTCAGGGTGCGGCCGGAGCGCTTGAGCACGGCGGCGAGTTCGGCCACCAGCAGGGCGGCGGTGATGCCGTCCTTGTCGCGGACGCCCTCCGGGTCGACGGAGTAGCCGAGCGCCTCCTCGTAGCCGTAGCGCAGGCCCTCGGCGCGGGAGATCCACTTGAAGCCGGTGAGCGTCTCGGCGTAGCCGAGGCCCGCGGCCGCGGCGATCCGGCCGAGCAGGGTGGAGGAGACGATGGTGGTGGCGAAGGTGCCGCGGGCCCGCTTGGCGACCAGCGCGGAGCCGAGCAGTGCGCCGACCTCGTCGCCGCGCAGCATCCGCCAGCCGCCGTTGGCACCGCCGGTGCCGCCGGTGCCGCCGGTGCCGCCGTCGCTGACGGCCACGGCGCAGCGGTCGGCGTCCGGGTCGTTGGCGATCACGATGTCGGGGCCGACCGAGGCGGCGGTGCGGAAGGCGAGGTCCATCGCCCCCGGCTCCTCCGGGTTGGGGAAGGAGACGGTCGGGAAGTCCGGGTCCGGCTCGGCCTGTTCGGCCACCACGGTCGGCGCGGGGAAGCCGGCCCGCTTGAAGGCGGCCACCAGCACGTCGCGGCCGACGCCGTGCATCGGGGTGTAGACCACGTCGAGGTCGCGCGGCCCGGCCGGGTCGACCACGGTGACGGCCCGGTCGAGGTAGGCCTCCAGGACCTCCTCGCCGAGCACCTCCCAGCCGCCCTCGGCCAGCGGCACCTCGGCCAGCGAGCCGATCGCGTCGATCTCGGCGGCGATGCCCGCGTCGGCCGGCGGCACGATCTGCGAGCCGTCGCCGAGGTAGACCTTGTAGCCGTTGTCCTGCGGCGGGTTGTGACTGGCCGTCACGGTGACGCCGGCCGCGGCGCCCAGGTGGCGGACGGCGAAGGCGAGCACGGGGGTGGGCAGCGCGCGGGGCAGCAGGGCGGCGCGCAGCCCGGCGCCGACCACCACGGCGGCGGGTGTCGCGGGCGAAGTCGTACGACTTGTGGCGGGCGTCGTAGCCGATCACCACCAGGTCGCCGAGCCCTTCCTTCTTCACGTACGCGGCCAGCCCGGCGGCGGCCCGGATCACCACGGCGCGGTTCATCCGCATCGGGCCCGCGCCCAGCTCGCCGCGGAGCCCGGCGGTGCCGAACTGCAGCCGGTCGCTGAACCGCTCGGCCAGCCGGGACCAGGCGATCCGCTCGGCGCCCTCCGGCTCGCCCTCGGCGGCGGCCAGCAGCGCGGTCAGCTCCTCGCGGGTCTCCTGGTCCGGGTCCTCGGCGAGCCAGGCCCGGGCGCGCGCGAGCAGATCGGTGGTCTGGGACATTGCTGCCAGCTCCCTCTGAGGGTCGTACGAGCCGTACCGCCGGGTGGTCACGACGGCGGCACCCGGCCGGGCTCTGGATTGACGAAGCCGTCGCCCCGGCGTCACCGCCGGAGCGACGGCCCCTTCCTACTGATTCTGCGTCAGATCCGCGTCAGATCCGCTCAAGGACCTTCGCGAGCAGCGCGCCCATCCGCTCGGCGCTGGCCTTGCCGGCCTCCAGCACCTCTTCGTGGTTGAGCGGCTCGCCGGTGATGCCGGCGGCCAGGTTGGTGACCAGGGAGATGCCCAGCACCTCGGCGCCGGCCTCGCGGGCGGCGATGGCCTCCAGCGTGGTGGACATGCCGACCAGCTCGCCGCCGATCGCCCGGACCATGCCGATCTCGGCCGGGGTCTCGTAGTGCGGGCCGCGGAACTGCACGTACACGGCCTCGTCCAGCGAGGAGTCCACCTCGCGGCAGAGCTCGCGCAGGCGCTTGGAGTACAGGTCGGTGAGGTCGACGAAGTTGGCGCCGACGATCGGGGAGTCCGCGGTGAGGTTGATGTGGTCGCTGATCAGCACCGGCTGGCCGGGGGTCCAGCCCTCGCGCAGGCCGCCGCAGCCGTTGGTGAGCACGATGGTCTCGCAGCCCGCCGCGGCGGCGGTGCGCACGCCGTGCACCACGGTGGCCACGCCGTGGCCCTCGTAGTAGTGGTTGCGGCCCAGGAAGATGAGCGCGCGCTTGTCGCCGATCTTGACGGACCGGATCTTGCCGGAGTGGCCGGCCACGGCCGGAGCCGGGAAGCCGGGCAGCTCGGTGACCGGGAACTCAGCCACGGTCTCGCCGAGGGCGTCGGCGGCCGGCACCCAGCCGGAGCCCATGACGAGGGCGACGTCGTGGCGCTCGGCGCCGGTCAGCTCGCGCAGCTTGGCGGCGGCCTCCTGGGCGGCGGCGTACGGGTCGGCGGAGAGCTTGGACTGAGGAGATGCGTTCACGTGACCGAGGATAGACGGCAATCGCCTACGCGCGTAGACATATCAGCCCTGAACTGCCGGATCGTTACCCGGATGGGCGGTAGGTCCAAACGGCGGCGCACCGGAGAACGCGCTGTTCGGAGAGTCCTCCGAACCCCCTGGTGCCCCGTCAGCAGGGTCGGCGGCGCAGGTCCAGCACGTAGTCGTCCGGAGCGCCCGCGCTCTCCGCCGCGTCGGCGATCAGCCCGAGGTAGCGGGCGGCGGGCAGCCCGCCCTCCCAGTCGTTCAGCACGTACGTCCAGACCGGGATCTCCCCGTCCAGGGTGTGCGCGCGCAGCCGGACCTTCCGGTAGATGCCCAGCTGGACGCCCTCCCAGCGGTCCAGGCCGTCCTCGTCCATCGGCGCCACGTCGTAGAGCGAGACGAAGACCTGCTCCTTCTCGTCCTCCACCACCGTGGCCAGCGAGCCCTCCCAGCCCAGCTGCTCCCCGCCGAAGGTCAGCCGCCAGCCGGTCAGCCAGCCCGTCCCGCGCAGCGGGGAGTGCGGGGCCCGGCGGGTCATCTGCCGGGCGTCGAGGTTGGTGGCGTACGCGGCGTAGAGGGGCATGGTCGTCAGCCTACGGGAGAGCACCGGCCGCCAGGGCGCACCCGGGGATCTTCCTGACGGACCGTCGGACAGTGCCGGGCGGACCGTCGGACACCGCCGGACGGGGCCCGGACGCACCGGCGGGGCGTCCGCCCGTGGTCGCATGACACAGTGCGGAGCCCCCGGCGTGTCCTCGTTACCGGCGTACGGGACAATGGTGCGCGTGACTCGGATCGTGATCATCGGTGGCGGACCCGGCGGATACGAGGCGGCCCTGGTGGCCGCCCAACTCGGCGCGGAGGTGACCGTCGTCGACCGCGACGGTCTGGGCGGGTCGGCGGTGCTGACGGACTGCGTGCCGTCCAAGACCCTGATCGCCACGGCGGAGGTGATGACCACCTTCGACAGCTCGTACGAGGAGCTGGGCATCATCGTCGCCGACGACACCCCGCACGTGGACACCCCGGCCCGGGTGGTCGGCGTCGACCTCGGCAAGGTCAACCGACGGGTGAAGCGCCTGGCCCATCGCGCAGTCCCACGACATCACCCAGTCCGTCACCCGGGCGGGCGTCACCGTGCTCCGCGGCAAGGGCCGGCTCGGCGCCGGCGGCCAGGCGGTGGACGGCTCCCGCGAGGTGATCGTGGAGGCGCCCGACGGCACCACCGAGTCGCTGCGCGCCGACGCCGTGCTGGTCGCCACCGGCGTGCACCCGCGCGAGCTCCCCGACGCCCAGCCGGACGGCGAGCGCATCCTGACCTGGACCCAGGTCTACGACCTGGAGGAGCTGCCCCGCGAGCTGATCGTGGTCGGCTCCGGTGTGACCGGCGCCGAGTTCGCCGGCGCCTACCAGGCGATCGGCTCCAAGGTCACCCTGGTCTCCTCGCGCGACCGGGTGCTGCCGGGCGAGGACCCGGACGCCGCCGAGGTGCTGGAGGAGGTCTTCCGCCGCCGCGGCATGAACGTGATGTCCCGCTCCCGCGCCGAGGGTGCCAAGCGCATCGGCGACCGGGTCGAGGTCACCCTCGCGGACGGCACCGTCATCTCCGGCACGCACTGCCTGATGGCGGTCGGCTCGATCCCCAACACCGCCGACCTCGGCCTGGAGGAGGCCGGCGTCCAGCTGAACGACTGGGGCCAGATCAAGGTCGACCGGGTCTCCCGCACCACCGCCCCCGGCGTCTACGCGGCCGGCGACTGCACCGGCGTCTTCATGCTCGCCTCGGTGGCCGCCATGCAGGGCCGGATCGCCATGTACCACGCGCTGGGCGACGCGGTGCAGCCGCTGGACCTCAAGACGGTCGCCTCCAACGTCTTCACCGACCCGGAGATCGCCACCGTCGGGTACACCGCGGCCGACGTCTCCTGCGGCAAGATGGACGCCGTCGAGGTCAAGCTTCCGCTGCGCGGCAACCCCCGGGCCAAGATGCAGGGCATCCGGGACGGCTTCGTGAAGCTCTTCGCCCGCCCCGGCACCGGCATCGTGGTCGGCGGCGTGGTGGTCGCGCCGCGCGCCAGCGAACTCATCCATTCGATTTCGCTCGCCGTGGACAACAACTTGACGGTCGAACAGGTGGCCCGTGCGTTCACGGTCTACCCGTCACTCTCCGGCTCCACCGCCGAGGCCGCCCGCCAGCTGCACATCCGCAAGCGGGAGGGCTCGGACTCCTGAGCTGGGCAAAGGAGTTGAGGCGGTCGCCGGTGGCGGCCGCCTCTGTCGTCCCACTCCGACGGCGGAGCGTGACGAACCGTCAGCACTGGCGCGCATTGTACGGTCGCACGCCGCTCCGACGTGAGCATTTCCCGATACCAGCTGCAAACGCCTGAAAGCAGACGGTCATTCAGTTACCGTCGGTTCTGTGTTTGCTGCAGAACGTCGCCAGTTGATTCTCGAAATGGTGCGAGCCAACGGAGCCGTGTCGCTCCGCGAGTTGGCACGCGTCGTCCAGACCTCCGAGGTCACCGTCCGCCGGGACGTCCGCGCGCTGGAGGCCGAGGGGCTCCTCGACCGCCGGCACGGCGGTGCGGTGCTCCCCGGTGGCTTCAGCCGTGAGCCGGGCTACCCGCAGAAGACCCATCTGTCCGCCGCCGAGAAGAGCGCCATCGCCGACCTGGCCGCCGGCCTGGTCGAGGAGGGCGACGCGGTGGTGGTCGGAGCCGGGACCACCACCCAGGAGCTGGCCCGCCGGCTGGCCCGGGTGCCCGGGCTGACGGTGGTCACCAACTCGCTGCTGGTCGCCCAGGCCCTCGCGCACGCCAACCGGGTCGAGGTGGTGATGACCGGCGGCACCCTGCGCGGCTCCAACTACGCCCTGGTGGGCAGTGGGGCGGAGCAGTCGCTCCAGGGGCTGCGGGTCTCCAAGGCCTTCATCTCCGGCAGCGGTCTGACCGCCGAGCGCGGGCTCTCCACCACCAACATGCTCTCCGCGAGCGTGGACCGGGCACTGGTGCAGTCGGCCACCGAGGTCATCGTCCTCGCCGACCACACCAAGCTCGGCGCGGACACCATGTTCCAGACCGTGCCGACCGAGGCGATCACCCGGCTGGTGACGGACGAGCAGGCCGCCGCCACCGACCAGACCGCCCGCGAGCTGGACGCGCTGGCCGACTGCGGGGTGCAGATCTCGGTGGCCCCGGTCGGCCCGCCGGTGGAGGCCCAGGTGCACCCGCACCCGGCCCCCTCGGGCGCCGCCCCCCGCCGCCCGGCCCCGCTCCCCGGCCAGCGCCGCCCGAACCACCAACTCCCGGGCCGGATGCCCGAGCTGACGGTCACCCGGGCCCGCTGACGCCCCAACGGGGCATGCTCCCGGCCCGGGCCGGGCGGCTGCCGCCGAGGCGCGTGCCGTCCCCGCCCCACCCTTCCGGCAGACACGGCCGGGGCCCCGCCGCAGCAGTGCGACGGGGCCCCTCTCCGGAGTCGTTCCGGGTCAGTCCTTGATCTCGCAGAGCGCGGCACCGCTGCTCACGCTGGCGCCCACCTCGGCCTTGAGGCCGGTGACGGTGCCCGCCTTGTGGGCGTTGAGCGGCTGCTCCATCTTCATCGCCTCCAGGACCACGATCAGCTCGCCCTCGGCGACGACCTGGCCCTCCTCGACGGCGACCTTGACGATGGTGCCCTGCATCGGCGAGGCCAGCGTGTCACCGCTGACCGCCGAACCGGCCTTCTTGCTGCCGACCCGCCGCTTGGCCTTGCCGGTCGCCGAGGCGCCCGCCGCCGGGGCCGCCGCCACGCCGAGCGAGGAGGGCAGCGAGACCTCGATCCGCTTGCCGCCGACCTCGACCACCACGGTCTCCCGCTGGTCGGCCTCCTCGCCCTCCACGCCACCGCCGGTGAAGGCCGGGATGGTGTTGTCGAACTCGGTCTCGATCCAGCGGGTGTAGACCGTGAACGGGCCCTCGCCGCCGTGCACCTCCGGCGCGAACGCCGGGTCGGTGACGACCACCTGGTGGAACGGGATGGCGGTGGCCATGCCCTCCACCTTGAACTCCGCCAGCGCCCGCGCGGCGCGCTGCAGCGCCTGCTTGCGGGTGGCGCCGGTGACGATCAGCTTGGCCAGCAGGGAGTCCCAGGCCGGGCCGATGACCGAGCCGGACTCCACGCCCGCGTCCAGGCGGACACCGGGGCCGGACGGCGGGGCGAACAGCGTCACCGTGCCGGGGGGCCGGCAGGAAGTTGCGGCCCGGGTCCTCGCCGTTGATCCGGAACTCGATGGAGTGGCCGCGGACCTCGGGGTCGTCGTAGCCGAGCTCCTCGCCGTCCGCGATCCGGAACATCTCGCGGACCAGGTCGATCCCGGTGACCTCCTCGGAGACCGGGTGCTCCACCTGCAGACGGGTGTTGACCTCCAGGAAGGAGATCAGCCCGTCCTGGGAGACCAGGAACTCGCAGGTGCCGGCGCCGACGTAGCCCGCCTCGCGCAGGATCGCCTTGGAGGCCCGGTACAGCTCCGCGTTCTGCTCGTCCGTGAGGAACGGCGCGGGCGCCTCCTCTACCAGCTTCTGGTGGCGGCGCTGGAGCGAGCAGTCACGGGTCGAGACGATCACCACGTTGCCGTGCTGGTCGGCCAGGCACTGGGTCTCGACGTGCCGCGGGTTGTCCAGGTACTGCTCGACGAAGCACTCGCCACGGCCGAAGGCGGCGACCGCCTCGCGGACCGCCGACTCGTACAGCTCGGGGATCTCCTCCAGCGTGCGGGCCACCTTCAGACCGCGACCGCCACCGCCGAAGGCCGCCTTGATGGCGACCGGCAGACCGTGCTCGCTCGCGAAGGCGACCACCTCGTCGGAGCCCGAGACCGGGTCCGCGGTGCCGGCCACCAGCGGGGCGCCGGCGCGCTGCGCGACGTGACGGGCCGTCACCTTGTCGCCCAGGTCGCGGATGGCCTGCGGCGGCGGGCCGATCCAGATCAGCCCGGCGTCGATCACGGCCTGCGCGAACTCGGCGTTCTCCGACAGGAAGCCGTAGCCGGGGTGGACCGCGTCCGCGCCCGAGTCGGCCGCCGCCTTGAGCACCTTGGCGATGTCCAGGTAGCTGGTGGCCGGGGTGTCGCCGCCGAGGGCGTACGCCTCGTCGGCCGCGCGGACGTGCAGGGCGTCCCGGTCCGGCTCGGCGTAGACGGCGACGCTGGCGATACCGGCGTCCGAGCAGGCCCGGGCGACTCGGACGGCGATTTCGCCGCGGTTGGCGATGAGCACCTTGCGCACGTTTGGCTCCCTTCTTGAACCTCGTTGAGCTTAGGGTTTGCGGGGTCTTACCGGCGAGTAGCCCCAGGTGGTGAGCTTGCCCACACGGAGCGTGACGCGGATTCGTGACCGCCCGGCCACGGAGCGGGACACTCCGCTGGTCGCGACGTTACGCGGACCGGCTGGAGGCGGCCTCGAAGGTGGACGGCGGGCGCGCTGCGCGTCGTGGCCTTCGCCACACGGGCGGCGGGTGACTCATCCGGCCGCCACGAGTGCCAGGTCGGTGACGTCGGCGGCGAGTTCCACCACGTCAGGTCCGTAGGCCTTGGGGTTGACCACCCGGAGCACCAGGGCGAAGGTGGCGTCCCGGCCGTGGCTGCGGGCCAGCTGGGCCCGGCGGGCGATCAGGTAGCGGACCGCCGCATGGTTGGAGGTCGCGGTCTGACCGGCTATCAGGAAGACCGGACGGCTCTCCTCGGCGGCCCGTATCCGGGCCAGCAGGACGTAGCTGCTCGACCGGTCGCCGGCCGCTTCGAAGCGGAACTCCCGGTCGCCGGCCGCGATGGCGGAGCCGTACGGTCCGCCCGGGACGGAGGTGAAGTTCACCCCGGGCAGCCAGTTGCGCAGGTGGGCGGCGGTGCGCTCGTTGCTCTCCGGGCCGCCGAGGCAGAACTCGGCCTTGTCGCCGAGCCCTTGGCGGACCTGGTCGTGCGCGGTGACGTCCGCCTGCGCCCCGCACTCCTTGATCAGTGCGGCCAGCTCCATCAGCGCGTACACGTCGCTGCGCGAGACGCTCTTCGAACTCGACGCCCCGGTGTGCCGGTTGACCACCAGGAGGCACTCCGAGCCGGCCGGCATGCCGAAGAACGCGCGGACCCGGCCGGTCCTCCGGCGCCGCCGCAGGGTGTGCGCGATCCAGCCGAGACCGGCGCTGATGGCACTGGCCAGCAGGCCGAGCACCACGTTGAGCAGGCTGTCGAGCACCGTACGCTCCCTCTCCGCTCGCCGTCCCGGCCCGATGACCGCGCCAGCCTAGCGGCCGGGTGCGGGCGGAGGCTTGGCCCTCAGTGACAGATGTGCGGGCCGCGATCTGTCCGGATCCGCAGGGCGAATCGGAGCCTGGCGGTCCGCTTTCGGGTGTCGAACTGTAATGGTCTGGACCATTGACGGCTTTTCGGCCCGCTCCCTAGCGTGTCCGCCGACGGACGCCGCACGGCGCCCGTGGTCACCTCGACGGGGGAAGTCGAAGAGATGAAGCTGCGCACCGCCCTGCCCGTGTCCGTCTGCACCGCCCTGCTGCTGGCCGGCTGCGGCTCCACCGGCGGTACCACCACCGCGCCGAAGCCCAGCGCCTCCACCTACGGCTGCCTGGCCCAGGACCGCGCCGACAAGGGCTCCTTCGCCCTGGACAGCGTCGCCAAGCGGGACGCCTACTTCCAGGACTCCGACGCCGGGCACGCCAAGGTGGCGGTGGTCCTCTCGCACGAGAACGGGTCCTCGCTCTGCGACTGGATCCCCTTCGTCGAGGACTTCGCCAAGGCCGGCTATGCCAGCCTCGCCTTCACCTCCGCCGGGGACGTCGCCCAGGACGTCGAGGCCGCGGCGGCGTACCTCAAGGGCAAGGGCGTGCAGCGGACGGTGCTGATCGGCGCCTCCAAGGGCGGCACCGCCTCGCTGGCCGCCGCGGCCACCCCCGGCGCGCTCCCGGTGGCGGCCGTGGTGACCCTCAGCTCGCCGACGTTCCACGGCAGTTGGGACGGCAAGGCGGCGATCGGCAAGCTCACGGTGCCGCTCTTCATCGCCGTCCAGGAGAACGACCAGCCGTTCGCCGAGAACGCCGCCGAACTGGCCGCCGCGGCCACCGCCGCCCCGGTCAAGGAGCTGAAGGTCTACCAGGGCGCCAGCCACGGAACCCGGCTGCTGGAGCAGGGCACCGCCAAGGCCGACCTGCTCGCCTTCCTGGCGAAGAACGCCCCCGCGGGTTGACGGCTGCTCAGGCGGCCCAGAGGTCGGTGATCCGGATGCCGAGGTCGGCCAGCAGCGTGCGCAGCAGCGGCAGCGAGAGGCCGATCACGTTGCCCGGGTCCCCGTCGATCCCGTCGATGAACGGCGCCGAGCGGCCGTCCAGGGTGAACGCCCCCGCGACGTACAGGGGTTCACCCGTCGCGATGTACGCGGCCAGCTCGGCGTCGTCCGGGTTCCCGAAGCGCACGGTGGTCGAGGCGGTCGCGGACGCCTCCTTGCCGGTCGCGGTGTCGATCACGCAGTGGCCCGTCCGCAGCACGCCCTCGCGGCCGCGCATCGCCTGCCAGCGGAGCAGCGCGTCGGCGTCGTCGTCCGGCTTCCCGAGCGCCTTCCCGTCCAGCTCAAGCACCGAGTCGCACCCGATCACCAGCTGACCGCCCGTGAGCTCCCCGGCCACCTTCCGCGCCTTGGCCTCCGCCAGCACCAACGCCAGCTCCCCGGGCGAGGCCGCACTCAGCGCGTCCTCGTCCACCCCGCTGACCACGACCTCCGGCGCCAACCCCGCCTGCCGCAACAACCCCAACCGCGCCGGCGACTGCGACGCCAACACCACCACACGCTGACTCATACGGCCCAGCCTAGGGGCTTCCTCCGGGGCCGAGGAACGTACGTGGTGATGCCGGGGGTGCGAGGAACTGCGCGCAGGGGAACGGCACGGGCTGCAACTGGCTCGCCTGCCCCGATCTCACGCTGGACCGCCTCCCGGACTCGCGCAGTTCCCCGCGCCCCCGGGATCACGAACACTCACAAGACCAGCAAGAGGGCCATCACGAAGAGGAGAACCGCCAGCACCGGACCGGCGCGGCGGAGCATCCGTTGTGCCCGCCGCGCCTCGGCCGATGCCTCGTTCTTCGGGTCTGACCAGAGCACCTCACCAGCCTGCGCCCCGCCCCGCCCGGAATGCCTGAGTACGGATACTCAACTCACCCGGCCCACCCGGAGGTTCGCCAGGCGTTCGGCCCCGGTGCGGGCGCGTGCCGCATCCGCCGGGCCCGGTCGTTCCACGCGGAGGCCGGGCCGACGCCAGCCCGCCGGGCCGCCTCCTCGGCGGCTGCGGCTGCGGCGGCCCGGGCTGAGACCACCGCCAGGACGGTGGCCAGCTCCTCGGGGGTCGGCTGCCCGTGCAGCACCTGAATGGGACTCATGTACAGATCCTCCTCCCGTACGGGCTCGGCGACTACAGCGGGATGTTGCCGTGCTTCTTGGGCGGCAGCACTTCCCGCTTGCCGCGCAGCGCCCGCAGGCCCCGCACGATGTGGCGCCGGGTCTCGCTGGGGGCGATGACCGCGTCCACGTAGCCGCGCTCGGCGGCCAGGTACGGGTTGAGCAGGGTGTCCTCGTACTCGGCGACCAGCTCGGCGCGCCGTGCGTCGACGTCCTCGCCAGCCTTCGCGGCCTCCTGGAGCTCGCGCCGGTAGACGATGTTGGCCGCGCCCTGCGCGCCCATGACGGCGATCTGCGCGGTCGGCCAGGCCAGGTTGAGGTCGGCGCCGAGGTGCTTGGAGCCCATGACGTCGTAGGCGCCGCCGAAGGCCTTGCGGGTGATGACGGTGATCAGCGGGACGGTGGCCTCGGCGTAGGCGTAGATCAGCTTGGCGCCGCGGCGGATGATGCCGTCCCACTCCTGCTCGGTGCCGGGCAGGAAGCCGGGCACGTCGACGAAGGTGAGGACCGGGATGTTGAAGGAGTCGCAGGTCCGGATGAACCGGGCGGCCTTCTCGCTGGCGTTGATGTCCAGGCAGCCGGCCAGGTCCATCGGCTGGTTGCCGACCACGCCGACCGGGTGACCCTCGACCCGGCCGAAGCCGGTGATGACGTTGCCGGCGTAGAGGGCCTGGGTCTCCAGGAACTCGCCGTCGTCCAGGACGTGCTCGATCACCTTGTGCATGTCGTACGGCTGGTTGGCCGAGTCCGGGACCAGGACGTCGAGCTCCAGGTCCTCCTCGGTGATCGAGAGGTCGGCCTGCTCGGGGAAGACCGGCGGCTCGGAGAGGTTGTTGGACGGCAGGTACGACAGCAGGTTCTTGACGTACTCCACCGCCTCCTTCTCGTCCGCCGCGAGGTGGTGGGCGTTGCCCGACTTGGTGTTGTGGGTGCGGGCGCCGCCCAGCTCCTCCATGCCGACGTCCTCGCCGGTGACGGTCTTGATCACGTCGGGGCCGGTGATGAACATGTGCGAGGTCTGGTCGGCCATCACCACGAAGTCGGTGATCGCGGGGGAGTAGACCGCGCCGCCCGCGCAGGGGCCCATGATCAGCGAGATCTGCGGGATCACGCCGGAGGCGTGCACGTTGCGGCGGAAGATCTCGCCGTACAGGCCGAGCGAGACCACGCCCTCCTGGATCCGGGCGCCGCCGGAGTCGTTGATGCCGATCACCGGGCAGCCGGTCTTCAGGGCGAAGTCCATCACCTTGACGATCTTCTCGCCGAAGACCTCGCCCAGCGAGCCGCCGAAGACGGTGAAGTCCTGGGCGAAGACCGCGACCTGACGGCCGTCCACGGTGCCGTAGCCGGTCACCACGCCGTCGCCGTAGGGGCGGTTCTTCTCCTGCCCGAAGTTGGTGGAGCGGTGCCGGGCGAACTCGTCGAACTCCACGAACGAGTCCTCGTCCAGCAGCTCCTGCACCCGCTCACGGGCCGTCAGCTTGCCCTTGGCGTGCTGCTTCTCGACCGCCGCGGCCGAACCGGAGTGCACGGCCTCGTCGACCCTGCGGCGCAGGTCGGCCAGCTTTCCGGCGGTGGTGTGCGGGTCGTACGGCGCCTCGGTCATCCGGTCGGCTCTCCCTGATCCTCGGCCGCTCCCGGTGCGACGCGCACGAGGGCAGGGGCGGCACAGCGAACTACCGCTGGGTAGCGTAGCCAGCCCGGGGCCCTTCCGGTTATGGCCAGCAACACAGTGTCATTCGGCGTGTTTCTGCGGGACGATGTGGCGGCTTGCGACCATTCCCCGGCGGGCCGTGCGCGCGTCCGACCGGCACCGTCACCCTTCCGACCGCCGCCGGCGCCGCCGTGGAGCCGGGTTGACGACCCGTCGGATCGGTACGCTGGCCCGGTGACCGAGAGCGCCGACGAGACCCCCCGCGAGCACCCCCGCCCCCGCCGCAGCGGACTGCGCGGCTTCGGCCACGACGGGCCGTCGCCCTGGACCGACCTGGAGCGGCCGCCGCTGGACCAGGCCGGGCTGCGGCGGGACCTGCTGGTCCCCGGCGGGCTCTGGACCGCGCTGGACGTGGTGGCCGGGACCGGCTCCACCAACACCGACCTGGCGGCCCGCGCCAAGGAGGGCGCGCCGGAGGGCGCCGTGCTGATCGCCGAGGAGCAGACCGCCGGCCGCGGCCGGCTGGAGCGCCAGTGGTCCGCCCCCGCCCGCTCCGGCCTCTTCCTCTCGGTCCTGCTGCGGCCGAAGGACGTGCCGGTGGACCGGTACGGCTGGCTGCCGATCCTGGTCGGCGTGGCGGCGGCCGGCGCGCTGGGCCGGATCGCCGGCCTGGAGACCGGGCTGAAGTGGCCCAACGACCTGCAGACCGTGGTCGACGGCGAGGAGCGCAAGCTCGGCGGCATCCTGACCGAGCTGGCCGACGGCGCGGTGGTGGCGGGCCTCGGCCTCAACGTCTCGCTCCGCGAGGACGAGCTGCCCGTCCCGACCGCCACCTCGCTGGCCCTGTCCGGGGCCGCGGTGACCGACCGGGAGACCCTGGTGCGCGCCGTGCTGCGCGAGTTCGCCGAGCTGTACGGCGAGTGGGTGCACACCGCAGGCGACCCGCACGCCAGCGGCCTGCTCCCCGCGTACGCCGCCCGCTGCACCACCCTCGGCCGCCAGGTGAAGGTCCAACTCCCGGGCGACCGCGAGCTCCTGGGCGAGGCCGTGGCGGTGGACGGGGACGGCCGGCTGGTGGTCCGCACCCCCGACGGCACCCGCCACCCGGTGGCCGCTGGAGACGTCGTGCACGTCCGGCCGCAGCAGTCCTGACGGATCCCCAGGTCACCGCCCCGGGGCCGTCCGCACAGTGGACCCGGGGGCGTCCGTCCAGTGGTCGGCTTCGGGCGGATGCCCCGGATCGGGAAATTCCGTGCGACGATTCCCCCTGGCAGCGGTGTGAGGCGCACCACTACCCGCGTGGTGGTCGGTCGCCCCTGGACAGGCAGGACATGAGGCAAGTGCGGCACCCGCACGGGGACGGACCGGTGGTAGACGCAGACGGCGGGCAGGTCGGCGACGACGGGCAGACGGTCGCGCTGGACCTCGAGCGGCTGATCCTCGACGCACCGCGCCGGTACACGCCGTACCAGGCCGCCCGCGCCGCCGATGTGCCGATGGAGCTGGCCACCCGCTTCTGGCGGGCGATGGGCTTCCCCGACATCGGACAGTCCCGGGCGCTCACCGACGGGGACGTGATCGCCCTGCGGCGCCTCGCCGGACTGGTCGAGTCCGGCCTGCTCAGCGAGTCGATGGCGATCCAGGTGGCCCGCTCCACCGGGCAGACCACCGCCCGGCTGGCCGGCTGGCAGATGGACACCTTCCTGGAGAACCTCACCCAGGCCGTCGAGCCGGGCCTCACCCGGGCCGAGGTCGCCTACCCCCTGGTCGAGCTGCTGCTGCCCGAACTGGAGCAGTTCCTGGTCTACGTGTGGCGCCGTCAGCTCGCCGCCGTCACCGGCCGCGTCGTGCAGGCGGCCGAGGACACCGAGATCACCAGCGGCCGCCTGGCAGTCGGCTTCGCCGACCTGGTCGGCTTCACCCGGCTCTCCCGGCGGCTGGAGGAGGAGGAGCTCGGCGAACTGGTCGAGAGCTTCGAGAACACCTGCTCCGACCTGATCGCCGGTCACGGCGGCCGGGTGGTCAAGACCCTGGGCGACGAGATCCTCTTCGTCTCCGAGGACCCGGCCACCGCCGCCGAGATCGCCCTCTCGCTGATCGAGACGCTGGCCGACGCGGAGAACATCCCCGCCCTGCGGGTCGGCATGGCCTTCGGCACCGTCACCTCCCGGATGGGCGACGTCTTCGGCACCACCGTCAACCTCGCCAGCCGTCTCACCTCCATCGCCCCCAAGGACGCCGTCCTGCTCGACGGCGAGTTCGCCACCGCCCTGGAGAACTCCGGCGCCGCCGCCCCCTCCCCCCTGGAGCAGGAGCCCGTCACCGGCCCCCACCGCTTCCACCTCCAGCCCATGTGGCGCCGCCCCGTCCGCGGCCTCGGCCTCGTCGAGCCCTGGCTCCTCACCCGCCTGGGCCGCCTTCCCCAGCTGGGGTGAGCGGGAGCGCCCCGCAGGGGCGCGAGGAACTGCGCGCAGGGGAACGGCAGCACGTGCAACCGGCTCGCCTGCCCCGATCTCACGCCGGGCCGCCTTCCGCTTCGCGCAGTTCCTCGCGCCCCCGGGGTGGCCACTCACAATTCCCTCACGACAAATCGGACAAAGTCTCCACGCGTGGCCATAACCTGGGTGCAGAACGGGCAGATCCCCCACCACCCAGGACGAGGCGAGCCGGTGAGCGAGGCGACCATGACCGAGTGCGTCCATGCACCGTCGGACCTGCGGCTGCGCGCGGTGGTCGAACTCGCCCAGGACATGGCCGGTGCCCTGACCCCGCTGGAAGCGGTCCGCGCGGCAGCCGTCCGCGCCACCACCGCCCTCGGCGCGACCATGGCCGCCGTCTCGGTCTGGGACCGCGAGTCCGGCCGCCTGCGGGTGCTGGTGAACCACGGCGACCTCGCCCCCGGCGAGGAGGAGCTGCCCGAGGACGAGTCGTACCCCGTGGCCGACTTCCCGGAGATCGTCACCTACCTGGAGGAGCACTGGACCACCGGCCGCCTCCCCCGCGCCTGGATCCAGACGGCTTCGAGCGACGAGCCGCACGCCCCCCACGCGCACCCGGGCGCCGGTGCGTTCTGCCAGCAGCGCGCCGCCGGCCTGCGCCGCCGCGGCCGCGAGTGCTGCCTGGTGGCCCCGATCGTGCTGCACGGCCAGGCCTGGGGGGAGCTGTACCTGGCCCGCACCGCCGGCCTCGCGGTCTTCTCCGACCCGGACGCCGAGTACGCCACCCTGCTGGCGGCCCAGATCTCGGCGGGCCTGGCCCAGACCGAGCGCCTCGCCGACCTGCGCCGCCTCGCCTTCACCGACCCGCTCACCGGCCTGGCCAACCGCCGTGCGGTGGACGCCCGCTTGGAGGCGGCGCTGGAGGAGCACAACCGGAGCGGTGCGGTGGTCTCGCTGGTGGTCTGCGACGTCAACGGACTCAAGAGCGTCAACGACCGCCTCGGCCACGAGGTCGGCGACCGCCTGCTGGAACGCTTCGCCCACCAGCTCTCGCTCGCGGCCGCCAAGCTGCCGGGGGCGCTGGCGGCCCGGCTCGGCGGGGACGAGTTCTGCCTGCTGGCGGAGGGTCAGAAGGCGGACGAGGTGGTCGCGGTGGCCGAGGAGCTCTCCGCCCGGGCGCTGCAACTGGCCGACGGCGAGGGAGTCGCCTGCGGAGTGGCCTCCACCGGGGACTCGATCGGGCCGGTGACCACCCCCGACCGGCTGTTCCGGCTGGCCGACGCCGCCCAGTACCGGGCCAAGGCGTCCCGGGCGGCCCACCCGGTGGTGGCCGGCCGCAGCCACGGCCCCGGCTTCTCGCCCGACCCGACCGTCCTGCTGGCCGACGCGGCCGACCCGCACCACCGGGCCGACGGGCGTCGCACCGGCGGCCGGATCGGCGCCGTGGACCGCCGCCGCTTCCGCGGCGCCGCGCACAGCGCCGACCCGGGCCAGCTGCTCAACGTGGTGCTCGGCGCCCTCGACCGCACCGGCGCGGGCCGGGCCAGCCACCCCGCCGACACCATCAGCCGGCTCGCCGTGGTGGCCGAGAACTCCTCCCGGCTGCTGGACGCGGTCGGCTGGTGGATCTCGTACGTGCCGCCCGGCTCGCAGTTCATGCGCACCGCCCGGCACGCCGTCTACCGGATGACCAGCGGCCCGACCAGCTCCGGGGCCGAGACCCAGCGGGCCCGGATCGAGGCCCCCGACGCCGTCTTCGACCTCGGCCACTACCCGCTGACCAGGCGGGCGGTGCGCGGCGGTGGCTTCGCGCTGCGGGCCGGCGCGGCCGGGAACGACCCGGCGGAGGAGGCGATGATGATGGTCAGCGGCTACCGGGCCATGGTGGTGGCGGGTGGTCAGAACGCCGCCGGGGGCTGGCTGGTGGAGCTGTTCGCGGACGACGCGACCCTGCCGTTCGGCCAGATCGCCCCCGCGCTGCGCTCGCTGGTCGCGGTCGCGCTCTCCGGCCCGGCCTCGCCGCCGCCGTAGGGTCCGCGTACCGGCTCGTGTCCCGGCTCTGTCACGCGGCCGTCCGCTCTCTGTCGCCCGCACCCGTGCCCGTGCCACAGTTAGGGCGACGTCCGCCGTAGGGGCAGGGCGGGAACGGGGTCACGGGGGACATGCACAGACGTATCGCCGCCACCATGCTCACGCTGGTGCTCGCCCTCGGCGGGCTCTCCACCACCACCGCCAGCGCGGTCTCCGCCGCGCCGCGCGGCGCCATCACCCTGACGGCCGTTCAGGGCACCCCGCCCGGCGAGGCCGTGGTGACCCTGGGCGGGCCGGCCGTCCGGGCCGAGGCGGTGCGGGAGCTGGCCAAGAGCAAGACGGCCAAGAGCAAGACCAAGAAAAAGAAGAAGGGCGTCTCCTTCATCGCGATCCTGCTGATCCTGCTGCTGGTCGGCCTGCTGGTCGCGGTGGTCGTCTGGGCCCTGCTGCGCCGCCGCGGCGACCGGCGCTGAGCCGCATGCGCTGACCTGCGTGCGCTGACCCGCCGTCAGGGACGCAGCGCCCGGACCACCTGCTCGACCAGGACGTCGGCGTACGCCTGGTCGAGCGGCCCGAGCCGGTGCAGCCAGCGGTAGTACATCGGGCCGTAGAGCAGCTCGACGGCCACGTCCAGATCGGTGTCCTCGGCCACCTGCCCGGCCGCGCGGGCGCTGCGCAGCCGCTCCTTGGTGACCTCCAGCAGCGGGCCGAGCAGCCGCTCGCGGTACTCGCCGAGCAGCTGGTGGTCGGTCAGCACCTCGGCGGTGAGCGCCCGCCCGGCCCGGTCGTAGAACTCGGTGGACATCTCCTCGGCGGTGCCGCGCACCACCACCCGCAGGTCGGCCGCCAGGTCCCCGGTGTCCGGGAGGGCCAGGCGGCCGTCCTCGTCCTCGTTGGTGGCCAGCAGGGCGTCGAAGACCACCGCGCCCTTGGAGGGCCACCAGCGGTAGATGGTCTGCTTGCCGACCCCGGCGCGGGCGGCGATCGCCTCGATCGTCAGCTTGGCGTAGCCGAGTTCGGTGACCAGCTCGGCGGCGGCGGTGAGGATGGCCTGCCGGGAGCGCTCGCTGCGACGGGTCGGGTCCGGGGTCCTGGGCGTCATGCCGAGGAGTCTACCAATCCAACGGTACGCAACGTCTCGTCTTGACGAACCGTCTGAAGGGCTCCATGCTGAGAGTCGTGCGAGACGGTCCGTCTCGTCTCATTGAATCCCAGGGAGTCCGCATGACCCGCCGCCCCGCCCACATCGCCATGCTCTCGATCCCGGCCCACGGCCACGTCAACCCCAGCCTGGAGGTCATCCGCGAGCTGGTCGCCCGGGGCCACCGGGTCAGCTACGCCAACGACCCCGCCTTCGCCGAGCGCATCGAGGACACCGGCGCCGCGCTCGTCCCGTACCGCACCACCCTCCCGCTCACCGCCGAGTCCGGCGCGGAGGGCGACTGGCCGAGCGACCCGGTCGAGGTGCAGGAGTACTTCCTGCGGGACGCGCAGGCGATGCTCCCGGTCCTGCGCGAGGCCTTCGACCGGGACCGGCCCGACCTCTTCCTCTACGACATCGCCGCCTGCCCGGCCCGGGTGCTGGCCGAGAACTGGGACGTCCCGGTCCTCCAGCTCTCGCCGACCTTCGTCGCCTGGGAGGGCTTCGAGCAGGACGTGCCGGAGATGTTCGAGGCGATCCGGCGGGACGGCGCCGCGTACACCGCCGCCTTCACCGCCTGGCTGGCGGAGAACGGCATCACCGGCATCGACCCGCTCGACTTCATGGGCCGGCCCGCCCGCTCGCTCGTCCTCATCCCGCGCGCCCTCCAGCCCCACGCCGACCGGGTCGACCCCGAGCGCTACACCTTCGTCGGCCCCGCGATCGGCGACCGCTCCCACCAAGGGAGTTGGACCCGCCCGGCCTCGGCCGAGAAGGTCCTGCTGGTCTCGCTCGGCTCCGCCTACACCGACCGGCCCGACTTCTACCGTGCCTGCCTGCGGGCCTTCGGCGACCTCCCCGGCTGGCACGTGGTCCTCCAGATCGGCGCCCACGTCGACCCCGCCGCCCTCGGCCCGCTCCCGGCCAACGTCGAGGTCCACCCCTGGGTCCCCCAACTCGCCGTCCTGGAGCAGGCCGACGCCTTCGTCACCCACGCCGGCATGGGCGGCACGACCGAGGGCCTGTACTGCGGCGTCCCGATGATCGCCGTCCCCCAGGGAGCCGACCAGTACGCCAACGCCGACCGCCTGGTCGAACTCGGCGTCGGCCGCCGCCTCGACCCCGCGGACGTCACCCCCGAGCTGCTGCGCACCGCCCTGCTCACCCTCACCACCGACCCCGACGTGGCGGCCCGCCTCGCCGCGATCCGCCACGAGCTCCGCACCCTCGGCGGCGCCGCCTACACCGCCGACCTGATCGAGGCGGCGCTCTGAGGCGGCGTCAGTCCGGGCGGGGTCAGTCCAGGCCGGGTCAGTCCAGGAACAGGCCGCGGGCGGCGGCGGACTGTTCGATGGACTCCAGGCGGGCCTCGGCGCCGGGGATGTCGTCGCACATGGTCTGGAGCAGGACGCGGCCGAGCATCATCGGGGCGCAGGCGGTGTCGAAGACCAGGCCGGTGCCGACGGCGGCGGGGAGCATCAGGTCGGAGAGCTTGGCGACCGGCGCGAAGGCGCTGTCGGCGACGGTGAGGACGGTCAGGCCGCAGTCGCGCGCGACCACCAGGGCGTCCATCAGTTCGCGGGGGTAGCGGGGGAGGGCGAAGCAGAGCAGGGCGGTGGCCCCGGCGGCGGCGGCCTGCTCCAGGCGGTCGGCGAGCATCGAGCCGCCCTCGTCCAGCAGGCGGATGTCCGGGTGCACCTTGGCCGCGAAGTACGCGAAGCCCCGGGCCTGCGCGGAGGCGGCCCGCAGGCCGAGCACCGGCAGCGGCCGGGAGGCGGCCAGCAGCCGGGCCGCCCGGACGATCGGCTCCGGATCGGCCAGCAGCTCGGCCAGGTGGCGCAGGTGCTCGATCTCGGCCAGCACCGCCTGCTGGTGCTCGTTGCGCACCACGTCGGCCGGGGACTCGGGCGTGGCCGACTCGCCGGCGCCGAGTTCGCGCAGCTGCTTGCGCAGCGCCGGGTACCCGTCGAAGCCGAGCGCCACCGCGAAGCGGGTGACGGAGGGCTGGCTCACCCCGGCCAGTTCGGCCACCTCGACGCTGGACAGGAACGGCGCCTCGGCGGCGTGCCGCACCAGCGAGTGGGCGATCCGCCGCTGAGTGGGCGTCAGCCGGTGGCCCTCGAAGAGTTGCAGGAGCCGCGCGGAGGGGCCGACGGAACCGTTCTCGTCGGTGCTGGTCATCGGCGCTTCCTCCGGGGTGGTTCGGCGGCGGTCGGGACGACTGTGCAGCAGTGCCGAACGCCGGGCAACGAAGTATCGAACAGCGGGATCCGGCGTCCGACTCCGGGGTGTCCCTGATTTACCCCTGAGCCGCCCCCGAAACCGGTCCCGGGCGGTGGACCGGGCCTCGTCGAGGGGAGGAGTCTGATGCCATGAACTCTCGGCAGGACGAACTCAAGCGCGATCTCGACGCGGCCGTGCAGACCCGCAAGGAGCTCGGCAAGGAGTACGAGGCGGAGATCGTCGACTCCTTCCTGGCCCGGATCGACTCGCGACTGGACGCCCGGGTCGAGCAGCGGGTCTCCGAGCAGCTCGACGGCGGTCGCCGCCGCAGCGGTGGTGGCGGTGGAGCGTCGAAGCTCCCGATCGTCTCCCTCGTCATGGGGATCCCGCTCTCCGGCGTGGCCGCCGGCACCTCGGGCATCTGGGGCCTGATCGTCTGCTGGGCCGGCATCGTCGGCGTCAACATGGCCAACGCCCTCGCGAGCCACAAGCCGGAGCCCAAGGCCCGCCGCGACGACTGGTGACCCCGGGGCCGCGAGGGACGTACGTGGTGATCCCGGGGGCGCGAGGAACTGCGCGAGTCGGAAGGCGACGCACCTGCAACTGACCCACCATCAGCCAGCTGCACGTGCTGCCGTTCCCCTGCGCGCCCCGCCGCGGAGCGGCAAGTCAGCAGAGCCCCGCGCCCCCGGTGGCATCACCTAGGCCCGGCTCAAGCCAGCGGCCCGGTGACCGCCTCGACCGCGTCGACCAGCGCGCCGGAGGCGACCAGCGCCGCCGCCGCCTCCAGGTCCGGGGACAGGAAGCGGTCACGACCAGGCCCGCCGACGCCGGCGGTCCGCGCGGCGGCGACCGCCGCTGCCGTGGCCGGCGCCAGCGGCCCGCTGCCGTTGTCGGTGCGGATCTCCAGGGCCCGTGCGGAGGCGGTCAGTTCGACGGCCAGGATGCGGGCCAGGTTGTCCACCGACTGGCGGAGCTTGCGCGCGGCGGACCAGCCCATGGAGACGTGGTCCTCCTGCATGGCGGAGGAGGGGATGGAGTCCACCGAGGCCGGGACGGCGAGCCGCTTGTTCTCGCTGACCAGGGCGGCCTGGGTGTACTGGGCGATCATCAGGCCGGAGTCCACGCCCGGGTCGTCGGCCAGGAAGGCCGGCAGGCCGTGCGAGCGGGCCTTGTCGAGCAGCCGGTCGGTGCGGCGCTCCGAGATGGAGCCGAGGTCGGCGGCGGCGATGGCCAGGAAGTCGAGCACGTACGCGACCGGGGCGCCGTGGAAGTTGCCGTTGGACTCGACCCGGCCGTCGGGGAGGACCACCGGGTTGTCGACCGAGGCGGCCAGCTCGCGGGAGGCGACCAGCTGGGCGTGGGCCAGGGTGTCGCGGCCGGCGCCGGCCACCTGCGGGGCGCAGCGGATGGAGTAGGCGTCCTGGACCCGCGGGGCGTCGTCCTGGTGGTGGCCGGTCAGGGCCGAACCGGCCAGCACGGCCAGCATGTTGGCGGCGGAGAGGGCCTGGCCGGGGTGCGGGCGGATCGGGCCGTGCAGCTCGGGGGCCAGCACCTTGTCGGTGCCGAGCAGGGCCTCCAGCGACATGGCGGCGGTGATGTCGGCGGTGGTGAACAGGCGGGCCAGGTCGGCCAGTGCCATCACCAGCATGCCGAGCATGCCGTCGGTGCCGTTGATGAGGGCCAGGCCCTCCTTCTCCAGCAGCTCGACCGGCTCGATGCCGGCCTCGGCGAGCAGCTCGCCGGCCGGGCGCTCGACGCCCTCGGCGTCGTACGCGGTGCCCTCGCCCATCAGGGCGAGCGCGCAGTGCGAGAGCGGGGCGAGGTCGCCGGAGCAGCCGAGGGAGCCGAACTCGCGGACGACGGGGGTGATGCCGGCGTTCAGCATGGCGGCCATGTTCTGCGCGACCAGCGGGCGGACGCCGGTGCGGCCGGAGGCCAGGGTCTTCATCCGCAGGAAGACCAGTGCGCGGACCACCTCGCGCTCCACCACGGGGCCCATGCCCGCGGCGTGCGAGCGCACCAGCGACCGCTGCAGCTGGGCCCGCAGCTCCGGGCTGATGTGCCGCACCGCGAGCGCACCGAAGCCGGTGGACACCCCGTAGACCGGCCGCGGCTCGGCCGCCAGCGCCTCGATCCGCTTGCGCGCGGTCGCCATCTCCTCCAGCGCGTCCGGGCCGATCTCGACCCGCGCGTTCCCGCGCGCGACGGCGATGACGTCCTCGGCGCTGACGTCGGCCTTGCCGACGACGATCACCGGAGCGGCCGGGTCCACAGCAGTGTGCATATCCATATACACCATCACAGCAGCTGAATGAAGATATGACAACCAGGTCCGGCCGAACAGGTCGTCCGACGTAACCTGGCCGGGACGGAAGGGGTCGGTCATGGCGCGGGCGACGGTGCGGCGGCGGGTGGTGCGGCTGCGCGGTGCGGAGCGGTCCGAGCGGGCGGACGTGCTGGCGGGGGAGGAGCCGCTGGAGATCCGGGTCGGGGGCGAGGCGCTGACGGTGACCATGCGCACGCCGGGGCAGGACTTCGACCTGGTGGCCGGATTCCTGGTGGGGGAGGGGATGCTGCACGAGGCGGAGCAGCTGGCCGCGCTGCGGTACTGCGCGGGGACGGACGCCGACGGGCTGAACACCTACAACGTGGTCGACGCGACGGTGCGGGGCGGCGCGCTGCCCGCGCTGACGGCGCACCGGAACCTGCTCACCACCAGCGCCTGCGGCCTCTGCGGCCGCGACACGGTCGACGCCGTCCGCACCCACGTCCGCTGGCCGCTCGCCGCGGACCCGCTGCGGGTGGCGCCGGAGGTGTTGTACGGGCTGCCGGAGAAGCTGAGGGCGGCTCAGAAGGCCTTCGACTCCACCGGCGGGCTGCACGCGGCGGGGCTGTTCACGGTGGAGGGCGAGCTGCTCTGCGCCCGGGAGGACGTCGGGCGGCACAACGCGGTGGACAAGGTGGTGGGCTGGGCGCTGCGCGAGGGGCTGCTGCCGCTGACGGGGCACCTGCTGATGGTCAGCGGGCGGGCCTCCTTCGAGCTCACCCAGAAGGCGGCGCTGGCCGGGATCCCGCTGCTGGCCGCGGTCTCCGCGCCCTCCTCGCTGGCGGTGGACCTGGCCGAGGAGCTGGGGCTGACGCTGGTCGGCTTCCTGCGCGGCGAGGGGGCCAACGTCTACACCAATCCCGCCCGCATCTCCTGAACAACGGCTCGGTCACACCTGGTTGCTGACGCACCACCAGCGGGCATCCCGTCACCAAGGCCCCACGCCGGGGCCGGACGGGGGTGCTGCTCAGCCATGCGCGTCATCCACGAGATGAAACTGGTCGGCCGGCTCGCCTCGGGCGCCGACGAGTGGTCCTGCCCCACCTGCGGTCGCCGGATCGCCCTCCGCCAACCGCCCGACCCCGACCTCACCGTCCTCGAAGCGGGCGACGAGTCCGCCGTCCACGTCGGCGTCATCGAACCGGGCGCCGCCGTCACCACCGCCGAGAAGTACGGCCTGGGCCCGGTCCAGGACATCCCCCGCCCCCGTCGCCAGCAGCCCGACCGCCCCGCCCAGACCCCCGACGAGGCCGACCGCGCCTGGCTCGCGGCCCTCGGCATCGCCTGGGGCGACGACGGCGAGGCGGCCTGACCGAGTCGGAATCGCCGGGCCCGGCCTCTGGCCGCCATTCGAGTGATTGGATATATTCAGTCGAACAGAGACTGAATGAATCCATCCGCAAGGAGTCCGGGACATGGTGCAGCAGCAGGCGGTGAGCGGTCCGCGCGAGGTGCGCGCAGCGCGCGGGACGAAGCTGACGACGCAGGGGTGGCAGCAGGAGGCCGCCCTGCGGATGCTGATGAACAACCTGGACCCGGAGGTGGCGGAGCACCCGTCCAAGCTGGTGGTCTACGGCGGCACCGGCAAGGCGGCCCGCGACTGGCGCTCCTTCGACGCGATGGTGCGCACGCTGGAGAACCTGAAGCAGGACGAGACCATGCTGGTCCAGTCCGGCCGGCCGGTCGGCGTGATGCAGACCCACGAGTGGGCGCCGCGGGTGCTGATCGCCAACTCCAACCTGGTGGGCGACTGGGCGAACTGGGAGGAGTTCCGCCGGCTGGAGAGCCTCGGGCTCACCATGTACGGCCAGATGACCGCCGGTTCGTGGATCTACATCGGGACCCAGGGCATCCTCCAGGGCACCTACGAGACCTTCGGCGCGGTCGCGGCCAAGCGCTTCGGCAACACCCTCGAAGGCACCATCACCCTCACCGCCGGTCTCGGCGGTATGGGCGGCGCCCAGCCGCTGGCCGTCACCATGAACGGCGGCGTGGCGATCTGCATCGACTGCGACCCGTCCCGGATCGCCCGCCGGATCGAGCACCGCTACCTGGACGTCGAGGCGAAGAACCTCGACCACGCGCTCCAGCTGGCCACCGAGGCCCGCGACAAGCGGCAGCCGCTCTCGATCGGTGTGCTGGGCAACGCCGCGGAGATGTTCCCGCAGCTGCTGGCGATGGACGCCCCGATCGACATCGTCACCGACCAGACCAGCGCCCACGACCCGCTGAGCTACCTCCCCGTCGGCGTGGCCTTCGAGGACATGGCGAGCTACGCGGCCGAGAAGCCGGCCGAGTTCACCCAGCGCTCGCGCGAGTCGATGGCCCGTCACGTCGAGGCGATGGTCGGCTTCCAGGACCGCGGCGCCGAGGTCTTCGACTACGGCAACTCGATCCGCGGCGAGGCCCAGCTCGCGGGCTACGACCGGGCGTTCGCGTTCCCGGGCTTCGTCCCGGCGTACATCCGCCCGCTGTTCTGCGAGGGCAAGGGCCCGTTCCGCTGGGCGGCGCTGTCCGGCGACGCGCAGGACATCTACAAGACCGACAAGGCCGTGCTCGACCTCTTCCCGGAGAACGAGTCGCTGCACCGCTGGATCAAGATGGCCCAGGAGAAGGTGCACTTCCAGGGCCTCCCGGCGCGCATCTGCTGGCTGGGCTACGGCGAGCGCGACAAGGCCGGCGAGCGCTTCAACGACATGGTCGCCTCCGGCGAGCTCTCCGCCCCGATCGTGATCGGCCGCGACCACCTGGACTGCGGCTCGGTGGCCTCGCCGTACCGCGAGACCGAGGCCATGCTGGACGGCTCGGACGCGATCGCCGACTGGCCGCTGCTGAACGCCATGGTGAACGTCGCCTCCGGCGCCTCCTGGGTCTCCATCCACCACGGCGGCGGCGTCGGCATCGGCCGCTCGATCCACGCCGGCCAGGTCACGGTGGCCGACGGCACCGCGCTGGCGGGCGAGAAGATCCGCCGGGTGCTCACCAACGACCCGGGCATGGGCGTCATCCGTCACGTGGACGCGGGCTACGACCGCGCCTCCGAGGTGGCGGCCGAGCGCGGCGTCCGCGTGCCCATGGGCGAGCTGTGAGCGACTCCTTCCTGGAGATGTGGGCGGAGCTGCTCCCCGTGGGCCGCTCCGCCTCCTCCGGCGGCTACCGCCGCTTCGCCTGGAACTCCGCCGACGCCGAGTGCCGCTCCTGGTTCGAGCAGCAGGCCCGCTCCCGCGGCCTGCACTACGAGCTGGACCGCAACGGAAACCAGTGGGCCTGGCTGGGCGACCTGCAGGGCGAGGGCGCGGTGGTCACCGGCTCGCACCTGGACTCCGTCCCGGACGGCGGCGCCTACGACGGCCCGCTCGGGGTGGTCTCCTCCTTCGCGGCCCTGGACGAACTCCGGTCCCGCAAGGCCGAGTTCAGCAAGCCGCTGGCGATCGTCAACTTCGGCGACGAGGAGGGTGCCCGGTTCGGCGTGGCCTGCATCGGCTCCCGGCTGACCGCCGGGGTGCTGGGCCGCGAGCAGGCGTACGAGCTGCGCGACGCGGACGGCGTCCGGCTGCCCGACGCGATGGAGAAGGCCGGCTACGACCCGGCGCTGATCGGCGCGGACCACGACCGGCTGAGCCGGATCGGGGCCTTCGTCGAGCTCCACGTCGAGCAGGGCCGGTACCTGACGGAGGACCAGCCGGTCGGCGTGGCCAGCGCGATCTGGCCGCACGGCCGCTGGCGCTTCGACTTCCACGGCGAGGCCAACCACGCCGGCACCACCCGGATCGAGGACCGCCGGGACCCGATGCTCACCTTCGCCGACACCGTGCTGACGGCCCGCCAGAAGGCCGAGCTGGCCGGCGCGCTGGCCACCTTCGGCAAGGTCGCGGTGGAGCCCAACGGCACCAACGCCATCGCCTCGCTGATCCGGGGCTGGCTGGACTCCCGGGCCGCGGACGAGGCGACCCTGACCGCCCTGGTCGAGGAGATCCGGGAGGCGGCGTACGCGCGCGGCGGGCTGGACGGCGTCCGGGTCGAGCTGACCCGGGAGTCGTACACGCCCGTGGTGGACTTCGACGGCCCGCTCCGCGACCGGCTGGCCAAGCGACTCGGAGGGGTCCCGGTGCTGCCGACCGGCGCGGGACACGACGCCGGGATCCTGGCGTCCGAGATCCCGACCGCCATGCTGTTCGTGCGCAACCCCACCGGCGTCTCGCACTCCCCGGCCGAGCACGCCGAGGAGGCGGACTGCCTGACCGGGGTGACCGCGCTCGCCGACGTACTGGAGGACCTGGCGTGTCAGTGACCGAGGGGACCACGACGTACTGGGCCGAGCACGCCTGGCTGCCGAACCACAACGGCCCCGCCGTCGAGCGGGACGTGTTGATCACGGTGGCCGACGGGCGGTTCCGCTCGGTCGTCCCGGACAGCGGGCCCTGCCCGCCCGGGGCGGTCCGCCTCGCCGGGCTGCTGCTGCCGGGCCAGGCCAACGCCCACTCGCACGCCTTCCACCGCGCGCTGCGCGGCAGCGTGCAGATCGGCTCGGGCACCTTCTGGACCTGGCGGGACACCATGTACCGGTTCGCCGGTGCGCTGGACCCGGACAGCTACCTGGAGCTGGCCACCGCCGTCTACGCCGAGATGGCGCTGGCCGGGATCAGTGCGGTGGGCGAGTTCCACTACCTGCACCACGCGCCCGGCGGCGCCCGGTACGACGACCCGAACGCGATGGGCCACGCGCTGATCGAGGCCGCCGACCGGGCCGGCATCCGGATCACCCTGCTGGACACCTGCTACCTCTCCTCGGGCTTCGGTGCCGAGCCGACCGCGCCGCAGCTGCGGTTCAGCGACGGCGACGCCGAGGCCTGGGCCCAGCGGGTGGACGCGCTCAAGCCGGCCGGGCACGCCCGGATCGGCGCCGCGGTGCACTCCGTCCGGGCCGTCCCGGCCGGGCAGTTGGCCACCGTGGCCCAGTGGGGCGAGCGGGCGCAGGCGCCGCTGCACGTGCACCTCTCCGAGCAGACCGCGGAGAACGAGGCCTGCCTGGCCGCGCACGGCGTCACGCCGACCAGGCTGCTGGCCGACCACGGGGTGCTCGGCCCGCGCACCTCGGCGGTGCACGCCACCCATCTGACGGACGATGACATCCGGCTGCTCGCCGACTCCTCGACCGCCATCTGCATGTGCCCGACCACCGAGCGGGACCTGGCCGACGGCATCGGCCCCGCCCGGCGGTTGGCGAGCGCGGGCTGCCCGGTCACCCTGGGCAGCGACAGCCACGCGGTGATCGACCCGTGGGAGGAGGCCCGGGCGCTGGAGCTGGACGAGCGCCTGCGCACCCGCACCCGGGGCCACTGGACCGCCGACGCGCTGCTGCGCGCGGGCGGCGAGGACGGCCACGCCTCGCTCGGCTGGCCGGAGGCCGGCCGGATCGAGGCCGGGGCGTTGGCCGACTTCACCGTGATCGCGCTGGACTCGGTCCGCACCGCCGGGCCGCCGCCGGAGCTGGGCGCCGAGACGGCGGTCTTCGCCGCCTCGGGCGCCGACGTCCGCCACCTGGTGGTCGGCGGCCGGCACGTGGTCAAGGACGGGCGGCACCAACTGGTCCCGGACGTCCCCCGTGCACTGAGCACGACAATCGCCGCCCTGCGGCGATAAACTGACCGGCGCGGGTCCGAGGGGGGCTGATCCCCTCGGGCCCGCGCCTTTCGGCGTTCACCCCAACTCCCCGAAAGGCCCAGCGACTTGAGCACCCTGATCGGCAACGTCGGCTCGCTCGTCACCAACGACCCGTCCCACGGCAGCGGCCCGCTCGGCCTGCTCACCGATGCCGCCGTGCTGATCGAGGACGGCCGGATCGCCTGGGTCGGCCCCGCCGCCGAGGCGCCCGCGGCCGACGGGCACGTCGACGCCGAGGGCCGGGCGCTGCTGCCCGGCTTCGTGGACTCGCACGCCCACCTGGTCTTCGCCGGGGACCGCACCGCCGAGTTCAACGCCCGGATGAGCGGCCAGTCCTACACCGCCGGGGGCATCCGCACCACGGTGGCCGCCACCCGGGCCGCCACCGACGCGCAGTTGGAGGCCAACCTCACCCGCTTCCTCACCGAGGCGCTGCGCCAGGGCACCACCACGGTCGAGTGCAAGTCCGGCTACGGCCTCACCGTGGAGGACGAGGCCCGCGCCCTGCGGATCGCGGCCAAGCACACCACCGAGACCACCTACCTGGGCGCGCACGTGGTGGCCCCCGAGTTCAAGGAGGACCCGGCTGCCTACGTGGCGCTGGTCACCGGCGAGATGCTGGACGCCTGCGCCCCGCACGCCCGTTGGGTGGACGTCTTCTGCGAGCAGGGCGCCTTCGACGGCGACCAGGCCCGGGAGATCCTCACCGCCGGCATGGCCCGCGGTCTGACCCCCCGGGTGCACGCCAACCAGCTGAACCACGGCCCGGGCGTGCAGCTCGCGGTGGAGCTCGGCGCGGCCTCGGCCGACCACTGCACCCACCTCACCGACGCCGACGTGGACGCGCTGGCGAGCGGCGACACGGTGGCCACCCTGCTCCCCGGCGCGGAGTTCTCCACCCGCGCCCCCTACCCGGACGCGCGCCGCCTGCTCGACGCGGGCGCCACCGTCGCGCTCTCGACGGACTGCAACCCGGGCTCCAGCTTCACCAGTTCGATGGCCTTCTGCATCGCCGTCGCGGTCCGCGAGATGGGCATGACGCCGGATCAGGCGGTCTGGGCCGCCACCGCCGGCGGCGCGCGGGCGCTGCGCCGCACCGACGTCGGCCTGATCGCCCCGGGCGCCCGGGCCGACCTGCTGCTGCTGGACGCCCCCTCGCACGTCCACCTGGCCTACCGCCCGGGCGTACCGCTGACCGCCGCGGTCTGGCGGGACGGTGTCCGCGCGGTCTGAGGCGGGTACACGGAAGCACGAGACCCCCGGAGGCGCGCGGCCTTCCGGGGGTCTCCCACGTGCGGGGTGCGTCAGCGGATGTCGCCCATCAGCCGGTTGACCTTCTTGCGGTACGTCATCAGCGCCACGCCGGCCAGCACGGCCAGCAGGCCCTGGGAGGCGAAGTACCAGGTGGAGCCGGTGGCGTCACCCACCAGCAGCTGCACCACGGCGGCGGTGCAGTCGCCGGCCGTCACGGCGAGGAACCAGATGCCCATCATCTGGCTGGCGTACTTGGCGGGCGCCAGCTTGGTGGTGACGGAGAGTCCGACGGGGGAGAGGGTGAGCTCGCCGACGGTCTGGATCAGGTAGACGGTGGCCAGCCAGAGCGGGGTGACCTTGGCACCGCCGTTCGCGGCGGCCATCGCCAGCATCATCACCAGGAAGGAGCCGCCGATCATCAGCAGGCCGAAGGCGAACTTCGCGGTGGTGGAGGGGTTCTGGCGGCGGCGGTCCAGCCAGACCCAGAGCCAGGCGAAGACCGGGGCCAGCGCCATGATGTAGAGCGGGTTCAGCGACTGGAACCAGCTGGACGGGAAGCCCCAGCCGAAGACGTTCAGCGAGGTGCTGTTCTCGGCGAACAGGTTCAGCGTGGAGCCGGACTGGTCGTAGATCATCCAGAAGATCGCGGCCGCCACGAAGAACCAGACGTAGCCGCTCATCTTGGACTTCTCGTCCGGGCTGAGGTCCTTGTCCCGGCGGATCTTGGAGAAGTAGACCACCGGGACGGCGATGCCGGCGATCGACAGCGGCCAGGTGACCCAGTTGACGGTCAGGTGGCCGGTGATCGCGACCACGGCGTAGAAGACCACCGCGAGGGTGGCCCAGAAGCCGGCCTTGCGCAGCACCGCGCGCTTCTCGGCGGCGGGCATCGGGGAGGCCACCACACTGCTCTTGTCGCTCAGGTGACGGCTGCCCAGCAGGTACTGGAGCAGGCCGAGCGCCATGCCGACGCCGGCCAGCGCGAAGCCCAGGTGCCAGTCGACCTTCTGGCCGACGGTGCCGATCACCAGCGGGGCGACGAAGGCACCGAGGTTGATGCCCATGTAGAAGATGGTGAAGCCGCCGTCCCGGCGCGGGTCGTTGGGCCCGTCGTAGAGGTGGCCGACCATGGTCGAGATGTTGGCCTTGAGCAGGCCGGAGCCGATCGCGATCAGGCCCAGGCCGGCGAAGAAGACCGCCTTGGAGGGCAGCGCCAGCGCGAAGTGGCCGGCCATGATGATCGCCCCGCCGAGCGCGACGGTCTTGCGGGCGCCCAGGAAGCGGTCGGCGATCCAGCCGCCGGGCAGCGCGAGCAGGTAGACCATGGCGTTGTAGACGCTGTAGACCGCGCCGGCCACTGCCGCCTTCATGCCGAGGCCGCCGTCGACGACCTCCGCCCCCATGTAGAGGACGAGCAGGGCGCGCATCCCGTAGAAGCTGAACCGCTCCCACATCTCGGTCATGAAGAGGGTGGCGAGTCCGCGGGGGTGCCCGAAGAAGGTCTTGCCGCTGCCGGTGGGGGTCGACGTTGCGCCGGCGGCCAGAGTGCTTGACGCCATGAGTGGGGTTCCTTGCTGACGTGCGATGGACCAGGCCACTGTACGTGGCGGTTTCTCCCACTATCAGACGAGAACCTGTCGGATGAACCCAATGTCCGAATAAAGAAGAGGTGGCGAATCCATGCTAACAACGGAAAACATCAACTGAATCCAAGGTGAACTGGTGGATCCTTCGATGAAACGGTGGGTCGGCGCTCCGGTTCCCGTGATCACCCTCTGTGAACTACTTCACAGCCCCCATCAGGGCGCGGATCCGCCCGGCGGCCGTCCACACCGCCGCCCCGCAGACCGCCGCCAGCGCCCCCTGCAGGTAGAAGTAGGTGTCCGCGCTGACCACCTGCTGGAGCCGGATGGTCCACCCCGCCACCGCGTCCCCGGTCGCGGTGGCCAGGAACCACAGGCCGAGCAGCTGGCTGACGTACTTCGCCGGCGCCAGCTTGGTGGTGAGCGACAGCCCGACCGGAGAGAGCGTCAACTCGGCCACCGTCTGCACGAAGTAGACCCCGACCAGCCAGAACGGCGAGACCTTCTGCCCGCCCGAGGCGGCCAGCTCGGCCAGGCCCATCAGACCGAAGGAGGCGCCGATCAGCAGCAGGCCCACGGCGAACTTCACCGGCGCGCTCGGATTGCGGTCACGGAGCGTCAGCCACTGCCAGAGCCAGGCGAAGACCGGCGCCAGCAGGATGATGAAGAGCGGGTTCACCGACTGGAACCAGCTGGACGGGAAGTGGAAGCCGAAGACCGAAAGGTTCGTGTCGTCGGTGGCGAACTGGGTCAGCGTGGAGCCGGACTGGTCGTAGATCATCCAGAACACCGCGGCCGCGATGAAGAACCACATGAAGGCCGACATCCGGCTGCGCTCCAGCGCCGACAGCTCCCGGTCCCGGCGCAGCCGGGTGAAGTACCAGGCGGGCAGCGCGACCCCGACGATCCCCAGGATGTTGACGACCTGTCCGATCGAGAACCACCCGGCCCCCGCGTCCACCGCGAAGAACACCGCCGCGGCCCCCGCCCAGAGCGCCGCCAGCCGCAGCACCCGCCGCCGGACCGCCGGTTCGGCCGGCCGCCCGGGCGCCGCCCCGGCGTGGCCGAGGTGGCGCCGGCCCCAGACGTACTGGGCCAGGCCGAGCGCCATGCCGACCCCGGCCAGCGAGAAGCCCAGGTGCCAGCTGACGTTCTGTCCGACCGTGCCGACCACCAGCGGGGCGAAGAACGAGCCGATGTTGATCGCCATGTAGAAGACCGTGAAGCCGCCGTCCCGGCGCGGGTCGTCCGGGTGGTAGAGCTGCCCGACGATGGCCGAGACGTTCGGCTTCAGCAGCCCGGTGCCCACCGCGATCAGCAGCAGCCCGCACCAGAAGGTCGCGGTGAACGGCACCGCCAGCGAGAAGTGGCCGCCCATGATCACCAGCCCGCCGATCAGCACCGCCCGCCGCGCGCCCCACAGCCGGTCGGCGATCCAGCCGCCGGGGATGGCCAGCATGTAGACCAGCGAGTTGTAGACGCTGTAGACCGAGGCGGCCGTCACGGAGTCCAGGCCGATCCCGCCCTGGTCGGTGGGCAGCGCCAGGAAGAGCACCAGCAGCGAGCGCATCCCGTAGAAGCTGAAGCGCTCCCACAGCTCGGTCATGAAGAGCGTGGCCAGCCCGCGCGGGTGTCCGAAGAACGCGTGCTCGTCCTCCGGCGGGGCCCCCGAGGCCGAGACCGGCTCCGGCCCGCCGCGCAGCTCGGTCCCGCCCGCCATCCGCAACCTCCCGAGAGACAGTCCCCGACCTGCCCACGGTAGGAGCCGACGGCCCGTCAGGGGCGGCGGCGGGGCCGCGGTTGGTCCGACCGGGCGGAGCCGCCCCGGCAGAGCCCCTGATCTCCGCGTCCGGCTCGGACTACCATCTGCGTCATGACCTGTGTGCTGCTGGCCGAGGACGACCCGGCGATCTCCGAACCGCTGGCCCGAGCGTTGCGCCGTGAGGGGTACGAGGTCCTGGTCCGGGAGGAGGGCCCCGGCGCCCTCGCGGCCGGGCTGACCGAGGACGTCGACCTGATCGTGCTGGACCTGGGCCTGCCCGAGATGGACGGCCTGGAGGTGGCCCGCCGCCTGCGCGCCGAGGGCCGCACCTGCCCGGTGCTGGTGCTCACCGCCCGCGCCGACGAGGTGGACACCGTGGTCGGCCTGGACGCCGGCGCCGACGACTACGTGACCAAGCCGTTCCGCCTGGCCGAGCTGCTTGCCCGGGTCCGGGCCCTGCTCCGCCGCGGCAACGTGGACCAGCTGACCACCGGCGCGCACGGCGTGAAGATCGACGTCGAGTCGCACCGGGCCTGGCTGGGCGAGGAGGAGCTGACCCTCTCCGCCAAGGAGTTCGAGCTGCTCCGGGTGCTGGTCCGGGACGCCGGCCGGGTGGTCACCCGCGAGGAGATCATGCGTCAGGTCTGGGACACCACCTGGTGGACCTCGACCAAGACCCTGGACATGCACATCTCCTGGCTGCGCAAGAAGCTCGGGGACGACGCGGCCAACCCGCGCTACATCTCCACCGTCCGGGGCGTCGGCTTCCGCTTCGAGAAGAACTGACCCCCTGCAAGAACTGATCTGGAGTCGGCCCGCGTGAAGCGCCGGATGATCAACTCCCTGCTCGGCGTGGTGCTGGTGATGGTGGTGGTGTTCTGCGTCCCGATCGCCCTGGTCGAGAAGCAGAACATCGTCAACGCCGCGGACGCCCGGGTGGACGCCCAGGCCGTCCGGGTGCTCGGCCTGGTGGAGAGCCGGCTGGCCGCCGGCGAGCCGATCACCGGGGAGAAGTTCACCTCCCAGCTCACCGAGGGCGGCCACGTCTCCATCACCGTCCCCGGCCAGGAGACCTTCTCGGCCGGCAGCGCGCCCGAGGGCCCGGTGATCAGCGCCACCGAGTACGGCGCCAACGGCGAGTCCGTCACCGTGGTGCAGTCCCGCGACCAGGTGGACCACGAGATCGCCAACATGCTGCTGCTGCTCGGCGTGGTGGCGCTGCTCGCCGTCCAGGCGGCGGTGGCCCTCGCGGTCTGGCAGGCCAAGCGGCTGGCCCGCCCGCTCACCGACCTGGCCGAGACCGCCGAGCGCCTCGGCTCCGGCGACCCGCGCCCGCGCGACCGCCGCTACGGGGTGCCCGAGCTGGACCGGGTGGCCGAGGTGCTGGACGCCAGTGCCGAGCGGATCGCCCGGATGCTCACCGCCGAGCGCCGGCTCTCCGCCGACGCCTCGCACCAGCTGCGCACCCCGCTGACCGCGCTCTCCATGCGGCTGGAGGAGATCAACGCGCTGGCCGGGGAGCCGGAGACGGTCAAGGAGGAGTCCACCATCGCGCTCCAGCAGGTGGAGCGGCTCACCGACGTGGTGCAGCGGCTGCTCACCAACCAGCGCGACCCGCGCAGTCCCACCGCCGTGGTCTTCCGGCTGGACGAGGTGATCGCCCAGCAGCTGGCCGAGTGGAGCCCGACCATGCGCGGCAACGGCCGCACCCTGCGGATCGAGGGCCTGCGGGACGTGTCGGTGCTCGGCACCCCCGGCATGGTCGCCCAGGTGCTGGCCACCCTGATCGAGAACTCCCTGATGCACGGCGCCGGCACCGTCACCGTCCGGGTCCGCCCCTCCGGCCGCTCGGTGGTCGCCGAGGTCCAGGACGAGGGCCCGGGCGTGCCGACCGAGCTGGGCAACCGGGTCTTCGAACGCTCCGTCAGCGGCCGCAACTCCACCGGCATCGGCCTGGCCGTCGCCCGCGACCTCGCCGAGGCCGACGGCGCCCGCCTGGAGCTGCTCTCGCTCCAGCCCCCGGTCTTCGCGCTGTTCCTCACCCGGAACGAGGAAGGGGCCGCCTGACCCGTGGTCAGACGGCCCCTTCCCGGGACGCGTTCCTACTTGGCGGCCACCAGCACCGGCTCGGCCGCGACGGCGGTCTCCGGCTCGGCCAGCTCGGGCATCGCCTTGAAGACCCAGGTGCGGTACGAGAAGAAGCGGAAGATCGTGCCGGCCACCAGGCCGACCACGTTCTTGGCGATCAGCTGCTGGGTCGGCGTGGTGTAGTCCAGCACGTGCACCGAGAAGGCCAGGATGCCGTTCTCGATCAGCATGCCGATGCCGCTGAAGATCAGGAAGAGCGTGATCTCCCGCTTGCGGGAGGCCGCGTCACGGTCCTTGTACAGCCAGAACCGGTAGCCCAGGTAGTTGGTGCCGATCGCCACCGCGGTCGCGATGAAGCCGGCCAGCGAGTGGACCAGGCCCGGCGCCTTCAGGCAGACCCAGAAGACCACGCCGTTCACGACGAAGCCCACCAGGCCGATCACCGCGAAACCGATCACCTCGATCGAGAGGCCGCCCAGCCTCTGCACCAGCGAAGGCTTGGGAGTGGTGGTGCTCGTCATCCAGGGTCTCCAGGGTCTGCGGAGGAGGTCGCACGCGGGCGCGGCTGGTCAAGGCCGCTCTGCATGCACATCATCCGACAGTGTGCTTCGGGCCCGGCCATCTAGGCTACTCGCTCACCCCTGATACACCGTCGCCACCCGTCCCCCCGCACCGGGGGCGGCCGGTACGACCCCCGTGACCGGCCCGGATATCCTGGGCGCGTGACTTCTGCGGCCAAGGCGAATTTTCCAGTGGTGGGCGTGATCGGCGGCGGCCAGCTGGCCCGGATGATGCACCAGGCGGGCATCCCGCTCGGCATCCGGTTCAAGCTCCTGGCGGACACCCCGCAGGACTCCGCCTCACAGGTGGTCTCCGACGTGGTCCTCGGCGACCACCGCGACCTGGAGACGCTGCGCCGCTTCGCCGCCGGCTGCGACGTGGTGACCTTCGACCACGAGCACGTGCCGACCGAGCACCTGCGCGCGCTCCAGGCCGAGGGCATCGCCGTCCGCCCGGACCCGTCCGCGCTGGTGAACGCCCAGGACAAGGGCGTGATGCGGGCCAAGCTGGACTCCATCGGCGCCCCCTGCCCCCGCCACCGCCTGGTCGCCGACCCGGCCGACGTGACCGCCTTCGCGAACGAGGGCGACGGCTACCCGGTGGTCCTCAAGACCGTCCGCGGCGGCTACGACGGCAAGGGCGTCTGGGTGGTCGACGACGAGACCGAGGCCGCCGCCCCGTTCCTGGCCGGCGTACCGGTGCTGGCGGAGGAGAAGGTCGACTTCGTCCGCGAGCTGGCCGCCAACGTGGTCCGCTCGCCCAGCGGCCAGGCCGTCGCCTACCCGGTGGTGGAGAGCGTCCAGGAGAACGGCGTCTGCGCCGAGGTGACCGCTCCCGCCCCCGACCTCGACCCGGCGCTCTCCGACGAGGCCCAGCAGCTCGCGCTGCGGATCGCCGGCGAGCTCGGCATCACCGGCCACCTGGCGGTCGAGCTGTTCCAGACCCGGGACGGCCGCATCCTGGTCAACGAGCTGGCGATGCGCCCGCACAACTCCGGTCACTGGACCCAGGACGGCTCCGTCACCTCGCAGTTCGAGAACCACCTGCGCGCGGTGCTCGACCTCCCGCTCGGGGACCCGCGCCCGCGCGCCAAGTGGACCGTCATGGTCAACGTGCTCGGCGGCGACTACCCCGACATGTACCACGCCTTCCTGCACTGCATGGCCCGTGACCCCGGCCTGCGGATCCACATGTACGGGAAGGACGTGAAGCCCGGCCGCAAGGTCGGCCACGTCAACGTCTTCGGGGACGACCTCGAGGACGTCCGCGAGCGCGCCCGCCACGCGGCCGCCTACCTGCGAGGAACGATCACCGAATGACCCAGCCTCTTGTCGGCATCGTGATGGGCTCGGACTCCGACTGGCCCGTGATGGAGGCCGCCGCCCAGGCGCTCGACGAGTTCGAGATCCCCTACGAGGTCGACGTGGTCTCCGCGCACCGGATGCCGCGCGAGATGGTCACCTACGGCGAGCAGGCCCGGGCCCGCGGCCTGAAGGCGATCATCGCCGGCGCCGGCGGCGCCGCCCACCTGCCGGGCATGCTGGCCTCGGTCACCCCGCTGCCGGTCATCGGCGTCCCGGTGCCGCTGCGCTACCTGGACGGCATGGACAGCCTGATGTCCATCGTCCAGATGCCGGCGGGCGTGCCGGTCGCCACCGTCTCGATCGCCGGGGCGCGCAACGCGGGCCTGCTGGCGGTCCGGATGCTGGCCGCCTTCGACCAGGAACTCACCGAGAAGATGACTGAGTTCCAGGCCGACCTCAACCGCCAGGCCACCGAGAAGGGCCAGAAGCTCCGCGCCAAGGTCGCGGGCTCCACCTCCTTCGGCTTCGGCAAGTAGCACCACCCTTGCCCGCCGTCCCGCGCCGCGCGCTCCTGCTGGGAGCCGCGGCCGCGGTGACGGCGGGCTGTTCCGTCTCCGGGCCGCGGGGTGCGTTACGGCTGGCCGCCGGGCCCGAGGGCGGGCCGTACCGGGCCTTCGGGCAGCGTCTCGCCGAGGAGGTCCACCGGGCCCACCCCGGGCTGACCGTCGAGGTGCTCGCCACCCCCGCCAGCGTGCGCAACCTGCGGCTGATCGACACCGGCGGCGCCGAACTCGGCCTGGCCCTGGCGGACAGCGCCACCGACGCGGTGGCCGGCCGCGGCGCCTTCGCCCGGCCGGTCGCGGTGGCCGCCCTCGCCCGGCTCTACCTCAACCACCTGCACCTGGTGGTCCCCGCGGCCTCGGCGGTCCTGACGGTCGCTCAGCTCGCCGGACTGCGGGTCTCGCTGGGTGCCGAGGAGTCCGGCACCTCGGTGGTCGCCGAGCGGGCCCTGGCCGCCGCCGGGGTGCGGGCCGCGGTGCGGCTGCTCGGCACCGCCGAGTCGGTCGCGGCGCTGCGGGCGGGGGAGTTGGACGCCTTCTTCTGGTCCGGCGGGGTGCCCACCCCGGCCATCACCGAACTCGCCGAGCGCACGCCCGTCCGGCTGGTCCCGCTGGAGGCGGCGGCGGTCGAGCTGCGCCGGGCCCACGGGCCGGTCTACGAGAGCGTGTCGATCCCGGCCGGCAGCTACCGCCAGCCCGCGCCCACCCCGACCGTCGGGACCCCCAGCCACCTGCTCTGCGCCGCCGGGCTGGACGCGGGGGTGGTGCGCGCCGTCACCGAGGTGCTGTTCCGCCGCCGGGACGACCTGCTGGCCCCGGACGCGCCCGGCAGCCGGCTGGACGAGCGCTACGCGATCGGGACGGGCGCCGTTCCGCTGCACCCGGGCGCGGCCGCCTACTACCGATCGGTGTACTGACCCGTCCTCAACTCGACGGTCAGGCCGTGCGGTTCGGTCGGGTGCAGGACGAGCTCGGCGCCGCAGCCGCGGGCCAGTTCGGCGGCGATGGCCAGGCCCAGGCCACTGCCCGGGACGTTGCCCCGCCCGGGAGCGCGCCAGAACCGGCCGAGGGCCGCGCCCCGCTCCTCCTCGGTCAGCCCCGGTCCGTCGTCGGCGATCCGCAGCACCCCGGCGGTCAGCGAGACCACCACCCGGCCGCCGGGCGGGACGAACTTGGCCGCGTTGTCGAGCGCGATGTCCGCGATCCGGCCGACGGCGGCGGGCAGCGGGGCCTCCTCCACCGCCGCCACGTCCAGGGCCAATCCCTGGGCCGCGTAGACCTCCTGCCACCCCGTCAACCGGGGGAGCAGCCCGTCGGCCGGGACGTCCTCCGGCAGTCCGGCGTCCGCCTCCACCCGGGCCAGCGCCAGCAGGTCCTCCAACAGGGCGGCCAGGCGGTCGAGTTCGGCCATCGCCTCCTCGTACTCGGGCTGCCCGTCGGCGGTCAGGTGCGGCTCCAGGTTCTCCAGCCGGAGGGAGAGCACGGTGAGCGGGGTGCGGAGCTCGTGCGAGGCGTCCGCGACGAAGGCGCGCTGGCGCTCCAGCGCGGCCGAGATGGCGTCCGCCATGGCGTTGAACCGCTCCTCCAGCCGCCGCAGCTCCACCGGGCCGCGGACGGTGGCGACCCGCGCCCCGAGCCGGCCCCCGGCGATCTCCCGTGTGGTGGCGTCGAGTTCGGCCACCGGGCGGAGCACCCAGCCGGCCAGCCGCCGGGCCGCCGCCAGCGACCCGAGCAGCGCCAGCACCGCCCCCACCGCCAGCGCCCCCCAGACGACGGCCACCTCCCGCCGGGCCGCCGCCGTCGGCACCCGGAGCACCACCGCCCCCGACACCTGCCCGTCCCGCCCGGCCGGCTCCGCCACCAGCACCGTCTCCGGTCCGCCCGGCGTCAGCAGCGGCAGCTCCGCCGTGGTCCGCCCCGACAGCGCCCGCCGCAGCGCGGCCCCGCCGCCGACCGGCCGCCCCGCGATCAGCACCCCGTCCCGGTCCCGCACCTCCACCGCCGTCCCGTACAGCTCCGCGTACCGGTCCACCTCCGCCCCCACCCCCGAAGGCCCGCCCTCCCGCAACGCCCGGTCCGCCAGCTCCGCGAACCGCGTCGCGTCCGCCCGCCGCGCCAACAGCAACTGCCCCGTCCGGTGCGAGGCGTACGCGTACCCGAGCGGCACCGCCAGCGCCGCCACCAGACAGACGATCAGCAGCCCCTGGAGCACCAGCAGTCGACGCTGCATCAGACGGTGGCCAGGCGGTAGCCGGTGGCGCGGAGGGTCTGGATCAGGTGCGGCCGTCCGGTCTTGGCGCGGAGGCCGGCCACGTGGACGTCGAGCGAGCGGGAGGCCGACAGCTGCACGTCGCCCCAGAGTTCGTCGAGGATCTCCTCACGGCTGCGGACCACCCCCGGCTCCCTGGCCAGCACGGCGAGCACGTCGAACTCCCGCCGGGTGAGCGTGACCTCCGCCCCGGCCACCAGGACCCGACGGGCCGTCAGGTCGATCCGTACGTCGCCGACCTCCACCACCGACCCGGTGGCGGCCAGCGGGCGGCTGCCGCGCCGCACCACCGCCGCCATCCGGGCCGCCAGCTCCGCCGTGCGGAACGGCTTCACCAGGTAGTCGTCGGCCCCGGACCGCAGGCCGCGCAGCACGTCCCGCTCCTCCGACCGCGCGGTCAGCACGATCACCGGCACCGAGGAGACCCGCCGCAGCCGCCGCAGCGCCTCCAGCCCGTCCAGGTCGGGCAGCCCGAGGTCGAGGAGCACGAACTCGCAGGTGTCCTTGAGCCGCAGCGCGTCATCCGCCCGGGCCGCCCGCACCACCTGATGGCCGTGCCGGGCCAGCGCCGGGATCAGCGCAGCCGCCAGCCGGTCGTCGTCCTCGACCAAGAGCACCCGCATGGGCCCACACCCTAGACGCGCACCGGCTCGGCCGGGGCGGCCTCCAGCGTGAGCGCCGCGCCGCGGGTCTCACGCATCGTCAGGTAGACCACCAGTGAGACCGCCGCGAGCCCCGAGACGTACCAGTAGTACCCGGACTCGATCCCCTGGTCCTTGAACCAGAGGGCCACGTACTCCGCCGTCCCCCCGAACAGCGCGTTGGCCAGCGCGTACGGCAGCGCCACCCCGAGCGCCCGGACCTGGGTCGGGAAGAGCTCGGCCTTCACCACCGCGTTGATCGAGGTGTACCCGGTGACGATGACCAGCGCGGCCAGCGCCAGCAGCAGGGCCTCGCCGAAGCCGCCCGCGTGCGAGAGCGTGGTCATCAGCGGCACCGTCCCGAAGGTCGCCCCGATCCCGAAGGCGATCAGCAGCGGCCGCCGCCCGATCCGGTCGGAGAGCGCCCCGGCCAGCGGCTGGAGCAGCATGAAGACGGTCAGCGCGCAGAAGCTGACCAGCGCGGCGTCGCTCTTGCTCAGCCCCACCGTGTTCGACAGGTACTTCGTGAGGTACGTCGTGTAGGTGTAGTACGCCACCGTGCCGCCCATGGTGAGCGCCATCACCAGGACGAACTCCCGCTTGTGGTCCAGCAGCCGGCGCAGCGTGCCGCGCCCGTCGGCCCCCTCCGCCGCCTCGTACGCCTCGGTCTCCGGCAGGTTGCGCCGCAGCCAGAAGACCACCGCCGCGCCGACCGCCCCGACCACGAAGGGGATCCGCCACCCCCAGGAGTGCAGGTCCTCGGTGCTCATGGTCCGCTGGAGCACGATCTGCAGCCCCAGCCCGATCAGCTGGCCGAAGGTCATCGAGACGTACTGGAAGCTGGAGACGAACCCGCGCCGCTTCGGCACCGAGGCCTCGGTCAGGTACGTCGCGCTGGCCGCGTACTCCCCGCCGACCGAGAGCCCCTGCAGCAGCCGGGCGATCAGCAGCACCACCGCCCCGGCGTAGCCGACCTGCGCGTACGTCGGCGCCACGGCGATCAGCAGGGCGCTGGCCGACATCATGGTGACGGTCAGGGTGAGCGCCGCCTTCCGCCCGCGCCGGTCGGCGAAGCGGCCGAGCAGCCAGCCGCCGACCGGGCGCATGAAGAAGCCCACCGCGAAGATCCCGGCGGTGTTGAGGAGTTGGGCGGTCGGGTTGCCGTGCGGGAAGAACGCGGCGGCGAAGTAGGTGGCGAAGCTGGCGTAGACGAACCAGTCGTACCACTCCACCAGATTGCCGACCGAGCCGCCGAGCACGGCCTTCCACGGTGTACGGGCTGAGCTCACGAGGACCTCCCGGAACGGACGGGCGCGGCCGGGTGGGGCCGCCGTGCCTGGAAGGCTCCCCCGCCCCGGAAGCCGGGGACAGGGCCGGGCGCAAGACCTAACCTCCGGTTAACAGAAGGAGTAGAAATGTTCGTATGACTTCTGAGCTGGTGGACCGCGCCCGAGCCCTCCTCCGCACCGCCCCCGTGGTGGACGGTCACAACGACCTGCCCTGGGCGATGCGCGCCCAGGCCGGCTACGACCTCGACGCCATCGACCTGACGGCCGACCAGAGCGGCCGCCTGCACACCGACTTCGCCCGCCTGCGCGGCGGCGGGGTCGGCGCGCAGTTCTGGTCGGTCTACGTGCGGTCGGACTTCGCGGGCGACCACGCGGTGAGCGCCACCCTGGAGCAGGTCGACTTCGTCCGGGAGATGACGGCCCGCCACCCCGAGGTGTTCCGCCTCGCGCTCACCGCGGACGAGATGGAGGCGGCCCGGGCCGAGGGCCGGATCGCCTCGCTGATGGGCGCCGAGGGCGGGCACTCCATCGACTGCTCGCTGGCCACCCTGCGGGCCCTGCACCAGCTGGGCGTGCGGTACATGACGCTCACCCACAACGACAACGTGCCGTGGGCCGACTCGGCCACCGACGAGCCGGAGCACGGCGGGCTGACCGCCTTCGGCGAGGAGGTGGTGCGGGAGATGAACCGGGTCGGCATGCTGGTCGACCTCTCGCACGTCTCGCCCGGCACCATGCGGGACGCACTGCGGGTCTCCGAGGCGCCGGTGGTCTTCTCGCACTCCTCCGCCCGCGGGGTCTGCGACCACCCGCGCAACGTCCCGGACGACGTGCTGGCCCAGCTCCCGGCCAACGGCGGCCTCGCGATGGTCACCTTCGTGCCCAAGTTCATCCTGCCCGCCGCCATCGAGTGGACCAAGGCGGCCGACGCCAACATGCGGGCGCACGGCTTCCACCCGCTGGAGACCACCCCCGAGGCGATGGCCGTCCAGCACGCCCACGAGGCCGCCCACCCGCGGCCGGTGGCGACCGCCGCCACCGTCGCCGACCACCTGGACCACATGCGCGAGGTGGCCGGCGTCGACCACGTCGGCATCGGCGGTGACTTCGACGGCACCGCCTTCACCCCGGCCGGCCTGGACGACGTCTCCGGCTACCCCAACCTGATCGCCGAACTCCTCGGCCGCGGCTGGTCCGAGGCCGACCTCTCCAAGCTCACCTGGCACAACGCCGTCCGGGTCCTCCGCGACGCCGAGACGGTGGCCGCCCGGCTCCAGAAGGAGCGCCGCCCCTCCATCGCCACCATCGACGCCCTGGACGGCAAGCGCTCGTAAGGGAGCGGGCGAAAGTGGTCACCCCAGGGGCGCGAGGCTCCGTTGATCGGCTGCTCCGCCGCTCGGGCGCGAGTTGTTCGGCAGGTGGTCACCCCAGGGGCGCGAGGAACTGCGCGAATCGGAAGGCGGCCCAGTGCTAGGTCGGGGCAGGCGAGCCAGTTGCACGTGCTGCCGTTCCCCCGCGCGCAGTTCCCCGCGCCCCCGGGGTGACCACTTCCTGCGGCCGAGGTCCTTGCCGGATCTTGCCGACGGGCCTGACGGAGTCTCAGGGCATGGACGCGGCGAACCCGCCCCGATTAGGGTCCGTGCCCATGACCTTCTCTGTGGTGGCCCGCTCCGGCGACGCCTACGGCATCGCGGTGGCCAGCAAGTTCCTCGGCGTCGGCGCCGCCGTCCCGGCGGCCGAGGCCGGCGTCGGGGCGCTGGCCACCCAGGCGCTGGCCAACCTGGCCTACCGCCCGCAGGGCCTGGCCCTGCTGCGCACCGGCGTCGCCCCGGCGGACGTGGTGGCCGGGCTGACCGCCGCCGACCCGGAGCGGGCGCACCGTCAGCTCGGCGTGGTCGGCCCGGAGGGCGACGGCGCGACGTACACCGGCGAGGAGTGCCTCGACTGGGCGGGCGGTGCGAGCGGCCCGGGCTACGCGATCCAGGGCAACATCCTGACCGGCCCCGAGGTGGTCGAGGCGATGGAGCGCACGTGGCTGGCCGGCGCCGAACTCCCCTTCGCCGAGCGCCTGGTGGCCACCCTGGCGGCCGGAGACGAGGCGGGCGGCGACAGCCGGGGCCGGCAGAGCGCCGCACTCTGGATCGCCGAGGACGGCGCCGGCCTGGGCGCCCCGGGCGGCATCAGCCACGACCTGCGGGTGGACGACCACCCGGCCCCGGTCACCGAACTGCGCCGCCTGCTGGCCATCCACGACACCCTCTTCGGCACCCCTGACCCGGCCGCCCTGCTCGACCTCACCGGCGAACTCGCCGCGGAGGTGGCCACCTTGGTCGCCACCACCGGCTACACCACCCTCGACCAGTGGGCGGGCGTCGAGAACCTGGAGGCCCGCCTCGTCCCCGGCCGCATCGACCCCCTGGTCCTCGCCCACCTCCGGGCCGTCACCAAGAACGGCTAGAGCCGGGGCAGCTCGATCGCCGGGCAGCGGTCCATCACCATGTCGACACCGGCCTGCGTCGTCCTGGCGTAGGCCTCGCGGTCGATGACGTCCAGCTGGAACCAGACCGCCTTGGCGCCCTTGGCCACCGCCTGGTCGGCGACCGCGCCGGCCAGCGAGGAGTTCACGAAGACGTCCACCACGTCCACGTCGAAGGGGATCTCGGCGAGCGAGGCGTAGCCCTGCTCGCCGAGCACCGTCTCGGCCTTCGGGTGCACGGGGACGATCCGCTTGCCCGCGCGCTGCAGCACCCGGGCCACGCCGTACGCGGCCCGCGCCGTGTTGTTGGAGAGCCCGACGACCGCCCAGGTGTCGCCGCTCTCGGTCAGGATCTTCCGCACCACCGGTTCCACGCTCATACCGGCTGCAACCCCGCCCGCCCGGAGGGCTATTCCACGGTCGGGCGGCCCATCGCGCGGTAGGTCCAGCCGGCCGCGCGCCAGCGCGCGCCGTCCAGCACGTTGCGCCCGTCGACCAGCCGGCGCTCGGCGACCACCGCGCCGACCTCCTCCGGGTCGAGCTCGCGGAACTCCTGCCACTCCGTCAGGTGGAGCACCACGTGGGCGCCTTCGACGGCCTCCAGCACCGAGTCGGCGTAGGTGATGCCGGGGAACATCTTCCGGGCGTTGTCCATGGCCTTGGGGTCGTAGACGGTGACCTGGGCGCCCTGGAGCTGGATCTGGGCCGCGACGTTCAGCGCGGGGGAGTCCCGGATGTCGTCCGAGTTGGGCTTGAAGGCGGCGCCGAGCACGGCCACCCGGCGGCCCAGGAAGCCGCCGCCGACCTGCTCGCGGGCCAGCTCCACCATCCGGGAGCGGCGCCGCATGTTGATCGAGTCCACCTCGCGCAGGAAGGTGAGCGCCTGGTCGGCGCCGAGCTCCCCGGCCCGGGCCATGAAGGCCCGGATGTCCTTGGGCAGGCAGCCGCCGCCGAAGCCGACCCCGGCGTTGAGGAACTTGCCGCCGATCCGCTCGTCGAAGGAGAGCGCCTTGCTGAGCTGCACCACGTCGGCGCCGGCGCTCTCGCAGACCTCGGCCATCGCGTTGATGAAGGAGATCTTGGTGGCCAGGAAGGAGTTGGCGGCCGCCTTGACCAGCTCGGAGGTGGCGAAGTCGGTGACCACGAAGGGCACGCCCTCCGCGATCGGGGTCGCGTAGACCTCGCGCAGCAGCTGCTCGGCCCGCTCGCTGCGCACGCCGACCACCAGCCGGTCCGGGTGCAGGGTGTCGCCGACGGCGTAGCCCTCGCGCAGGAACTCCGGGTTCCAGGCCAGCTCGGCGCCCTCGCCGACCGGGGCCAGCTCGGCCAGCCTGACGGCCAGTCGGCCGGCGCTGCCCACCGGGACGGTGGACTTGCCGACCACCAGCACGGGGCGGGTCAGCAGCGGGGCCAGCGCGTCCATCGCGGCGTCCACGTAGGACATGTCGGCCGCGAACTCGCCCTTGCGCTGGGGGGTGTTGGTGCAGATGAAGTGCACGTCGCCGAACTCGGCGACCTCCTCGTAGGAGGTGGTGAAGCGCAGCCGCCCGGTGGAGCCGGGGTGCCCGGGCACGTGCTTGACGAGCAGCTCGGCCAGGCCGGGCTCGTACATCGGCACCTGGCCGGCCGCCAGCATGGCGATCTTCTCCGGGTCGATGTCCAGGCCGAGCACCTCGAAGCCGAGCTCCGCCATGCAGGCGGCGTGCGTCGCGCCGAGGTATCCGGTGCCGATCACCGTGATGCGGAGGGTCACGCGGGTCCCCTTTGGTCGTGCTGCGCGGGCGCTGGACAGTCCCCGATGCTAGTCGCTCGCCAGGAGGCCGTGTAACGAGTTCGCCCTAGTCCAGACCGTTCCGTTCCGGCCACCCCGGGCCCGCCGCCAGAATGCCCGCATGACCACCGAGAACGGGCCGGACCCGGCCGGGCTGAGCATCTTCGACGACGCCGACGAGGCCGCGGACCGGCCGCCCGCGAAGCCCCGGCGGCGCCGCGGCCGGCGGGTGCTGCTGATCACCCTGGTCGCGCTGCTGCTGGTGGTCGGCGGTTGCACGGGCACGGTCTACTGGACCGCCGAGCACTACGCCTCCTCGGTGGCCCGGATCCCCGGCGCCTTCCCGACGGTGGCCGAATCCGCCCAGCCGAAGCCGGTGCCGAACAGCGGCCAGACCTTCCTGCTGGTCGGCCTGGACGCCCGCACCGACCCCACGGCCAAGGCCAAGGCCCCGGTCTGGAAGGCGGGCGCGGCCCGCAGCGACACCATGATGCTGCTGCACGTCTCGGCCGACCGGAAGGGCGCCTCGCTGGTCTCGCTGGCCCGCGACACCTGGGTGGACGTCCCCGGCCACGGCAAGGCCAAGCTCAACGCGGCCTACGCGTACGGCGGCCCGGCCCTGATGGTGGAGACCATCCAGAACCTCACCGGCATCCGGATCGACCACCTCGCGGTGATCGACTGGAACGGCTTCCGCTCGCTCACCGACGCCGTCGGAGGGGTGGACATCACCATCCCGCAGACCATCGAGGGCAAGGGCGAGGCCCGCCAGTGGGACGCCGGCACCCACCACATGGACGGGGCCACCGCCCTGCTCTACGTCCGCGAGCGCTACGGCCTGCCCGGCGGCGACCTGGACCGGACGCGCCGTCAGCAGTACTTCCTGCGCGCGCTGATGCAGCAGACCCTGGAGTCCGGCACCCTCGGCAACCCGGGCAAGCTGCGCGGCCTGCTCGGTGCGGTCGGCGAGGTGGTCAGCGTGGACGACCGGCTCTCCAACTCCGACCTCTACGAGCTGGCCTGGAGCATGCGCGGCCTGCGCGGGGACGGGGTCCGCTTCATGAACGCCCCCTTCGGCGGCTTCGGTGACGAGGGCGGCCAGTCGGTGGTCTACCTGGACCGGCGGGCCGCCGAACCGCTCTGGGAGGCGATGCGCAACGACCGGATGGCGGAGTACCTGGCCGAGCATCCCGGCTCCGGGGAGCTCGGTGACGTAGTCCGGTGAGAACGGTGTCGCGCATGTCACGTACGGGGTAGGCAGGGCGCGAGCCTAGAATTACGCTTACTTAACGGTAATTAACGTGGTCCGAGTTCAAGGGGCGAGGCACATGGCGGGCAACTCCGGGGCGGATTTCGACCTCTTCCGGCTCAGCGAGGAGCACGAGATGCTCCGTGAGGCGGTGCGGTCGCTCGCGGAGGCGAAGATCGCCCCGTACGCGGCCGAGGTGGACGAGCAGGGCCGCTTCCCGCAGGAGGCGCTGGACGCGCTCCAGGCCAACGACCTGCACGCGGTGCACGTCCCCGAGGAGTACGGCGGCGCCGGCGCGGACGCGCTGGCCACCGTCATCGTGATCGAGGAGATCGCGCGGGTCTGCGCGTCCTCCTCGCTGATCCCGGCGGTCAACAAGCTCGGCTCGCTGCCGGTGCAGCTCTCCGGCTCCGAGGAGCTGAAGGCCAAGTACCTGGGCGCGCTGGCCCGGGGCGAGGGCATGTTCTCCTACTGCCTCTCCGAGCCGGACGCCGGTTCGGACGCGGCGGGCATGAAGACCCGCGCGGTGCGCGACGGCGACTTCTGGGTGCTGAACGGCGTGAAGCGCTGGATCACCAACGCGGGCGTCTCCGAGTACTACACCGTGCTCGCGGTGACCGACCCCGAGAAGCGCTCCAAGGGCATCTCGGCGTTCGTGGTCGAGAAGAGCGACGAGGGCGTCTCCTTCGGCGCCCCGGAGAAGAAGCTCGGCATCAAGGGTTCGCCGACCCGCGAGGTCTACTTCGACAACGTGCGGATCCCGGCCGACCGCATGATCGGCGCCGAGGGCACCGGCTTCGCCACCGCGATGAAGACCCTGGACCACACCCGGGTCACCATCGCCGCCCAGGCGATCGGCATCGCCCAGGGCGCGCTGGACTACGCCAAGGGCTACGTCCAGGAGCGCAAGCAGTTCGGCAAGCCGATCGGCGACTTCCAGGGCGTCCAGTTCATGCTGGCCGACATGGCGATGAAGCTGGAGGCCGCGCGTCAGCTCACCTACGCCGCCGCCGCCAAGTCGCAGCGGATCGACTCCGACCTCACCTTCTTCGGTGCGGCCGCCAAGTGCTTCGCCTCGGACGTGGCGATGGAGATCACCGTGGACGCCGTCCAGCTGCTCGGCGGCTACGGCTACACCCGGGACTACCCGCTGGAGCGCATGATGCGCGACGCCAAGATCACCCAGATCTACGAGGGCACCAACCAGATCCAGCGCATCGTGATGTCGCGCAACCTGCCGTAACGTCAGGCGCCTTGCGCGAAGGGCCCCGCCGGGAGACCGGCGGGGCCCTTCGGCGTTCCCGGGTTGCGGCCGGCCCCGGGCGGTCGCCGCTGGACGCTTCCGGCCGGGGCCGTTTCGGTCCGGCCGGAAGCTCTTCTGCCCCGGCTGACCTGCGGAGATGCTTACCCATGTCGCCCTTCCGCCCCAGTAGTTGAGGAACCGTCATGGTCAAGCGCCGCACCTCCGCCCTGATGCTCGCCGCCGCCACCCTGGCCGGGCTGGCCACGGCCGGGACCGCCGGGAGCGCCCAGGCGGCCTCGGTGGCGATGTGGGACAAGATGGCCCAGTGCGAGAGCACCGGCAACTGGGCCGCCAACACGGGCAACACGTACTTCGGCGGCCTGCAGTTCTCGCAGAGCACCTGGGTGGCCCAGGGCGGCACCGCCTACGCGGCCCGGGCCGACCTGGCCACCAAGGAGCAGCAGATCCGGATAGCCGAGAAGCTGCTGCGCGCGGCCGGCCCGGGCCAGTGGCCCGTCTGCTCCCAGCAGGTCGGGCTGACCAACGACGGCGTCGACCCGTATCCGACCACCCCGCCGGTGACCTCGCCGGTGAACGTGCAGGTGGGGATCGTGGGTGGTGACGGTGCGCTCTACAGCCAGTACGGGAACTACGCGGCGGGGCGGTTCAACCCGAGCTGGACGGGTGTGGGTGGTGTTTCGCTGTCGAAGGTGACGTCGGTGACGGTCGGGGACGTGACGCACTTCTACGCGGTGGCGGGTGGGCGGGTGTACGGCCGGGACCTGAACCCGGGCAACTCCTGGACCGCGTGGGCGGAGATTCCCGGTGGGGCGACGGGGGTTCGGGACATCACGGCCTCCACCAGTGGTGCCAACGTGATCCTGGGGATCGCGGGTGGTGACGGTTCGTTCTTCACCCAGTTCGGCAACTACGACCTGGGCCGGTTCGACGCGGACTGGGTGCGGCGTTCGGGTTCGGGGCTGACCAACGTCACCTCGGTCACGTCCAAGAACGGTGGGACGGTGCGGTTCTACGGTGTCGCGGGTGGTCGGGTGTTCGGTTCGGACTTCACGTTGAGCAGCAACTCGACGGCGGAGTGGTCGGAGATCCCGGGTGGGGCGACGGACGTGCGTGACATCGCGGCGACGGCGGACGGCAACAACGTGGTGCTGGCGGTCGCCGGTTACGGCGGCTCCTTCCACACCCAGTACGGCAACTTCGACCAGGGTCACTTCGACGCCGCCTGGACCCAGCGTGCGGGCTCGGCGATCGACAGTGTCGCGGCGACCACCACCCCCGACGGCAAGACGGTGCACTTCTACGGCATCGCTCAGGGCCGTGCCTACGGTGCCGACTTCACGCTGGGTGCGAACGCGGTCTCCAACTGGAGCGAGATCACCGGCGGTGCGACCAGCGCCAAGGACATCACCGCCAGCCAGTCCAAGTGACCCCCGGGAGGTCGGGGCCGCCTCGGCGTGGCCCCGACCCGCGGCGTACCCGGCGGGCCTAGCGTGGGCAGGTGCGTGTTGCCGAGCGGGTGCCGCTCCTCTGCTTCGTGGGGTGCTTCGTGTTCGCCGGCGGGAACGCGGTGGGCATCCGGTTCAGCAACCGGGAGCTGGACCCGCTCTGGGGAGCGGCGGTCCGGTTCGGGGCGGCGGCGGTGGTGCTGCTGGCCGTGATGGCGGTGATGCGGCTGCCGCTCCCGCGCGGGCGGGCGCTGGCCGGGGCGGCCCTGTTCGGAGTGCTCAACTTCGGCGTCACCTTCGGGCTCGCCTACTACGCGCTCCAGCGGATCCACGCCGGGCTGGGGCAGACCGTGCTGGCCCTGGTCCCGCTGGTCACCCTGCTGCTGGCCGCCGCCCAGGGGCGGGAGCGGCTGAGCGGGCGTGCGGTGCTCGGCACCCTCTGCGCGGCGGCCGGGGTCGCGGTGGTCTCCCAGGCCTCGCTGGCCCGGGCCGTCCCGGTCCTCTCCCTGCTCGCGATCCTCGGCGCCGTCCTCTGCTTCTCCGAGGCCGCCGTCCTCGCCGACCGCCTCCCCCCGCTCCACCCCGTCACCACCAACGCCGTCGGCATGACCGCCGCAGCCGCCGTCCTCTTCCCCGCCTCCCGCCTGGCCGGCGACACCTGGGCCCTCCCCAGCCGCCCCGCCACCTGGTGGGCCGTCGGCTACCTGGTCCTGGTCGGCTCGGTGCTGACCTTCGTCCTCTACCTGCTGGTCATCAAGGGCTGGGGCGCGGCCCGCGCGGCCTACGTCTTCGTCCTGATCCCGGTGGTGACGATCGTCCTCTCCGCCTGGCTCGACGACGAACCCCTCACCACCGCCCTCCTCCTCGGCACCCCCCTGATCATCGCGGGCGTCTACCTGGGAGCCCTCCGGCGAGGCACCCCGGACTGACCCGCCGTCAGTACGGCAGCAGCCCGGCGGTGTCGAGCTCGAAGCCGAACGGCTCCGGCAGCCACAGCGTCTCGCCGAAGTCGACGTCCTCCCGCCGGTGGTAGCGCGTCCCGTCGGGGCGGCTGAACAGGGTGACGGTCTTCTGGCGGGCGTCGACCAGCAGGTAGAGCGGGATGCCCATCAGCGGGTAGTCGCGGACCTTGCCGACCCAGTCGTTCTCGGGATTGGACGGCGAGACCAGCTCGACGGCGATGGCGGCGAGCTCGGCGGGCACCCGGTCGTCGGTGGTGGCCAGTGCCTCGTCGGGCAGGTAGGTCAGGTCCGGGTTGCGGCTCTTGCCGACGTTCGGCGAGACCAGGTCGGTGTTCTCGCTGGGCAGCAGGCCGTCCGGCGTGTGGGCGTCGAACTGCCGACGGACCGTCAGCAGGTTGCGCTGGTGGATGCCGGACGGGCTCACGATCGTGACGATGGTGTCGCCGGAGAGCTCGACCTTGGATCCGTCGGGCAGGCCCCGGCGGGCCTCTTCGAGGAGCGCGCGGTGCTCGGGATTCACGGCGGCCAGCCTAGTCGGACCAGGTGCGGCCCGGGCGGACCTCGGGGGTGGCGAGGGATGCCCAGTGTGCGGGGCCCTCGGGGGTGGGGCGGGAGGCGACCAGGAGCTGGGCGTGGCGGGTGTCCGGGCCCTGGTAGAGGAGGGCGGGCCGGGGTGGGCCGTAGTCCTGCCGCTCGTCGCAGTCGCAGTCCTCCTCCTCGTCCTCCAGCGCGGGGGTCTCGATGGTCAGGGAGTCGGGCCAGGTCTGCCAGCGGCCGTCCGTCCAGGGGTGCTCCTCATGGATCGTCAGTTCCCAGAGGGGGTCGCCGGAGAGCGGGCCGACCTGGGGGCCGTATCCGGGCTGGTAGAGGACGCGCAGGGCCGGTGCCCCGGTGCGGTGGACCAGCGAGTGCCGGAGGCGGGTCGCCTTCGCGGCCGAGGCCAGCGAGACGGAGCCGATCCCGGCCAGGCCGGTGGTCACCACCAGCAGGGCGGGGACGGTGAGTTGGAGCACCGTCGCGCCGACGAGCACTACCGCGCCGAAGACCACGCGTCCGAGGGGAGGGGTGCTGGTACCGGCGAACGGCGAGGGCTGCCCGGCCAGGGTCCAGGGGTACGGGACCTCGGGGCCCATCAGGGCGGCCAGCTGCCGACGGGCCCGGCGGCGGCTGAGGGCGGCGACGGTCAGCAGTGCGGCCAGCGCCGCCTCGGTGAGCACCAGGATCCAGCGGACCGGCCCGTCCGGGGCGCCGGGGGCGTACCAGAGCAGCGGGAACAGGGCGTACGTCGCGAGCGGGAGCCCGTGCGGACGGGCCGTCAGGGCCAGGGCCTGGAGCAGCAGGGCAGCGAGCACCGCGTCCGCCGAGTCGTACCAGTGCGGTGCGTCGGGCAGTTCGGCACCGTGGGGTCCGACGGCGACCAGGACGAGCAGCGCGAGCGGGAGCCAGGCGAGGTGGCGGGAGTCCCAGCGGTGGGCGGGGTGGGCGGCACGCCAGCGGGCGGCGGCCTCGGGGGTGAGCGGCGGTGCGTCGGGCAGGGGCGGTGCGGGGTGGTGCATGGCGGCGATGGTGTCACGGGGTGCGGCGCCGGTGCGATCAGATTCCCAATCACGCGTACGTGGCGCCGCCTGTTGCACGGGGTGCGGCGGGCTCCCTAGGCTCGCCGGGCACTCAGCGCCCAGGGAACGAGGAACCGTCATGACCGTCGCCGCCAGCCGGGACCTGCTGGACCGGAAGATCGACCTCTGCTTCGGGCAGGCCGACCTGGACAAGGACGGGGTGATCGACGCGACGGACGTGCTGGGCCTGGCCTCGCGGATGATCGGGGCGTCCGGGGTGGCCTTCGACTCCCCGGACGCGACGGCGATGCTGACGGCGGCTCAGGGGTGGTGGAAGGCGTTGGTGGCGGACCTGGACACCAACAAGGACCAGAAGATCCAGGAGCACGAGTACCGGGCCGGGATGCGGCTGCTGGCGCAGGCGCCGGGGGCCTTCGACGACGTGCTCGCCCCGGCCGCCCACGCGGTGTTCCGGCTGATGGACCGGGACGGCGACGGCCGGATCTCGGCGGCGGAGTTCTGGGACTTCCAGCGGGCCTTCGGGTCGAGCGAGCCGGCCGCCCGGTTCGCCTTCGAGAAGCTGGACACCGACCGGGACGGGGTGCTCTCGGAGGCGGAGGTGCTCTCGGCCTTCCGCGGCTTCTACACCTCCACCGACCCGGACCACGTCGGCAACTTCCTCTTCGGCGACGCGCTGAACTGAGCGACGGAACGGCGGAACGACCGAGGGGCCGCACCCCCGTGGCGGCCCCTCAGTCGTTCCTGACATTCGGTCAGTCGGTGGCGATGGCCGCCAGGACGTTCATCCGCCCGGCCCGGAAGGCCGGGAAGAGCGCGGCCAGCAGACCGATGACCGCCGAGGCGATCAGGATGCCGATGATGGTGCCGACCGGGACGTCCAGCAGGTTGAGTCCCTGACCGGCCAGCACCTGCTGGGAGGTGACGCCCCAGCCGAGGCCGAGGCCGGTGCCGAGGAGGGCGCCGAAGACGGCGATCACCACGGACTCCAGGCGGATCATCCGGCGGAGCTGACGGCGCGACAGGCCGATGGCGCGGAGCAGACCGATCTCCCGGGTGCGCTCGACCACCGAGAGGGCGAGGGTGTTCACGACACCCAGCACCGCGACCACGATGGCCAGGCCGAGCAGGCCGTAGACCATGTAGAGCAGGGTGTTGACCTGGCTCTGCACGAGGTCCTTGTAGCCGGCCTTGTCGGTGATGGTCAGCTGCGGGTACTCCTTGAGGGAGTCCTGCAGCGCGGCCAGCGACTTCGCCGGGTCGACGCCGTCGGCGGCCTTGGCGAAGGCCATCCGGTCCGCAGGGAGTTCGGCGGCCGGGATCACCTTGGCGACGGTCTCGGTGTTGAGGAAGATGCCGGACAGGATGTCGTTGCCGCCCTTGGCGATCAGGCCGACGGTGAGCTCCTGGGTGTGGCCCTGGCCGTAGTCCGCGGCGATCTTCGAACCGATCGAGAGGCCGCGCTCCTTGGCGAAGTCCTCGCCGACCACGACCCCGCCGGGGGCGAAGCCCGCCTCGGGGGTACCGGCCTTGGCCTCGAACTTGAAGTTCCTGATGAAGGAGGACGAGGCCGCGGCCAGGTGCTCGCTGGTCCGCTTGCCGTCGGGAGTGGTGAGCTTGGCCTCGACGTTCTTCTGGAGCGTCAGCTCCTTGAGCCCGGGCGTCTTCTCGATCGCCTGGACCATGGCCGGGGTGAGCTCCGCGGCCTGGCCGGCCACGATGTAGTCGGCGCCGACCGAGCTGTCCAGCTGGTCGTTGGCCGAGGTGACCATCGAGGAGGTGACCACCGAGGCCCCGGTGACCAGCGCGAGGCCGATCATCAGCGCGGCGGCGGTGGCACCGGTGCGGCGCGGGTTGCGGGTGGCGTTGCGCTGGGCCAGCTTGCCGGACGGGCCGAACAGGGCGGGCAGCACCGCACCGAGCACCCGGACCACGAAGGTGGAGAGCAGCGGGCCGACCACCACCAGGCCGACCAGGGTCAGCACCACGCCGCCGCCCAGCAGCATGCCCCCGGTCCCGGCCGAGGAGGCGCCCGAGGCCGCGGCCAGCAGGGCGGCGCCGCCGGCGGTGAGCACGATGCCGATCGCGGCCCGGATCCGGTTGGCCTTGGGCTCGGCGGGAGTGCCGTGGTCGCGCAGGGCGGCCATCGGGGAGATCTTGGAGGCCCGGCGGGCCGGGATCCAGGCGGCCAGCACGGTGATCACCACGCCGACCAGGTACGAGGCGATCGGCACGCTGGCGCCGATCTCCAGCTCGGCCGACGAGAGGTTCATCCCGGCGGCCTTCATCAGCTGGATCAGGCCCATGGCCAGACCGATCCCGGCCAGCAGGCCGAGGGTGGAGCCGAGCACGCCGAGGATCAGCGCCTCGACCAGCACCGAGCGGTTGACCTGGCTGCGGCTGCCGCCGATGGCCCGCATCAGGCCGATCTCGCGGGTGCGCTGGGCGACCAGCATGGAGAAGGTGTTGATGATCAGGAAGCCGCCGACCAGCAGCGAGATCCCGGCGAAGCCGAGCATCGCGTACTTCATGAAGTCCAGGAAGCCCATGTCCTTCTTGCCCTGGGCCTTCTGCTCCTCGGCGGTGAAGGCCTCATAGCCGCTGCCGAGCGCGCCGAGGGCGGCGGTCTTCAGCTGTGCGTCGGTCTTCGAGCCGTCACCGGTCACCTCGACCGAGGTGAAGGCGGTTGCGCCGAGCAGCACCTTCTGTGCGGTGGGCACGTCCATGAAGGCCAGTGCCGCACCGGGGTTGGTGGTCTGGAAGGTGGCGATGGCGGAGATGGTGAAGTCGTGGTTGCCGGTGGCGGCGATCAACCGGAGCTTGGAGCCGAGGCCGAGCTTGGCCTTCTCCGCGGTGTCGGCGTCCAGCACGATCTGCTCGGGGCCGACCGGGGCCTTGCCGGAGGTGATCTTGAGCATCACCTGGTCGTCGTGCCAGGAGCCCGTGATGGTCGGGGCGCCCGAGGTCGGGCCGACCAGCTTGTTGGTGGCCGGGTTGACCAGCACCGCGCTCTGCGAATTGACCTCGCCGCGGGCGGACTTGACGCCCGGCAGGGCGGCGACCTTGGCCTGGACGTCGACCGGGACGGTGCGGGCCTTCTCGCCGATCATCCCCTCGCCGTCACCGTCCTCGTCCGGCACGGCCGGGCGGACGGAGAGGTTGGAGGCGGTGGTGGCGAAGAGCTTGTCGAAGGTGGCGGTCGCGGTGTTGGAGAACACCAGGGTGCCGGAGACGAACGCGACCGAGAGGACCACAGCGATGAGGGAGAGCGCCATCCGGCCCTTGTGGGCGAAGAAGCTCCGTAGTGAGGTCTTGAGCAGCATCGGAGTCTGATCCCGTCTCAGCTGGTGCGCTTGCCGTCGAAGCGGCGCATGCGCTCGAGGACGGAGTCGGCGGTCGGGGCGTACATCTCGTCGACGATCCGGCCGTCGGCCAGGAAGAGGACGCGGTCCGCGTAGGAGGCGGCGACCGGGTCGTGGGTCACCATGACGATGGTCTGGCCGAGCTCGTCCACCGAGCGGCGGAGGAAGGTGAGCACCTCGGCGCCGGAGCGGGAGTCGAGGTTGCCGGTGGGCTCGTCGCCGAAGATGATCTCGGGACGGGCGGCCAGGGCCCGGGCCACCGCGACGCGCTGCTGCTGGGCGACGGAGAAGATGGGTCGGGATGGGGACGAGGAGTGCTTGAGTCCGAAGAGTCGGCCATCAAGTGACGACAGAGGACGGGGAGAGATACGTACCAATCTGGTTAAAGACAGACATGGTCTCAAGAACACACAATGGCGACTGCACAAGCCAGGCCGATACTAGCTGAGGGCTGTAACGGCCCAAAAGGACGATACATAGGTCAAAAGTACGCCACAAAGCAGTATGATGATTATCACAAAGCGCGTTTGAGCAGTGTGTAGGATGCAGGTTAGTAAAGGCCTGTAGAAAGATGAAAGAGCCGATAGAGTGTGAC
>NZ_BAAAYB010000136.1:0-66174 GCF_039535905.1 Kitasatospora albolonga | reverse complement strand
CACTCACGTCCCAACCCCCCTCACCCCCTCTGTGATATCGGTCGGTGACCTCGCGCTCCAGCTGGTTGTCCACGTGCTCGCCGATGGTGTTGGCCACCAGGGTGTAGCCGCCGAAGCGGTTGTAGTCCAGCGGACCCTGGGTGCCGCCGTAGATCTCGTCGCCGACGTTGGCCACCGGGAACGGGCGCTCGGCCTCGGGCAGCGCCGACTGGATCATCAGGCGGCCGGAGTTCTGGCCCTGGTAGCCCAGGTACGCGGCGCCGCCGCGCTCGGTCCGCGGCTCGGTCGGACGGACCGTCACCCAGAGCTCGTGGTACTGGTCGGTGGCCTGGACGACCCGGGCGTGGCCGAGCTTGACGTTCATGCCCTCCAGCGACTCGAAGCGGTCGAGCGCGTAGTCGGCGGGCTTGAGCGGCAGGGCCTCGATCGAGCCGCCGGCCGCCTCCGGGGTGTAGGCCGCCGGGATCGAGGACTCGTCCAGCAGGACGGCCTCGGGCACCGGGTTGCCGGAGGAGCGGACGGTGACCAGCGGGTTGGTCAGCTGGGTGAGCGACTGGCCGCCCGCGCTGAACGCCGGGTAGTACTCGGCGACCTTGCCGGTCACCAGGACCGAGTCGCCGACCTTGACGGCCGGGTCGGCGCTGCCGGTGTAGACGAAGATGCCCTCGCTGGTGGCCGGGTCGGCGTCGGCGTCCGGGTCCTGGAACCAGAAGCCCTTGGAGCCGTAGGCGCGCACGGCGGTGACCACGCCGGGCACGCCCGCGATGGTCTTGCCGGTCAGCGGGGACAGCCGGGTGGTGCCCTGGATGTCGTGGATCCGCACCGTGCCGGGGTCGGTCGGGCCGGTCCCGGTGTCGCCGCCCTCGGCGGCCTCGCCCTTGGAGTTCACCGGGGAGGGCGAACCGGCCTTCAGGTCGGCCGCGTTGTCGTCGGTGTCCGGCAGGCCCGAAGTGCGGGAGACCGAGGCGGTGTTGCTCGCGCCCGCGGCCGGGCCGGAGCCCTCGCGGACCACGGCGGTGCCGAAGCCGACCAGGTCCTTGATCCGCGGCTCGGCCGCGCAGTCGGCGGCGGTCTTGCAGGTCAGCGGGGCGGTGCCCTGGACCAGCGCGACGGTGCCGCTGGTGCCGGAGAGCGCCAGCGAGCCGGTGGCGTCCGGGGTGGGCAGCGCGACGGTGCCGCCGGCCCCGGCGGCCTCGGCCACCAGGTAGCGGCCGCCCGCGGCGACGGTGCCGGTCAGCGGGGTGACGCCCCACTGGGAGTTGGCGCCCGGGGGTCCCGGTCAGGTACTGGACGCTGTAGCCGGCCAGGCTCAGCGCACCGGTGCCCTTGTTGGCCAGCTCGATGAAGTCGTTCTTCAGGACGGCGCCGGAGTTGCCGCCACCGCCGTACACCTCCGCGATGACCGCGTCGGCCGAGGGAGCGGCGATCGCGCCCGGCAGCGGGACGAGCACGAGCGAGGCCGCGACGCCGGCCGGCAGCAGGGTGGCGCGCAGCAGCGCGCGACGCGAACGGGGGGCGGTGGGCTTGGTCACCGGGCAGGACTCCTCGGTCGGATGCTCCGGCGGTCGTGGGGTCGCCGGCAGCTGAGGGTGGGTCAGGTCGCGGACGGCAGGCCGCTACCCGTGTAGATCGATTACCGGCCAGTACCGGCGGGCCAAAGATACGCGCGTAGAAAATGACACGACAAGACTCCGTCAGTTAACAATCGGCAACGGTCCGCACGACGGGAGGCCCGCCGCCCCCTGGGTGGGAGCGGCGGGCCGACGGTCCGTCAGGCGCGGGGTCAGACGTGGCGGCGGAGGTTGCTCGCCAGCTTCTCCCAGGTGTCGTGCGCCCCCTTCCGGTACATCCATCCGGTGATCGGGCAGGTCCAGCTGTCGATGCAGTCGTCCATCCAGCTGTCACCGGCGGTGTGCCCGTGGGTGGTCAGGTAGAGCCGGCCCATGCCGATCCGGTCCGTCCGCCCCTTGGTGATGGTGAACTGGATGTAGGAGTTGCGGCCGTGCACGACGCTGCCCTTGCGGGTGCCGAGCTTCAGCGTGTTCGAGCCGATGTAGGCGACCCGGACATTGAAGTTGATCTTGATCCCGAAGACCGAGTCCCGCAGGTCCATCTTCTGGCCCACGTGGGTGATCTTGTTGGCCCGGCCGGCCAGCGGGAAGATCTTGCCGAAGTGGTCCATCCAGTAGCGGAACAGGCCCTTGGCGCTGCGGGTGCCGTTGCCCAGGTCGAACTTGAACGAGTAGTCCAGCGTGCCGGAGGTGTCCCGGCAGTTGACCGGGTCGCCCGAGCAGTAGACGTAGGCGTTGGAGCCGCCGTTCGGCACCGGGTCGACCGACAGGAAGCGGCCGGTGGCCGGGTTGTAGAGCCGGGCCCCCATCATCACCGCGCCGGTGAGGGTCTCGCTGGAGCGCAGCTTCTCGCCGAGCCAGTTGTACCGGGTGCCCGGCTGGCCCGAGCGCGGGTTGCCGTACTCGTCGTTGTCCAGCACCCGGAGGCTGTCGGCCGGGTCCAGCGGGAGCTGGAGGGCCACGTCGCCGTGGACGTTGGCGAACTGCAGCACCACGTCGCCGGTGGCGGAGGTGGTGGCGCCGAAGGAACCGCCGGCCGTGTCGACCATCCGGGTCAGCTCGCCGGTGGTGGTGTCCTCCGTGATCCAGCGCGGGCTGTCGCTGTCACCGGAGTAGTGGTTGACCTTGCCTCCGGTCTGGCTCCAGGTGCCGTCGGTGTTGCTCTCGACGGTGAACGAGCGGTTGCGCAGGTTGGCGTCCAGCTGCCAGGTCTGCCGCTGGTCGGCGGTGGACTGACGGCGCACCAGGTCGTTGGCGTACCACTCCAGGGAGGAACCGGGCAGCGCCGTGGTGCGGCCCAGCGCGTCGTAGCCGTACCCGGCGTCGACCAGGCGGTCGGCGCTGTCGTAGGCGTGGGTGACGGTGCTGCCGCCGCCGGTGGGGCAGGCCGCGCCGGCCGCGCCCTCGGCGGTGGTCAGCGAGGTCCGGTTGGCCCGCTTGTCGAAGGTGTAGGAGCGCCGGGTGCAGGTGTCGCCCACGGTGTCCTGAACGGTCGTCAGGCGGCCCATCCGGTCGTAGCCGTAGTCCTGCGAGGACCAGCCGGAGTGGCTGGTGAGCTCGCCGTTGGCGGCCCGGGCCACGCTGTCGGCCATCACCACGGCGCCGTCGGAGTCCCGGGTGTAGACCCGGGAGGTGACCGCGCCGGCCGGATCGCGCTCGACGTTCAGGGTGTAGCCGCCGGGCAGCTTCTCGCTGCTCACCTCGCCGTCGGCGTCGTAGGTCACCGCGAAGGTGCCGGCCACCGAGTCCACGGTGCGCACGGCCATGCCGCGCGGCTCGACCGCGGTGTCGTAGACGTAGGTGACGCTGGAGGGCACCGAGTCGGAGGTCCTGGCCAGCCGGTTCAGCAGGTCGTACTCGGCCCGGGTGGTGGCGCCGTCGGCGTCGGTGTACGCGGTCAGGCGGCCCAGCCGGTCGTACTCGCGGGTGATGGTGCCGCCGGTCGGCGAGACGGTCCTGACGGCCCGTCCGGTGACCGGGTCGTACTCGGTGGTGCTCTGCGGGACGGCCTCGCCCAGCCCGCCGGTCAGCTTGACCTCGAGGGCGCGGCCCATCGCGTCGTAGCTGGTGGTGTTGGTGCGGGTGGTCGAGCCCACGGTCTCGGTGACCTTGGTCTGCTGGCCCCACCAGTCGTACTCGGAGCCGATCACCGGCAGGGTGGACGGGTTGCTCCCGCCCCCGGTGACCGCGCCGGCCGGGCCGGTGGTGCAGGCCAGGTCGGCCCACTCGGGGCGGCCCTGGCAGGCGCCGGTGCCGGTGGCGGACCAGTAGCTCGTCACCGTGGTGGCGGCGTCGGTGCCGGTGGCACCGGGCAGCAGCTCCTTGACCGCGCGGCCCTGGGCGTCGTACTCCACGGTGTGGGTGACGGCCTGGCCGTCCGGGTCCTGGGTCTCGCGGACCGGCAGGCCCCTGGCCCAGTCGTAGGCGGTGTCGGTGATCCGCGGGTCCGCCATCAGGGTCGGGTACTCCAGCGGCTGGAGACCGGCGGTGACCCTGGTCACCTGGTCCTCGACCGTGGCGTCGGCGGTGCGGCCCTGGTCGTACTCGCTGACCGTCCAGTTGCGGCCGACCAGGCTGCTGCCGGTGGGTGCCACCGTGGTGGCGCCGTTCTTCAGGTCCGCGGTGAGCTCGACCCGGCGCAGCGGGCCGAAGGTCTCCAACGCCCGGGTGCCGGTGGGGTTGTAGAGCGTGCGGGCGGAGAGCAGCTCGGCCCGGGCGGCCGCGGTCAGCCCGGTGATGCCCAGGTCGGACTGGACCTCGCGGTCCGCCGCGGTGACGCCGAGGGCGACCGCCCGGTTGGCGGCCGACAGGGCGCGGACGGTGTTGCCCCGCGCGTCGTACTCGGTGGTGGTGAGGTGGCCGCCGGGGACGGCGGAGTTCACCTCGCGCCCGGAGGCGTTGGTGTAGGTGATCGCGGCCCGCTTGTAGGCGGCCGGGGTCAGGGCCGATCCGGCGTTGCCGGCCGGCACCGCGTCGGGCGGCAGGATGGCCGTGGCGTCGGTCGGGGCGTCGCTCTGGCCCCAGGCCGCGACGTCCGAACCACCCAGCTGGTAGGGGGCGTTGGCGCCGGAGAGCGGCACGTCGTAGACCACCGTCGTGGTGGCGGTGCCCTCCGGGACGTCCTTGGTGCCCGGCTTGAGGCCGGAGCGGGAGACCGAGAGCAGCATGCCGTCGCCCGCGGTGGCCGAGTTGCCGGCCTTGCCGTAGCTCAGCGTCCACGGCAGGTCGGTGCCCGGGGTCAGCTTGGTGACCCGGCCGGCCGCGTCGTAGTCGTAGGTCACCGGGGCGGCCTGCGGCTGGAGCGGGTTGCGCTGCTCACGCAGCTTGCCGGCGGCGTCGTAGCGGTAGGTGGAGACCACCTTGGCGGTGGCCGCCGCGGCGCCCGGCTCGGTCGCCCAGAGCCTCAACTCCTTGACCTGGCCCGCGAAGTCGCCGAAGGCGGCGTCGGTGCCGGTGGTGGTGTCGGCGTAGACGTACTCCAGCACCCGGCAGCCGGCCGTGCTCGGCACCGCGGCGCAGGTGGCGGCGGTCGCCGCGGAGGTGGGCGCGATCACCAGCTTGGGGCGGGAGAGCTTCTTGCCGCCGACCGTCACCGACTCCGAGGTGACGGTGGTGGTGGACTCGGCGAGGCCGTTCTCGGCGCTCGACGCGATCCGCCAGGTCGGCTGCGCGGCGTCGGCCTTGGTGAAGGTGACGGTGTCGCCGCCGGTGTCCTTCAGGGTGAAGGAGGTGGTGAGGCTGCCGGTGAGGGTGAGCTCCTCGGCGCCCGGCTCGGGCTTCCAGCCGCCGCCGGTGGTGGCGGTGAAGCCGTAGGCCCGGCCCGCGTTGTCCACCAGCGCGACCGAGGTGGCCGAGGTCTGCTTGACGTGGGACCAGGCCGTCTCGTTGATGTCGATGACGGTGCCGGCCGACCACTCCGGGCCGAAGATCGGCGCCTGGCCGTCCTCCTGGGCGCGCGGGTTGCGCGAGGAGAGCGAGCGGGTGGAGGAGATCTGGAACGCCGAGGCGTCGGTGGCCGAGAGGGTGTAGTCACCGGTCAGCAGGTTGAGCGTGCCCGGGCCGTGCGCCTCGACCGGCGCGGTGCCGGCCCTGCGGTCCACCGTCACGGTGTTGGACTCGGAGGCGTCGGTGGCGGTGCCGTCGGTGAAGACCGCGCGCACGTCCACCGTGCCGTCCTGGGCCAGCGTGTCGGTGATGTTCCAGTTCAGCGGCGCGGGCTTGCCCGAGGGGGCGGCGAACGGCCAGGCGGTGACCGCGGCGCCGGTGGTGGTGGTCACGTTGGCGACCGGCACGTCCTTCCAGGCGTCCGCCTCGCCGCGCCGGTACTGGTACCTGACGCCGGTGTAGCTGCTCTTGCCCTCGGCCTGCAGCGAGGTGCGGCGCGCCGGGCGCTCGCCGTCGCCGGGGGCGTTGAGGGCCGAGCCCTTGCCCGCGAAGAAGACGTGGGTGCGGTCGGCCGAGAGGTTGCCCGCCGCGTCCCGGGTGTGCACCGTGACGGTGTGCTGGCCGGCCTTGAAGGCGAGCGCCTTGGTGACCGCGGCGCCGGTGGTGGCGACGGTGACCCAGGCCCCCGAGTCCAGCTTGTACTGGATGTCCTTCACGTCCGAACCCGGCGGCGTGAAGGTGAAGTTGCCGGTGAAGTTGCCGGAGGCGTCGGCACTGCCCGACCAGGCGCCGGCCGGGAAGTCGGTCGAGCCGATGGTGGTCGCGCCGGGCGCGGTGGTGTCCACCGTGAAGGTCTGCCAGGCGGACCAGGTGCCGTTCCAGATCAGGCCGTCGTAGACGGCGGCCCGCCACTTGTACGCGCCGGGGGCCAGCGCGGTGGCCGGGGTCCAGGGGGCGTTGGTGCCGGAGGCGACGAAGGCCGACTTGCCGGTCTGCAGCGCGGCGGTGCCGTTGGCGGCCCAGATCTCGTAGGAGAGCTGGACGGTGTTGCCGTCCGGGTCGCTGGCCTTGCCGGTCAGGGTCGGGGTGGAGTCGTTGGTGAGCGCGCCCGACAGCGGGGAGATCGGCGCGGCCGCACCCGGCTTGGTGTTGTAGGTCACCGACAGGTAGGGCGTGTTGGAGGCCGCGTTGCCGGAGTTGAACTTCTTCCAGGCGTACTCGTCGGTCTCGTCGGTGGCCCGGATGCCCAGGGTGTTGTTGGCGTTGCCGTTGTTGGCCCAGGCCTGCGCCAGCGTGGTGATGTCGGTGTTCACCCAGCCGTCGCCGCAGGTGCTGGAGTAGCCCTTGGTCGAGGTGGAGGAGGCCCACTTCTTGTTCCAACCGGGCTGCGCGGTCCACCGGGTGGCGGTGGTGGCACTGGCCGTGTCCCAGACCTCCCAGCCCTTGGCCGTGCAGGACCAGGAGTGGAAGTTCCAGAGGTTGAGCTTGGCGCTCTGGATCTGCTTGCCGGTGATCTTCGCCATCGGGAACTGCAGGAAGGAGCGGGCCACCTGGCCGGAGCCGTTGTTGCCGAGCTTGAGCTCGGTCTGGCTGGAGACGTCGGTGGCGTAGCCCTGCTGGACGAAGGTGTCGAAGCCGACGCCGAGGTTGACCGCCGGGTCGACGGTGACGGGGTACTGGGTCTTCGGGTCGTTCAGGAAGGCCGCGTCCGGGGTGAGCGTGAGCTCGACGAGGTCGCCGTTCTGACGGACCTTCAGGCCGACCGGGGCGGTGTTCTTGTGGTCACCCGTGCGCGGGTCGACCTGGGCGTCCCACATCACCGGCGCGGGCAGCACGCCCGCCTCCTTGCCGGTCTTCGGGTCGACGAAGGAGACCGAACGGTCCTCGTTCGCCCGGGCGGTGAGGCCCTTGGCGTCCAGGGTCATGGTGACCGAGCCGTTGGCCGCGACGGCCGAGCGGTCCTTCAGCTCCAGGAACTGCTCGAAGCCCGTCCGGGTGGACTCGATGACCAGGTCGGTCGCGGTCAGCGCGTCCGGGTAGCGGGCCTTGGTGCCCTCCAGGACGGGAGTGGGCAGCTCGCCGTGCCAGTTGAGGGTCATGGCCGGGCCGCCCTCACCGCCGTGCAGGGTGACCAGCGGGGTGCTGGGCACGGCCTCGGCCGCGGCGGCCTCCGCCGACGGGGCGCCGGACTTGGCCTTGGCCTTCGGTGCGGCGGCGCTCTTCCCGGCCAGGGTGAGGCCCAGCGGGTGGCCCTTGGCGGTGACCTTGCCGTCGGCCTGCTGGACCAGGGCGACGTCCACGTCCTGCCACCGGCCGCCCGCGTCCTTGAACCGGACCGGGCCGGTGGCCATGTCCTGGGTGGTCGAGCCGTCCGGGTTGGCCCAGAGCGTGACGGTCTCCGAGCGGGCGTCCAGGATCTCGATCCGGCGGTTCTCCAGCCGGGCCTTGACCCGGGCGCTGGCCTCGTCAGCGGCCGTCGCCGGACCGGCCGGCTTCGCCGCGGGCAGCTCGATCCGCGCGGAGTTCGGGGTGACGGCGAAGGCCTGACCGGTGCTCAGCACCGCGACGCCGCACTCGGCGGCCATCAGTACGGAGAGTGCGACCGCCAGTGGCCGCAGGCCGGCGCGGGTGCTCCGCGGTCCGGAGGACGACGGCGGTGTTCCGCCGCCGGGAAGGCGTGACATGGGTCTCCTTCAAGACATGCCCATGACAGCGATCCGTCGGTGACGGGCCGCTGCCGCGGGCGGTTCGGGGGGAGGAAGGGAAACAGGTGGGACCGGCCGGCCGCCGGAAGCGGCGGAAGGAGCGTGGTGGGCCTCCCTCCGCGCGGGCAGGGAGCGCACCCCGGCCTCCGGTCAGCGCAGGGGGTGTGACGGTGGATCAGGCCCGGACGGTGACGGTCAGCCCGGCGTGCGCGGCCGAGCCCAGCACCCGGGCCAGCAGCAGCCGGGCCCGTGCGGACGCCGCGGCGCGGGAGGCCGCGTGCAGGAAGAGCACCAGGCCGATGCCCTCGGGAAGGGCCAGCGCCCGGACGTGCTCCAGCCCGTCGGCCGGAGCGGCGTGCGCCCAGACCGCGTCCTGCACGGCGCCGGCCTCGTCCGGCCCGGGCGGGCCGGCGCCCGGACGGACCAGGACGAGGTCGACGACGTGCACGGCGCGGCTCCGGCGGCGACCCGCCCGGTCAGGCCCGGCCGGACTTGAGCGGGGCGTCCCAGCCGATGCCCTCGCCCGCCTGGACGGTCCGCTTCGGCGGAGCGTCCCAGCCGATCCCGTCGCCGGCCAGGACGGCCTGCACGGGGGAGGCGACGGCCAGCACGGACCAGGCCGCGAGGGCGGTGGTGAGCAGGACGGCGGCACGGCGGGCGGAGTTGGGCACGGTGGTTCCCGGTTCTCTGGAATCTGATCTTCCGACGCCTCGATCCTGCCCTTCCGCCGCCCTCTCCGAGGAGGACCTCCGGCCGACCTGAACCTGCCAGGCAGCATGCTGCCCGGGCCGCCGGGGACGGGCTTGCGCACCGCACGCGCGGAATGTGAAGATCCGGATCACGCGCGCGCGACGCGTACACGACGAGCTGTGGGGGGCTGCCGACGTGCTGGAACTGCTGGGCCTGGATCCGACCGCCGAGACCGTCTACCGCGAGCTGCTGGCCCGCCCGGACGGCTCGCTCGCCGAACTGTGCGAACGGCTCTCGCTCTCCGAGACGGTGGCCCGCGACGCCCTCGACCGGCTCGCCGACCTCACCCTGCTGCGGGCCTCCCGGGACCGCCCCGGCCAGCTGCGCCCCGTCAGCCCGGAGCGCGGCCTGGAGCTGATCCTGCGCCGCCAGGAGGAGGAACTCGCCCGCCGCCAGCAGGAGTTGACGCTCAGCCGGGCGGCCGCCGCACGGGCCGTGGCCGAGTACGCGGACCTGCGCCCGGGCGCCGGCGCGGTGCAGGCCGAGCGGCTCCAGGGGCTGGACGCGATCCAGGCCAAGCTGGAGGTGCTCACCGAGGGCCTGACCGAGGAGTGCCTCTCGGTGATGCCCGGCGGGGCGCAGTCCGCCGCCAGCCTGGAGGCCTCCCGGCCGCTGGACCAGGACGCGATGGCGCGCGGAGTCCGGCTGCTGACGCTCTACCAGGACTCCGTCCGCAACGACCTGCCGACCTTCCTCTACGCCCAGTGGATGGCGGACCACGGCGGCCAGGTGCGCACCGCGCCGATGCTGCCGCCCCGGCTGCTGGTCTTCGACCGCCGGGTGGCCGTGGTGCCGATCGACCCGACCGACACCAGGGCCGGCGCCCTCTGCACCACCGAACCGGGCCTGGTCGCCTCCCTGGTGGCCCTGTTCGAACAGGCCTGGGACACCGCCACCCCGCTCGGCACCGACCCGGCCTCCTGCGGTGAGACCGGCCTCAACCCCACCGAGCGCGAGCTGCTCCGCCTGCTCGCCACCGGCCTCACCGACGAGGCCGCCGGCAAGCGCCTCGGCGTCTCGGTCCGCACCGTCCGCCGCCAGATGGCCGCCCTGATGGAGCGCTTGGACGCCGCCAGCCGCTTCGAGGCCGGCCTCAAGGCGGCCCAGCGCGGCTGGCTCTGAACGCACCGAGGACCCCCGGGCAGCCGCCCGGGGGTCCTCCTGCCGTGACGGTGGCTCAGTCGCGGGCCGCGGCGGCGCCCTTGGCCATCGCGGCCGTCCAGCGCTCCTCGACCCGGGCGAGCTTCCAGTAGCCGTACGCCGCGGCCCAGGTGAGCACGAACAGGCCGACGATGGCGTAGCCGACGAGGTCGAGGTCGATCGCCCCGATCCAGGCCACCGGGCCGGAGGTGATCTCCAGCTTCTCGCCGAGCAGGCCCACCAGCTCGATGGTGCCGATCACCAGCGCGACCAGGACCGAGAGGCCGGTGACGGTCAGGTTGTAGTAGATCTTGCGGACCGGCTTGGAGAGCGCCCACTCGTAGGCGAAGTTCATGAACGAGCCGTCGATGGTGTCCAGCAGGCTCATCCCGGCCGCGAACAGCACCGGCAGCACCAGCAGCGCGTACCAGGGCAGCTGGAAGGCGGCCGCGCCGCCGGCCAGCACCAGCAGCGAGACCTCGGTGGCGGTGTCGAAGCCGAGGCCGAAGAGCAGGCCGACCGGGTACATGTGCCAGGGCTTGGTGACCGCCCGGGTCACCTTGCCGAGGATCCGGTTGAGGAATCCGCGCTTGTCGAGCTGACGCTCCAGCTCGGCCTCGTCGTACTCGCCGACCTTCATCTTGCGGAAGACCCTGAGGATGCCGTTGAAGGCGCCCAGGTTGATCAGGCCGATCAGCAGCAGGAACACACCCGAGACGCTGACCCCGATCAGGCCGGTGACGTCGTGCAGGGTGGAGTCGTCCGACTCGACCTGCCCGGCCAGCGACTGGATGCCGAAGGCGAGCAGCGCGCAGAGGCCGAAGACGATCGAGGAGTGGCCGAGCGAGAACCAGAAGCCGACCGAGAGCGGGCGCTGGCCCTGGCCCATCAGCTTGCGGGTGGTGTTGTCGATGGCCGCGATGTGGTCGGCGTCGAAGGCGTGCCGCATGCCGAGGGTGTAGGCGGTCAGGCCCATGCCGACGCCGAAGACCTGGCCGCCGACGTCGTACTTCTCGGGGGCGACCAGGGCGATCAGGGTGAACCAGCCGACGACGTGCAGGGCCAGCACGAAGCCGCCCATGCCGGCCAGCCTGATCCACTCCTCGCGGGTGAGCCGGTCGCGCAGTCTCGCGGGCGCAGCCATCCGGTGGTCCTCCAGGTAAGTCGTACGAGATGCCCAGTGCGCTGAGCTGGGCCATCCTTCCCCCTGATGACTCCCACTTGCAAGCCGTTCGCAACTGCGCCACCCCGGCGCACGGGCTCACTCGGCAGCGCCCGGCGGCGCCCTGACGGCCGCCCAGCTCACACCCCGTCAGGAAATCGACATAAATGTCCCTTATTGTCTGTTCCTGTGACCACGGACACCGAGCGCAAGGACCCCTCCCTCCTCGACCACTCCTTCTTCGGGCACCCCAGAGGGCTGCTGACCCTCTCCGGCCTGGAGGTCTGGGAGCGGTTCTCCTTCCTCGGCATGCAGGCCATCCTGGTCCTCTACTTCGCCGACTCGGTGGCCGACGGCGGACTGGGCATGGCCCAGGGGACCGCCGCCTCGGTGGTCTCCGCCTACGGAACGCTGGTCTACCTGACCTCGGTGGTCGGCGGCTGGGTCGCCGACCGGATGCTCGGCTCCTACCGCGCGGTGCTCTACGGCGGGGTGCTGATCGCCTGCGGCCACTACGCGATGTCGGTGCCCACCGCCACCATGACCTGGGCCGGTCTCGGTCTGATCGTGATCGGCACCGGCTTCCTCAAGCCCAACGCGGCCACCCTGGTCGGCGGCCTCTACGCCACCGACGACGACCGCCGGGACGCCGGCTTCGCCCTCTACTACATGGCCATCAACATCGGCGCCTTCGCCGGCCCGCTGGTCAGCGGCTGGCTCGGTCAGAACGTGGGCTGGCACTGGGGCTTCTCGGCCGCCGCGATCGGCATGACCTTCGGCGTGGTCCAGTACGTGCTCGGCCGCTCCACCCTGCGGCGCGAGCAGGGCCCGGTGCACCCGCTCGCCCCCGCCGAACGCGTCCGCTGGACCAGGGGCGCGCTGATCGGCGCGGCCGCGGTGGCCGCCGTCGGGCTGCTGCTGTGGGCCGTCGGCTGGCTCACCATGGACCGCACCGTCGACCTGATCACCCTGGTCTCGGTGCTGGCCCCGATCGCCTACTTCGCCGTCATGTTCCGCTCCCCCGAGGTCAGCCGGGAGGAGCGCGGGCGGCTGCGCCCCTACGTGGTGCTCTTCCTGGCCTCGGTGGTCTTCAACCTGGTGCTCTTCTCCTCGTACACCACACTGGCCCTGCTGGCCGTGGACCACGTGGACAACTCGATCTTCGGCTGGCACTTCCCGTCCAGCTGGTGGACCTCGATCCTGGGCGCCATCGAGGTGCTGCTGGCCCCGGTGGTCGCCGCCCTCTGGGTACGGATGGACCACCGCCAGCCGCACGCCTCCCGCAAGATCGCCTACTCGCTGTTCGCCGCCGGGGCGTCCTTCCTGATCCTGGTCCCGGCCACCGCCGGGAAGAGCGGCGACTACCGGATCGCCGGGCTCTGGCTGCTCGGCTGCTACCTGTTCATGGGCGTCGGCGACATCCTGCTGGAGACCACCGGCATGTCCGCCACCAGCAAGCTGGCGCCCCGTCACTTCGCCAGCCAGACCATGGCCGTCTGGTTCCTCTCGCTCGCCCTCTCCCAGGGCATCGCCGCCCAGCTCACCAAGGTCTACGGCGAGGTCTCCGACGCCGCCTACTACGGCTGGCTCGGCGCCCTCGCGGTGGCGGCCGGGGTCGCGCTGTACCTCGCCCTGCCCTGGATGCGCCGGACCATGCACCCCGTCCACTGATCCCTCCCGGAGGACCCCGATGCAGCACCCGTCGCAGTACCCGTACGGGACCACGCGCCAGGACCTGCGCATCCCGCTCTCCGACGGGATCGAGCTGTACGCCCGGATCTGGCGCCCCGTCACCGACGAGCCGGTGCCCGCCCTGCTGGAGTACCTCCCGTACCGGCTGACCGACTGGACCGCCCCGCGCGACGCCCAGCGCCACCCCTGGTACGCCGGCCACGGCTACGCCTCGGTCCGGGTGGACGTGCGCGGGCACGGCAACTCCGGCGGCCTGCCCGGCGACGAGTACTCCGCGCAGGAGCTGGCCGACGGCGTCGAGGTGGTGGAGTGGCTGGCCGCGCAGCCCTGGTGCAGCGGGAAGGTCGGCATGTTCGGCATCTCCTGGGGCGGCTTCAACAGCCTCCAGATCGCCGCGCTGGCCCCCGAGCCGCTCAAGGCCGTCGTCACCGTCTGCTCCACCGACGACCGGTACGACAACGACGTGCACTACATGGGCGGTTCACTGCTCGCGGTCGACATGCACGCCTGGTCAGCCACCATGCTGGCCTTCGTCGCCCGCCCGCCGGACCCGAAGTACGTCGGCGAGGACTGGCGCCGGATGTGGCTGTCGCGCTTGGAGTCCGTCGAACCCTTCGTCCACCCCTGGCTCACCCACCAGGTGCGGGACGACTACTGGCGGCACGGCAGCGTCTGCGAGGACTACGGCGCGATCACCGCCGCGGTGCTCGCCGTCGGCGGCTGGGCCGACCCCTACCGGGACACCGTCCTGCGACTGCTGGAACACCTCGACGCACCGGTGCGCGGCATCATCGGCCCCTGGTCGCACCAGTACCCCGACCGCGGCCTGCCGCCCGGCCCCGCGATCGGCTTCCTCCAGGAGACCCTGCGCTGGTGGGACCACTGGCTCAAGGGCGTCGACAACGGCGTCATGTCCGAGCCCGCACTGCGCAGTTGGATGAACGAGTCGGTCCCGCCCGCGACCGTGTACGCCAACCGGCCCGGCCGCTGGGTCGGCGACGACACCTGGCCCTCCCCCGACGTCCGCGAGGTCGGCTACGGCCTCGACGACGCGCTGCGCACCGCCGGCACCTCCGCCGACCGCTACGTGGAGGTCCGCTCCCCGCAGCACACCGGCATCGACGCCGGGCGGTTCTTCCCCTTCGGCAACGCCTCCGACCTCCCGCCGGACCAGCGCGAGGAGGACGGGCGCTCGGTCTGCTTCGACTCACTGCCGCTGCCCGAGCCGGTGGAGGTCCTGGGGCGGGCCTCGGTGCGGCTGCGGGTGCGCAGCCGGGCCCGGCGCGGGCAGGTCGTCGCCCGGCTCTGCGACGTCGCCCCCGACGGCTCCTCCACCCTGGTCACCCGCGGCGTGCTCAACCTGAGCTCCCGTCAGGGCCGCGACCGGGTGGTCGAATGGACCCCGGGCGAGGTCGAGGACGTCACCTTCGAACTCGTCTCCATCGCCCACGCCTTCCCCGCCGGCCACCGCCTGCGGCTCGCCCTCTCCTCCGCCTACTGGCCCTGGATCTGGCCCCAGCCCGACCCCACCGGCTTCGAGGTCGACCCCGGCCACAGCCGCCTGACCCTCCCCGTCCGCCACCTGGCCGCCGACGCCGGCTCCCCACCGGTCACCTTCGAACCCCCCGAGCAGTCCGAGGGCCTGGACGTCACCTACCCCGAACCCCTCACCGCCCGCCCCGAACGCCTGCTCATCCGCGACGTCGCCACCGGCGAACACCGCCTGGAGGTCGACCCCAACTACGGCGGCACCCGGATCTACCCCGACGGCCTGGTCTACGACGAACACGCCCTGGAGTCCTACGCCGTCCTCGCCGACTCCCCCCTCTCCGCCACCACCCGCTCCGACTGGACCGTCCGCCTCCAACGCCCCGACCTCGGCTGGGACACCACCGTCCGCACCCGCTCCGAAATCACCTGCGACGCCCACCACTTCACCGTCCACAACCACCTCACCGCCCTGGAGGGCGGGGACGTCGTCTTCGAACGGGACTGGCAACGCCGCATCCCGCGCACCGCGAGCTAGCGTCCGTCTCCTCGGTCGGGCCGGGGGCTAATCGAGAGGCGTCCTGGACATCCGACCCGACTTCCACGGGTGGACGAAGCGCTGCCCGGCGATCTCGATGATCGAGCCGTTGCCCGCTTCCAGCGTCCAGTCCAGCAGCTGACGGTGCGCCAGCGTAGCGTTCGGCTCACCGAGTTGGCGGGAGAGCTCGATCTGGAGGCGGTGCCGCCGGTACTTGCGGTCCACGGAGAGCCTGAGCGCCAGTCCGACGGCGAGCATCACGGTGGACAGTCCCGCCACCAGCAGACAGAACTCAGCGGTGGCGTACCCGGCACTGGGTTGCTTGAGGGCCGCCCAGCGGACCGCCGCCGCTATGCCGCAGACCAGGAGCGCACTGCTGCCCATGTACAGCGCCGCGAACATCCGGGTCCGTTGGAGCGAGTGCTTGCGGATCCAGAACCGCCGCAGTTCCTTGTCGACGGCACCCTGCTCGGCCGGCAGGAGCGGAACGCCGGTACTCCGGGCGAGCAGCGTCCGCCTGATCGGCTCGGCGTACTCCAGCAACAGCTCCTCGTTGCGCTGCCGGCTGTCCCGGAACCCGTTGACCGCCTCCAGCGCCGCCACCACGAGCAACGCGGCCAGCACCGCACAGATGATGGCCGCGAAGTCGTTCGACATCGCGAACGTCGCCCCGCCGGACGCCGACTGACTCGCCATCCCCGCTCCTCCCGCCCCACGCCGTCGCCGACGCACCGTCAGAATACGGCGCGCCTCGGCAGGCCGACCCGGGGAATCGTCGATGACCGACGAGCTGGGCGGTGCGATCAGCCGGCGTCCGTCTCCGGCCGGGGCAGTTCGTCCAGGTCGAGGGTGTAGGTGCGTCCGTCGGCCAGCTCGATGGGCAGCTTGCCCGTCCCGTACTTGTGGGTGTGGGCCGCGATGTAGCCGGAGCCGGTGGGCTGAGAGTGGACGACGACCTCGGCGGTGTACGGGTCGACCACCACGTAGACCGGGATGCCGTAGCGGCCGTACTTCGCCGTGCAGTCGTCGTAGTCCTTGCGCGCGGAGGAGACCGACACCACCTCGGCGATCAGCAGCACGTCGTCGAAGCCGTAGCGCTTGCCCTGCCGCTGTGCGTCCTCCCGCAGGATCGCGAAGTCCGGGGCCGAGTTCTCGTCGGCCGGGAAGTCCAGGTAGACGTCGGAGACGGTCTTCGCGTGCCGGCCGAGCGAGAGCGAGTCGATCTGCATCGACTTGATCGTGCTGGAGTGCTCAAAGCTCTGCGGAGTCATGACCACCTTCCCGTCGGTACCGAAGAAGACCACGTACCCAGCGGGGAACTTGGTGTGCATGACCTCGTCGACGCTCATCAAGGGCTCCTTCCTGTCGCCCCTCAGGATATGGGGCCGCCGTCTCGCGCGGGGTCCGCCAAGAGGGTGCCGACCCAGCAGGAGCGGCGGAGTGCGCCAATCATTGGTCCAAGCGTTGATGCACTGACCGTTGCCGAAAGGATTCGACGTGGGTGACCGGGGGCAGGGCTCCGGGGCGCCGGCGGGAGGGTACTCCGGGACTCCGCTCGCCAAGAAGATCGGCATCAGGGCGGGCGACCAGGTGCGGGTGTCGCACCGGCCCGGCGGGTGGGAGGTCCCGGACCTGCCCGAGGGGAGCACGGTCGCGGCCGGCGGTCCGCGGGGGGCCGATGTGGCGCTCGCCTTCCACCGGTCGTTCGCCGTACTGGCCGCGGAGGCCGCCGAACTGGTCGGGGAGCTCGACGATCACGCGATGCTGTGGATCGCCTGGCCCCGGCGGGCGGCCGGGCACGACAGCGACATCACGGAGAACGGGCTGCGGGAGCTGTTCCTGCCGCTCGGCGTCGTCGACGTGAAGGTGGCCGCCCTCGGGGACGACTGGTCGGGGTTGAAGTTCGTCCGGCGCAGGGAGAACCGCGGCTCCCCGTAGCGGCAGGTGGCACGGACGGGCTCGTCGTGGCCTACAGGTACGTGACCTGGACGATGTAGATCTGCTCGTGCCGCACCACGGTCAGGTACTCGAACATGCCGCCCGGAACGTCGGCCGTCCTGCTCCTGGGGTTCTCGCCCCGATACGAGGCCCCGTCCAGGTAGAGGGCCTCCGCAGCTCGAACCAGCTCGTCGGCCTTCTTCTCGACTTCGGCGACGAAGGCCGGCGGCACCTCGCTGATCACGTACTCCTCGCTGGGGAGGTACTCCCAGGACCAGGTCATGTGCCCAGCGCTCGGTACGCGGCTCGGACGATCTCGGCGGCAACGAGCGCATGACGACGGGAGTCATCCGCTTCCGCTGCCACCTGCATCAGGTATTCGGCTCGGCGAAGCTTGGAGGCCGTCGCCGGATACCGCTCGATCTCGACCACGACCGCCCATCGCAGGAGGAACCCGCGGAGAGGATCGAGGGTGTCGGAGTCGATGGCCTTGGTGATCGCTTCGGCCTGCTCGGTCTGCATCTCCAGCAGGCGGTCCGGGGCTACGACAGCAAGGGCAGCCCTGAGGGCGGTGATGGTCCGCTCAGGGCGCGGGATCAGCTCCTCGGCACGGTGCTCCGGTTGCGCGGTCACGTCTCCTCCGTACAGGTAGGCCGCTACCACGCTACAACGCGGCAGGACCACTGATCCTCCGGTTCGGCCGGCACGACGTCTCTCTCCTCCCACCAACCGGTGTGGTCAGTGGGGCCGAGCCTCGGCGTGCGGGGGTTCGGTGGACCAGTCGACGCGGGTGTGCGGGGTGGCCTGGATGGTCTCCAGGGACGGGGTGGCGAGGAGGAGGGCGGCGGTGGGGGTGTCGCAGGCGACGTAGGTGGAGAGCAGGTCGTAGTCGGTGCAGACCACCCAGGTGCGGTCCTCGGGCCACCAGTACTCCGGGCCGGAGTCGCCGACGAGCGCGGCCGCCTCGGTGCGCACGGCCTCCAGCCCGGCCAGCGGGGCGGTGCGCAGCAGCGGGGCGTCGAGGCCGTTGGTGACGGCGGCCAGGTCCCAGGCGTAGTGCACGGGCTGATCCCCCGTCACCGTCTCCAGTGCGCCGGCCAGCGCGCGGCGGCTCGCCGCGTCCAGCGCCCCGTCCTCCGCCACCCAGCGGACGGTGGTCACCTCGCCGTCCTCGTCCTGGGTCTCCAGCCCGTCCTTCAGCCAGCGGTGCGAGAGCTCCGGGAGGAACGGGACGCCCGACCGCTCCGCCCACTCCCGCCAACTCGGGCCCTGGACGGCGCCGTCGAGGCTCTCGAAGCGGTGGAAGATCCGGACGTACGCCTGGTACCCGTCGGGCAGCAGCTGGGACACCAGGTGCCCGGGGCCGGGCTCCGGCCGTCCGAGCCGGGCCGACAGCCAGGCGAGTCCGGTGCCGTCATGGGTCCATTCGCGGTGCTCTGTCACGGTTGCGATTATCCCCTGAAGCCACGTCAGGACCTCACAGGTGCTGCCTCGCCGTGGCCACGAACTCGTCGATCAGCAGACGGGTGGCGTCCCGCCGGGCGATGACGTCCGCCAGGTCGGTGGCCCGGTCGATCCGGCCGACCGTCTCGAAGGCCGATGCCGCGACGGCGGCGATCTCGGGCGTCCTGGCGGTCAACTGGACCTGGAAGAGGGCATGTTGGGCGCGGGAGCGGAGCTCGAAGGAGCGGTTGCGGAGGGTGGGCTCCTCGGCGGCGTCGGTGCCCTCGTGCACGCAGTGCCAGTGGTGCAGCAGCGCTTGGCGGAGCTCCACCAGCACCCCGGCGAAGGCCCCGAAGGCCTCGATCCGCTCCTGCCGGTGCCGCTCCGCCCGTGCGCTCCACTCCGCCTGCCGGGCCGAACGCTGCTGGAACAGATGGGTGAGCAGGGAGCCGAACAGGGTCCCCAACACGGCTATGACACTGGTGAGTATGGCGCTCATGGAGCCCCATGCAAGCAGATCAGCCCTCCCGGCGCTCCACCCGGAAGGGGAACGGCACCGTCCCCGGGTCCAGCGCGCTGATGCCGCCGTCGACGTTGAGCACCGCACCGTTGACCAGGCTCGCGGCCGGGGAGAGCAACCAGGCGACGGCTTCGGCGACTTCGGCCGCCTCCCCCGCCCGTCCCAGCGGGTTGAGCCGGGTCGCCTCCTCGTACGCGGCCTCCACGTCCTCGTGCCCGCTCAGCCGCGCGAGGCGCCCCATCGGGCGGTCGGCCATCTCGGTGCGGATCCAGCTGGGGCAGACCACGTTGGACCGCACGCCCTGCCAGCCGTAGTCGACCGCCACCGAGCGGCAGAGCTGGAGCAGCGCGGCCTTGGAGGTGGCGTACGCGGCGTTGCCGTGCCCGCTGCGAATCGCGGAGACCGAGGCGACGCCGACCACCGCGCCACCGCCCTCCGCCGCCAACAGGTGCGGCAGCGCGGCGCGCAGCATCAGGAACGGCCCCGTGACGTTGGTCCGCAGCACCGCCTCCCAGTCCTCCACCGCGAGCTCCCCGACCGCTCCCGGCCGCCCGATCCCGGCGTTCAGCACCAGCCCGTCCAGCTGCCCGAACCGTTCGACCGTCGCCGCGACCAGCCCCTCCACCTGCCGCTGATCCGTGGTGTCCGCCACGTGCGCGACCGCCCCGGTCTCCCGCGCCACCGCCGCCAACGGCTCCGCCCGCCGCCCGGACACCACCACCTCGTGCCCGGCCTCCCGCAACACCCGAGCGGTCGCCGCCCCGATCCCCGTCCCGCCCCCGGTGACGACCACGACCCGCTTCCCGCCCACGACTCCCCCACTCCCCCGACCGGCCTCGTCCGCCGATCATACGAACCCCGCCCTGCGGCTGCCTCCGCTGCGCCCACGGTGCTACTCAACGCCATCTTCCACGAAGGCAGTTGGCCCGTTCACCTTCCACCATGCCCAGCACGGAACACCGTTGCGACCCTCACGCGTTCCCGGCTGGGATGCCCACCGGCATCAGGCTCAAGGCGAAAGGGCCTCACGCTGCGCGACCGAAGCGCATACGATTCCTCCATCTGCGAGCGGAAAAGGGACGAGGCCGTGGCGAAAAGGGTTCAGACAGGCTGTCAGAACTGCTCGAAGTGCACCGGATCCGTGGTCGGCAATGCGGGCCGCGCGGCCGGTCGGGCCGGCGCTGCCACGATGACCATGGGCATGTCGGAGCTGGTGGCCCGCAAGTGCCGCGCATGCGGCCACCTCCAGATGCTCCACGAGTCCACTGCCATGGTCGTACAGCAGAACGTCCACGTAGCGCCTCAGCCTTACCCGGTCCATCAGCCGCAGCCCCCGTACCCGGCGCAGCCCTACCCTGTGCAGCCGCCGCCGTACTACCCGCATCCCGTGCAGCCACCGCAGTACCCGGCGCAGCCGCCGTACCCGCAGCAGGCTCAGTACCCGGCGCCCCCTCCGTACCCGGTGCCGCCGGTGCCTCCCACCGACCGTGCAGCCCGGTTGAGGGAGCTTCAGGATCTCCGGGACCAGGACCTCATCACTGAAGACGAGTTCCAGGCCCAGCGCCAGGAGATCATCCGCAGCATTTGACTCCAGCGCCTGCGGCCGAGCAGCTGGCTGACGAGCATCCCGCAAGAGCCGCCACCACCTATCCCGCGAGGCCCGTCAGAACAGGTCGGCGAGGCGGCGGGCGACGGACCAGGCCTCGGCCGCGGTGCAGGCGGCAAGGTCGGGGTCACGGGCGACGGCGAGGTCGGCTTCGGCCGGGGAGCGGTAGAAGGAGACGCGGTCGCAGAAGACCTCGCGGATGTCGGCTCCGGTGGCCGGGGCCAGGGTCACGGCGGTGCCCGCCGGGCTGACGGTGTGGAGGCCGGTGGGGGTGACGGTCAGGGAGACGGGGTCGGCGGTGGCGGCGCAGCGGGAGACGACGGCGCTCGCGGCCTCGCCGAGGACCAGGGGGAACATCAGGACGTCCATGGCGCACCAGCCGGCCACCCGCTGCCCCTGGAGCTCCATCAGGTGGGGCCGCCGGAGGTCGAGGGAGACCCCGGCGCCGGTCACCCTGCCCGCCGGGTCCGTCTCCAACTCGAAGTCCATCGCGCGGAAGCGGTCGAGCACTTCCTCGCCCGGCCACCCCAGGAGCTCGCCCGCCCGCCCTACCGCCAGCGGCCCTTCACGGAGCAGGCCCGCCACCACCGTGGCGCCAGCCGCCATCAGCTCGACGCCCCGGGGCGAGGTCCACTTGGCGGCCAGCCCGTCCGAGAGTTGCTGGACACGGTCGGCGGAGGAGGACACGGGCAGCCTTCCGGAAGCAACAGCGAGCGGGAGGCCCACTCTAGGAAGCGAGGGCCCCGCTCCCGGCCAGCCACGCCGCGTACTCGTCCTCGAACTCGTCCTCCGTCGGGGCAGTGAGCACGTCGCGCACCAGGGCCTCGACCTCCTCGGGCCGTTGGTCGGCCAGGCGTACGCTCCGACCGTCCGGCGAGGAGACCGAGATCCGTACCCCACCGGCACCCGGCCGGGTCAGGAAGCCGTGCAGCGCCCCGGCCAGTGCGCCCGCCGCCCCGCCGTGCCCGACCGCCACGACCAGCACTCCGTAAGGGAGGCCGAGCTCACCGCGCCAGCGCCGCGCGGCGCGCGCCCGGATCCGGCCGCACAGCAGCGGATCGATCTCCAACCACCGCTCCAGTTCACGCAGTTCGCACACCGCGTCGCCGCCCCGCACCGAAAGCCAAGCCTCCACTGCCCCTCCTCCGCTCCGCCTTCCTTGGAGTCTCGGCGGCCGGAAAACGGTTTGGCAACCCCCTAACGGGGCCGCCGGATCACGGTGTTAGGAGTTCCGACGGGTTCGGTCCGGGCCCTGTCCATTCCCGTGGCGATGCGACATGATCCCCGCCGTCGGACCCGACCGATCGGTCGGGCCGCCGCAGTCCGCCACCAGCCCGCCCTGGAGGAGCCTTGTCCCGTACCACCCGTGCTTCCCGCCTCGCCCTGGCCACCGCCGCCGCCCTGGCCACCCTCGCCGTCCCGGTCTCCCCGGCCGTGGCCGCCCCCGCCGCCCCCGCCGTTCCCACCGGCCAGGTCTTCCGGGTCAACCCCGTGCAGGCGACCGGGGACCAGTCGCTGACCGACGCCAAGGACGCCGATTCCGCCGTGCCGGCCTCCGCCTACGCGACCGTGGCACTGCGCAACCTCGACGCGAGCGGCGGCCTCTCCGGCCGCTGGGCGGCGGTCCGTTCGGAGACCGGAACCCCCGCGCGGTCGGCCGCCGGGGACTTCCGGTACACCCGCAGCGACGACCGGTTCGAGCAGGTGATGGCGTACTTCTGGGTCAACGAGGCGCAGGAGTACCTCCAGGGCCTGGGCTTCGGCGGCGAGCTGCGCGGGGCCAACGACAAGGTCCAGCAGGTCCGGCTCAACCAGTGGGGATCCGACAACTCCTTCTTCACCGACAAGAAGAACGAGATCCGCCTCGGCAAGGGCGGCGTGGACGACGCCGAGGACGCCGAGGTGATCGTGCACGAGTACGGTCACGCGGTGCACGAGGCCCAGGTGCCCGGCTTCGGCAGCTCGGTGGAGGCCGGATCGATCGGCGAGGCCTTCGGCGACTACCTCGCCCTGGCGGTCGGTCAGGCCGCCCAGACCCGGTACGGCTGGACCGGCCGGGCCGAGGAGGCCTGCGTCGGCGACTGGGACTCGACCGCCTACACCACCACCACGCCGCACTGCCTGCGCCGCCTCGACACCGGCAAGACCTACGCCGACCGGGTCGGCGAGGTGCACGCGGACGGCGAGATCTGGTCCCGGGCGCTGTACGACGTCCGCAAGGCGCTCGGCGCCCGCACCGCCGACCGCGTGATCGTCAACGCCCAGTTCTCCTTCGCCCCCGACACCTCCTTCTCCGCCGCGGCCCAGGCCACCGTGGCCACCGCCCGGGCGATGTACGGCGACCAGGCGGCGGCGACGGTCCGTCAGGCCTTCGCCGCCCGGCAGATCCCGGGCCTGTAGCCGGTGCGGTGCCGCCGTCCCCGTGGTTCAGCGAAGGGCTGCCGCGAGGGCGGCGGCACCGCTCCGGCGGTGGCCGGCGCCGAGCAGGACGGCGGCGATCCCGGTGAGGGCGTACACCGTCCAGGGGCTGTCCGTGACGGTGCCCGCCAGGGCCATCGCGCCTTGCGGGTCAGTGGCGGCCAGGACGGGGGCCAGATCGGCGCGGGCGGCCTGCTCGGCCTCGGGGTCGCCGATGGTGCGGGTGATCTCCAGGGCACGGCCCGGGTCGGCGGCACCGGCCACGACGGCCACGGCGGCCAGGGCCTCGGCGCGGCGGGAGCGATCGGTGATGGTGTCGGCGAGGCGGGCGGCCCGCCCGGGATCGGTGGCGGCCACCGCCCGGCAGACGCCCACCAGGGCGTGGGGGTAGGCCTGTTGGTCCGCATGGGGGGCGAGGAAGGCCAGTGCCCGGTCCGGGTCGACGGCCGCCAGGGCCTCGGCGACGGAGAGCGTCTCCCAGGGCCTGCAGTGGTCGGGCAGCAGCCGGAGGGCGCGGCCGGGGTCCGCGGCTGCCAGGGCCAGGGCGACGCGGGCGCGGGCCACGGTGCGGGAGTAGCCCTCCGGCAGGGCGTCGGCGAGCTCCTCCGCGCGGTCCGGCGCGAAGGCGGCGACCGAGCGCACCACGTCCTCCCAGCGGACCGAACTCTTCCGGCTCGGACGCTTGTCGGACAGGAAGTAGGTGTCCAGCAGGTACAGTCCGTCGGCCCGGTCGCGGTGGCCGTCGACCCGGGCGCTCTCCATGATGGCCTCGCTCCGGTAGGGCTCCCAGAGGCTCTGTGCCATGTCGATGGCCCTGAAGGGGTCCTCGGCGGCGAGCACCACGGCGATGTCCGCCGTGATCGACTGTCGTCGGTCCGGGTCGGAGACGGTGGCGGCCATGCCCAGGGCCTGCTCGACCGAGGCCTTGGCGACCACCGGGGCGACGGCGGCGAGGAGGATGCGCCGCAGCTGCTTGGTGTCCGCCCGCGCGGTGTGCCGGAGCGCCTCCTCGACCGCCCGCTCCGCGACCTCGGGTACCGCCTCCCGAACCGGCGACGCCGGCCCGGTGACGGCCGCGTGCACCAGGACCGGGAGCGCCTGCCCCACCGGCGGCCGATGGCCCGTCCCGGCCTGCCGGTTGCGGACCAGTCCCAGCTCACCGGCGGTGTCGGTGCCGAGGTGCTGCGGCAACGGGAGCCCTTCGGCGGCGAGTTGGGCACGGAGGTGCCGGAACAGGTCCGCCGGGGTGAGCATCGGCCCGGCCTGCGGGCTGCCCTCCTCCAGCAGCCGGAGCAGCCGCCCGGTGAACGCGGTGTGCGGCTCGCCGTCCAGCATCAGGGCGGCCCGGTTGGCCGGGGCCGAGGTGAGGGTGAAGGCACCGGAGACCTCCAGCTCGGCGAGGTGCGGTTGCGACGACTCCGCCATCGGACGGCCCACCGCCCGGCCGCTGAAGCAGCTGTCCAGGATCAGCACGCGGTTCTCCGCCCGACTGTCCAGGAAGGTCTCCCGGACGGCCTCGAAGGGCAGGGCGGTGTAGGGGAGCCGGTCGACGTGGGTGCCGGCCAGACCCAGGTGGAGCTTGCCCCGCCGGTCGATCAGGCCGTGCCCGGCGAAGTAGACCAGCAGCAGGTCCTCCGCCTCCTCGGCAGCGGCCGCCAACTCCTCCCCCACCCGGGCCAGGTCGGCGTCCGGCGGCACGGTGCGGCAGTGCTCCGCCGGGAAGCCGCCGAGCCCGGGATCGGTCAACACCCTTTCCAGATCGGCGACTCCGGCCGCGACCACCCCCAGATCGGGCAGCCGCTCGTCGCGGTAGGCCGACGTACCGATCAGCACCACCCGCGACCGCCCCGGGTCGACCGCCCGGCTCATGCCTCGACCTCGCCCCGTCCCCCGCCCTCGACTTCGGCCCCGGCCCTGCCGGGCTCCTCCGTGGCGGCGATCACCTGGCGCAGCAAGGCCTCGACGTCCTCGACCCGTTGGGCCTCCAGCTCGACGCTCCGCCCGTCCGGCGAGGAGACCGAGATCCGCACGTCGGCGCCGCGCGGGCGGGTCAGGTAGCCGTGCAGCGATCCGGCCAGGACGGTGACCACCCCGCCGCTGCCGATCGCCGCGATCAACACGTCGTACGGCGCGCCGAGTTCACCGTGCCCCGGCCGGGCGGCCCGCGGCCGCACCTTCCCCCGCAGCTCCGGTTCCTCGTTCAACCACCCGTCGAGTTCCTGAAGTTCGCGCACCGGGTCCCCACCCAGTACGGAGATCCATGCCTCCACTGCCCCTCCTCGCCTCCGGACTCCACGGAGTCTACGACCGGAGGCCGGACGTGGAAGGGCCGACCGGGGTGGTCCCCCGGCCGGCCTCAGATGGTTCCGCTCAGCGGCTGCGGTGGGCCGCTATCAGCTCGGCGTAGCGCAGGCCGCTGGTCTTGACGGTGCGTCGCTGGGTCTCGTAGTCGACGTGGACCAGGCCGAAGCGCTTGTCGTAGCCGTACGCCCACTCGAAGTTGTCGAGCAGGGACCAGGCGAAGTACCCGGCCAGCGGGGCGCCCTGGGCCACGGCGCGGTCGCAGGCGGCGAGGTGCTGCTCCAGGTAGGCGGTGCGGCCGGGGTCGTGGACGGCGCCCTCGGGGGTGACGGTGTCGGCGTAGGCGGACCCGTTCTCGGTGACGTAGATCTTCGAGGCGCCGTACTCGTTCGACAGACGGAGGATCAGCTCCTCCAGGCCCGGGGCGTGCACCTCCCAGTCCATCGCGGTGTGCTCCGCGTTCGGGCCGCGCACCTGGCGGAAGCCGGGCGCCGGTCCGGACGGGTCGTCGGTCACGAACTGCCGGAAGTAGTAGTTCAGGCCGATCCAGTCCAGCGGGGCCCCGATCAGCTCCATGTCGCCCTCCCGGACCGGGAGTTCGACGCCGTAGAGCTTGACCATGTCCTCGGGGTAGCCGCGCCCGAAGACCGGGTCCAGCCACCACCGGTTGATGTGGCCGTCGGCGCGGACGGCGGCGGCCAGGTCGGCGGCCGAGCCGGAGGCCGGCTCGATGGTGCTGAGGTTGTTGACGATGCCGATCTTCGCGCCCGGCACGGACTCCCGCAGGACCTGGACGGCGAGGCCGTGGCCGAGGTGCAGGTGGTAGGAGGCCCGGACGGCGGTGGTGAGGTCCTTGATGCCGGGGGCCATGTTGCCGTCGAGGTGGCCGATCCAGGCGGAGCAGAGCGGCTCGTTGAGGGTGGCCCAGTTGGTCACCCGGTCGCCGAGGCGCTCGGCCACCACGGCCGCGTACTCGGCGAAGCGTTCGGCCGTGGCGCGCTCGGCCCAGCCGCCCCGGTCCTGCTGGGCCTGCGGGAGGTCCCAGTGGTACAGGGTCGGGAAGGGGGTGAGGCCGGCCTCCAACTGGGCTTCCACCAGCCGGTCGTAGAAGTCCAGCCCGGCCGGGTTGACCACGCCGTCGGCCTGCGGCACCACGCGGGGCCAGGCGATCGAGAAGCGGTAGGCGCCCAGGCCCAGCCGGGAGGCCAGGCCGAGGTCCTCCGGCCAGCGGTGGTAGTGGTCGCACGCCACGTCACCGGTGTCCCCGTTGTCGACCTTGCCCGGGGTGTGGGAGAAGGTGTCCCAGATCGACGGGGCCCGGCCGTCCTCGGCGACGGCGCCCTCGATCTGGTAGGCGGCGGTGGCCGCGCCCCAGACGAAGTCGTCGGGGAGAGAACGGAGTTCCATGTCAGCTTGCCTTTCGAAGGGGACGGAGAGGAGGGTCACTTGACGGCGCCGGCGGTGAGGCCGGCCACCAGGTAGCGCTGCAGCAGGAGGAATCCGGCGACCACGGGGACGCTGACCACCAGGGAGGCGGCCATCACCTGGTTCCAGTACACGTCGGTCTGGGTGGCGTACCCCTGGAGGCCGACGGACAGGGTGCGGGTGGTCTTGTTGGTCATCACCGAGGCGAACAGCACCTCGCCCCAGGCGGTCATGAAGGCGTAGACCGAGACGGCGATGATGCCGGGGGTGGCCGCGGGGACCACGATCCGCAGCAGCGTGCGCAGCGGGCCGCAGCCGTCCACCGCCGCCGCCTCGTCCAAGTCCCGCGGGATGGAGTCGAAGTAGCCGACCAGCATCCAGATCGAGAACGGGAGCGAGAAGGTGAGGTAGGTGAGGATCAGCCCGCCCCGGCTGCCGTAGAGGGCGATGCCGGTGGCGTTGCCGAGGTTCACGAAGATGAGGAAGAGCGGCAGCAGGAAGAGGATGCCGGGGAACATCTGGGTGGAGAGCACCGTGACGGTGAAGAGCTTGCGGCCGCGGAAGCGGTAGCGGCTCACGCCGTAGGCGGCGAAGACCGCGATGGCCACCGAGCAGAGCGTCGCGCTCACCGACACGATCAGCGAGTTGACGAAGTAGTCGGCCAGCGGGACGGTCGTCCAGATGTCGACGTACGGACGGAGCGTCAGCTCGCTGGGGATCCAGCGGAACGGGCCCTGGACGTCGCGCAGCGGCTTGAGCGAGGAGCTGAGCATCACCAGCACCGGCGCCAGCACGAAGGCGGTCAGCAGGGTGAGGAACACCCGGCGGGCCCAGCGGAAGGACGAAGGAGGCTTAAGCATCGGCGTCCCTCCGGCGCGAGCCGACGAACAGGTAGACCGCCGTCACCAGCAGCAGGAAGAGCAGCAGCAGCACGGACATGGCCGAGCCGGAGCCGAAGTTCCAGGTGACGAAGGAGGACTGGTAGATGTGGATGGAGATCAGGTCGGCCTGCTCGGGGGCGGACTTGCCGAACAGCACGTAGGGGGTGTTGAAGTCGTTGAAGGTCCAGAGGAAGAGCACCAGCACCAGCACCTGGTTGACCGGCCGCAGGGACGGCAGGGTGATCCGGCGGATCTGCTGCCAGACCCCGGCCCCGTCGATCGCGGAGGCCTCGTAGAGCTCGCGCGGGATGTTCTGCAGGCCGGCCATCAGGGTCAGGAAGGCGAACGGCCAGGTCTTCCAGACCGCGACCACCACCAGGGCCCAGAAGCTGTTCTCGCCGATCAGCCAGAACGGCTTCTCGTCCAGCAGGTGGAGCTGGTCCACCAGGAAGTGGTTCACCAGGCCGGTGTCCCGCTGGAACATGAACGACCAGGTGATCACCGCCGCGTAGACCGGCAGCGCGTACGGCACCAGGAACAGGGTGCGGAGCAGGCCCCGCCCCCGGAACTCCTGCTGGAGGAAGACCGCCGCCGCCGTCCCCAGCAGCCAGGAGAGCCCGACCGCCAGGGCGGTGAACGTACAGGTGACCCAGAACGAGTGCAGCAGCGATCGGCCGATCGGTGCGTCGAAGTCCACCGCCACGCGGTAGTTGGCGAGGCCGGACCAGGGCGCGGCCGACCAGTCCCGGATGAAGAACTGGGTGAGCTGCTTGAAGCTCATCGCGATGCCGACCACCATCGGGACCAGGTGGATCAGCAGCTCCAGGGCGAGCGCCGGGAGCAGGAGCAGGTAGGGCAGGGCACGTCGGCCGAATCGCTGTCGCATCAGATCAAAGAGCTTCCGGCTGTTGGGGGGTGGGAGAAGGAGCGGCGTCCGGGCCGAGTCTGGGCGGCGCCGACGAAGGAGTAGCAGCGGAGCTGCGGCGACTGAGGAGAAGCCGTCCAGGCGACAGCCCGGGCGTCGTGACGCCGCCCCCCAACAGCCGGGAGCTCTAGGCCGGCATCTGCTGCTGGGCCTTGGTGAGTTCGGCCTTGACCGACTCGTCCGTGACCGGCTTGCCGGAGGCGGCCGCGGCCAGCAGGTTCTTCACCGCCGTGCCGACCAGGGTCTCGAACTGGCTCTCGTTCGCCACCTGCGGCAGCGGGGCGGCGCTGGTCTGCAGCACGGTGGCCAGGGTCTTCAACTCCGGGGTGGAGAAGGCGGGATCGGCCTGGGCCTCCTTGACCGGCGGGATGGAGCCGTAGGTCTTGTTGAGCTGGACCTGCTCCTCGTTGCTGGTCATGAACTTCACGAACTGCAGCGCGCCGTCGGTGTTCTTGGTGTTCTTGAAGACCGCCAGGTTGATGCCCGCGACCATCGAGGTGGTGGCCTTGGCGCCGGTGGCGCCCGCCGGGAGCGGGATCGGCGCGACGGCGTAGTCCTCGGGGGCCATGCCGTGCGACTTGAGCGAGGCACCGGCCGCCTGCCACATCAGCATCGCGGCCTTGCCGCTGGCGAAGTCGGTCACCGACTGGTTGGCGGCGTACTCGGCGTTGCCGGGGGCGACGATCTTGTCCTTGGCGATGAAGTCGACGTACTGCTTGACCGCGGCGACCGCCTCGGGGGTGGCGAAGGCGGGCTTGCCGGAGGCGTCGAACCAGTCGGCGCCGTGCTGCTTGCCGAAGGCGAAGGCGTGGTGGACGTTCTCCGAGACGTTGCCGCCCTCGATGGCGAGGCCGAACTTGCCGTCCTTGGTGAGCTTCTGGGCGTCCGTCAGCAGCTCGTCCCAGGTGGCGGGGGGCTGGGCGATGCCGGCCTGCTGGAAGAGCTTCTTGTTGTAGTAGAGGCCGTAGGCCATGGAGTACAGCGGGACGGCCGCCGGGTCCTTGCCCGCCGCGCCGGCGGAGGCGATGGTGGACGGCGTGAAGCGGTCCTTGCCCCCGATCTTGCCGAAGGTGGCCTCGTCGAACGGCAGCAGGGCGCCGGTGGCCTGCAGCGAGGCGGACCAGGTGTTGCCGATGTTCAGCACGTCGGGGCCCTGGCCGGACGCAGTGGCGGCCAGGATCCGGTTCAGCAGGTCGGACCAGGGGACGACCTCGAGCTTGACCTTGATCCCGGTCTGCTGCTCGAACTTTCTCAGTTCGGGCTCCAGGACCTGCTTGTCGTTCTCCAGGCTGGTGCCCTGGTTGCTGGCCCAGTAGGTGAGTTCCTTCGGGGCGCTGTTGTCGCCGCCCTCGGAGGAGGACCCGCCGCCGCAGGCGGTGGCGGTCAGGGTGAGGACGGAGACCAGAGCGGTGGCTGCGGCGAGACGGTGGAAGCGCATGACCGTGTCCCTCTCGGACGAGTGGGTGGTGGGATTCGGGGGAAGTGTGAGCCGCCGTGGAACCGCGAGCTCAGATGCTTACTTCGGACCGTGATTTAACGTGTGAGAAAAGCTGGCGTCAAGAGTCCGCGCAGCGATAGATTCGAGTCAGGAGGGAGACCAGATGGCAGAGCGAGGCAAGCAGACCGTCCGTGACCTGCGACGGGGCAGCCGTTCCACCCTGTTGCACCGGCTGTACTTCGAAGGTCCGCTGAGCAGACAGGAGTTGGGGCGGATCAGCGGCCTGAGCGGCGGCTCGGTCAGCAACGTGGTGGGCGAACTGATCGCCGACGGGCTGGTGGAGGAGTGCGGCTCGGTCGACTCGGACGGCGGCCGCCCGCGGATCCTGCTCCAGGTCACCCCCGACCGGGCGCACCTGATCGGGGTGGACGTGGGCGAGACCCAGGTGCGGGTCGCGCTCTTCGACCTGGCGCTGACCGAGCTGGCCGCCAGCGACCACCCGCTCTCCGACCACGGTCACGACGTGGACCACGTGGTCGAGCTGATGCTCACCGGCATCGGCGAGGTGCTGGAGCGCACCGGAGTGGACCGCGGCACCGTGCTCGGGGTCGGCATCGGCGTGCCCGGCATCGTGGAGCAGGGCGAGCCCGACTCGGACGGGTACGGCGTGGTGGTGCACAGCCAGACCGTCGGCTGGGACGCCGTGCCGCTCGGCCGGTTGCTCCGGGCCGGCACCGACCTGCCGCTCTACGTGGACAACGGCGCCAAGACCCTGGGGCAGGCCGAGATGTGGTTCGGTGCCGGGCAGGGTGCGCGGCACGCGGTGGTCGCGCTGTTCGGCTCCGGCGTCGGGGCCTGCGTGATCGCCGACGGCTCGCGCTTCCGCGGCGCCACCAGCAGCGCGGGCGAGTGGGGCCACACCAAGGTGCACGTCGGCGGGCGGCTCTGCCGGTGCGGCTCCAAGGGCTGCCTGGAGGCGTACGTCGGCGCGGAGGCGCTGGTCGAGCGGTGGGGCGCGGCGCCGCCCGGCAGTTCGGAGAAGGAGGGCCTGGCCGCCCTGCTGGCCGCCGCCGAAACGGGCGACCCGGCGGCGGAGGCCCTGCTCGCCGAGGCCGCCGAGTACCTGGGCGCGGCCATCGCCGATCTGGTCAACCTCTTCAACCCCGAACGGATCGTGATCGGCGGCTGGGCCGGGCTGCTGCTCGGGCCGCGGCTGCTCCCGGGCATCGAGGCCGCCGCCACCGAGTACGCCCTGCGCTTCCCGCGCGCCCAGACCACCATCACCCTGGGCCGGCTGGGCCCGGACGCCGTCACGGTGGGCGCGGCCACCCTGCCGCTGACGCACTTCCTCACCTCGGGCGGGGAGCTCCGCCGGCTCGCCCCCGCGTAGCGGGAACCGGCTGCCGACCGGAGTCGCCGCCTCCGGCGGATCTCCGGCCCGAGACGCGGGAGCGGGACGGGGCGAGATCCGGACGGGGCGAGGGGCGGCGGCACGGCGAACTCCGGAGGCCGTCCGCACGGGTACGCGCAGGGTCCCCCACCTGCGCGAACTCCCTTCCAGGAGCCCGCACTTGGGCGTACACGTCGGGTCTTCCCGGTTTCCGTCAGGTTTCCACCGGGTGCTTGACAGCCGCGAGTTGGGCCCTCCAGACTCCCACCGGGGAGCGCTCTCCGAAGATCCGCCGGTGTGTAGTGTCCACCGCCCGCGCCTCCCGACCCCCACCCCCCCACCCACCGCAGGAGAAGCCCGTGAGGCTCACCTCGGCACGCGGCACGGCCGCGACCGCCACCACGCTGGCACTGCTCTCCGGAGCACTGCTCGCCCTGCCCGGCACCACCGCCCACGCCGCCGACGCCCTGATCTCCCAGGGCAAGACGGTCACCGCCTCCTCCACCGAGAACGGCGGCACCGCCGCGGCCCTCGCCGTGGACGGCTCCACCGCCACCCGCTGGTCCTCCGCCGCGAGCGACCAGCAGTGGCTCCAGGTCGACCTCGGCGCCAGCTCCACCATCAGCAAGGTGGTGCTCAACTGGGAGGCCGCGTACGGGAAGTCGTACCAGATCCAGACCTCGGCCGACGGCAACGCCTGGACCACCATCCACACCACCACCAACGGCACCGGCGGTGTGGAGACCCTGAACGTCACCGGCACCGGCCGCTACGTCCGGATGAACGGCCTGACCCGGGGCACCGGGTACGGCTACTCGCTCTGGGAGTTCCAGGTCTTCGGCACCCAGACCGGCGGCTCCACCTGCTCCACCACCGACGCCGCCCAGGGCCGCCCCACCACCGCCTCCTCCACCGAGAACGGCGGCACCCCGGCCTCGGCCGCCACCGACGGCAACTCCGGCACCCGCTGGGCCTCGGCGGCCAGTGACCCGCAGTGGCTCCAGGTGGACCTCGGCTCGGTCCAGCAGCTCTGCCGGGTGGTGCTCAACTGGGAGGCCGCGTACGGGAAGTCGTACCAGATCCAGACCTCGGCCGACGGCAACGCCTGGACCACCATCCAGAGCACCACCAACGGCGCGGGCGGCACCGAGGCCCTGGACGTCTCCGGCTCCGGCCGCTACGTCCGGATGAACGGCCTGACCCGGGGCACCGGGTACGGCTACTCGCTCTGGGACTTCAAGGTCAACACCGGCACCGGCCTGCCCCCGATCCAGGGCGGTGGCGACCTCGGCCCCAACGTGATCGTCTTCGACCCGTCCACCCCGAACATCCAGGCCAAGCTGGACCAGGTCTTCCAGCAGCAGGAGTCGGCCCAGTTCGGCAGCGGGCGTTACCAGTTCCTCTTCAAGCCGGGCACGTACAACAACCTCAACGCCCAGGTCGGCTTCTACACCTCGGTCAGCGGCCTCGGCCTCTCCCCCGACGACACCACCATCAACGGTGACGTCACCGTGGACGCCGGCTGGTTCAACGGCAACGCGACCCAGAACTTCTGGCGCTCCACCGAGAACCTGGCCCTCAACCCGGTGAGCGGCACCGACCGCTGGGCCGTCGCCCAGGCCGCGCCGTTCCGCCGGATGCACGTCAAGGGCGGCCTCAACCTGGCCCCCAACGGCTACGGCTGGGCCAGCGGCGGGTACATCGCCGACAGCAAGATCGACGGCCAGATCGGCAACTACTCGCAGCAGCAGTGGTACACCCGGGACAGCTCGATCGGCGGCTTCTCCAACTCGGTCTGGAACCAGGTCTTCTCCGGCGTCCAGGGCGCTCCCGCGCAGAGCTTCCCGAACCCCGCCTACACCACCCTGGACACCACCCCGGTCTCCCGGGAGAAGCCCTTCCTCTACCTGGACGGCGCCGACTACAAGGTCTTCGTCCCGGCCAAGCGCACCGACGCGCGCGGCACCAGCTGGGGCAACGGCACCCCGCAGGGCAGCTCCATCCCGCTCTCCCAGTTCTACGTGGTGAAGGCCGGCGCCACCGCCGCCACCATCAACGCGGCGCTGGCCCAGGGCCTCAACCTGCTGTTCACGCCCGGCGTCTACCACGTCGACCAGACGATCAACGTGACCCGCCCGGACACCGTGGTGCTCGGCCTCGGCCTGGCCACCCTCGTCCCGGACAACGGCGTCACCGCGATGAAGGTCGCCGACGTGGACGGCGTGAAGCTGGCCGGCTTCCTGATCGACGCCGGCACCGTCAACTCCCCCACCCTGCTGGAGGTCGGGCCCACCGGCGCCTCGGCCGACCACACCGCCAACCCCACCACCGTCCAGGACGTCTTCGTCCGGGTCGGCGGCGCGGGCGCCGGCAAGGCCACCACGGCCGTCGTGGTCAACAGCGACGACGTGATCGTGGACCACACCTGGCTCTGGCGGGCCGACCACGGTGACGGCGTCGGCTGGGAGACCAACCGCTCGGACTACGGTCTGATCGTGAACGGCGACGACGTGCTGACCAGCGGTCTGTTCGTCGAGCACTTCAACAAGTACGACGTCCAGTGGTTCGGCGAGCGCGGCAAGACCATCTTCTTCCAGAACGAGAAGGCCTACGACGCCCCCAACCAGGCCGCGGTGCAGAACGGTTCGACCCAGGGCTACGCCGCCTACCGGGTCGGCCCGGACGTCCAGACCCACGAGGGCTGGGGCCTGGGCAGCTACTGCTACTACAACGTGGACCCGAGCATCCGTCAGGAGCACGGCTTCGAGGCCCCGGTCCGCCCGGGCGTGAAGTTCCACGACCTCTCGGTGGTCTCGCTGGGCGGCAACGGCCAGTACAACCACGTGGTCAACTCCACCGGCGCCGCCACCTCGGGCACCGGCACCACCCCGTCCACCGTGGTCTCCTTCCCGTGACCCCGGCCCGCTGACGCGGCGGCCCGCCCCCACCTCGGCGGAGGTGGGGGCGGGCCGGCGGCCTGCGGCCCGTGGTCAGGCCAGCTTCTTCATCTGCCGCGCGATCGCCGGGAGTTGCTCGTCGGCCGCCCGGTGCGAGTGCAGCAGGGCCTGCCCCGCCTCGGTGCGCAGCCGGCCGGCCAGCCGGACCGGCAGCGAGACGGTGAGCAGGTGACCGCTCCCCTCGAAGCCCTCCACCAGCCAGGAAACCCAGGGGAGTTGGACGCTGGCGGCCGGGCTGAAGGCGATCGGCCGGTGCCCCTCGAAGGCCAGCTCGTAGACCCCGGAGCGGGACCAGGTGGAGAGGGTGAAGGTCTTGGCTTCCGGGTCGAAGCCGAGCGGGACGCACTCGCGCAGCCGCTCCCGGCCGAGCCCGGCGAGGAAGTCACGGTTGGTCCGCAGGCTGAGGTGGTCGGTGAGGAATCCCTCCACCCCGGCCCGGATCTCGGCGGCCAGTGCGGCCGGATCGGCGTCGGCCGGGCAGCTCAGCACGATCTCCCCCAGCACGTTGCCCAGACCGCCGGCCGGCAGGCCCAGGTGGCGGCGCACGTTCACCGGCAGCACCAGGGTGCGGGCCTCGTGGTCCTCGTCCAGCCGGCGGACCGCGGTGACCACATGGGCGCAGAGCACGTCGTTGACCGACAGCCGGCGCCCCGCCGACTCCTCGAACCCGTCCCGCAGCCGGGCGACTTCGGCGTCGGTGAAGTACACCTGTACGGTGCGGTTGGCCCGGGCCGCGACCGCGAACTCCCGGCCCAGCAGCTCCGCCTCCTCCGGCCCGGGGATCCTGAACCCCAGCCGCCCGGAGTCCCGCTCGGGCAGCACCGAGGCCAGGTACGCCTCCCGGTCCTCGACCGGCAGCACCTCCGGCAGCTCGGCGCCGTCCACCGCCGCCGACCAGGCCCGCATCAGGGTCATGAAGGTCTGGACGTCCCCGAGCACGTGGTGCCAGGAGCACCCCAGTGCCGTCCCGCCGTCCGCGAGGCGGGTCAACCGGACGGTGAACAGCGGGAGTTCGCCCTCGTGAACGGCCTGGGCGGCGACGTGGTCGACGTACCCGGAGGCCGCCAGGGTCATCCGGCCGAGCGCCTCGCCCAGGGCCTCGGGGGCGTCCGCCGAGACCATCGGGACGCCCGCGTCGGAGCAGACGATCTCCAGGTCCGCACCGGTGCTCCGCAGCCGTCCGGCGAACATCGGCACCCGGCCCAGCGCCACCGCCAGGCCGTCCGCGAGCCGCTGCTCGTCCAGCGGGCGGTCGTAGAAGAAGACGACGGAGACCGCCAGCTCGGCCAGCATCGCGTCGGAGACCCCGCAGCGGATCACCTCGCCGGAGGCCGTCCCGGCCCGGACGGTGCGCACTCGCTCGGTGGTGGTACTGGTGGTGGTCATGGCTGGCCCTCCCGGTGGTTGACCGGCACGATAGCGGCTAACCCAGGTGGTCTACACCATTCGAGAGGCGTACGAACCTCCGCCCGGCACCGAGCAGTTCCGGCAGCGCGGCGGCGAAGCCGGTGGCGGTGCCGTGCCCGGGCCGGTTGACGTGCGCGATCACGATCGCCCCGGGGCCGACCGCGGCCAGCGCCTGCCGCACCTGGGCGGCGCTGAAGGTGGCCCCCGCGTCGGCGTTCACGGTGAACCCGGCCACCCGCTCGCCCAGCTCACCGACCACCCGGACGGCGGTCTCGTCGTAGTGCGCGGTGCCGGAGCGGAAGAAGCGCGGCGGACGGCCGGTCAGTTCGGCCAGCCCCTGGTGGTTGGCGGCCACCTCGTCGTAGACCTCGCCGACGTCCCGGGTCCCGGCGATCCCGTACGCGGAGCGGCCGTCCACCGAGAGCGGGCGGTGCGCGGTGCCGTGGTTGGCCAGCTCGAACAGCGGATCGGCGGCCAGCTCCCGGGCCCGCCCCGGATCGGCCGCCAGCCAGCGCGCGTTCACGAACAGGGTGGCGGGCACGGCGTGCTGACGCAGCGTCCGCAGCAGCGCCTCGTCGCAGCCGCTGCCCCCGGGGCCGCCGCAGGCGTCGAAGGTGAGCGCGACCTCCTCCCCCTCCAGGCGGCCGAGCACGCCGGGCACGTCCGTCCCCCAGCGCCCGGCGGGCTGCCCGCCGTACCGGGCGAGCACCTCCGCCCGGGTCGGCGGGGGCGCGGGCGTCGGGGAGGGCGACGGGCTCGGCGACGGGCTCAGCGGGTCGGAGGACGGCGGAGCCGAGGACGCGGCGGGTGACGGTGGTGCCGTCACCGGGCCGCCGCAGGCAGCCACCAGGCCCACCGTCACCCCGCCGAGGAGCGCCCTGCGACTCACTGACATCCCGTCACCGTAGGCGCGGGACCGGTCGGATCAGAGCCAGCCGCGCTGACCGCCCACCGAATGGAGCCACTGGTGCAGGTACCCGGCCCAGTCCGTGGCGTTCACGTCCGCGTGCGCGACGGTGAAGGAGCGGAAGGTGTCGGACCCCTCGGTGAAGAGGCCGCCCTTCTTGTCCATCTCCAGCACCACGTCCACCGCGTGCTCGTCCGCCACGAAGGAGAGCTCGACCTGGTTCAGGCCCGGGTACTGCTGCTGCGGCGCGAAGAACTCGATCTCCTGGTAGAACGGCAGCCGCTGGCGGGTGTTGCGGATGTGGCCGCGCTCCAGGTCCGCGCTCCGGAAACCGAAGCCGAGCCGGCCGAACGCGTCCAGGATCGCCTGCTGCACCGGGAGCGGGTGGACCACGATCGGGTCGAGGTCGCCCGCGTCCACCGCGCGGTCGATCGCCAGCTCGGTGTGCACGCCGAGCACCATGCCGCGCAGCTGCTGCCCGCCGACCGCCGTCACCGGCGTCTCCCACGGCACCGGAATCGCGAACGGCACGGCGTGCAGCGCGCCCTCCTTGAGCTCGAACTCCCCGCCGAGCCGGGTCGGCTGGAAGCGGATGTCCTGGTGGTGCTCGCCCTCGCCGCTCTCCACCTCGACCCTGGCCTGGAGGCTGAGGGTCAGCCCCTCGATCCGCTGGTCCACCTTGCCGCCCTGGATCCGCACCTCACCGTGGAGCGTGCCTCCGGGCAGCACGTTCGGGTCGGCGAGGACCGTCTCCACCGAGGCACCACCGGCCCCGAGACCGGCCAGCAGTCGCTTGAATCCCATCGCGCTTCCTCTCATCGGATCTGCCCCGAGTCTCCCACCTCATCCCCGAATGTCGGAAGTCCCGACCCATCGGTGCGGCATTGTTACGGTCAATTCCCTTGAACAGCAAGGGAATTCACCTAACATTTCCCCCGGCCCGCCGAAACGGGCCTTCCACGGGGGAGGAAATCACACATGCCCGGATTCACCGGTTCCAGGGTGCGCACGGCACTGGCCTCAGCCGGAACGTTCGCCCTCGTCCTGCTCACCGCACCTCCGGCCGGTGCCACCACCGGCGCGGCCGTTCCCACCGACCTGTTCAACGGGCTGAACTTCTGCTCCACCGCGCCCGGAGCCCCCACCCGGCTGTGGGGCGGCAACGGGGTCGAGCTGATGGGAGTCCCGCAGCACACCGACCCCACCGGGCACCCCTACCTGGCCGCCGAGTACCGGTTCTGGCCCGTCGAGGACCCGGCCCGGACCGCCACCCTCACCAGCACCGAGGTGAGCACCCGCTTCGAGGCCCCGGTCACCGTGCCGATGGCGGCGCTCACGGAGGGCCCCACCTACGGCTGGGCGGTGCGCAGCGTGGCCGGGAGCGAGGTCTCCGGCTGGTCCGCACCGTGCTACTTCGCCGTCGACAACACCCGCCCGGCCACCGCGCCGCTGGTCACCTCCTCGAACTACCCCGAGGGCAAGTGGAGCGACGGCGGCGAGCCGGTCGAGTTCACCTTCGACGCCAACGGCACGGGGGACGTGGCCGGGTTCGAGTTCTCCTGGGGCGAGCTGCCGGTGCACGGCACCGCGATCGGCCAGTACGGCATCCCCAAGCCCACCGACCCGTACGCCGACGCCGACCACTACGTCCGCGCCGACCGGCTCGGCGGCCGGGCCACCGTCAAGCTGCTGCCGCCGGCCGGCTGGTTCTCCCGCCACACCCTCACGGTGGTGACCCTCGACCGGTCCATGAACCAGTCCTCCCGGGTGACCTACCAGTTCAACCTGCGGTCCACCGCCCCGTCCGTCGCGGCCGTCCCGCCGCTGGTCGAGTTGGGCACCACCGTGCCGCTGCGGCTGACCCCGAACGCGCACGCGCAGTCCGTCAGCCGGATCGTCTCCTACGCGGTGGAGATCGAGTCGGAGGACGACACCCGGACGGTCGAGGTGGCGGCGAGGAAGGACGGCACGGCCGTCCTTCCGGTCCTGCTGACCGAGGGGACCAGCCTCCGGGTGTCCAGCCGGAGCGCCAACGGCTGGATCAGCGACGAGCGTTGGTGGTTCAGCGGCGAGGCGGTCGCCACCGGCGTCGGCTCGGCGGTCTACCCGGAGAACCGGTGCGGCGGCGGCGTCGGCACCCCGGGCACCTTCACCTTCACCCCGCACACGCCCGGCGTGGTCTCCTACGTCTACTCCGTCGACGGCGGCGAGGAGCACACCCTTCCGGCCCGCCATCACGGCCGGGCCACCCTCACCTGGACCCCCACCGAGAGCGGCGACCACTACCTCGACGTCCGTGCGAGGACGGCCGACGGCCGCGAGTTCGGCTCCCGCCCCTACGGCTTCTGCGTGACCTGACCCGTCAGGGGCACGAGGAACTGCGCGAGTCCGGAAGGCGGACCGGCGTGGGATCGGGGCACGTGAGCCAGTTGCACGTGTTGCCGTTCCCCTTCCGGCCCTCGGCGGTCAGGCGGACTCGCGGACCACGAGCTCCGGTTCGAAGACCACCGAGGCGGGCCCGGCGGCCGGGTCGGCGACGCGTTCCAGCAGGATGCGGGCCATCTCGGCGGCCATCCGCTCCACCGGCTGACGGACCGTCGACAGCAGCGGAAGCCCGCCGGTGGCCGCGCTGCTGTCGTCGAAGCCCACCACCGCCACGTCCTGCGGCACCCGCCGCCCGTGCTCGGCGAGCACCGCGACCGCGCCCCGGGCCATCAGGTCGTTGGCGGCCACCACACCGTCCAGGTCCGGGTGCGCGGCGAGCAGCCGCGCCATCGCCGCCGCCCCGCTGGCCTGTCCGAAGTCGCCCTCGGCCGACGGCAGGTCACCGAGCACCTCGCGCACCCCCGCCTCCCGGTCCCGCCCGGCGGAGATCGCGGAGGGCCCGGCGATGGAGACGATCCGGCGGCAGCCGCGGTCCCGCAGGTGCCCGGCGGCCAGCCGGCCGCCCTCGACGTTGGCCAGGTCGACCCAGCTCAGCCCGTCGGCCAGGCCCTCCGGCGGGCTGCCGAAGACCACCACGGGCAGCCCGGCCTCCACCAGTCGGCCGGGCAGCGGGTCCCCGGCCCGGGTGGAGACCAGCATCGCGCCGTCGGCGTTGCCCTGCCGGAGGAAGGAGAGCACCTCCTCGCGGGCCGCCGCGTCGTCCGCCAGCATCAGCACGGGGTGCACGCCGAGCGGGCGCAGCGCGCCGATCACTCCGCTGACGACCCGTCCGAAGAAGGGGTCGGTGAAGATCTCGCCCTGCCCGGGCGCACCGGAGAAGACCAGCGCCACCGCCCCGGCCCGTCTGGTCACCAGGGCCCGGGCGGCCGCGTTGGGGACGTAACCGGTGGCGGCCACCGCGTCCCGGACCACCTGTTGGAGCTCGGGGTCCACGTTCCGGATGTTGTTGATCACCCGTGAGACGGTCGATCGCGAGACCCCCGCCTCCCGGGCCACGTCCTCCAGCGTCGCGGGCCGCCGCGCCAGGGCTTCGCTCATGCGGCCGTTTATAGCACGAGCGGGAGGGCAGCCCCGGCGTGATCGCGGGGGCAGACCCGGTGCGGAACGGGGCAGTCCGGGGCCCCGGAGCACCGGACACAGGAATCTCTCATCTACGATCAGCAAGTGCCCAGCTTGACCGGAACCCCGATCCAGATCGTCGCCGTCGTCCTCGCGGTGGTGGCGTTCGTGCTCACCATGTGGCTCTGGCCGCGGCTCGCGGGGAAGGGGTGGAAGGCCTGGGCCGGGCGGATCGGCGCCTTCCTGGTGGCGCAGGTCGCCCTGCTGGCCGCGATGGGCCTGGTGGCCAACTCCTACTTCGGCTTCTACACCAGCTGGACCGACCTGCTCGGCACCAGCGGCAGCCCCGGCGTGGTGGTGGAGCAGCAGCCCGGCAAGGCGGTGGCGCTGCGCGGGGAGCAGAAGGTGTACTCCTCGCAGGGCTCCTCCCGCGAGCGGGCCGGGGTGATCCAACAGGTCACCATCAAGGGCGCCAAGTCCGGCATCAGCGGCGACGCCTACGTCTACCTGCCGCCGCAGTACTTCCAGACCGACTACGACCACCGCAGGTTCCCGATGGCGCTGGTGCTCTCCGGCTACCCGGGGTCGGCCGAGAAGCTGATCTCGCTGCTGGAGTACCCGGCCTCCACGCTGGCCGCGATCGAGTCCGGCAAGCTGCCGCCGACCGTGCTGGTGATGATGCGTCCGACCGTGGTCGGCAACCGGGACACCGAGTGCGTCGACGTCCCGCGCGGCCCGCAGGTGGAGACGTACTTCACCGAGGACCTGCCGAAGGCGGTCGCCGCCTCCTACCGGGTGTCGGACCAGCCCGACCAGCGGGTCGCGATCGGCAACTCCACCGGCGGGTACTGCGCCCTCAAGTTCGCGCTGCGCAAGCCGGACTCGTACCGCACGGCGATCTCGCTCTCCGGCTACTACACCACCCCGATCGACGCCACCACCGGCGACCTGTTCGAGGGGGACGAGCAGCTGAAGAAGGAGAACGACCTGGTCTGGCTGCTGAAGAACCGGCCCGCCCCGGCGGTCTCGCTGCTGCTGGCCACCAGCTACAACGAGTACAACTACCAGGCCACCAAGGAGATGGTCGCCAACTTCAAGGCGCCGACCCGGATGGCGACCATCACCCTGGACAGCGGCGGCCACAACTTCCACACCTGGACCAGGGAGATCCCGCCCGCGCTGGAATGGCTCGGCAAGCACCTGACGCAGGTTCAGTCCGCCTGAGCCCCGCCGGGGAACGGGGCGGCCGGATTTGAAAGCGGCTCACAGCCGCCCCTCATCGGAATCTCAGGGGGACGCCCGAGCGTATCCCCATGACCACGACCAGTTCCCCACCTCCGACCAGCGAACCGTGGCCCGAGGCTGCGAACTACCCGCCGCCGGAGCCGCCCGCCGCCCCGACGCCACCGGCCCGGGCCGAGGTCCCCCCCGCTCTTCCCCTCCCTCCCGCTGCCGGCCACCGGCCCCAAGGGCCCGGCCACCTGGTCCGCCCGGCTGGCCACCCTCCCGGCCCGCACCTGGCGCGGCCGCCCCGACGACCCGGCCTGGGCCCGCCCGGCGCTGCTCGGCCTGCTGGCCCTGACCGCGGTCCTCTACTTCTGGAACCTGACCGCCAACGGCTGGGCCAACTCCTTCTACTCGGCGGCCGTGCAGGCCGGTTCGCAGAGCTGGAAGGCCTTCTTCTACGGCTCCTCCGACGCGGCCAACTTCATCACCGTCGACAAGGCGCCGATGTCGCTCTGGCCGATGGCGCTCTCCGCCCGGGTGTTCGGCCTCAACTCCTTCAGCCTGCTGATGCCCCAGGTCCTGATGGCGGTGGGCACCGTGGCCACCGTGTACGCGACGGTGCGCCGCCGGTTCTCCCCGCTCGGCGGCCTGGTGGCCGGGGCGGTGCTGGCGCTCACCCCGGTGGCCGCGCTGATGTTCCGCTTCAACAACCCGGACGCGCTGCTGGTGCTGCTGCTCACGCTGGCCGCCTACGGCACCGTCCGGGCCACCGAGACCGCGAGCACCCGCTGGCTGGTGTTCGTCGGCGTGATGCTCGGCTTCGGCTTCCTCACCAAGACCCTCCAGGCCTTCCTGGTGCTGCCCGCCCTCGCCCTGGTGTACCTGGTGGTCGCACCCACCGGTCTCGGCCGACGGGTGGTCCAACTGCTCTACGGCGCGCTGGCATTGATCGTCTCCGCCGGCTGGTGGGTGGCCGTCGTCGAGCTGGTCCCGGCCTCCTCCCGCCCCTACATCGGCGGCTCGCAGGACAACGACTTCCTCTCCGTCACCTTCGGCTACAACGGCCTCGGCCGGATCACCGGCGAGGAGACCGGCAGCGTCGGCGGCGGAGGCCGCCCCGGCGGCGGGCAGGGCGGCGGCATGTGGGGCAGCACCGGCATCAGCCGGCTGTTCGACGGCGACATCGGCGGCCAGATCGCCTGGCTGCTGCCGGCCGCCCTGATCCTGCTGCTGCTCGGCCTCTGGGCCACCCGCCGCGCACCGCGCACCGACGGCGCCCGCACCGCCTTCCTGGTCTGGGGCGGCTGGCTGCTCTGCACCGGCCTGACCTTCAGCTTCATGTCCGGGATCTTCCACCAGTACTACACCGTGGCCCTCGCGCCGGCGGTCGCCGCCCTGGTCGGCATGGGCGCGGACGGCCTCTGGCGGGCCCGGGCCAGGGTCCCGTACGCGACCCTGCTGGCGCTGACCGTCGCCGTCACGGCGGTCTGGGCCTACGTCCTGCTCGGCCGCAGCTCCGAGTTCCTCCCGTGGCTGCGCTGGGCCGTGCTCGCCGTCGGCCTGGTGGCGGCGCTCGTGCTGGCCCTCGCCCCCGTGCTGACCCTGCCCGGCCGCACCGGCGCCCGGCTCGGCGCGGTGGCCGGCCTGGCCGCCCTGGCAGCGGCCCTCGGCGGTCCGGCGGCCTACGCGGTCGAGACCGTCGCGACCCCGCACACCGGCTCCATCGTGACGGCCGGCCCCCGGGTCGAGGGCGGCAACGGCTTCGGGCCGGGCGGCGGCGGGCCCCGGATGCGGATGAACGGCGACGGCGGGGGCTTCCCGCAGGGCGGCACCGGGCGCGGCCAGTTCCCGGGCGGCACGGGGCAGTTCCCGGGCGGCAACGGCCAGCTCCCGCAGGGCGGCGGCCAACTCCCGGGCGGCAACGGCCAGTTCCCCCAGGGCGGCGGCCAGCTCCCCGGCGGCACCGGTCAGCTCCCCGGCGGCGGCGAGGCCCGGTTCGGCTTCAGCACCGGCGGCATGGGCGGCCTGCTCAACGGCGCCAAGGTCAGCGACGAGGTGGCCCAGCTGCTCAGGCAGGACGCCGACAAGTACACCTGGACGGCCGCCGCGGTCGGCTCCCAGAACCAGGCCAGCTACCAACTCGCCAGCGGCGAACCGGTGATGGCGCTCGGCGGCTTCAACGGCTCGGACCCCTCCCTCTCCCTGGAGCAGTTCAAGCAGTACGTCGCCGACGGCAAGGTGCACTGGTTCATCGGCGGCGGCGGGATGGGCGGCGGCGGCATGGGCGGCTCCAACTGGTCCTCCGAGATCGCCTCCTGGGTGACGGAGAACTTCACCGCCAAGACCGTCGGCTCCACCACGCTCTACGACCTGACGGCCCAGCCCAAGGGCTGACGGCCCACCACCACGCGCCCCTCGGCGGCTCCCCCGCCGAGGGGCGCGTGTGTGCTTGCACACTCCGTTCCGACGCGCCGTCGCGCCGACTTGACCCCCCGTGAGGCGGCTGCTGTGCTGGTGCACCGTCACCGACCGCACCACCGACCCGGGGGAAGAAACGTGCGCGCCCGCAGGACCACACTCACCGCGACCGCCCTGCTCCTGCTGCTCGCCCCGGCCCTCGCCGCCTGCGGCCCCTCCGGCTCCTCCCAGGACAAGGCCCCCTCCTCCGCCGACGGCGCCGCCCTGGGCACCAACCCGCTGCAGAACCCGGACGGCACCAAGCCCGGCCTGGCCCCGATCACCGCCGACGCGGACAGGAAGGCCGCCCGCGACCTGATCGCCAAGGTCACCACCGCCGAGCCCGGCTCCCAAGCCGGGTACGACCGCGACCAGTTCGGCCCGCCGTGGACGGACAACGTCGACGGCGTCCCGTTCGGCCACAACGACTGCGGCACCCGCGACGACCTGCTCGCCCGCGACGGCCGGTCCGTGGCCCGCAAGGACGGCTCCGCCTGCGTGGTCACCGGGATGACCATCTACGACCCCTACACCGGGCAGACGGTGCAGTGGACCAAGCAGCAGGCCACGAAGATCCAGATCGACCACGTGATGCCGCTCTCCTACGACTGGAAGCAGGGCGCCTCCGCCTGGACCAAGGCCAAGCGCGTCCAGATCGCCAACGACCCGCTCAACCTGATCCCCGCCGACGGCTCGCAGAACGCCTCCAAGGGCGACTCCGGCCCCTCCGCCTGGCTCCCGGCCAACGAGGCGGTCCGCTGCTCCTACGCGGTCCGCTTCGCCCAGGTCTCCCTCAAGTACCAACTCCCGGTGGTCCCGGCCGACAAGAAGACCATGCTGGGCCTCTGCGGCGGATAACGAGATGATCACCAGGGCGGTCGGATGATAGCCATGGGCGGTGATCACCGACACCGCCCGGCTCTCCGGCCGTCTGCTCCCCGTCGCCCTGGCGGCCGCCCTGCTCGCCGGGTGCACCTCCGGCACCGAGACGGCGGCGCCGAGCAGCTCCGCGAGCCCGACCCAGACCACCACCCCGAGTGCGAGCCCCAGCCCGGCCCCGAAGCCGACCGGCGAGGCCGATCCCGCGCTCAAGCCGTACTACAGCCAGCAGTTGGCCTGGGCCGCCTGCACGGACGACCCGAAGACCGCGAAGCTCGACGAGTCCACCGCGGAGTGCGCGCGCCTGCGCGTCCCGCTGGACTACGCCGCCCCGGGCGGCGAGACCATCGAGATCGCCCTGTCCCGCCGCCGGACCGCCCAGGACGGCAAGCGGATCGGCTCGCTGGTGCTCAACCCCGGCGGCCCCGGCAGCTCCGGCGCCGGCATGGTCCAACGGGGCACCGATTTCGGCAAGGACGGCCTGCGCGAGAGCTACGACCTGGTCGGCTTCGACCCGCGCGGCGTCGGCGCCAGCACCGCCGTGCACTGCATGGACGACCGCGCCCGGGACGCCTTCGACAGCACCGACACCCGGGACGGCACCCGCGGCAAGGCCATGGCCGACGCCTGCCGGGCCAACTCCGGCACGCTGCTCCCCCACGTCGGCACCCGCGACGCCGCCCGCGACATGGACGTCCTGCGCGCCGCCCTGGGCGAGGCCAAGCTCAACTACTTCGGCTTCTCCTACGGCACCTACCTGGGCTCCCGCTACCTGGAGCAGTTCCCGGACAAGGCCGGCCGGGTCGTCCTGGACGGCGCCGTGGACTCGACGCTCAGTCAGCTCGACCACGCCGTCCAGCAGAACATCAGCTTCGAGAAGGCCCTGCGCGCCTTCGCCGCCGACTGCGCGCAGCAGAAGCAGTGCAGCCTCGGCAAGGACCCCGAGCAGGCGCCCGCCAAGCTGGCCGCCTTCCTCGACGGCCTGAAGAAGGAGCCGCTGACCACCACCGACGGCCGCTCGCTCACCTCGTCCTCCGCCTGGACCGGCACCCTGAGCATGCTCTACGGCAACGCCACCAGCTGGGAGTACCTGCGCAACGCCCTCGGCTGGGCGATGCTCCGCGACAAGGGCGACTACCTGCAGGCGATGGCCGACGACTACTACGACCGCGGCGAGGACGGCAAGCACAGCAACATGCTCGACGCCTACACCGCGATCCACTGCGCGGACCCGGGCGCGGACGTCCCCACCGCGGCGCAGTTCGCGGCCGCCCGGCAGAAGCTGCACGACGAGGCACCGCTGATCTCGGCCCGCTACACCGACGAGGACCTCTTCGACCCGGACTGCCGCAGCTGGCCCTACCGGACCACCGAGCAGCCCGCCCCCACCAAGGCCCCCGGCGCACCCCCGGTCCTGGTCGTCGGCACCACCGGCGACCCGGCCACCCCGTACGCCTGGGCCGAGCAGCTCACCACCGAGCTCGGCAACGCCACCCTCCTCACCCGCGAGGGCGAGGGCCACACCGGCTACAACAAGAACCCCTGCACCACCAGCGCCGTCAACACCTTCCTCACCACCGGCACCCTCCCCGCCCCGGGCACCCGCTGCAAGGACTGACCGCCGCCGGCAGGGCAGCGCGCCAGGGGCGCGAGGAACTGCGCGCCGTGGAAAGGCAGCACCTGCAACTGGCTGACGGTGGTTCAGTTGCCGGTGCGCCGCCTTCCGACCCGCGCAGTTCCTCGCGCCCCTGAGGCCGCTACCCTGCCGAGCGTCCGCCGTCAGCCCCCGATGGCCGACATGGGGCGGGCGGGCTGGACGAAGTCGGCGGAGCTGATGTCGTGGCCCGGGCCCTTGCGGGCGATGGTGTTGCGCCAGGCGCGTTCGATCGCCGCGTCGTCGGCACCGCCGCGCAGCAGCGCCCGCAGATCGGACTCCTCGGTCGCGAAGAGGCAGTTCCGCAGCTGCCCGTCGGCCGTCAGCCGGACCCGGTCGCAGCCGCCGCAGAACGGCCGCGTCACCGAGGCGATCACCCCGACCACCACGTCCGTCCCGGCGATCCGCCACTCCTCCGCCGGGGCGTTGCCGTGCCGCCCCACCGGCACCAGCTCCCAACGCTCCGTCAGCACCGCGAGCAGCTCGTCCGCCGTGATCATCCGGTCCCGCTCCCACGCGCCCTGCGCGTCGAGCGGCATCGACTCGATGAACCGCATCCGGTACCCGTGCTCCGCCGCGAACTCGACCAGCTCCACGATCTCGTCGTCGTTGACGCCCCGCACCGGGACCGCGTTGACCTTCACCGGCGCCAGTCCGGCGGCCTGGGCGGCGGCGAGGCCCGCGAAGACGTCGGCGATCCGGTCCCGGCGGGTGATCTCGGCGTAGCGTTCGGGCCGCAGGGTGTCCAGGCTGACGTTGACCCGGTGCAGTCCGGCGGCCTTCAGGTCGGCCGCCGTGCGGGCCAGCCCGATGCCGTTGGTCGTGAGCGAGACCTCGGCCCCGAGCACGCTCAACCGCCCCACCAGGCCCGGCAGGCCGCGGCGGAGCAGCGGCTCGCCGCCGGTCAGCCGCAGGGCGGTGATGCCGAGGCGGGTGACGGCGATCCGGGCCAGCCGTTCGACCTCGTCGTCCGTGAGCACCTCGGCCCGGGGCAGCCAGTTCAGACCCTCGGCCGGCATGCAGTAGGTGCAGCGCAGGTTGCAGCGGTCGGTGAGCGAGACCCGCAGATCGGTGTGGACCCGGCCGAAGCGGTCCACCAGCGGGCTTGGTGCGGTGTCCATCTGCCCAGTACAGGGCCCGCCCCCCGGCGAGCACCAGCGGCGGAAGCACCGGCCCACCCCGCTGACCTGCGGCGGCGCCCTGTGCGATCGCACAACTGCCCCGTCCTCCCCACCGGCCCCAGACTCTCCGTACGGGGCCCCGGGGGTGCGCCGTGGAGCAGGATGGGCCGTACGGCACGCCACGCGGTGCGGCGAGTGTAGGAGGAGAGCAGCGGCATGAGTCCCGTGAACGTCCCGGCACTGGTCCTCGCGGCGGGCGGCGGACGCCGCCTGGGCGGGCGCCCCAAGGCGCTGATCACCCGTCAGGGGCGCCCGCTGCTCTCACACGCGCTGAAGGTGGTCCGCGAGGGCGGCTGCGCCGGAGCGGTGGTGGTGCTGGGTGCCGCCGCCGAGCAGGTCCGGGCCGCCGTGGACACCGGGGCGAGCGTCCTGGTGGACAACCCCGACTGGGAGGGCGGCATGGGCTCCTCGCTCCGCGCCGGGCTGGCCGCACTGCCACCGGACGCCACCGCCGCCCTGGTGATGCTGGTGGACACCCCGGGCGTCACGCCGGCGGCCGTGGCCCGGCTGCTCGCCGCCCACGCGGCCGGTGCGGACCTGGCCGCCGCCGGTTACCACGGGCGGCGCGGCCACCCGGTGCTGATCGGTGCCCGCCACTTCGCCGAGGCGGCCGCCGGTGCGGTCGGCGACGCCGGGGCCCGTGCCCTGCTCGCCGCCCATCCGGTCGAGCTGGTCGAGTGCGGCGACGTGGCCGTCCCGGACGACCTGGACACCCCGGAGGACCTGGCCCGCTGGGGCGCGGGCTGAACCCCCGCCCGACGGGACCGTGCGCCCCTGACGTGCCCCTGGTCTCTCCCTGAGGATTGCCGATATCCGGGCCGACGGCCGGTCGGATCGGGGACGATGGGACCGACCAGGCCAGGCGACCAGAACGGACGGTGTGCACGATGCCCGGAGCACCGCTGCCCGACGACTTCGACGAGCCGGCGGCGGACCGGCCGCACGGTGCGAGCCCGATCCGCTGCCCGGCCTGCCGCCGCGAGCACCTGTACGACCCGCCGAGCCTGCCCTGCCCCTGCGGGGCCCGGCTGCGGGTGCCGCTGCTGCGCGGCGGCATACCGGTGCAGATCCGCTTCCGCTCCTGGGAGGACTCCTGGCTGAGCATGCGCTGCCCGCACTGCGGCCGGGACGACCAGTGGCCCCAGCCGGAGTTCACCTGCAACTGCGGCGCCACCGTCCGCCTCCCGGTGGACCGGGCACCCCGGCTGCAGAGCGCCGGCCCCGGCCCCGGGCACCAACGCCCGGCCGCTCACCGGCCGTTGGACAGCCGCGCGCTCGACGGGCTGGACGGACTGCCGGCCGACCGGCGGCCCAGCGTCCCGGTCCAGGGCGGGCCGTCCGCCTGGGAGTACCGGCCGCCGTTCCGCCCGCACCCGGTGCGCTCCGAGGACGACGCGGTGCTCACCGCCGCCCGCTACCTCCGCTGGCTGGGCTTCGACGACCTGGAGATGACGGAGGATCAGGAGACCTCTCTGGTCACCCTGCTGGGCGGCCGGATGGTGGCCCAGGTGGACGGCTCCGGGGCGCCGGCCGACCTCCGCACGGTGGAGTGCCTCTGGCTGCGCACCCTGCACGCGGAGGAGATCGCGGCGGCACTGTTCAGCCGCTCGGGCTTCACCCAGCAGGCGCTGGTGCGGGGCGAGCAACTGCTGGTGGCGCTCTTCCGCCTCGACGAGTCCGGCATCCCGCAGCCGGCCAACGGAGCGGCGGAGGCCCTGCTGGAGACGGGGTGGACCTCCTGATCCACCGCCGCTCCGGCGGTCTGGACCAGTCGATCAGGAGGAGCTGATTCCGGATCATCTCGCGCTCGTGATCTGGTGCACAAGCTCACCCCCGTGTTGAATTGCCGCCACAGCGGCCACGCCCGCTCGCTGGACACCGCGCACAAGGAGGTGGCGTTGTCGGAGCACGGAACGGCCCTGGGGGGCAGCAAGACGGACGCGGTCTGGCGGCTACGGTCCCGGGGATGTTGGCAGGAGGCCGCCGAACTGCTCCTGCCGGCGGCCCGTGACGACCCCTCGACGGCCCTGGCCCGGGCCGAACTCCTCATCGAGCAGTGCATGTTCACCGCCGCGCACTGGGAGCAGGGCGAGGAGGCGCTGCGCGCGGCGGAGGCCCTGGCCGCCTCCCCCGACCAGCGCGCCGCCGCCGCCTGCGCACGCGGTTTCCTGGCCTACGTGGCCAGCGTGCTGGGCCCGCGGGACCGGCTGGACGAGGCCCAGGCCGCGCTCGGCCGGACCTCGGCCCTGCTCCCGCCGGACGCCCCGGGGCGTCCCCTGCTGGACTTCCGGCGCGGCCTGGTGGCGGAGAACCTGCTGCACGACCGGCAGGCGGCCTGGATCGCGTACCGGCGCGCGCACGACGGCGCGGCCGAGCGAGGTGACGAACTCCTGCGCTCCTACACCTGGCGCCACCTGGCCTCGCTGGCGCTCGCGGCGGGCGACGCCGAACAGGCCCGGGAGGGCTTCCGGGCCTCGCTGACGATCCGTGAGGAGCTCGGCTTCACCGTGGGGGTGGCACCGGCCCTGGCCGCGTTGGCCGAGGTCTCGGAGCCGGCCGAGGCGGCCCGGCTGCGGGCGGAGGCCGCCCGGCTGGTGCAGGCGCTCGGCGGCGTGCCGGTCTGGCTCGCGCGGCGGCTGGACACCGTGCCCGCTCCGGCGACTCCCCCGGACGGCGGAAGCTGACGGGACGTCGGAAGGGGCATCAGCTAAGGTGAGCCTAACCTGCCCGGTGGGACCCACCCCGGGCAGGTCCGGCTCGCCCGTGCGGGCCGGCCCGTACCGCCGTCCCGGGCTCCCCGAGCGCCGGCCCACCTCCGGGGGCCCGCATGACCGCCAGCAGCACCGAGGCCCGCCCCACCGGCCCCGGCCCCGGCCCCGGCCCCCTCGCCGACGGCCCGCCGCTGCTCGGCAGCTACGCCCGCCAACACCTGGTCTTCCCGGCCCTGCGGATCCTCGCGGGCCCGCTGCCCACCGGCCGGGGCTGGGTCTCCGCCACCGCGCTGGTCGGCGAGGAATCGGTCCGCCAGGAGCTCATCGCCCACGACCAGTCACTGGCCCTGGCCGACTACGGGCAGCTGCTGCGGCCCGACGTGGCGGCCGGCTTCTGCCTGCACCGCTTCGTCTGGCCCGCCGCACTGGCCTTCACCCTGCCGTGGTTCCTGGAGCGCCGGGTGCCCCGGCTGCCCGCCGACCGGGTGGCGATCGACCGCGCGGCCGGGGAGCTCGCCGTCGACCCGGACGGCTTCGCCTGCCTGCCGGACGATCCCGCGGCCCACCTGCCGGGCGCCCGGGTGGTGCCGGACGAGGCCGCCCTGCGGGCCGAACTCCGCTCCGCGCTGACCGAGTTGCTCACCCCGACGCTGAACGCCTTCCGCCCGGCCATGCGACGCGGCTCGCGCACCCTGTGGGGAATGGCCACCGACGACGTGATCGAGGGGCTCTGGTTCCTCGGGGGTCTGCTCGGCGAGGAGGAGCGGGCTGCCGCCGCGGTGACCGAACTGCTGCCCGGCCCGTCCGAGCGCCCGTTCGTCGGCGGGGCGGACTTCAGGCGGTTGACGGACGGCCCGGCCGCCCGGACCAGGACCCGGGTGAGCTGCTGCCTGTTCTACACGGTGCGTCCGGAAGAAACCTGTCTCACCTGCCCGCGGAGCTGTCCGGAATAGCGCGTTCCGGGTCGGAATCAGCTCGACCATTTCATATGACCGTATGGATTCAACGACTTCGGAATTCCCTCTCCTCGGTGCATTGGCCCGGAATCGGCCGAAAGGCCGTCAGTCATCGGCCATAGTGGTGACTCGCCATCACAAGGCGGGAAAGCGAGGCTGGTTCCGGCCATGAAACTGTCCGATATTCCACTGGGCTGGGCCGTCACGGGCGTGGCCGGTCTGGTGGCGGTCGCCGTCCTGGTGACCTTCCTGCGCACCAGGACCGCGGCCGCCGCGGCCGCCACCGGTGCGACGGACTCCTGGGAGCGCAGCGAGGAGCGCCGCCGCCGCAAGGAGTCGATGTACGGGGTCTCCGCCTACGCGCTGCTCTTCTGCTGCGCGGGCGTGGCGGCGGCCCTCTCCTTCCACGGCCTGGTCGGCTTCGGGGTGCAGAACCTCGGGCTCTCCGGCGGCTGGGAGTACCTGGTGCCGTTCGGCCTGGACGGCGCCGCGATGTTCTGCTCGGTGCTCGCCGTCCGCGAGGCCAGCCACGGTGACGCCGCGCTCGGCTCCCGTCTGCTGGTCTGGCTGTTCGCCGGCGCCTCCGCCTGGTTCAACTGGGTTCACGCGCCCAGGGGTTACGGCCACGTCGGCGCCCCGCAGTTCTTCGCCGGGATGTCGCTCTCGGCCGCGATCCTCTTCGACCGCGCGCTGAAGCAGACCCGCCGGGCCGCCCTGCGCGAGCAGGGCCTGGTGCCGCGGCCGCTGCCGCAGATCCGGGTGGTCCGCTGGCTGCGGGCGCCCCTGGAGACGTACGCCGCCTGGTCGTTGATGCTGCTGGAGGGCGTGCGCAGCCTGGACGAGGCGGTCGAGGAGGTCCGCGACGACAAGCGGCAGGCCGCACTGGACCGCGAGCGCCAGCGGATGGCCAGCCGCCGGGAGCGGGCCGAGATCCGCGCCATCGGGCGCCAGCCCGGCAGTGCCTGGCGGGCCCGGGGGGGCCAACCGGCAGCTGACGCCGGGAAGTTCGGAGCCCGTCATAGAACCGTCGCAGAACTCGCAGGGATCGCCGAGCTCCCCGAGCTCCCCGAACTCCCGGGGCTCCGGGGCGACAGCCCCCGCCGCTCCGGCCACCGAGGGCGCGCTGCCGGTCCGGCGCAGCATCGACCTGACGCCGGAGGAGGAGACCATGCCGCTGCCCCGGCTGGACTCCCTGGAGCAGAAGCTCAAGGACCTGGAGCAGCAGTTCGGCTGACGGACCTTCCGGCCGGGCGCGGCTAGGGGCTGTCTCCTTGGTGGGGTCGGATCAGCGGGCGTCGCTGGGGTGCGTGGCTCGGCGCCGCCGAGGAAGGAGTCCATGCGGAGCATCGGCGACTGACCGAGAAGGTGGCGAGGTGCGTGCCCCGGCGGCGGCCGCCCGGCCCCACCAAGGAGACAGCCCCTAGGCCGCGGGGCGTCGGGCAGCGGCGCGTGGTTGGCCCCCCACGCCCCCGGCGCAACCCTTGACCGGACCGATCAGGCCACGGCCCGGTCCTGCCGCGGCCGCCGCCTGACGGTCCGTCCGGTTCAGTCGGCGGAGAGTTCGAACCACATCCGCTTGCCGCTGCCGCGCGGCTCCACGCCCCAGGCGTCGGCCAGCGCCTCCACCAGCATCAGGCCGCGCCCGGAGGAGGCCTGCTCGCCCGGGGTGCGCCTGGTCGGCCAGAGGTCGGACTCGTCCTCCACCTCGACCCGCAGCCGGGCCCGGCCCTCCCCGGAGCCCTCCCGGTAGAGCCGGGCGGTGAACATGGCGTCCCGGTCGGTGTGCCGGATCGCGTTGGTGACCAGCTCGGAGGCGAGCAGCTCGGCCGAGTCCACCAGCTCCGCCACGCCCCAGCGGCGCAGCGCGTCCCGCAGCTCGCCGCGCAGCTCGGAGATCCGGGCCAGGTCGGCCTGGCCGATCCGGCGGCGCAGCTGCTGCGCGGCCAGCCCGCCCGCCGGGCCGTCCCAGCGGAGCAGCAGCAGCGCTATGTCGTCCTCGCGCTCGGTCGAGTCGGCGGCCAGCGAGGCGATCCGGTCGGCCAGTTCGTCCAGCGGGTCGCGCGGGCCCTCGCCCCGGCCGGGCAGCTCGCGGGCGACGGTGTCGCAGAGCCGGGCGTATCCGGTGTCCAGGTCCATGTCGCGGGCCTCGACCAGGCCGTCGGTGCAGAGCACCACCGTCTCCCCCGGATCCAGCGAGAACCGGGTGACCCGGTACTCCTCGTCCGGGGAGACGCCGAGCGGCAGCCCGCCGGCCACCGGGACGGCGGTGGCGGTGCCGTCGGCCCGGCGGACCACCGGGTCGAGGTGGCCGGCCCGGACGGCGTAGACCACGCCGTAGTCCACGTTCACCTCGGCGTAGGTGCAGGTGGCGAAGTGGTCGGTGTCCAGGTCGGCCAGGAAGCGGGAGGCCCGGGCCATCACGGCGGCGGGCGGGTGGCCCTCGGCCGCGTAGGCGCGCAGCGCGATCCGCAGCTGGCCCATGATCCCCGCCGCGTGCACGTCGTGGCCCTGCACGTCGCCGATCACCAGGCCGACGTGGCCGCCGGGCAGCGGCACCACGTCGTACCAGTCGCCGCCGATCTGCAGGCCGGAGCCGGCCGCCAGGTAGCGGACGGCGGTGGTCACGCCGGAGACCGAGGGCACGGTGCGCGGCAGCATCACCCGCTGCAGGCCGGCCGCCAGCTCGTGCTCGGCGTCGTGCAGCCGGGCCCGGGCCAGCGACTGGGCGACCAGGCCGCCCAGGGTGGAGAGCAGGGTGCGCTCGTCGGCGTCCAGCTCGCGGTCGTCGTCGAAGCCGACCACGCAGACGCCCGTCACCCGGCCGCTGGCCACCAGCGGCAGGAAGGCCCAGGCGCTGCGCTGGCCGTTCTCGGCCATCTGCGGGTAGGCGTCCGGGTAGCGCTCGCGGTACTCCTCGCGGCTGGAGATGAAGACCGGGGCGCGGTTGCGGATCGCCTCGGCGGCCGGGTGGCCGGGCGGGACGGGCGCGCGGTCGTACTGGCGCAGGTCGCCGTCGCGGTAGCCGCTGGCGCCGAGCACCTGGAACCGGCCGGCCTCCAGCGAGGCCAGGATCAGGCCGTCCGGCGGCAGGCCGGGCAGCGGCAGCTCGGTGAAGACCCGCGCCACGTCCCGGACGGTGACGGCCTCGGAGAGCGCCCTGGCCGCCTCCTTGATGAACCGCGAGCGCTCCTCGCGCAGCGCGGCCATCGCCCCGGCGCGCTCGCGCTTGTGCAGCTCGACGGTGGCGTCCCAGACGAAGCCGACCATCCGGGACGGCCGCCCGAAGGCGTCGGCCAGCACCCGGCCGCGGAAGCGGGCGGCATGCAGCTCGCCGCCGGGGAAGACGGTGCGGTAGTAGGCGCCGCACTGGCCGAGCTCGGCGACGGCCCGCTCGACCCGGCGGCGGACCACCGGGGCGTCCTCGGGGTGCAGCATCGCCAGGAAGGAGGCCGCGCTGCGGTCGAAGCGGCCCGGGTCGAGGCCGAGGATGGCGCAGGCGCGCGGATCGCCCTCCAGCACGTCGCGGCGGATGTCCCAGTCGAAGGAGCCGATGCCGTTGGCGGCCATCGCGGGTTCGAGCCAGTCGGGGGTGGAGTCGCCCGTCCTGGTGGGCAGGCCGCGCGGGACCACCGGGGCGATCCGGCCGGCCGCCAGCCCGCTGCCGGCGGCGGCGGGGCGCAGCGCGTTGACCGCCGACCGGCCGTGGCCGGCCGTGCCGCGGGCCGACTGGGCAGGCGGGGTGCGGCGTGCGGGCCCCGCGGACTCGGGCTCAGTCGCCATTTTTCTCCTGCCGCTGCCGTGCCGTCCGGTCCGGGCGGACCGTGACAGCCGTGTGCCGAGTGGGTGGGCGGTGCTCGGGTCGAGGGCGGTCAGTCGAGGCTCGGATCTCCCCGCTGCCTTCCCGGGCACACATTCTCACTATCCTGCCGAAAGATTACTAGTACCGCCTCACCAGCGGGCTTTCGGGTGACGGGGCCGGCCGCACGCGCGGGACGTACCCGAAAGGCCAGGACCAGATGAGCACAGGACGGCGGTGCGGGCAATGAGCCGGGTGCATTTCGTGACCGGGCGGTGACGCGGCATATGCACGGGGGACGGTCGCGGGGTCGGCCGGGAGGGGCGGGCGGGGAGGGGTCGGGCCGGGAGGGGCGGGGCGGAACCGCTCAGGCGGCGCCGAGCTCGAACCAGGTGACCTTGCCGTCACCGCGCAGCTGGACGCCCCAGTCGTCGGCCAGCGCCTCGACCAGCTGCAGGCCGCGCCCGGAGGTGGCGGTCTCGCTCGCGATCCGGCGGCCCGGGAGCCGGGTGGTGCCGTCCTGGACCTCGATCCGCAGCCGGTGCTCGGGGCTGAGCACCGCGTCCAACACCGCGCCGCGCTCGGTGTGCAGCAGCGCGTTGGTCACCAGCTCGGAGGTCAACAGCTCGGCCGTGTCGGCGAGTTCGGGGACGCCCCAGAGGTCGAGGGCGGCCCGCAGGCGGCGGCGGACGGCGCCGACTCCGGTCAGGTCGGCCGGGCTGAGCGCCGCGTGCAGCCTGCGGTGCAGGGCGCAGCCCGGCTCCTGCGGCGCCCGCCCCTCGTGGGTGTGCTGGTCGTGGCCCCTGGCGCGGGCGGAGTCCCCGCCGGCCGCCGTGCTGCTCGAAGCCGTCCGCTGACGCGGGAACCTGGCCTTGCCTTCCATCACGTAACGCCCCCCACAGCCCTTCTCACGGACAGTTGGCCGCGTCGCGTCCCCCGCTGGCGGACTGTCCCGATACCGACGACCATCCTCATGCCCACTGGCGGGGACACGCAACAGTGTGCGGACGGTCACCTGTGGTGAAGCGGGGCTCAGGGGGCTCCGAGTGATCCTTTCCGGGGCTGCCGGGAGGTTTGGACCGCCACCAGCCCCCTGCCGGTGGACCGCTACGGGCGCAGGGCGGTCGCCGCCCGCCGCAGCAGGGCGCACAGCTGCTCGCGCTCCTCGGGGGCGAAGGCCGACCAGAGCGCGGCCTCCACCCCCACCGCGCGGTCGTCGGCCTCGGCGAGCAGGCCCTCCCCGGCCTCGGTCAGCCGGGCCAGCATCACCTTGCCGTGCACCTCGGACTGCTGACGCTCGATCAGGCCCTTGGTCTCCAGGTTCGCCAGCACACCGGCCATGGTCTGCGGGGTGACGGCGGCGCCCCGGGCGAGCTGGGCGCCGGAGCGGTCGGTCCGCTCGGCGAGCTGGAGCAGCACGGCGTACTGCGGCACGGTCAGGCCGAGGCCCCGCAGCGCCTCCACCTTGGCGGCCGTCACGCTCTGCTCGGCCTGCCTGATCGCGGGGCCGAGGCGGAGCCGCGCCCCCTTCGGTCCGGCCAGCAGGACGGCGGGGTCGGTGGCGGCACTCATCAGCCGGGGCTCCATTCACTGGGCTGTGCACGGACGGCCCCAGTATCGACCCGCGCCACCCGCGGTGTCCGGCCCTCCCGCAAGCATCCGCCACACGATTGCGACGCCCGGCGCGCAGAACACCCCGGAACGGACAAGGCTGGACACGGCGGCGCCGTCCGGGTTCAATGGCCGGACAGAGAGTTTGAACGGCGTTCTAAGTTGAGCGGCCGCCGCCACGGCGAGGAGAGCGAGGCACCGTGCGACTGACCCCCACCGAGCGGGACCGGCTGCTGATCTTCACGGCCGCCGAACTCGCCCGCGCCCGGCGGGCCCGGGGCGTGAAGCTGAACGTCCCCGAGGCCACCGCCCTGATCGCCGACGCCGTCTGCGAGGCCGCCCGGGACGGCCGCCGGCTGGCCGAGGCCGTCGAGGCCGGCCGCACCGTGCTCTCCGCCGCGGACGTGCTGCCCGGCGTGGCCGACGTGGTGACGGTGGTCCAGGTGGAGGCGGTCTTCGACGACGGCACCCGCCTCGCCGTGGTCAACGACCCCTTCCGGGGCGCCGGTTCGCTCGGCGACGAGGCCCCCGGCGGTGCGCTGCCGGGCAGCGGCGAGGGGTACGACCCGATCGAGGAGACCCTGCTGCTCCCGGTGCACAACACCTCGGACGTGCCGATCTCGGTCACCTCGCACTTCCATTTCTTCGAGGCCAACCCGCGGCTCGCCTTCGACCGCTCCGCCGCCTACGGCACCCACCTCGCCGTACCGGCCGGCTCCTCGGTCCGCTTCGACCCGGGCGCCACCGTCGAGGTCGGCCTGGTGCCGATCGGCGGGGCCCGGGTGGCGATCGGCTTCGCCGGCCTGGTGGACGGCCCGCTGGACGCCCCCGGCGCCCGCGAGGCCGCGCTCGCCAAGGCCCGGGCCACCGGCTACCTGACCGGCTTCGACGACGCGGAGCTGGACTCGTGACGGCGCCCGAGCTCGCCCCCGCTCCTGCCCCTGCCCTGCTCCAGGAGGCCGGCCGATGACCGCCATCACCCCGCACGACTACGTCTCTGTGCACGGCCCCCGGGCCGGCGACCGGATCCGGCTCGGCGACTCCGGGCTGATCGTCCGGGTGGATTCCGACTCGCAGGCCCCCGGTGACGAGTTCCTGGCCGGCTTCGGCAAGACCGCCCGCGACGGCCTGCACCTCAAGCCCGCCGCCGTGCGCGACACCTGTGACGTCGTCATCTCCAACGTGCTGGTGATCGACGCGGTCCTCGGTATCCGCAAGACCTCGATCGGCCTGATCGGCGGCCGGATCGCCGCGATCGGCCGGGCCGGCAACCCGGACACCCTGGACGGCGTCGAGGTGGTGGTCGGCACCGGCACCACGATCGTCTCCGGCGAGGGCCTGATCGCCACTGCCGGCGCGATCGACACCCACGTCCACCTGCTCTCGCCCCGGATCATGGAGGCCTCGCTCGCCTCCGGCGTCACCACGGTCATCGGGCAGGAGTTCGGCCCGGTCTGGGGCGTCGGCGTCAACTCCCCCTGGGCCCTGCGCCACGCCTTCAACGCCTTCGACGCCTGGCCGGTCAACATCGGCTTCCTGGGCCGCGGTTCGTCCTCCGACCCGGCCCCGCTGGTCGAGGCACTGGCCGAGGGCGGTGCCTCGGGCTTCAAGGTGCACGAGGACATGGGCGCCCACACCCGCGCGCTCGACACCGCGCTGCGGGTCGCCGAGGAGCACGACGTCCAGGTCGCCCTGCACACCGACGGCCTCAACGAGTGCCTCTCGGTCGAGGACACCCTGCGCGTCCTGGACGGCCGTACCATCCACGCCTTCCACATCGAGGGGTGCGGCGGCGGGCACGTCCCCAACGTGCTCAAGATGGCCGGGGTCCCCAACGTCATCGGCTCCTCCACCAACCCCACCCTCCCGTTCGGCCGGGACGCCCTGGGCGAGCACTTCGGCATGATCGTCTCCGCCCACGACCTCAAGGTCGACCTCCCCGGCGACGCCGCCATGGCCCGCGACCGGATCCGGGCCGGCACCATGGGCGCCGAGGACGTGCTGCACGACCTGGGCGTCATCGGCATCACCTCCTCCGACGCCCAGGGCATGGGCCGGGCGGGCGAGACGGTGCGCCGCACCTTCGCCATGGCCGGCAAGATGAAGCTCGAACTCGGGCCGCTGGACGGCGGGTTCGGCACCACCGAGGCCGGCGACGACAACGAGCGGGTGCTCCGCTACGTCGCCAAGCTCACCATCAACCCCGCCATCGCGCACGGCCTCTCCCACGAGGTCGGCTCGATCGAGGTGGGCAAGCTCGCCGACATCGTGCTCTGGCGCCCGGACCACTTCGGCGCCAAACCGCAGCTGGTGCTGAAGTCCGGCTTCCCCGCCTACGGCGTCACCGGTGACCCCAACGCCTCCACCGACCGCTGCGAACCCCTGGTCCTGGGCCCCCAGTTCGGCGCCCACGGGGCCACCGCCGCCGACCTCTCGGTGGCCTTCGTGGCCCGGGCCGCCGTCGAGAACGGGGACGCCATGCCCACCCGGCGCCGCCGGGTCGCCGTCCGCGGCACCCGGGGCATCGGCCCCGCCGACATGGTCCGCAACGCCCGCACCGGCACCGTCCAGGTCGAGGCCACCACCGGCCTGGTCACGCTCGACGGCGAACCGATCCGCTCGGCCCCGGCCGACTCCGTCTCGCTCAGCCGCCTCTACTTCCTCTGACCAACCCCCGTCCAACCCCCGTCACCCACCGAGGACTTCACACCCATGACCGCCGCCACCCCCGCCCAGCTCGGCTTCCGGATGCCCGCCGAGTGGCACCCGCACGACCGCACCTGGATGGCCTTCCCCACCGACAACCAGACCTTCGACACCCCCGAGCAGCTGCACGCCGCACGGGAGGCCTGGGCCCGGGTCGCCAACACCATCGTCCGCTACGAGCCGGTCACGATGATCGTCAACACCGGCGAGCTGGACGCCGTCCGCCGCTACGTCGACGGCGCGGTCGAGCTGGTCGAGCGCCCGCTGGACGACGCCTGGATGCGGGACATCGGCCCCACCTTCCTGATCAACGGCTCCGGCGAACTCGCGGCCACCGACTGGGTGTTCAACGGCTGGGGCGCGCAGTCCTGGGCCCGGTGGGACAACGACCAGCACATCGCCGAGGAGATCACCAAGCTCACCGAGGTGCAGCGCTTCGCCTCCCGCCTGATCAACGAGGGCGGCGGCATCCACGTGGACGGCGAGGGCACCGTGCTGGTGACCGACACCGTCCAGCTCGGCGAGGGCCGCAACTCCGACTGGACCAGGGAGCAGGTCGAGGCCGAGCTGCACGCCCACCTCGGCACCACCAAGGCGGTCTGGCTGCCGCGCGGACTCACCCGCGACTACGACGACTTCGGCACCCGGGGCCACATCGACATCGTCGCCTCCTTCGTCCGCCCCGGTGTGGTCGTCGCCCACGTCCAGCCCGACCCCGCCCACCCGGACCACGAGGTCTGCCAGGAGCTGGTCGCCATCCTGCGGGCCTCCACCGACGCCCAGGGCCGGCAGCTGGAGGTCATCGAACTCCCCGCCCCCACCGTCCTGTTGGACGAGGAGGGCGAGCCGGTCGACTACTCCTACATCAACCACTACGTCGCCAACGGCGCCGTCGTCCTCTGCGCCTTCGACGACCCGCGCGACCAGGTCGCCGCCGCGCTGCTCGCCGAGGCCTACCCGGGCCGCACGGTCGAGCTGGTCGACGCCCGCGAGATCTTCGCCAACGGCGGCGGGATCCACTGCATCACCCAGCAGCAGCCCAAGCCCTGACGCCCCGCCAGAGCCACGAGGGCCGTCCGGCACACCACGTGCCGGACGGCCCTCGGCCGTTCGAAGCTCAGAGCCCCGGGGCCCACTCCCGCCGGTAACCCGGGTGGTCCACGTACGGCAGGGCGAGCAGGCGCAGGGTCGCGAGCGGGGTCACCGGCGGCGGCGCGAAGCGGGCCCCGGTGTCGTCCCGGAGCCAGCGGCCGCCGTCCTCCTCGACGTGCAGCGGCCCCATCCACCGCAGGCCGCACCCGGCGTCGAAGGCGTGCTCCACCCGGCAGGCGGGTGCGCACTCCGCGTTGGCGAGCTCCAGCAACTGCTGCTTGGCGGCGGTCTCGGCCAGCACCCGCGAGGGCCTCCAGCGGGCCAGGTACCGCTCGACCGGCGTCGCGGCGTCGGCCGCCCACCACCCCGACGCCGCCTGCGGGTGCGCCTCCAGGGCGGCCTGCCGGTCCTCGGCGAAGCGGGCCCGCAGGAAGGCGGGCAGGTCCTCGGTCATGCGGACATCATCCCCTGACCTGACACAACCGCAGGCCGTTTCGGACCACCCTTGTGCGGCGGGACGTCGGCCTGCGAAGATCACCAGCCCGACCGGTGCGGTCGGGCTGGAAGGATCACGGGGGTCCCGATGAACATCCGCGCCATGGCCGCAGCAGCGGCCGCCATCGCCATGGCGGCCTGCCTCACCGACGCCACCTCCGCCTCGGTGGCCCACGTCCTCAGCGGCGTGACCCCCTACGCCAACTACACCACCCCGGTCGCCGAGCACCTCGACCCGCAGCAGCAGATCTACGTCGGGGACTGAACTCCCCTCCACCCTGGGCCGGTTAGGCTGACGGCATGTCGGGACACGTCGAACCGCTGCTGCCCGCCGGGTACCGGAGCCACCCCGTCCGACCCGAGGACGTACCCGAGGTCGAGGCCCTCCTGGCCCGCTGCGAACAGGAGTTGTACGGCAGGGCCGGCCACGGCGCCGGGCAGGTGACGGCCGACCTGGCGCGGCCGGGGCTGGTCGCCGAGCTGGACACCGTCGTGGTGCGGGAGACGGCCGGGGCGGTGGCGGGCTGGGCCTGGGTGGACCGGCGGTCCGTGGTGCGGGTGCATCCGGAGCACCGGGGGCTCGGACTCGGGGCGGCACTGCTCGACTGGGCCGAGGCCCGGGCCAGGGCGGCCGGCGGGGAGCAGATCACCCAGGTCGTGCCGGACGCCGACGCCGCGGCCGTCTTCCTGGTCCGCTCGCGCGGGTACCGGCCCCGGGTCACCGAATGGCTGTTGGAGCACACCGCGACCCTTGCGGACCTCCCGCCCGCACCGCCCGGCAGCACCGTCCGCCCGTACCGGGAGGGTGACGGCCCGGCACTCCACGCCCTGGTCCAGGACGGCTTCGACGAGTGGCAGCAGCGCCGCCACGGCTACCACGAGTGGGCCGCCCACACCCTCGCCCACCCGTCCTTCGCCCCGGCCGCCACCCTGCTCGCGTTCACCGATGGCCACCTCACCGGCGCCACCGTCTCCCTCGACTCCCCCGAGCCGGACGAGGGCTGGATCGAACAGCTGGCCGTCCACCCGGCCCACCGCCGCCGCGGCCTGGCCCGCCACCTGCTGGCCGCCACCTTCCAGGCCTTCACCCGGGCGGGCCGCCCCACCACCATCCTCGGCACCCACTCCGAGACCGGCGCCCTCGACCTCTACCTGCACGTCGGCATGCGGGTCCGCCACAGCTCCACCGTCCACCGCAAGGAGATCAGCCACACCCCGGAGGGACCGTGACCGAACGCTTCGCCGCCGCCTACGACGCCCTGCTCGCCCGCTGGCCCGCCGGCACGGCCGAACTGACCGTCCCCACCCCGTACGGGCCGACCCGGGTGCACGCGTACGGCCCGCCGGACGGCGCCCCGCTCCTCCTGCTGCACGGCGGCGGAGCCACCGGCACCGTCTGGTACGCCAACGCGCCGGCGCTCGGTGCGCACCACCGGCTCTACGCCGTGGACATCCTCGGCGACGTCGGACGCAGCGTCCGCGCGGGCCGGCCGCTGCGCCGCCCCGCCGACCTGACCGCCTGGCTCGGCTCCGTCCTGGACGGCCTCGGGCTCTCCGCCACCGCCGTCTGCGGCCACTCCTACGGCGCCTGGCTGGCCGTCACCTTCGCACGGCACGCCCCGCAACGGGTGACGAGGCTGGCCCTGCTCGACCCGACCCAGGTGTTCGGCGGCTTCCGCCCCGGCTACCTGCTGCGCGCGCTGCCCGTGCTGCTGCGCCCGACCGAGACCCGGGTCCGCGACTACCTCCGCTGGGAGACCGGTAGTTCGGCTCCCGACCCGGCCTGGGCCGATCTCTACGTGCTCGGCGCCACCGCACCCAGGGTCGGCCGCCCGGTCAGCGGCCGCACCACCCGCCCACCCGGCCCGGCCGTCCCCACCCTGGTGCTGTTCGCCGAACGCAGCCGCACCCACGACGCGGCCGCCCTCGCCGCCCGGGCCCGGCGTCAACTGCCGCACGCCGAGGTCGCGTTGCTGCCCGGCCTGTCGCACCACGCGATCCCGACCGCCGACCCGAGCGCGCTCGACGGCCGACTGCTGGACTTCCTCGCCCGGGACGGCGGACCCGCCGCCGCTCCGGGCGAGACCTCCGGCTAGGCCACGCCGCCGAGCGCGTCCTCGGCGACCGCGGCGGCGCGCTGGTCGCGGAAGTTCTTCAGGTAGGCGTCGTGGACGGCCCGCGTCCTGGTACTTCAGCAGGGCCTCGTCGGTCTCGGTGAGGCCCATGTTGGTGTAGGGGTGGCTGCCGGTGAAGACGAGCTTCTGGTCGGCCTGGCCCTGGTAACCGCCCTCCACCAGCAGGTACTTGGTGTGGGTGGCGGAGCCGCCGCGGGTGTCGTTGTTGAGGCGGTGCAGCGAGATCTTGCCGTTCTTGGTGGACCGGGTCAGCCAGAAGCCGATGTCGCGCTGCGGGCCGGGGGCGTCCCAGTCGTTGAGCAGGCGGTAGACGACGTCCACGTAGCAGCCGGCCTCGGCCAGCTCCCAGAGCTTCTGCGCGACGGCCGCCCGCGAGATCTGGTGCTGGGCGATCCGGATGACGGTGCGGCCCTCGGGGTTCTCGGCGGTCCTGGTGTTGCCAGTAGCAGACCGGGGCAGTGCCGATCGGGTCGTCCACCGTGTTGAGGAGGTCCACGATCGGGTCGGAGGTGGCGCGCGGGAAGAAGTAGGCCCGGCCGCCCCGGCCTGCACCTCGACGGGTAGTCCTTGGTCTGGAGCGAGCCGTCCGGGGCGGCCTGAGAGGCCGTCAGCTTCTCGAAGTAGGTGCGGTAGGCGGCGTGCAGCTCGGCGTTGCCGACCACCGTCATGGCATCGTTCCAGCCGTACTTGAGGTCCCAGACGGTGAGGTTGCCCGAGGACTGGACGGTCACGTCGTCCAGCGGGACGCCCAGGGTGGGCGAGCCGCTGCCGGTGGTGCGGGAGAACAGGAAGAACTTGTTGTGGTTGTTGCTGAACGGCGCGTACTGCTCGGCGTCTTCGCCAGGCAGCCTGGTCCGGCGCGCAGACCCGGATCCAGGAGGTGCCGTAGGTCTTCCCGGCGGGTGCGGTCTCGGCGAACGCGGCGTCCAGGTGTTCTTCACCTTCAACCCGGGGGTGGCCCCGGAGCCGTCGGCCTCGATGCTGGTGTGGTCCACCAGGACCTGGACGTTGACGCCGTTGCGGTGCGCCTCGGCCAGCTTGCCCGCGTACCAGTCGGAGCGCAGCGAGTAGATCGAGATCCGGACGGTGGAGCCGGGCAGCGCCCCGCCGGTGAGCCGGCCGAGGTGGCCGAGTATCGCGTTCTGGCCCGCGGTGTCGGGCGCCTTCGGGTTGTTGAAGACCGGTCCGGTGGTCACGTAGGTGGTCGGCTCAGCGACCGCGGCGGTCGGACGGCGGTGGCCAGCAGCAGGCCGCAGAGCAGCGCGGGCAGCAGCCTGCGGCCTTCGGCGCCGTGGCGCCGAGCGCCCTGAGGGTCAGTCTCTCGGTGATCATGGCGGGCCACTCTAGACCAGCCCGCGGCTCACTGACGCGCCGTCAGGCTCCGCCACCGGTGGCCGCCGCGCGGGCAGTCGCGATCCAGCCGGGCACGGGCGGCCCCGGGGGTGTCGGTGATCACCGCGTCCGCCCCGTGCTCGGCCGCACGGCTCCAGCCGTCCGGGTCGTTCACGGTCCACACGTAGACCCGGCGGCCGGCGGCGTGCTCGGCCCGGATCCGTTCGGGGGTGGCGAGCACCTGCTCCAGCGAGACGGCGTAGAGCGGCAGCTCCTCCGGCTCGCGGGCGGACCAGGAGGCCTGGAGCAGGGTGACCGGGAGGTCCGGCGCGGCGGCGTGGGCGGCCCGCAGGTACTGGGGGTGGAAGGAGTACAGCTCCACCTCCGTCCCGGAGGCGGCCGCGGCACCCGCCAGCCGGCCGATCAGGGCGGCCCTCCTCCGGCTGCCGACGTCCTTGATCTCCAGCAGCAGCCGGACCCCGGTGCCGTGCAGCCGGTCCAGCAGCTCGGTGAGGTGCGGGATCGACTGCGGGCCGCCGGGCCCCACCGTGACGCGCAGCCGGTCCAGTTCGGCGATCCGCAGGTCGGCGACGGCGCCGTGGCCGGTGCCGCCGGTGACCCGGTCCACGGTCGGTCGTGCATCAGCACGGGGACGCCGTCCCTGCTGACCAGGACGTCCGTCTCCAGCCAGTCGGCACCCTCCCGGAGGGCGGCCTCGAAGGAGGCCATGGTGTTCTCGGCCGCGACGGTGGGCGCGCCGCGGTGCCCCACCACGGGGACCCGGGAGCAGGCGGTGGCCCGCTCCCCCGCCCCCGTGGTGGCCGCCGGCACCACGTCGGAGGAGATCGGCAGGGCTGGCCGCGAGCGCGAGCAGCGAGGTGAGGAGCACGGTAACCGGTTCGTCCCATGCGTCCAGTGATGACCCGTCAGGGCCTCCCCGGCCCGGAACCGGCGGACAATCAGACGAACGGGTGAGCGCCGACGGCGCGCTCACCCCGCGTGCACGCCCACGGCGGGCCGCCGGGCGGCCCGCTCCCGGCAGCCCGCGGGACGGCTCCGTCAGCCGATGGTCGCGGCGTACGAGGTCTGCGCGGCGAAGCCGTAACCCGGCGCCGCGTCCCAGGGGTTGGGCAGGGTGTCGTCGGTGGCGTAGGCGTAGCCGGCGCCCCGGGCGAACGCGGTGTCCAGCGCGCTCTTCATCTCCACCTGGCCGGGCACGCCGTAGACCAGGTGCCAGAAGGCCGTACCGCTCGGGTCGAAGGAGGCGCCCGAGTAGTAGCCGGCCGTCAGGTTGAAGACGTTGCCGCCGAGCCAGCCGCCTCCGTGTAGCCGGCGTAGGTGCCCTCGTACGTCACGAAGGTGTCGGCGGTGCGGTGGCCGGGCTCCAGGTAGCAGTCGGCGATCGCGGTGCCGGGGTTGTCGATCACCAGCTCGTCGGTGCCGGCGCCACCGACTCGACGGTGGACTGGACGTACTGACGCAGCGCCAGGTAGTGGTCGCGGGTCGCGTTGCCCGCGCCGCAGTCCCGGCTGACCACGTCGAAGAAGATGCCGTCCACGTGCAGCTTGCCGTCGGCGGTCTTCAGGTAGTTGTCCACCGAGGCCTTCACGCGGCCGCCGAGCGGGTGCCGTTGCCGGTGTGCACGTAGCCGAGCACCTTGGTGTGCGCGCCGGTCGCGTGACCCCGGCGCGCAGCGCGTCGGCCTGCGCCTGCCAGGCGGCGGTGAACGGGCTGTCGCCGTTGCCCGGGTTGAGCACCACCACCGAGGCGGCGGGCGAGGTGCCCTGCAGGGCGTGGGTCATCGGGTCGCCCGGCCAGACGTACGCCGGCACCGCGATCTCCAGGCCCCGGCTGCCGGCCGCAGGGCCGCGCCGGTGGCACCGGTGGTCGAGACGGCCGTCAGGGCCAGGACCGAGCTGAACGCGAGGGCCAGCAGCCCTTCGCACGTGCA
>NZ_BAAAYB010000135.1:0-113267 GCF_039535905.1 Kitasatospora albolonga | reverse complement strand
GATGCGGCCCGACGCCTTCGAGGCCGGCGGGCGCTTCCTGCCCGCCGCGCAGAAGGTCCGGCTGCTGCACGCCTCCATCCGGCACCACCTGCGGCGGGAGGGGCGGTGGGACGAGGCGGCGCTCGGGGTGCCGATCTGCCAGAGGACATGATCGGGGGGCAGATGATGTTCTCCGTGCAGGTGCTGGACGCGCTGCACGGATGGGCATCCACATGTCCAACGAGGGCGCCGAGGCCTACTTCTACGCGTGGAAGGTGGTCGGGGCGATCCTCGGGATCGAGCTCGACGCGATGCCGGCCGACCTGAGCAGGCCCGGGAGTCTCCGACCGGTACATGGCGCGGCACATGGGGCCCCTCGGAGGAGGGCGCGCTGCTCACGAAGCAGCTGATCGACCTCTACGAGGAGGTCGTGCGGGGACCTTCTTCGACCCGGTGGTGGCGGCCCTGATCCGCTTCCTGATCGGCGACACCAGCGCCGACTGGCTCCAGGTCCCCCGCTCCCCCTGGGACCGCCTGGTGACCCTCGCCCCGGCCGCCCTGGGCGTCCTGGAACGCCTGGAGGACGCCTCCCCCGCTGGCCGCCTGGGCCCTCGACCACCTCGGTGAGCTCACCACCCGCTTCGAGCTCAGCTCCCTCACCCGCGGCCGCGTCATGCAGTACGACCATCCCCGAGGAGCTCAAGCCCGACTACGGCATCACCTCGACGAAGCCCGCACCGACCCGTGGGTCCCACGGCCTGGCCGTCTGAGTGGCCACCCCGGGGGCGCGGGGAACTGCGCGAATCGGAAGGCGGCTCACCTGCAACTGACCCACTGTCAGCCAGTTGCAGGTGCTGCCGTTCCCCACCGCGCGCAGTTCCCCGCGCCCCGGCATCACCACGTACGTTCCCTCGCAGCTGGCACGACCACGTACGTTCCTCGTGCCGCCTAGGCGACGACGGCGAGGGCGCTCCCCGGCCGGCGTGCATGACGCTGAGGTCGCCTCCAGTGCTGGGGTCCTGGGAGAGCCAGAGGCGGACGGTGGCCCCCATGATGGCGCTCGCGGAGCCGAGACGACGCCGGTGAGCTGCGACCCGGGCGGCGGGCGAGGCACCAGGAGGTCGGCCAGTGGGGCGGTAGCCAGACGGTCTGGGCGCACGGCGCCGCGGCGCGAAGCGCGGCCAGCAGTTTGAACGCGTCCGCGGGCCGGTGCAGCGTCGGCAGACGTCGAGCATGACCGTCCGCCACGACCTCGAGACGTCGCCTCAAGAAACGGTGCTCCTGGGCCACTTTGCCGTCGGAGCAGCGCTCTCACTTCCGCAGCGTGATTCGGACGGTCAGCAGGACCTCGTCGCACTCCGGAAGGTGTGCGGCCTCCTCGCGACTCTTCGTACAGATGGATGGATGTGACCGCGGGGCGTCAGACGCCGGCGTAGAGTGCTTCCGTCACGACGATGTTGACGCACGTAGTAGTTGAGAGCCAGCAGGCGAAGCCAACAACGCCCAGGTACGCGGCCTTGCGGCCCTTCCAGCCGGCCGTGGCGCGGGCGTGCAGGTAGTCAGGCGTAGAACACCCAGGGTATGAAGGCAAGGTCTCCTTGTGGTCCACTCCCAGTACGTGCACCCAGGCGGCCTCGCAGATCGCCCGGCCACGATGGTGAAGCGGCCCAGAGCGGAAGACGATCGCGTTGGATCCAGGTAGAGAGCTTGTACGAAGGGTCGAGGCGGCGGCAGCGGCGCAGATCGAGGCGGAGGTGCCGAGCGGGCCGGTGGCCTTGCCCTCGGCCATCGGCGTCGTAGGAGTCCTTGCCGAGGTAAGAGGGCGTGGCGATGAAGGCCAGCGTAGAAGGCACCGCCGCAGAGATCGCGGTGATGACGTGGATGGCCATGCCAGTAGGAGTGGAGCGCTGGGGACGAGCTGCTCGGACTCGGTGTAGAGCACGGTGACGGCGAGGCCCAGGTGAGGACGACGGCGACCATCACGCGCACAGAGCCGAGACGAGCAGCGGACGGCTTCGTTGTTTCGCTGGCGTTCTCGTACGTGCAGAGCTACAGTCAGGCCGAGGTACATGCTCGACCACCATGGCGAGGGCGCAGGCGCAGTGAGAACTCGTACATGTCTGCCCCACGGCCAGGCAGCATCACCGAGCGGCGAGCGGGGAGCACTGCGGCCGGCGTGCAGCAGGACGCCGAGGGCGCCAGCGAGACCGCGATGCGGCGGCCAGGTCGCCCTTCTCGCTGCGCCGGCGGCGCCGGGCCGTCCTCGTCCTGATCGCCGCGGCCGACTGGTGACCACGGTGGCCGGCGTCGCGAGGGCGTGCGGGTCAGACAGTGGTGGTGCACGCCGGGCCGGCGAGGCGACGTAGACGGTGACTTCTTGGCCTTCCCCTTGCGCTCGGCCTCGCCACCGCGGCGGCCACCCCGGCTGCTCGGTGGAGCGGACGGCGACCGCTCCTTGGAGCCGAGGTCCACTCGAAGATGTGGGCGAACTCGGCGATGACGTACACGGCCATCGCCGAGTCGATCAGCTGTTCGAGAGGTCGGCCAGACCGGGTCGAACCGATGCGGCGCGAGGTTCACCGTCTACTCCTTGGAGTCCTGTGCGGTGCGGGCGGGGGTTTCTGACGCTCCGTCGGAGGCGTCCTCGTCCTCGACGGCGGGGCGTCGTCCTGGAGCTCCACGGCCAGCTCGGCAGCTCCTCGGCCGATCTTGGCGGACTCGCTGCGGGCCAGGCCGGCCAGCTCGACCAGGGTGCGGCCGTCGGCGGTGGCCACGGCGCGGATCCAGATCCGGCGGCGCTGGATGAGCAGCGAGCCGATCAGGCCGAGGATGGCGCAGACGGCGCCGACCAGGGCGACGGCGTTGCCGGGGCGGTGCGAGACCTCGAAGCTGGCCCACTGCTGGTAGCCCTCGAAGGTGAGGGTGCCGTAGCCGTCGGGCAGGGTCCAGGCCTGACCGGGCTTCAGCCTGGCGCGGGCCAGGTCGCCGTCCTGCTTGAGCTGGGTGAGCTTCTTGGTGTCGAGCTGGTAGACGTTCTGCGGCAGGCCGGAGTCGGTGCCCAGGTCGCCGGCGTAGGCGGTGAGCACCAGCAGCGGGTCGGCGGCGGCCGGGAAGAGCGAGACCGGGCCGGTCTTCTCGAAGCTCTCCGGCGCGGTCGGCAGGAAGTAGCCGTTGAAGCCGAGCTGGGTCCGCTGTCCGTCCTTCTGGCCGTAGTCGCTGACCTTGATGACGCCGGTGGAGGTGAGGTTACCGTCCTGCGGGAGGAAGGCGGTCGGGCCCGAGTAGACCTTCTCGCCGGCCGCGTTCTTGACGGTGACGACCGGGGCGTAGCCGTGGCCGATCAGGAAGACCTTGGAACCGCCGATCTCCAGCGGGTGGTTGACCTCGATGTCGCCCTTGCTCAGCTTGGACTGGTCGCTGCCGCTCCAGTACCGGACGTGGGCGGTGAACTGGCGGGCCGAGCCGGCCTGCGGCCCGGAGGTGGCGAACTTGGAGGTGAAGTTGTCCAGCTTGAAGCCGAACGCGTCCAGGTCCTCGACCCCGTAGAACGCGGAGCCGGTGAAGTCGTCCAGCTGGGTCGCGGTGTTGGAGTAGCCCTGACCCTCGATCACCAGCTTGCCGCCGGTGCCGCTGGCCAGGCTGGCCCAGGCGAAGCCGGCCAGCAGGGCGAAGAGCGAGAAGTGGAAGAGCAGGTTGCCCGCCTCGCGCAGGTAGCCCTTCTCGGCGGCCACCGAGCCGTCGGCCAGGTGGGTGCGGAAGCCGCGCTTCTTCAGCAGCGCGTAGGCGGCGTTGTTGACGGCCTTGGCGTCGGCGCCGGTGTGCCAGGCGGCGTGCACCGGCATCCGGGTGAGGTTGCGCGGGGCGGCCGGCGGCGGGAGCGCAGCACGCCGACGAACTGCCAGGTGCGCGGGACGATGCAGCCCGCCAGCGAGACGAACAGCAGGATGTAGATCGCCGAGAACCAGGCCGAGCTGTAGACGTCGAACAGCTGGAGCTTCTCGTAGACCGGCGTGACGGTCGGGTGCTCGGCCTTCCAGGTGGCGACCTTGAAGGCGTTCTTGCCGTTCTGCGGGATCAGCGAGCCGGGGATGGAGGCCAGCGAGAGCAGGAAGAGCAGGATCAGCGCGACCCGCATCGAGGTGAGCTGACGCCCACGTCCAGCGCAGCCAGCCGAGCGGGCCGATGCCGACCGGGCCCTGCTCCGCCTCCTCGGGGGCGGAGGTGAGCCGCTCCGCCTCGTTCTCGACGTCGGTGTGGGTGCTCATCAGATTCCGATCGAGGTGGTGGCGGTGAGCGACTGGAGCTCGGTGACCAGGGTGTCCCAGACACCGGTGACCAGCAGCAGGCCGACGGCGACCAGCATGCCGCCGCCGATCCGCATCACCCACTGGTAGTGCTTCTTGACCCAGCCGAAGGCGCCGAGCGCCCGGCGGAAGGCCAGGGCGGCCAGCACGAACGGTACGCCGAGGCCCAGGCAGTAGACGAGCATCAGCACCGCGCCGCGCCAGGGCGAAGCCTGGTTGAGGGCGAGGGAGTTGATCGCGGCGAGGGTCGGGCCCATGCACGGGGTCCAGCCGATGCCGAAGACCAGGCCGAGCAGCGGGGCGCCGGCCAGGCCGACGGCCGGGCGGCGGTGGGTGCGCAGCTCGCGCATCGAGAAGCCGGGGAGCAGGCCCATGAAGGCCAGGCCCATCGCGATGGTGAGCAGGCCCATCACCACGTTGATGGTCTGCTGGTGCTCCCTCAGGGTCGAGCCGAAGAAGCCGAACAGCGCGCCGCCGGAGACGAAGACCGCGGTGAAGCCGAGGATGAAGAAGAGCGAGCCGAGCAGCATCCGGCCGCGTCGGCCGCCCTTGGCGTCGGCCAGGTCGGCGGCCGAGAAGCCGGTGACGTAGCTCAGGTAGCCGGGCACCAGCGGCAGCACGCAGGGCGAGAAGAAGGAGACCAGGCCGGCCGCCAGGGCGATCGGCAGGGCCAGCAGGATCGCGCCGGTGGCCACGGTCTCGTTCTGACCCCACCGCCAGGAGGACGGCGCTCACTTCGCCTCGTCCACGACGGGCTTGATCAGGCTCTCCAGGTCCTCGGTGGACAGGGCGCGCATCGCCCGGGCGGCCAGCTTGCCCTCGCGGTCCACCACGATGGTGGTCGGGATGGACTGCGGGTTGAGGCTGCCCTTGGGGAACTTGAGGATCTGGGTGCCGTCCGGGTCGAAGATGCTGGGGTAGGTCACCCCGAAGTTCTTCTCGAAGGCAACCGCGTTGGCCGGCACCGCGTCCCTGGTGTTGATGCCGAGGAACTGCACGCCCTGGTCCTGGTACTTCGTCCAGACCTCCTGCAGGCCCTTGGCCTCGGCCCGGCACGGACCGCACCAGGAGCCCCAGATGTTGAGGACCACGACCTTGCCCCGGTAGTCGGCCAGCTTGGCGCTGCCGCCGTCCAGCAGGGTGCCGCCGATCTCCGGGGCGGCCTCCCGGGAGCCCGCCTTCGCGGTGTCGAGGCCGCCCTTGCCGGTGACGAAACCGGTCTGGCCGTCGGAGCTGGCGGAGTCCGCCGTGCAGCCGGTGAGGGCCAGGGCGGAGGCGGCCGCGAGGGCGGCGGCGGGGCGGAGGAAGCGGCGGGTCGTCCCAGACATGTGAAAAGTTTCGCATGGCACTTGGGTCCGTTTTAGGGGGGTCCTACGTTGACCGTGGGACCCCCCTTGACCTGCGGCGATCGTGCTTATGATCCGCTTAAAACGGACAAAGCGGTGTTGACGTCCCGTCAGGCCCGGCTCAGGCGCCGAAGCTCTTGCCGACGGGGGCGTCGCCCTTCTTGCCCTTGCCGACCAGGTGGGCCGGCAGCAGGTCGCGGGCCGGCTCGCGGTAGCCGATCGAGACGATCTTGTCGCCCTCGTAGGTGAAGCTGGTCAGCGAGGCCAGCGAGCACTGCCGACGGCGCGGGTCGTGCCAGAGCCGGCGGCGCTCCGCGAAGGAGCGGGCGATCCAGATCGGCAGCTGGTGGCTGACGCAGACCGCCTCGTGGCCGCGCGCCGCGTCCCGGGCCTTGGCGAGGGCGCCCATCATGCGCACCGCCTGCTCGATGTACGGCTCGCCCCAGGACGGGCGGAACGGGTTGGTCAGGTACTTCCAGTGCGAGGGGTTCTTCAACGAGCCGTCACCGACCCCGAAGGTCTTGCCCTGGAAGATGTTGTCCGCCTCGATCAGCTGCTCGTCCATCGCGACGGTCAGCCCGTGCGACTTGGCGATCGGCTCGGCGGTCTCCTGGGCGCGCTCCAGCGGGGAGGCCACCACGTACGTGATGTCCCGGCCCGCCAGGTCCTCGGCGACCCGGTCGGCCATCTGCCGGCCGAGCTCGGAGAGGTGGTAGTCCGGCAGGCGGCCGTAGAGGATGCCCTCCGGGTTGTGCACCTCGCCGTGCCGCATCAGGTGGACGACGGTGATGTCCTTGTTGCTCACTTCTTCGGGCTCCCCCGGGTCAGGCCCGCGCCTCGGCCGCCGCGCGGGCGGCGGCGGGCAGGGCGGCGGCGATCAGTTCCACGGCGCGCTCGTCGTGCGCGGCCGAGACGAACCAGGACTCGAAGGCCGACGGCGGGAGGTAGACCCCCTGCGACAGCATCGACTGGAAGAACGCGGTGAAGCGGAAGGACTCCTGACGCTTCGCCTCGTCGTAGTTGGTGACCGCCTCGTCGAGGAAGAAACACCGAGAACATGTTGCTCGCGGTCTGCAGGCGGTGCGCCACCCCCTCCTTGGCCAGTGCCGCGGAGACCAGGCCGGAGATCTCGGCGGAGACCGCGTCGACCTTGGCGTACACCTCGTCGGTGCAGTGCCGCAGCTGGGCCAGGCCGGCCGCGGTGGCGATCGGGTTCCCGGAGAGGGTGCCCGCCTGGTAGACCGGGCCGGCCGGGGCCAGGTGGCCCATCACGTCGGCGCGGCCGCCGAAGGCCGCGGCCGGGAAACCGCCGCCCATCACCTTGCCGAAGGTCAGCAGGTCCGGAGCCCAGCCCTCGTGGGCCGCCTCGACGCCGTACCAGCCGGCCCTGGAGGTGCGGAAGCCGGTCATCACCTCGTCGGAGACGAAGAGCGCGCCGTTGGCGGCGCAGAGCTCGGACAGGCCCTTGTTGAAGCCGGGCAGCGGGGGCACCACGCCCATGTTGCCCGGGGAGGCCTCGGTGATCACGCAGGCGATCTGGCCGGGGTTCTGCTCGAAGGCCGCCCGGACCGCCGCCAGGTCGTTGTAGGGCAGCACGATGGTGTCGCCCGCCTGAGCCCCCGTCACGCCCGGGGTGTCCGGCAGGCCGAAGGTGGCGACGCCGGAACCGGCCGCGGCCAGCAGCGCGTCCACGTGACCGTGGTAACAGCCCGCGAACTTCACCACCTTGGCCCGGCCCGTGAAGCCGCGCGCCAGCCGGATCGCCGACATGGTCGCCTCGGTGCCGCTGGACACCAGCCGGACCTGCTCGACCGGGGCGATCCGGTCGACGATCTCCTCGGCCAGCTCGACCTCGCCCTGCCCCGGGGTGCCGAAGGAGGTGCCGAGGGCCACGGCCCGCTGCACCGCCTCGACCACCGCCGGGTGGGCGTGGCCGAGGATCATCGGGCCCCAGGAGCAGACCAGGTCGACGTACTCGCGGCCGTCCGCGTCGGTCAGGTAGGGGCCGGTGCCGGACACCATGAACCGCGGGGTGCCGCCGACGGCGCGGAACGCGCGCACCGGGGAGTTGACGCCGCCGGGGGTCACGACCGACGCGCGGTCGAACAGCGACTGGCTCTGCGGGGCCTCGTAGGGGTAGCTCTTCGGGTTGGTCACCGGGACATGGTCTCAAATCGTGTCCTGGACCTCCGCATGTCGGACCCGATCATCTGGAACGATGATCGGAGATGTGCCGGGGTGTGACCGAACCGGACTGTACGGTCTGTAGTGTCGTCGGTACGGTTGTCCGTACCGCCCCGCACCTGACGGTCCGTCCGCCGTGGCACACGCACGTCGGAATGTGACAGGCAGGCCGTGTACGGCGGCGTGGAGCGGGTAGTTGGCACGTTCGGAGGGACACCGAGCGTGCGGGGGTCTGTCGATTCCGGCGAATTCCGGTGAGGATGGTCCGAGTGTCCGAGGCGCAGGACGGCCACGAGGAGGCCGCGGGTGGCTCCCGTCGGCGTGCCTGGCGTGCCGGTGCTGCTGGTGGGGGTACGGGTTCGGGCAGGGGAAAGCGGGGTGAAGGCAGCGTGGGAGTCACCTACAAGTACTTCGGAGCACCCGACCGGGCCACCGCCGCCAGAGTCCCCACCGCCCTCGGCCCCGGCGGCCTCGGCCTCGACGCGGGAGAGCTCGGCTCGCTCGGCCGCCTCGGCGACCTGATGGAGACCAGCGGCTCACCGAACGGACACCTCTCCACCAAGATCAAGCCCGAGACCATGTCCGCCATGGTCCTCACCGGCATCCAGGGCGTCCCGCTCCACCAGGTGCCCCCGCTGGAACTGGTCGTCCTCCACCCCGACTACGCCGTGGTCCAGCTCCCCCACACCGTGGTCGAACCCCTGCGCAAGGCCGACGAGACCGAGCTCGGCGCCGCCGCCTTCATCTGGTCCACCGTCCCCGACCGGCGCGGCCCCCGGGACGCCTTCGTCATCTACACGATGCTGCACGAGTGGCAGGACTTCGCCAACCGCCTGCACGACGCCGGCCACCAGCTCTACTGCCTCGTCTGGCCCTGACCCGTCGGGGAGACGGCCCTGCCCGGCCCCGGTGGTGGGCGGGGCCGGGCAGGGGCGGGGTCAGGACGAGGTGACGGTGACGCGCTCGACGTCGAGGCGGGCGCCCTGGCCCCAGAGGCGGCTGGCCGGCAGGCTCTGCTCGTCCACGAAGGTCTGCGGGGTCGGCGCGCCGACGGCCGGTCGGTAGTAGGTGCCGGGCTGGTCGGTCAGCCGGACCAGGCCCGGGCCGGTGGCGCTGCCGCCGTCCAGGATGGCGAACATCGCGATGCCGCAGGAGAGCTGGCGGGGCGTCACGTTCTCCTCCGTGCCGCCGAGGTCCAGCACCAGGCCGCTCCGGTCGGCCGGGCGGAAGCCGAGGTTCGCGGCCCGGTACACCTCGCGGCCGTCGGCCCGGTAGGAGACGGTGCCGGCGGCGCGGTCGTAGGAGATCGCCAGGTCGTGCTTCTGGCCGGGGCTGCGGTCGGCCACCGGGACGGCGTAGGAGAACGCGGCGTAGGTGCGGCCCGGCTGCGGGAGGCGCTCGTAGAAGGCGTACAGCTTGCTGTTGGTGACGAAGAAGTCGAAGACCATCAGCGACTCGAAGTCCACCATCGAGACCGCCCCGGCGGCCAGCCGCAGATCGCTCTGCGGGTCGGTGACGGCCGCGCCGAACGGGTGCCGCTCGGTGCCGTAGGTGCGGGCGGCCATCCGGGAGGCGCAGGTGAGCTTCCGGCCCGGCAGCGCGTCGAAGCCGGGGTAGCCGCTGGAGGCGGTGCCGTTCGCGTAGGCGTACCACTTGACGTGGTCGGCGGTGCCGGCGCCGCCGGTGTGCTCCTGGCCGGTGGAGTAGGTGAAGGCGGGCTTGCCGGTGAGCGGGTCGCGGCCGCCCGGTGCGACGCTCAGGCCCCGGGCGGAGGTGACGGGGACGCCGTCGCCGCCCGGCAGGTCGCCGGTCGCGAACAGCTTCCACCTGGCGTCCGGGCCTTCGGACTTGAAGCCGTCCTGGAAGGTGTCCCGGAACTCCAGGTGCCCGGGGCCGGCGGTCCGGTCCCCGGTCACGGCCCCGGCCGGAAGGGCCGGGACGGCAGCGGCGAGGGCCACCGCCGCCAGACAGCTGAACAGGCCACGTCTGATGCTCTTCCGCACGATGTCCCTACTCCCCACTGGTCTGCGTCCCGGTCGGGCTCAGCGTGGCCAGGCGGGCCGGGCCCCAGCCAGGGCCGGCCGGTGACTCCGTCAGTTCCCGGCGTGCCCGAGGGTCGGGCCCTCCCCAGCGGAGCGGACCCCGGCCCGCTTGCCCGGACGCACGGCTGACGGTCCGTCAGCACGGGGAGTCCGCCCGGCCGGATGTGTGCGCGGCCGGGTGGAGGTGTGACGGAATCACGTCCGTCGGCGCTTCTCCTCCTCGGGGGCGGTGGTCGGCGACGGGCGGACCACCGGGTGGACCGCGGCGGCCGGCCGCCGGTCGACAAACGATCAACGCCGGGACTCCGGTGTACCGTGGGGCCGCCCGCTCCGGATATCGGGGATCGGACGTGGGCGGAGCGAACAGTGGGGGGGACCACATGGCGGAGCGCACCGCCCGGGCCGGGCGGCACGAGGGGGCACCGGTACCGGCCGTGCCCGGGCACGGGCCGTCCGGGCCGGAGGGGTACGACCCGGACGAGGGCTACTGCTTCCAGCTGCTGGGCCCGGTGCGCGCCCGCCTGGACGGTCGCGAGCTGGAGCTCGGCCCCCCGCAGCAGCGGGCGGTGCTGGCGGTGCTGCTGCTGAGGCCGGGTCAGCCCGTGGGCACCGAGGAGCTGGTGGAGGCGCTCTGGGGGCGGCGCCCGCCCGAGCGCGCGGCGGAGGCGCTGCGCCGGTACGTCCGGGGGCTGCGCGCCGCTCTGGAGCCGGAGCGGACGGGCCGCGGACCGGCCGCGGTGCTGCGCTCGGTGCCCGGCGGCCACGCGCTCGCCGTGGCGCCGGAGACGGTGGACGCCCACCGGTTCGAGCGCCTGCTGGCGGAGGCCGCCGAGGCTCCGCGCGCCGTCGCGGCCCGCGGTCGCGCGGTGCCGGGAGGCGGACCGCGGCCGGAACTGACGCTCAGCCGGGCGCTGGCGGAGTGGAGCGGGACGGCGCTGGCCGGGGTGCCCGGCCCGTACGCGGAGCGGCAGCGGACCAGGCTCACCGAGCTGCGGCTGCGTGCCCAGGAGGAGGTGCTGGACTGCCTGCTGGCGGCGGGCCGGCCGGCCGAGGCGGTGGCCGAGCTGCAGACGCTGGCGGCCGCCCATCCGCTGCGCGAGCGGCCCCGGGCACAGCTGATGCTGGCGCTGTACCGCAGCGGGCGGCAGGCCGAGGCGCTCGGCGTGTTCGCCGATGCCCGGCGGCTGTTGCGGGCCGAGCTCGGGGTGGAGCCGGGGGTGCGGCTGGCGGACCTGCAGCGGCGGATCCTGACGGCCGATCCGACCCTGGACGGCCCGGTGCTGGACCGCCCTCCGCTGGACCGGCCGACCCTGGACGTCCCCGGCCCCGAGGGCTCGGGCGGCCCGGTGGACCCCGCGGCGCACGCGGTGCGCGCAGCGCACCCGGTGCGCGCGGAGCACCCGGGACACGCCGGGCGGCCAGGCGGTGCTCCGCGCCCCTCGCCCTCCGTCCCCGCCCCGCGGGACCCCCTGGGCAGGACCCCCGGGACCCCCGGGATCACCGCGGCCACCGCAGCCACCGCGCCCCGCCGCCCCCGGCCGCTGCGCCCGGCCATCGCCCCCGGCCTGCCGACGCCCCGTGAACTGACCGCCGACGTGGCCGGGTTCACCGGCCGCCGGGAGGCCGTCGAGCAGCTCGACGGGTACCTGCGCCCCGATCCGGACGGCGCGGTGCCGGTCTGCGCCGTGACCGGCCCGGGCGGGGTGGGCAAGACCGCCCTGGCGGTGCACGTGGCGCACCGGGTGCAGGAGCGCTTCCCCGACGGCCAGCTCCACGCGGACCTGCACGGGGCGGGCCCGGCGCCGGCCGAGGCCGGGGCGGTGCTGGCCGGCTTCCTGCAGACCCTGGGCACCCCGCCCGCCTCGATCCCGGAGGACGTGGACCAACGGGCGGCGCTGTTCCGGTCGTTGCTGGCCGGCCGCCGGGTGCTGGTGGTGCTGGACGACGCCCGGGGCACCGGGCAGATCGGCCCGCTGCTGCCGGGCAGCGGTGGCTGTGCGGTGCTGGTCACCAGCCGCTCGCGCTCCCTGCGGCCGCCCGGGGCGCGGCAGTTCGAGCTGGAGCCGCTGACCGCCGGGGAGTCGGTGGAGCTGCTGGCGGCGGTGGCCGGCCCGGAGCGGGTGGCGGCCGATCCGCGGGCCTCGCGCGAACTGGCCGAGCTCTGCGGCCGACTGCCGCTGGCGGTGCGGATCGCCAGCGGGCGGCTGGCGCAGGACGGCGCCGGGGCGCCCTCGGCGGCCGAGCTGGCGGACCGGCTGCGGGCCGCGCACCGCTGGCCCGGCGAGCCGAGGACCGGCGGCGGCCCGGCGCTGGAGGCGGTCCTGGAGCTGGGCCTGTCCGAGCTGGCGGCCGAGCCGGCCCGCGCCTTCCGGCTGGCGGCCGTCGCCGAGGCGGTGGAGCTGCCGCTGGACGCGCTCGCCGCCCTGCTCGGGCGGGGCCCGGAGGAGACCGAGGACCTGACCGAACTCCTGGTGGACGCCGGACTGTTGGAGCCGTACGGCTCGAACAGCTACCGGTACCACGACCTGCTGCGGCGGTACGCCCGACGGCTGTCCGAGCAGCTGGACCCGGTGGAGGAGCGGCAGGCCGCGCTGGCCCGGCTGCTCGACCACCTGCTGGCCACCACCGTGAACGCCGCCCGGCTGATCGAACCGGACCACGCGCTGCACCACGGCCTGCACCCCACCGAGGGCCCGGGGCTGGTGCCGGCCGATGCGGCGGCCGCCCGGCGCTGGCTGCGCGAGCGGCACGACCTGCTGGCCGGGACGGTGGAGCGGGCGCTGCGCGAACTCCCCTCGGGCGCCCGGCCCGCGGTGGACCTGCTGCTGGTCTGGTACGGCCTGGTCGAGGGCCCGGCGCACCGTCAGGAGTTCCAGCGGCTGATCGAGCTGGCGGCCGGGGCGGCCTGGGAGCAGGACGCGCCGGCCGCCGAGGGCCGGGCGCACTACCTGGCCGGGGTGCTGCACTACGGCACCGACGCCTACGGGGTGGCGGAGCGTCAGCTGACCCGGAGCCTGGAGCTGGCCGAGCGGGCCCGGGACACCGTCGGACGGCACCTGGCGGCGAACGCCCTCGGAGTGCTCCGGCTGGCCACCGGGCAGCCCGAGCGGGCCCTCGAACTCCTGCTGCTGGCACGGGAACTGGCGGATCGGACCGGCGACCGGGGCAGTGCCGCCCGGGTGCTCTCGGCGATCTCCCGGGTCCGGCTGGCGCTGGGCGACCCGGAGCGCGCGGTGGCGGACGCCCGGCGGGCCGCGCACGACGCCCGGGAGGTGGCCACCGGCTCCGGCCTGGCCCGGGTGCTGTACCAGTACGGCTGCGTGCTGCGGCAGGCCGGGGAGCCGGCGGCCGCGGCGGAGCAGCTGACCGAGGCGCTGGAGCTGTTCCGCCTGCACGGCCCCGGGGACTGGGAGGGGCTGACCCTGGCCCGGCTGGCCGAGTGCCGCCTCGACCAGGGGCGCCCGGAGGCGGTCGGGCTGGCCTCGCGTGCCCTGGAGATCACCGAGGAGGTGGGCCGCACCTACGGCCAGGCGCTGGCCCAGACGGTGCTCGGCCGGGCGACCGGGGACCGCGGCCGGCTGCACGCCGCGCTGGCCCTCTTCGACCGGCTCGGCGCCCCCGAGGCCAAGGCCGTCCGCGAGCTGCTCGCCGCCCCGCCCGCCGGGCCCGCCGGGCCGCTCCCGGGCTGACCGCGCGGGCGCTCCGGGGGCGGCCCGTCGGCGGACCGGGCGCGCACCGCGCCGCCCCACAGGGCCCCGACCTGCACGGATGACCGGATCCCGGTCGGCATCACCCTCGCTCCGGCCCCCTATGCACTGCGTGTATACCTCGTGTGTATAGTCAGCCGCATGACCTCCCCTGCCACCCTGCTCTCCGCCCGCGGGCTGACCAAGGCCTTCGGCCCCACCCAGGCCCTCACCGACGCCTCGGTCACCGTCGAGGCCGGTGAGATCCTCGCCGTGATGGGCCCCTCGGGCTCCGGCAAGTCCACCCTGCTGCACTGCCTGGCCGGGATCACCCGCCCCGACGCCGGCTCGGTCAGCCACCGGGGCCGCCAGCTCACCGACTGCGGCGATGCCGAGCTGAGCGAGCTGCGCCGCACCGAGTTCGGCTTCCTGTTCCAGTTCGGCCAGCTGGTCCCGGAGTTGAGCTGCCTGGAGAACGTCGCCCTGCCGCTGCGGCTGAACGGCGTGCGCCGCGCGGCGGCCGAGCAGGAGGCGGCCGAGTGGCTGGACCGCCTCCAGGTCGCCGAGCTGGCGGCCAAGCGGCCCGGCGAAGTCTCCGGCGGGCAGGGCCAACGGGTGGGCGTGGCAAGGGCGCTGATCACCCGTCCGTCGGTGGTCTTCGCCGACGAGCCGACCGGCGCGCTGGACTCGCTCAACGGCGAGCGGGTGATGTCGCTGCTGGCCTCTGCCGCCAAGGAGACCGGCGCCGCCGTGGTGCTGGTCACCCACGAGCCCCGGGTGGCCGCGTACGCCGACCGTGAGATCGTCGTCCGGGACGGCCGCACCACCGACCTGGAGACCGCCGCATGAGCACCACCACCGGACGTCTGCGCGCCCCCGCGCAGCTGGCGCTCGGCGCCCGGCTGGCGCTGGGCAGCGGACGGGAGGGCTGGGGCCGCCTGCTGATGACCGCCGCCGGGGTCGCCATCGGCGTGGCGCTGCTGCTCTTCACCGCCTCCTTTCCCGGCATCGTCGACCACCGGAACGCGCGGCTGTACGTCCAGAACGACACCTTCGGGGACGACGGGATCGCCGCCCCCACCGACCGCAGCGTGCTCCTCGCGGTGGCCGACACCACCTTCGACGGTGAGCCCGTCCGGGGCCGGGTGGTGCGCCGCGAAGGCGCCCGTGCCGCCCTCCCCCCGGGCCTGGCCGCGTTCCCGGAACCGGGCCGGATGGCCGTCTCGCCCGCCCTCGCCCGGCTGCTCGCCGAGCCCGGCAACGAGCTGCTCCGGGAGCGGCTGCCCTACCCGGTGACCGGCACCGTCGGCCCGGACGGCCTGCTCGGCCCCGGCCAGTACTCCTTCGTGCTCGGCTCCGACGCACTGACCGTGGACGGCGGCGCCCTGCGGGTCGAGCGGTACGGGTACTCGGCCCCGGCCAAGGCGATGGACTCCCGGCTGGTGCTGCTCAACGCGGTCGGCCTGATCGTGATGCTCGCCCCGGTCGGCGTCTTCCTGGCCGCCGCCGCCCGCTTCGGCGGCGAGCGCCGGGACCGCCGGCTGGCCGCGCTCCGGCTGGCCGGGGCGGACCGGCGGATGACCGCCTGGTTCGCGGCCGGCGAGTCGCTGGTCGGCTCGGCGCTCGGGCTCGTCCTCGGCCTGGCGCTCTTCCTGATCGGCCGTCAGCTGCTGGAGCAGGTCACCGTGGCCGGCTTCAGCTTCTTCGCCGGCGACGTCTCCCCGCACCCGGCGATCGCCCTCGCCGTCGCCCTGGCGGTACCCGCGCTCGCGGTGCTGGTCACGCTGGTCGCGATGCGCCGGGTGACGGTGGATCCGCTGGGCGTGGTCCGGCGCTCCGGGCGCGAGCGGCGGCGGATCTGGTGGCGGCTGGCGCTGGCGGCCCTCGGCCTGCTGGTGGCCCTCGGCGCGATGGCGCTGCCCGGCCCCGGGGGCCCCGGCTTCGCCGACGCGGAGGGCCTGCTCAACCCGGTGCACGGCACCTTCGGATCGCTGCTGGTCTCCGTCGGCGTGCTGCTGGTGCTGCTGGCGGTCTGCACGCTGCTCCCCTGGCTGGTCGAGGCGCTCATCCACCGGGCCGGCGGGGGGCCGCTCTCCTGGCAGTTGGCGGTCCGCCGGCTCCAGCTGAGCGCCGGCCCGGCGGCCACCGCGGTCAGCGGCGTTGTGGTCACGGTCGCCGGGGCGATCGCGCTCCAGACCCTGTTCTTCGGGGTCAGCGGTGCCTACTCGGTGCGGCAGCCGGACGCCGCGGGCGCCCGGTACCGGTACAGCGTGGAGTTTCCCGGCGGCGGCACCCGTTCGCTCGAACTGGCCGACCGGCTGGCCCGCTCCACCGGCGTGGCCCGCACCACCGGGTTCACCGACTTCCTGCTCAGCGGCCCGCCCGGCCGGGAGTGGGACGGCGGTGAGGTCCGGATCGCCGACTGCACGGTGCTGGCCGAGTTCGCGGTGCTGACCTCCTGTCAGGACGGCGACGCCTTCCTGACCGGCCCGACCGGGATCGGGCGGGCGCCCGGCGAGGTGCTGCGGGCCGGAGACCGGGTCCGGGCGCTGGGCCACCGGGGCGGCGAGGCACCCGAGTGGACCGTCCCGCCCATTACCGCCACCGTGCCGAGCCGGCCGGGCGTCGACCCGACCGCCCTGTACAGCCCGGGCGGCACCCTGCTGCTCACCCCGCGCGCGGCCCCCGAGGGGGTGCTGCGCGGCCACCCCGCGACCGTCCTGGTCTCCATGGACGAGGCGGTGGCCGACCCGGTGGCCCGCCTGACCACCGACGCCATGGTGATCTCCCCGCAGGCCCGCACCCGCACCCCGCTGACGGCCGAGCGGGACCACACCTACCTGGCCGTCACGCGGGTGCTCACCGCCGGGGCCGGGCTGACCCTGCTGCTGGTCGCGGTCAGCCTGCTGGTCGGCCAGCTGGAGCGACTGCGCGAGCAGCGCCGCATCCTCGGCGTGCTCTACGCCTTCGGCACCCGGCGCCGGGTGCTGGCCGCCTCGGTGCTCTGGCAGACCGCCGTCCCGATGGCGCTCGGCCTGGCGCTGGCCGCCCTCGCCGGGCTGGGCACGGGCGCACTGCTCCAGTTCACCGCCGGGCTGGAGTTCCTGATGGACTGGGGATCCATGCTGGCCCTGACCGCCTGCGCGGCGGGCGCGGTCCTGCTGGCCACGGCAGCCGGCCTGCCGCCCCTCCTCAAGCTGCTCCGCCCGGACGCCCTGCGGCACGAGTAGGCGCCGGGGGCGCAAGGACGTACGTGGTTACACCGGGGGCGCGAGGAACTGCGCGAGTCCGGAAGGCGGCCCACCTGCAACTGAGGCTCCGTCAGCCAGTTGCAGGTGCTGCCGTTCCCCTGCGCGCAGTTCCCCGCGCCCCTGCGGGGCGCTCAGGCCTCCAGGTCGAGCAGTTCGTCGAGGGTCTGGCGGCGGCGGATCAGCCGGGCCTCGTCGCCGTCGACGAGCACCTCGGGGATCAGCGGGCGGGTGTTGTAGGTGGAGGACATGCTCGCCCCGTAGGCCCCGGTGTCGTGGAAGACGGCCAGGTCCCCCACCTCGACCCGGGGCAGCGGAACGGCGAGCACGTCCCCGCCGGGGGCCTGGGTGAAGACGTCGCCGGACTCGCAGAGCGGACCGGCCAGCACCGTGTCCACCGGCGGGGTGGTCAGCGGCGCGCCGCCGCGGATCGCGCTGACCCGGTGGGCGCTGCCGTACATCGCGGGCCGCATCAGGTCGTTGAACCCCGCGTCCACCAGGACGAAGTGGTTGGAGCCGACCGGCTTGTGGGCCCGTACCTCGGCCGCCAGCACCCCGGAGTTGGCCACCAGGAAGCGGCCCGGCTCGATCTCCAGCCGGACGGGGTGGCCGAGTTCGGCGGCCAGCTCCCGCCGGGCCGCGTCCCAGATCCGGAAGTACCGCTCGGTGTCCACCTCCGGCTCGCCCGGCGCGTACGGCACCGAGAGCCCGCCTCCCGCCGAGATCGCCCGGACGTCCCGCCCGGCCAGGCGGACCTGCTTGACCATGGTCTCGCAGACCGCCTCCAGGTGGCCGTAGTCCACTCCGGAGCCGATGTGCATGTGGAAGCCGGTCAGGTCCAGCCCGTGACGGTCCACCAGCTCCAGCGCCTCGGCCAGGTGCTCGTGCCAGATGCCGTGCTTGCTCTGCTCCCCGCCGGTGTTGGTCTTGCGGCTGTGGCCGTGCCCGAAGCCGGGGTTGATCCGTATCCAGACCCGGTGGCCCGGGGAGGCCTGGCCCAGCTGGTCGAGCATCTGGGGGGAGCCGGCGTTGACCGGCACGCCCAGCTCGACCACCCGGCGCAGGGTGGTCCGGTCCAGCAGGTCCGCGGTGAGGACCACCGGCTCGTCCTCGCCCCGCGGCTGGTAGCCGGCCCGCAGCGCGCGCTCCAGCTCGCCGAGCGAGACCGCGTCCACCGCCACTCCCTGTTCCCGCATCAGCCGCAGCAGGTGGGTGTTGGAACTGGCCTTCTGGGCGTACCGGATGGTGTCGAAGCCGCGGAGCTTGGCGATCTGGCCCCGGATGGTCTCCGCGTCGTAGATCCAGACCGGGGTGCCGTGCTCCTCGGCGACGGCGGCGATCCGGTCGGCGGCGAGGACCGTCTGGGCGGGGCGGGCAGGGCTGGACATCGCGGGCTCCCGGAAGGCGAGGTGGTGCCCGATCCTGCTCGATCGGCCGGGGCGCCCGCAGAGCTGTCCACCAGGTGAACCGCCTTTCGGACGGTGGATCTTGGAAGACTCCGGGGCCCGGCGGAGTTGGGGTGTGCATGCGAGAGATCTGTGTGATCGGCGGGAGCCGGTACTTCGGCCGGCGGGTGGTGGAGCTGCTCCGGGACGGCGGCGCCCGGGTGACCCTGGTGAACCGGGGGTCGGCCGAGGCCCCGCCCGGGGTGCGGCACGTGCGGGCCGACCGGGACGACGAGGCCGCGCTGGCCGCGGCACTGGGGGACGCGAGCTTCGACGTGGTGCTGGACCAGGTGCTCTACCGGCCCGAGCAGGCCGAGGTGGCGCTGCGGGTCTTCGGCGGCCGGGCCGGCCGATACCTGATGACCTCCACCTGCGAGGTCTACGACCACGTCCGCGGCGTGCCCGGGAAGCCGCTGGGGGAAGGCGAGTTCGACGCCGCGGCCCGGCCGGGCGCGGAGCCCGTCGGCGACGGCTACGCCGAGGGCAAGCGGCGGGCCGAGGCGGTGCTGGCCCGGCAGGACGGGCTGCCGTACGCGGCGGTGCGCACGGCGCACGTGCTGGGCGGCGGCGCGGCCGACTTCACCGGGCGGCTGGCGCACTACGCGGAGCGGATGCGCGCGGGCGAGGCGATCACCGTGCACCGCCCGGCCGCCCCGGCCACCTTCGCCGAGTACGGCGAGATCGCCCGCTTCCTGGTCTGGGCCGCGGAGCAGGACTTCACCGGCCCGGTGAACGCCTGCTCCACCGGCGAGGTGGACGTGCGCGAGCTCTGCGCCCTGCTGGAGCGCCACGGACTGCCCGCCGCCCGCTTCGCGGAGGGCCCCGAGCCCTCGCCGTTCTCCTTCGGGCACTACTACGGGATGGACAACTCCCGGGCCCGCGAGCTCGGTTACACGTTCTCCCGACTGGACGACTGGCTGCCCCGGGTGGTCGGCGAGGCGGTCTGAACGGCCGGGGCCCGACCCCCCACGGGCCGGGCCCCGGCCTCGGGCCGCCCCCTCGGCCCCACCGAGGAGGCGGCCCTGGCATCAGGGCAGGTACGCGATGCCCAGCTTGGTGATCTGCCAGCGCTGCTCGGCCGCGCCGGTGGAGGAGGCGAGTTCGACCACCCGGTTGCCCTGGGCGTCCTTGGCGGTGGAGAGCGCCATCACCTTGGACTGGTCGACGGGCGAGGCGAGTTCGTAGCCCCCGGCGGCCGCCGGGCGCATCAGCCAGCGCTGGTTGTCACCGCCGTGGCAGGCCCACTGGAGCAGCCGGGTGCCGGGGGCGGTGGAGCCGCCGGCGGCGTCCAGGCACATGGACTCGTTGCCGCTGAAGGTGAGCGAGAAGCCGCCGGCCGGGCGGGAGTTGAGGACGAAGGACTGGTTCAGCCCGCCGGTCGGCTTGTAGCCGATGGCTGCCCGTCCGTTGGTGGAGTCGCCGTAGGTGCCGCCGCCGGCGAAGTCCAGCACCTGCCCGGTGGCCAGGTTGGTGAGCTGGTACCAGGAGCCGGCCTCGGGCTTGTCGGGGAAGGGCCTGCCGGGGGTCAGCGGCTGGATCGAGGTGGTGTTCTGCGGGTTGAGGGTGCAGAACGCCTCGGGGAGCTCCGGCCGTTGGTAGAACTGACCGAGGCAGACGCCCTCGCCGCGGTAGCCCGCCACCCGCAGGTGGTAGGACTGCCGCACCATGTTCATGCAGACGCCCGGGATGCCGATCTCGTGGTCGCAGCCGTTGCGGTCCCGCTCGGAGAGGTCGATCACGTCGCCGTTGGTGTACTCGTACGGCGAGCTGCTCCAGCCCGCGCACACCTCGTGGCCGTAGGAGACCCGGCGCTGGTCCAGGTAGCGCACGCCCGGCACGCGCGAGGCGGCCTCGCGCAGTGCGTCGCTGAGCGTGGGCACCACCCAGTTGTGGCCCCAGGCCAGGTCCTCGGGGAAGGCCGGACAGCCGTCGGCCACCTTGCCGACGTAGTCGTTGCGCCGGATGTCCGGGGTGATCGGGGTGAAGTAGGACTGGTACACCAACTGGTAGGCGGAGTCGGCGTATCCGGCGGCCCGCATGGTGTTGCGCACGCTGGTGAGCGCGGCCACCACCTTGGGCTTGACCCGCTCGGCCCGGGCGGTGATCGCCTCGCTGCCGATGGTGTCCCGGCAGCCCTTGTCCTTGGGGATCGGGAAGTACTGCTCCAGGCAGCTCATCATGATCCCGCTGAAGTCGAAGTCGTCGTTGGCGCCGATCGTGACGACCACCATCTTGACGTCGTACTGGGCGGCGGTGCGGGCGAGTTGGACGTCCTGCTTCTCCTCCCCGAAGTCCCCGCTGCCGGGGCCGGTGACCTTGGCCAGCTCGGGGTCGCTGACCAGGTCGCCGGTCTGGGCGCCGGAGCAGGCCAGGTTCACCGGCGTGACGCCGGGGATGTCGGTGACGAAGATCTCCGACTTCCCGTGCCGGTGGCAGTAGTTGGTGGGGGTGTCGGTGCCGGGGGTGTAGGCGTCGTTGGTGTCCGTCCCGGCGCCCTCCCCGGAGATGGCGCTGTCGCCGAGGGCGACGATGGCGGCCGGCTTGGCAGTGACGGGCGCGGCGGTGGCGGTGGGGACGCCGGCGGCGAGGGAGAGCAGCAGCCCGGCCGCGGCCAGCAGGGCCGTTCCCGGTGAGGTACGTGGTGAGCTGAGCACGCGTGACTCCTGGAGGGTGGGGGACCGGAGTTGGTGCGTGGTGCGCGGGCCCGGAAAAGGTGAGCCCGGCTCACATGCTAGGTACTGACCGGTAACGCAACAAGCCTCGTGCAGCGGGTGATTGAACGACGCGGAGCCGCCGCCCACCGCCTCAGGAGGGGAGGCGGGGACGGCGGCTCGGGTACGGCGGAATCGACCGAGAGGCGACCGACGCGCGCGGCGTCAGGCGCTGTTCGGGTACAACTCAGCTGCTACGCGGCTGAATTCAGCCGACGTTCGCGCAGGAGTTGCCGAACGACGGGTTCAGGGCGCCGATCACGTTGACCGAGTTGCCGCAGAGGTTGACCGGAACGTGAACCGGGACCTGGACGGAGTTGCCGGAGATGACACCGGGGGAACCCGCGGTGACGCCCTCGGCGGAGCTGCTCGCCATCGCGGTGCCCGCACCGGCCGCAACGATGCCAACGACAGCGGCGCCGACGGTGGCGACCTTCTTGACGCTCATGTGAGTCTCCTCGTAGATCAGTTCTTCCAGGTGCCGTACCAACAGCGGACGAGCATGGAAGCGCACGGGCGTGCGTCGACTCCAACGAGCCCTGGCCGTACGGGTTGCGCACCCCCGGCCACATTCACCCGCTTGCAGCAGCGGTGCCATTCGGGTGATCTCCCGCACCGCTCGGATCCGCCCGTTTCCCTCCGCGCACTGCGTCGTTCTTCCTGGCGAAACAGGCTCCACACCGAAGCATCGAACCACCGCAAGAAATGGGACTCGCACCATGCGCAAGCTCGCCTACGGCACCCTCGGCACCGCCGCCACCGCGGCCCTGCTGCTGAGCGGCGCCGCTGCCGCCGCCGCCCACGGCCACGGTCACGGCCACACCAGCGGCGCGTCGGCCGAGGCCGTCGTGGCCGGCTCGCCCGGTGTGCTCTCCGGCAACAACGTCCAGGTCCCGATCCACATCCCGGTCAACCTGTGCGGCAACACCGTCGACGTGGTCGGCCTGCTCAACCCGGCCTTCGGCAACTCCTGCCTGAACGCCTGAGACTGACGCCGAGTCAGTCCGATGACTTCCAGGTGGGGCAATTCGAACCCTCCTGGGCGCGCCGCGATTGCGTCCGGTTCTCGACCGTGCGAGAACTGATGACGGGGGCGGCGTGAACGAAGCGGCCGCGCGGAACCGCCCAAGCCACGGGCGACGCACAGGACTTGGGCCGCTATTGCGACACCACACGGTACACCCCCAGTTCTCGGGCGACATTCCCGCTCGCCCGCTCAAACGGAGGATTTCCCATGCGTAGCTTCAAGAAGGCTGCTGTCCTTTCCGTCGCCGCGGCCGGCCTGGTGCTCGGCTCCGCCGGTGGCGCGTTCGCCAGCTCCGAGGCCGAGGCCGTCGTGGCCGGCTCCCCGGGCGTGCTCTCGGGCAACAACGTCCAGGTGCCGATCCACATCCCGGTCAACGTCTGCGGCAACACCGTGAACGTGATCGCCCTGCTGAACCCGGCCTTCGGCAACTCCTGCGCCAACGTCGGCTGACCCAGCCGCACCTGACGCAGCACCACCCGCTGGGCACCCGGCCTCCGCGCCGGGTGCCCGGCACCCTTCCCTGATCGAGGAGATCACCCCATGCAGAACGTCAAGAAGGCCGCCGCCGTCGCGGGTGCCGTCGTCGGCATCGTCGCCGCGGGTGCCGGCACCGCCGTCGCCGGTGCCTCCGCCGAGGGCGTCACCGCCGGTTCCCCCGGCGTCGGCTCCGGCAACTCCATCCAGGTTCCGGTGCACATCCCGGTCAACGTCTGCGGCAACTCCGTGAACGTGGTCGGCCTGCTGAACCCGGCCTTCGGCAACTCCTGCGCCAACGTCGACGCCCCGCCGATGCCCGAGGAGGACTGCTGATCACCCTCCAGGTGACCAGCGGTACCCCGTGCGCGTGCAGCCCCCCGGTCCGCCGATCGGGGGGCTTCGCGCCGTCCAGGCCCTGACCCGCCCCCCTGCCGCACCCCACACCGCCGCACCCTGCCCTGCCCTGCCCTGCCCTGCCCTGCCCTGCCCTGCCCTGCTGAGGAGTCGAACCCCATGCTCTCCCGCCACCTCCCCGCCGCCGCCCTCGGTCTGCTCGCGGCCGGCTTCCTGCTCTCCTCCCCCGCCGCCGCGGCCGGGCTCACCCCGCCGGTGGGCGGCCTGCAGCCGATCGACGCCGCCGCCGGCCTGGAGGGCGCCACCGGCGGGCTCGGCCACGGCCTCAGCCCGGCCAAGACCCTCCGGCTCGACCCGTGGGCCGGCTCCTCCGCCGACCTGTTGAACAACGGGCTCTCGCTGGAGCCCGACAACGGCCTGGCCCCGGTCGGCACCGCCCCGCTCACCCAGCCGCTGAGCCAGGGCGGCGGCACCAAGGACCTGCCGCTGGTGGGCGGGGTCATCGACCAGCTGCCCGGCTGAACAGACGCGCACGCGGAAGGAGCCCGGCACCTCGGGGGTGCCGGGCTCCTCGCCGTACCGGGCCGGTCAGCCCTGGGCCAGCACCTCGCGGACGGTGCCGGCGGTGGTGCCGGTCAGGTCGGAGAGCGAGTCGCTGACCGAGAGCTTCTCCTCGCCCTTGCCCAGGCTCGCCTTGGCACCCGGGATGGCCTGCACCGGGTTGGTGATCAGCTGCGGGTCGAGCTCGCCGGCGCTCAGCACGTCGTCCACCGGGGTGGCCGCGTTGCCCTGGGCCCACTCGAAGGGGTGACCGAGGGTCAGGTCCGGGCCCTGCGCGTTCAGCGGGGCCGCCGGGGCGTCCAGCGCGACGTCGCCCAGGTCGGTGGAGCGGTCCGCGGTGGGCAGCGGCAGCGCGGCCTGCAGGCGCGGCCCGATCCGGCCGACCTCGAGGCCCGGCACGACCCGCTCGGGGATCAGCTGGCCACCGGGCGCCTCGTCCGGCTTCGGCGGCATCACCAGCGAGGTGGGCACCCCGCCCGAGATGTGGCCGTCCCCGGGGAAGATCGGGAGGTGCTCGCTCACCGTCTCCAGCGGGATGTTGAAGGGGACCTCCTCGGTGGCCAACTGGTCTTCCATCGCCGCGACCTGACCGGCCGTCATCGGCTCGGTGTGGGCAGGAGCCGCCACGGCCGCCGCCTGACCCGTGAGCACACCGGAGCCGACCGCCAGCAGCAGCGCGCCGGCCGCGCGCTTGGAGAGCTTCATGCTGTTCACCGTTCTGTCATATGAAGGGCCCATCGGCCTGATTCGGCCGGCCTGGGAAATCAATCCCTTCAACGAGCAATCCGGGAGCGGGATAGCGAGCGTTGACCGGTTCGGCCTAATAATCCGACCGGACACAGAGGATCTTGACTGACCGTTGGTGAATCCCCGAGATTCCGCGTAACTTTCCCGCCGCTCGCTCTTTGATCCCGTTGTCGCAGCCAGGACGGCGGTCGGAGGCAATCCCCCCGGACGGGCCGGCAACCGATGGTGATTCATCAAGAGAGGTATCTCCACCATGCTCCAGAAGACTTTCGCGGCAGTCGGCCTGGCCGCCGCCGCCATGGCCGCCGGTACCGTCCCGGCCTCCGCGATCGGCAACGCGGACGGCGGGGCGGCCGGCCTCTCCGGCCACGGCGGCACCAACGCCACGGGAACCTGGGGCGACCACAGCCCGAACTTCCACGTGCTCGACAACCCGAACATCTGCCTGCCCGAGGTGCACAACATCGCGGTCGGCGTTCTGGGCGTCGCGGTGCCGGTCGAGGTCGACGCCCTGAGCAACCAGCCGAAGCAGACCTGCGTGGTCGGCCCCGGCACCCAGGGCAGCGGCGACGGCGGCGTCTCGCACCTGGTCGGCTGACCTCTCGCCGGCCCGGCCCCGCTACCCGGGGCCGACCAGTACCACCCGTTCCACCACACCCATCAAGTCCGAAAAGGAACAGAACAATGATCAAGAAGGCCCTCGCCGCTGTCGGCGTTGCCACCGCCGGCCTGGCCATGACCGCCGCCCCCGCCATGGCGATCGGCGACGCTGACGGTTCCGCCGTCGGCGTCTCCGGCAACGGTGGCACCAACGCGACCGGCACCCACGGCGACCACTCCCCGAACTTCCACACCCTCGACAACCCGAACCTCTGCCTGCCGGAGGTCCACAACATCGCCGTCGCCGTCATCGGTGTCGCGGTGCCGATCGAGGCGGACGTCCTCAACAACGAGCCGAAGCAGACCTGCAACGTCGGCCCCGCCACCCAGGGCTCGGGCGACGGTGGCGTCAGCCACCTGATCGGCTGATCAACCGGGTAAGGCCGACCGCCGGGTTCGGGGGACTCCCCCCGGGCCCGGCGGTTTTCCGTTCCCCCGCGACCCCGGCCACTCGTTGGAGTGCGGTTCCTTCGGGTGGCCGGTGGGCGGCCCTGGCGCGTGCTGCGCCGCGGCCGTCCGATTCTGTGATCACGTGTAGTCACACTGCTGTCACGCAGAGAGGGAAACCATGAAGAGCATCCTGGGCAAGGCCGCGCTCACCGCGGTCGCCACCCTGGCCCTGGCCGGCATCTCGGCCCCCGCCTACGCGCACGTCGAGGCTCACGGCGGCGCCCAGTTCGCCGCCACCGCGAGCGAGCCGTTCCTGGCCGCCGAGCAGTGGGGCCACGCCGAGACCAGCCACATCGAGGCCTGCTTCGAGCAGTGGTTCGTGGCCGGCGACGACTGGGCCGCCGGTGGCGGCGAGGGCCACGCCGAGATCCACTGACACCACGTCAGCACGAGGGCGCGGCACCCGTCCCCGGGTGCCGCGCCCTTGGCGTGCGTCACTTGAGGAGGCGCGCCGCCTCGGTGGCCCAGTAGGTGAGGACCTGCCCGGCGCCGGCCCGGCGGATCGAGGTGAGGGTCTCCAGGATCATCCGCTCGCGGTCCACCCAGCCGTTGGCCGCGGCCGCCTCGACCATCGAGTACTCGCCGGAGACCTGGTACGCGGCGACCGGCACCGGCGAGGCGTCGGCCACCTGGCGCAGCACGTCCAGGTACGCCATCGCGGGCTTCACCATCACCAGGTCGGCGCCCTCGGCGACGTCCTGCTCCAGCTCGCGCAGCGACTCCCGGGCGTTGGCCGGGTCCTGCTGGTAGGTCTTGCGGTCGCCCTTGAGCGAGGAGCCGACGGCCTCGCGGAACGGGCCGTAGAACGCCGAGGCGTACTTGGCGGTGTAGGCCAGGATGCCGGTGGACTGGTACCCGTTGGCGTCCAGGGCCTTGCGGATGACGCCGATCTGACCGTCCATCATCCCGGACGGGCCGACCAGGTGGACCCCGGCCTCGGCCTGGACCAGGGCCATCTCCTCGTACCGCTTCAGGGTGGCGTCGTTGTCCACGCCGCCGTCCGCGCCCAGCACCCCGCAGTGCCCGTGGTCGGTGAACTCGTCCAGGCACAGGTCCGACATCACCACCAGGTCGTCCCCGACCTCGGCCACCACGTCCCGGATCGCCTGCTGCAGGATCCCGTCCGGGTTGGTGCCCTCGCTGCCGGTGGCGTCCTGCACCAGCGGCACGCCGAACAGCATGATCCCGCCGACGCCCGCCTCCACCGCCTCGGCGGCGGCCCGCTTCAGCGTCTCCCGGGTGTGCTGCACCACCCCGGGCATCGAGCTCACCGGCCGCGGCTCGGTGATCCCCTCCCGCACGAACGCGGGCAGGATCAGCTCGGCCGGGTGCAGCCTGGTCTCCGCGACCAGCCGCCGCATCGCGGGGCTCTGCCGCAGACGGCGCGGACGGACGTACGGGAACTCAGCGGACAACGGATATCCCTTCTCGGTGATGCCGGGGGCGCGAGGAACTGCGCGGGTACGGAAGGCGGACCAGCGGCAACTGAACCTCCGTCAGCCAGTTGCAGGTGCTGCCGTTCCCCGGCGCGCAGTTCCTCGCGCCCCCGGTGCAACCACTTCCTAGCGGGCGGCCTTGCGGCGGGAGCCGGGGCGGCGCTCGCTGGGGCGGTAGACGGGCTCGCCCGCCGCCACGGCGGCGTCGCGGCGGTTCGCCCCGAAGTCTGCCAGCGCCTGCGCGAGTGCGGCGGCGGACGGGGCCGGAGCCATCACGTCGACCCGCAGGCCGTGCTCCTCGGCGGTCTTCGCGGTGGCCGGCCCGATGCAGGCGATCACCGTGACGTTGTGCGGCTTGCCGGCGATGCCGACCAGGTTCCGCACCGTCGAGGAGGAGGTGAAGAGCACCGCGTCGAACCCGCCGCCCTTGATCGCCTCGCGGGTCTCGGCCGGCGGCGGGGAGGCCCGCACCGTCCGGTAGGCCGTCACGTCGTCGACCTCCCAGCCGAGTTCGACCAGGCCGGCCACCAGGGTCTCGGTGGCGATGTCGGCGCGCGGCAGCAGGACGCGGTCGATCGGGTCGAAGACCGGGTCGTAGGGCGGCCAGTCCTCGAGCAAGCCGGCGGCGGACTGCTCGCCGCTGGGCACCAGGTCGGGCTTCACGCCGAAGTCGACCAGCGCCTGGGCGGTGGTCTCGCCGACCGCGGCGACCTTGATGCCGGCGAAGGCGCGGGCGTCGAGGCCGTACTCCTCGAACTTCTCCCGGACGGCGCGCACCGCGTTCACCGAGGTGAAGGCGATCCACTCGTAACGGCCCGTCACCAGGCCCTTGATGGCGCGCTCCATCTGCTGCGGGGTCCGCGGGGGCTCGACCGCGATGGTCGGCACCTCCTGCGGGACGGCGCCGTAGGAACGGAGCTGGTCGGAGAGGCCGTGCGCCTGCTCCTTGGTCCGCGGGACGAGGACGTTCCAGCCGAACAGCGGCTTGGTCTCGAACCACGAGTGGGAGGAGCGGTGGGCGACCTGCTCGCCCACCACGGCTATCACCGAGGTGTTCGGGTCCACCGGGGCGGAGACCGGGGAGGGCAGCACCCGGGCCGCCTTGAGGTCGGCCGCGATGGTGGCCAGGGTGGCGGTGAAGGTGCGCTGCCGGGTGGTGGTGCCGGACAGGGTGGCCGAGAGCGGGGCTTCGGGCTTGCGGCCGTTGGCCACCAAGGCCTGGGCGGTGGCCGGGAGTTGGCCCAGCGTGGTGCGGACCACCAGGGTGGTCTCCGGCATCCCGAGGTCGATGTTGCCGCCGGCCAGCAGGCCGGCCGCGTCGACGAAGCGGACGTCGGCGCCCTGGCTGCCGCGCAGCGGGACGCCCGCGTAGGCGGGGACGCCGACCGACTGGGCGACGCCGGGGATCACCTCGAAGGGGATCGCGGCGTTGGCGCAGCCGAGCATCTCCTCGGCGGCGCAGCCGTCCAGGCCCGGGTCGCCGTCGACGGTGCGGACCACGTGCTTGCCGTTGCGGACCGCCTCGGCGACCACGGCGGCCACGTCGGGGCAGTCCTCGCCGACGGTGCTGTGCACCACGACGCCGACCGGACAGTGGGTGCGCACGGCGGCCGCGGTGAGCGGGTCGGCGATCAGCACGTCGGCGGAGGAGAGGACGTCCACCGCGCGCAGCGTGAGCAGGCCCGGGTCACCCGGCCCCGCTCCCAGGAAGGTGCAACGGCCCGCCGGGGCGGCCGGGTTGTGGGCGAGGTTGGCGGCGGCGCTCATCGGGCTCGCTCCCCCATCAGGTTGGCCGCGCCCGCTTCGAGCAGCCGCTCGGCGAGCGCGTGGCCGAGGGCCACCGCCTGCCGTTCGGCGGTCTCGTCGGGGGTGAGCGGACCGTTGGCGGTCATCTTCAGCAGGGTGGCGCCGTCGACGGTGCCGACCACGCCCTCCAGCCGCAGTTCGGTGCCCTGCCAGGTGGCCAGGGCGGCCACCGGGGCGGAGCAGCCGGCCTCCAGGCGGGCCAGCAGGGCCCGCTCGGCGGCGACGGCGGCTCGGGTCGGGGTGTGGTCGAGGCCGCGCAGCACGGCGGCGAGCGCCGGGTCGGCGCACTCGACGGCCAGGGCTCCCTGGCCGGGGGCGGGGAGCATCAGCTCCGGGTCCAGGTGCTCGGTGATCTCGGCCGAGCGGCCGAGGCGGTTGAGCCCGGCGGTGGCGAGCACCACCGCGTCCAGCTCGCCGGCGGTGACCTTGTTGATCCGGGTGTCCACGTTGCCGCGGATGGCCACCGTCTCGACCGTGGCGCCGAGGCCGCGGGCCCAGGCGTTGAGCTGGGCCATCCGGCGCGGGGAGCCGGTGCCGATCCGGACGGGGTGCCCGGAGCCGGCCAGCTTCTCGACCAGCTCGGTGAGGGCCAGTCCGTCGCGGGCCACCAGGGCGTCCCGGCTGTCCTCGCGCTCGGGGACGGCGGCCAGGAAGAGGCCGTCGGGGGCGGCGGTGGGGAGGTCCTTGAGGGAGTGCACCGCCAGGTCGATCCGACCCTCCAGCAGCGCGTCGCGCAGCGCGGAGACGAAGACGCCGGTGCCGCCGATCTGGGCCAGCGCCTCCCGGGAGGTGTCCCCGTAGGTGGTGATCTCGACCAGCTCGACCGGTCGGCCGGTGACCCGCTCGACCGCGCGGGCGACCATGCCCGACTGGGTCATGGCGAGGGCGCTGCGGCGGGTGCCGAGGCGCAGCGGCTGTCCGCCGCCGGTCAGTTGACCATTCATGAGGTGATCGTCCCGGTCATGCTCGTGGGCTGTCTGGTGGTTCATCGGGGGCTTCCCCCCGCGTGTCCGGCATCGGCCGGAGCCGGCGGTCCGGCCTGGGCCGGCGGCCTGGGGCGGGCGCCGGCCGGGGAGCCGGCCACCGCCTGGATCGCCGCCGGGTCCAGGTCGAAGAGTTCGCGCAGCGCGTCCGCGTACCCGGCGCCGCCGGGCTCGGCGGCGAGCTGCTTGACCCGGACGGTGGGGGCGTGGAGCAGCTTGTCCACCACCCGCTTGACGGTCTGGGAGACCTCGGCGCGGGTGCGCTCGTCCAGGTCGGGCATCCGGGAGTTGAGCCGGCCGAGCTCGCTGAGCACGACCTCGGAGGCCATCTGACGCAGCGCCACCACGGTGGGGGCGATCCGGGCCGCGCGCTGGGCGGCGGCGAAGGAGTCGACCTCGTCGGAGACGATGCCGACCACCGCGTCCACGTCCCCGGCACCGGGGGTGGCGGCGTGGGCCCGGGAGAGGCTCTCCAGGTCGACCAGCAGGGCGCCGTCGAGTCCGTGGACGTCGTGGTCCACGTCGCGCGGCATGGCCAGGTCGAGGAAGGCCAGCGGGCCCTCGCCGGTGCGCAGGGCGGTGGCGGCGGCCACGTCCTCGGCGGTGATCACCACGCCGGCCGCGCCGGTGCAGGAGATCACCAGGTCGACGTCGGCCAGTGCCTCGCGGACCTTGGCGAACTCCACCGTGCGCGCGCCGAGGTTGGCGGCCAGCCGCTCGGCGCGCTCGGCGGTGCGGTTGGCGATCAGCAGGTCGGAGACGCCGGCGCGGACCAGGGTGGCGGCGGCCAGCGAGCTCATCGAGCCGGCGCCGACCACCAGGGCGCGCTTGCCGGCGATCTCGCCGGCCCCGGCGGCGACCTGCTCCAGGCCGAAGGTGACCAGCGACTGCCCGGCCTTGTCGATGCCGGTCTCGCTGTGGGCGCGCTTCCCGACCCGCAGGGCCTGCTGGAACAGCTCGTTCAGCCCGCGCCCGGCGGTGTGCTCCTCCTGGGCCCGGGCCAGCGCGTCGCGCAGCTGGCCGAGGATCTGGCCCTCGCCGACCACCATCGAGTCCAGGCCGCAGGCGACCGAGAAGATGTGGTGCACCGCCCGGTCCTCGTAGTGCACGTAGAGGTGCGAGGTGAGCTCTTCGAGGTCGACGCCGCTGTGGTGGGCGAGCAGCAGGGAGAGCTCGGCGACGCCCGCGTGGAACTTGTCCACGTCGGCGTAGAGCTCGATCCGGTTGCAGGTGTTGACCAGCGCGGCCTCGGCCACCGCGGGGGCGGCGGCCGCGTCGTGCAGCAGGCGGGCCGGGGTCTCCCCCGTCAGCGCGGCGCGCTCCAGCACGGTGACGGGCGCGCTGCGGTGGCTCAGCCCGACGACGAGAAGACTCATGCCCGCCCCTCGGTGATGCGGATCCGACGGATGCTCATGCGGGCATCACCGCCGAGAGGTCGCCCTCGCCGGCCTTGGCGGCGGGCTTGCCCTTGGCCGGCTCGGCCTTGGCGGTGCCGCCGCCGGCGGCCCGGCGCAGCTTGGCGGCGGCGGCCCGGACCGGACCGGGGGCCCGGTCGAGCACCGAGTCGCCCTGCCCGGGCTCCTCGCCGGCCTTGCGCTGCTCGTGGAAGGCGAGGATCTGGAGCTCTATGGAGAGGTCCACCTTGCGCACGTCCACGCCGTCCGGGACGGTCAGCACGGTCGGGGCGAAGTTCAGGATGCTGGTCACGCCGGCCTCCACCAGGCGGTCGCAGACCTGCTGGGCGGCGCCGGGCGGGGTGGTGATCACGCCGATCGAGACGTGCTGGCTCTCCACGATGGACTCCAGCTCGTCCATGTGACGGACCGGCAGGCCGGCCGCGGTGGAACCGACCACGGCCGGGTCCGCGTCCAGCAGGGCGGCCACCCGGAAACCGCGGGAGGCGAAGCCGCCGTAGTTGGCGAGCGCGTGGCCGAGGTTCCCGATGCCGACGATGACCACGGGCCAGTCCTGGGTCAGGCCCAGCTCGCGGGAGATCTGGTACACGAGGTACTCGACGTCGTAGCCGACGCCGCGGGTGCCGTAGGAGCCGAGGTAGGAGAAGTCCTTGCGGAGCTTCGCCGAGTTGACCCCGGCCGCGGTGGCCAGCTCCTCGGATGAGACGGTGGGGACCGAGCGCTCGGAGAGCGCGGTCAGGGCCCGCAGGTAGAGGGGGAGGCGGGCGACGGTCGCCTCCGGGATGCCCCGGGCACGCGAGGGTCGGCGCGCGGCGCCCGGTTCGGGCGTCTGCGAGGTGCTCTGGGTGGATCGGCCGATTGCCACGGTGCTCCTGTGGGTGAAGCTGGGCTTTGGCAGCCAGGCTATGCGTTTGTGAACGTGTGCACAAAGATGGTGTCCGTTTTGTCCGCCCACAGTGACGCGCATCACGCGGCGGCGGCACGTCCTGGAGCCGACCGCGGACTGCGTCAGGTCGCACCGTACCGGACCGGGGCGGACGGTCACCGCCGCGCGCCGGACGCGGAGGGCACCGGGGCGGTGGCCCGGGCGGTCAGCACCGTCGGCGCCTCGACCCCCCGGGGCCACGGGCCGAGCACCGCCTCGCGGCGGATCAGCGGCAGCTCGCCGGCCCGGCGGCGGGACGGCGCGGCGCCCAGCCGGGGCCAGGGCAGCCCGGCCGCCTCGTGCAGCGGGGCCTGCCAGTCGGCCCGGGCGGCCAGGTGGCGGAAGAGCTCGGCGGTGGCCCGGGCGTCGCCGAGCGCGGTGTGCGCGGGGTACCAGCCGAGGCCGGCGGTCTCCACGCAGGCGGCCAGCCCGTACCCGCCGGCCCCGGGCAGACGGGCCCGGGCCAGGCGGAGGGTGCAGAGCGCGGGGACCGCGGGCAGCGGCACCCCGATGCGGGCGAACTCCCGCTCCAGGAAGGCCCGGTCACAGCTGACGTGGTGTCCGACCAGTACCCGGCCGCCGAGCAGGTCGAGCAGCAGCGGGGCCAGCTCCCGGAAGCGCGGGGCTCCGACCACGTCGCCCTGGGCGATGCGGTGCACATGGGTCGGACCGACCGGCCCGACCGGGTCTATCAGGGTGGAGAACTCGCCCTCCGGGCGGAGTTGGCCGTCCAGCAGCACCACGCCGACCTCGACCATCCGGTGCCGCCACGGGCTGCGGCCGGTGGCCTCGACGTCGACCACGGCGAACCCGCCCCGCGGGGGCGGCAGTTGTCGACCGGGGAGCATGAACGCCCTCCTCCGTCATCCAGCCCCCGGCGGACAGAAACGTGTTAGATCGTAAGCCGACCATCAGGCGTTTCCTAAGCCGATCCTCATATTCGAGACAACGATTCGGAGAAGCACCCCCGCCGATCGGAGGGGTACCGGCCCGGGCTCAACCGCCCAGCGCCGCCCGCAGCCTGCGCTCGTCGACCCGCCAGAAGTCGTGCTGCTTCCCGTCGATCAGGGTCACCGGGATCTGCTCCCAGTACCTGCGGTACAGCTCCTCGTCCTGGAGGATGTCCCGCTCCTCGAAGGTGCTGCCCAGCTCCCCGGTGACCCGGACGATCACCTCCCGGGCGTCGTCGCAGAGGTGGCAGCCGGGCTTCCCGATCAGGGTCACGGTCCGCTCGGCCGGCTTCTTGGAGGTGTCGCGTCGCAGCAGTGGGCTCACCCGCCCCATTGTGCCCGCCGCCGCACCGGCCGCCGAGGGGCCGCGGGCGCGTCCGCCGGTGGGCTCCCGTTCACCCTCCCTGAAGGCGCTGGTCACGAGGAGAGTCCCGGCGGCTGGCTATGCTCGGTGGCATGGTCGCCCTGAGAAGGCTCACGCGGGTACGGCAGGCGCCGGACGAGCAGACGGTGCTGGCCGGCGAGGCAGCCGCCGACGCGGCGCGGACGCAGGCCCCCGAGGGGGACCACCAGCCGACCCCGGACGACCCGCGGGCCGCCGCCTTCTTCGACTGCGACAACACCATCCTGCGCGGCGCGGCCATCTTCTACCTCGGCATCGGCCTGTACCGGCGGAAGTTCTTCACCCGGCGGGACATGGCCCGCTTCGCCTGGCAGCAGGCCTGGTTCCGGGTGCACGGCGCCGAGGACCCGGCGCACATGGCGGACGCCAAGGACAAGGCGCTCGGCCTGGTCGCCGGCAAGCGGACCAGCGAGCTGGAGGAGATCTGCGAGGAGATCTTCGAGGACGTCATCGCCCGGAAGATCTGGCCCGGCACCCGGGCCCTGGTCCAGCTCCACCTGGACGCCGGCCAGCGGGTCTGGCTGGTCACCGCCGCCCCGCAGGAGGTGGCCCGGATCATCGCCCGGCAGCTCGGGATGACCGGCGCGCTCGGCACCGTGGCCGAGGCGGTGGACGGCGTCTACACCGGACGGCTGGTCGGCGGCCTGCTGCACGGGGAGGCCAAGGCCGCCGCGGTCCGCGCTCTGGCCCGCCGCGAGCGGCTCGACCTGGACCGGTGCGCCGCCTTCAGCGACTCGGCCAACGACATCCCGATGCTCGGCCTGGTCGGCCACCCCTACGTGGTGAACCCCGACTCCGCGCTGCGCCGCCACGCCCGGGCCAACGGCTGGCGGGTGCGGGACTTCCGGACCGGCCGCAAGGCGGCCCGGGTCGGCCTGCCCGCCGCCGCCGGCCTGGGCGTCCTGGCCGGGGCCGCCGCCGCCACCGTGGCCATCAGGCGGCGCCAGCACGCCGCCTGACCACCCGTCAGGGTGACGCGCCGGGGACCCGCCGGTCGGCCTCACACGTCCGAGCGAACTCCGGCCCCCGCCGGGGCCGTTCCGAACCCGTCCGGCCGTGACCGGAAGCGATCGTTCGGCGACTCGGGAAAGTCTGGGGTTGCCGGGCCCCGAACCCGGGAAACCAGCCGCCCCGCTCCGGAATCTGTCACCAGGCGTGCACGGTCACTCACTTTGAGGCAGTCTCCCCGCGACACCTTCGGTCAGTTCCAGCCGCATATGCACGCCAAGCGGATCTCAAACGACCACTTCGGCCACAGGGTGTAGCTGTCATTGCACAAAGCGTTATTCTCTCCTGGATGCACGCCACCCACACGTCACCCGTGACGGGGGATCAGGGCGCGTGCTCTCCGCGCAGGCGGAGGTGACCCGTCCACAGTTCTGCCTCTGGGAGTCCCGTGTACCCACCCGTCCGGAACGACGCGCCTGCCTCCTCCCGCCCGTCGCCCCTCACCCTGCGCGGTACCCACCTGGCACGACTGCGCTCCGCGATCCGCGAGTTCGAGCTGTACCTGCCGCAACCCGCGCTGGCGGGCGCGCCGTTGGCGGCCGGCCCCGGCCTCGCGCTGCGCTCCACCACCACCGGCTCCACCCCGACCCGCAGCCGCGGCGCGGTCGGCAGCGGCAGCCGCGGCCGGGCCAGAACCGCGCCCGCGCCCGGCCTGGAGTCCGAGCACAACCCGATCATGGAGCTGGTGGAGCGCGCCCAGAACGGCGAGAGCGAGGCGTTCGGCCGCCTGTACGACCACTACGCCGACACCGTCTACCGGTACATCTACTACCGGGTCGGCGGACGGGCCACGGCCGAGGACCTCACCAGCGAGACCTTCCTGCGCGCGCTGCGCCGGATCGGCACCTTCACCTGGCAGGGCCGGGACTTCGGCGCCTGGCTGGTGACCATCGCGCGCAACCTGGTGGCGGACCACTTCAAGTCCAGCCGGTTCCGGCTGGAGGTCACCACCGGCGAGATGCTGGACTCCAACGAGTGCGAGCGCAGCCCCGAGGAGTCGGTGCTGGAGTCGCTCTCCAACGCGGCCCTGCTGGACGCCGTCCGGCGGCTCAACCCGCAGCAGCAGGAGTGCGTCACGCTCCGCTTCCTGCAGGGGCTCTCGGTCGCGGAGACGGCCCGCATCATGGGCAAGAACGAGGGCGCCATCAAGACGCTCCAGTACCGCGCGGTGCGCACCCTGGCCCGGCTGCTGCCGCCCGACGCCCGGTGACGGCCGCCGACGGGCCGCCTGACGGTTCGTCAGGCGGACGGCCCCGGCCGCCCGGTCGGGTGAAGGCGCGGTCACATGCTCTGCTTAACGCCGACGGGGGGTCGTGCGTAACCGACTCCCCTCACCGCTCGTTGGCCAGCGTGCAAGCCCCCGCCGGGCCGTCGGTCAAGCAGGATCGGCCACGCTCACCCGATGGAGTGGTTTTGGCCCGCCGTGGCAACCGTCCGGCAGGCCGGGGAGTCGACAACGACGAAGGGAGGTGTGGCCCGTGACGGCAAACATGCTGGAGCACCGGCGGGCGAGGGCCTTCGCCGAGGCGCTGGAGGCCCACCACGCGGAGCCCCACCAGGGGGACTTGAGATCGGACGACGGCAGGCCCACCGGCTCCACCGCGATGGCGGAGCTGCTGGGCATGGCGGACGCGCTCGGCGCGCTGCCCGGTCCGGAGCTCGGCGGTGAGGCCAGGGCGCTCCAACGCGCCCAGCTGATGGCCGCGTTCGAGCGGGAGTGGGTGGCCCCGCCGACGGCGCGGGTGCCCCAGCAGCGGCGCCACCGGGCGATCCGCGCCGGGGCACGGCGGCGCTGGGGCCGGCGGCTGGCGATCGGCGGCCTGGTCGGCGCCGTCGCGGTGGGCAGTTTCGCCGGGGCGGCAGCGGCCAGCTCCAACGCCCTTCCGGGCGACACCCTCTACGGCATGAAGCGCGGCCTGGAGGACCTCCGGCTGAGCTGGGCGGGCTCCGACTCCGAGGTCGGCGCGCTGCTGCTGGACCAGGCGTCCACCCGCCTCGAGGAGGCCAGGGGCCTGCTCGACCGGTCGGACACCGGCACCTCGCTCAGCCCGCACACGGTCGAGCAGGTCCGCCGCGCACTGGACGACATGCACGCCGAGGCCCTGCGCGGCCGCGAGCTGCTCCGCTCCGTCTACCGGAGCAACGGCTCGCTCGACCCGATGCGCCGGCTGGCCGACTTCGCCGCCGTCGAGGACGGTCGCTGGGCCTCCGTCCAGGGCCAGCTGCCGAGCCAACTGACCACCCAGGCCAGCAAGGTGAACCACCTCTTCGACGAGATGACCGAGGACGTGGCCCCGCTCAGGCTGGCCCCGGCCCCCGGCCAGGAGAAGGCCAAGGGCAAGGGCGCGCAGGCTCCCGGCGACAGCAGCGGCACCGGCGGTCAGTCGTCGGCCCCCGCCGAGCAGCAGCCGAAGAGCGGCACCGGCAACTCCACCGCCGGCCAGCCCAAGGCCCAGAACCCGGCCAACCCCGGTTCGGGCCAGGGCAGTTCCTCGCCGAACGCCAAGCCCTCGCCCAACCTGCTGGACAAGCTGCTGCCCGCCCCGCTCACCGGGAACGGCACCGGCCCGCTCGGCGGCGTCACCGGTGGCGGCAGCAGCCCCTCCGCCGGCACCTCCGACCGCCAGCCGGCCGACCCCGCCCCGGCGGACGGCGCGGCACCGGCCGACCAGCAGCCCCAGCAGGAGCTGCGCATCCCGTCACTGATCCCCGGTCTGCTCCCGGAGATCTCGCTCGGCTGATCCACCGTCGGCAAGGAAGGGGCGGGGCCACGGGCCTCGCCCCTTCCCGTCGTCCGCTAGAAGAAGACCGAGCGGCGCTGCACCAGCAGCTTGTACAGGGTGTGCTGGATGGTCTCCCGCACCTGGTCGGTGAGGTCGAAGACCAGCATCGGGTCCTCCGCCGCCTCCGGCGGGTGCCCGTCGGTGGCGATCGGCTCGCCGAACTGGATGGTCCACTTGGTCGGCAGCGGGATCGCGCCCAGCGGCCCCAGCCAGGGGAAGGTCGGGGTGATCGGCAGGTACGGCAGGCCGAGCGCGCGGGCCAGCGTCCGGGCGTTGCCGATCATCGGGTAGGTCTCCTCCGCCCCGACGATCGAGCAGGGCACGATCGGCACCCCGGCCCGCAGCGCCGAGGCCACGAAGCCGCCCCGGCCGAAGCGCTGCAGCTTGTACCGCTCGCTGAACGGCTTGCCGATCCCCTTGAAGCCCTCAGGCCAGACCCCGACCACCTCGCCGCGCTCCAGCAGGGCCTGGGCGTCCTCCGCACAGGCCAGGGTGTGCCCGGCCTTGCGGGCCAGCTCGCCGACCACCGGCAGCACGAAGACCAGGTCGGCCGCCAGCATCCGCAGGTGACGCCGGTCCGGGTGGTGGTCGTGGATGACGATCTGGGTCATCAGCGCGTCCAGCGGGATCGTCCCGGAGTGGTTGGCGACGATCAGCGCCCCGCCCTCGGCCGGGATGTTCTCGATCCCCCGGACCTCGATCCGGAAGTACTTCTCCGCCAGCGGGCGGAGCATCGAGAGCAGCACCTCCTCGGTGAGCTCCCGGTCGAAGCCGAACTCGTCCACCTCGTAGTCCCCGGTGACCCGGCGGCGCAGGAAGGCCAGCCCGTCGGCGGCCCGCTGCTCCCAGCCCTTGCCCAGCGCCCGGGTGGCGGCGGCGCCGATCGGCCCGGCCAGCGCACCGCCGACGGCGTCCGCGATCCGGTCGGCCAGCGCGGGGGCCGGCTCCTCCGGCTGCCAGCTGGGCGCGGACTCGATCGGGATCACCTTGGCCCGGTCGGGCACGGGCTCGTTGGCACTGGACATCGCGTCCTCAGCTCCTGGTCGGGGTCTGACGGGTCAGCAGCTCCGCCAGCCGGTCGGTGGCGGCGGCCAGCCGGCCGGGCGGCAGCAGCCCGACGGTCTGCGCGGCCGCGAAGTCGGCGAAGGCGTCCGGGGTGGAGCGGCCGGGCTCCCAGCCGAAGGTCTCCCGGAGCTGACCGGTGCTCACCACCCGGCCGTGGCTGAGCAGCTGGATCTGCTCCGGCGAGATGTCGGCCAGGCCGGTCCAGCGGGCCGCCCCGGCGGCCAGCCCGAGCGCGGGCCCGAGCAGCGGCACGGTCGGCCGGCCGAGCCGGCGGGCGCACTGGGAGAGCAGCAGCACGCCCTCCCCCGCGACGTTGTAGGTGCCCGGGCGTGCCTGCTCGGTGGCGGCCCGGTGCAGGATGTCCACCGCGTCGTCCTCGTGCACGAACTGGAGGCGCGGGTCCCGGCCCAGCACGGTGGGCAGCACCGGCAGCGCGAAGTAGTCGCTCAGCGGGGTGTCCCCGGCCGGGCCGACGATGTTGGCGAAGCGCAGCACGGTGACGGCCACGTCGGCGCGGCGCCGGGCGAAGCCGCGGACGTAGCCCTCGACCTCGGTGGCGTCCTTGCCGAAGCCGTCCCGGGGCAGCGCCCTGGGCAGCGTCCGCTCGCCGAAGACGGCCGGGTCGCGCGGGGCGGAGCCGTAGACGGCGGTGGTGGACTTGACGACCAGTCGGCGCAGGCCCGGGGCCTTCTGGCAGGCACCGAGGAGCTGCATGGTGCCGATGACGTTGTTCTCCTTGGCCGCCGCGCGGCTGCCGGTGCCCGCGCTGACGTCCAGGTGCACCACGGTGTCCACGGCGTGCTCGGCCAGCACCCGGGCCACCGCCGGGCGGCGCAGCTCGGCCCGCACGTACTCGACCCCGTCGGCGGCCATCCCGCCCCAGGGCTCCCCGCTGTCCAGCCCGACCACCCGGTCGATCCCGGGCCGGGCGGCCAGCCGGGCCGCGAACCTCGCACCGAGGTGCCGGGCCACGCCGGTGACCAGCACGGTCTTCCCCACGCCTGCCGCCCCTCTCGAACGCCCTCTCTGCCGCACCGTACCGGAAAAAGGCGACCGCCCGCCCCGGCCGGAGCCGGGACGGGCGGTCTTCACACCCAGGCGCGCCAGGGCGCGACCGTGGGGTGTTACTTCTTGTTGCGACGCTGCACGCGAGTGCGCTTCAGAAGCTTGCGGTGCTTCTTCTTGGCCATACGCTTGCGACGCTTCTTGATGACAGAGCCCACGGAACTACCCTCGCTCACTGAGACTCTCGTCCGTGAGAGACGGAGTCCATACGACTGACGGAGGGCCTAGCCTACCGTCCACGCCGGATAAGCCGTAATCCTGCCCCGCCGAGGCGGGAACAGGGCGGCGATCAGGCGCTTTCCAGTCGTACGTAGGACTCCCTCAGGTACTCGTGGACGGCCTGTTCGGGGACCCGGAAGGAGCGGCCCACCCGGATCGCGGGCAGCTCTCCGCTGTGCACGAGGCGGTACACCGTCATCTTCGAGACCCGCATGACCGAGGCGACCTCGGCCACCGTCAGGAAGACGACCTCCTGCAAAGGGCGTTCTCCGGAACTCATGGACTTCACCCGACCCTTGTCCCGTGTGCAAGGCACCGGCTTCCCCTCCGGTGACTCCACCGACACACGTGTATCCCCAGAGTAGTTAAGGGTGGTACCAGTGGGAAGGGGGAGGAACTCACTCCGAGTACGGTGCGAGGTCCGCCCGTTGCAGTACGTAGTCACTCAGCGCTCTGTAGCAGTCGGGCTGCGCTCCGTCGTCCACCGGGACGGCCACCGCGACGGTGCCCTCGGCCTCGGCGGCGAACGGCGCGACGTCGTTGCAGTCGGCGATCCCGCCCGCCGGGATGCCCAGCCGGCCGGCGCCGCAGAGCCAGCCGTGGTCGCCCAGCACCAGGTCGGGCAGGGGTTCGCCGGCCTCGGCGAGCGCGGTCAGGGCCAGCCGGACCGGCAGCGGGGAGTGGGTGTGCAGCAGCTCCGCCGCGCCCCCCGCCGTGCTCTCCGCCGAGCGGACCACCAGGACCGGGCCGAGGGCGTCCAGGCGGCAGTGCCGCGTACCGGAGGGGGTGGGCTCGCGGAAGCGCGCGCCCAGCGCGGGCGTGCGCAGGGTGCAGCCGGCCCGCTCCAGCGCGCGGGCCAGCGCGGTGTGGAAGGCCGTCAGCTTGGCCGGGTGCCCGGTGCCCGCCAGCACCGTGCCGCGGCGGCGGGCGGTGGCCGCCAGCAGCGCGGCCAGCCGGTCCAGCGCGGCCACCGTCCTGGCCGGGTCGATGACGTCCGGGCCCTCGGTGTAGGCCGGCTCCGGCCGCACGCCGACCTTCGCCACCATCAGCCCGAGCACGGCCTCCTCGTCCCAGCGCCGCTCCGGGCCCAGGCCCATCAGCGCCTTGGGGTCGGCCTGGGCGAACAGGCGGTAGTGGCGGAGGTTGTTCTGACGGCTCGTCGGGATCTCGGGGCCCGCCAGCCTGTGCCGCAGCAGGTGCGCGACCAGCTCCTCCCGCCCCGTCACGGCAGCAGTCCGTGGTGCGGGAAGACGGCACGGCGGGCGGCCAGGACCGCCTGGTCGAGGCGGTCGCCGGGGTCGTAGCCGTCGTCGAAGTCGCGCCAGTCGAGGCGGGCGCCGTCGGTCATCCGGGCCGGGCCGGGCCGGCCGGTGAGCTTCAGGGCCTGCTCGCGCCAGGCGGGCGGCACCTCGGTGGCCGGGTCCAGGGGGTGGCCGGTGGCGGTGGCGACCAGGTGGGTCCAGGCGGCGGGGACCACGTCGACCACCGCGTACCCGCCGCCGCCGAGGGCCAGCCAGCGGCCGTCCGCGTACCGGTGGGCCAGGTCGTGCACCGCACCGGCCACCAGCCGCTGGGCGTCCAGACTGACCGCGAGGTGGGCCAGCGGGTCCTCCAGGTGGGTGTCCGCGCCGTGCTGACTGACGATCACCTGCGGGCGGAAGGCGCCCAGCAGCTCAGGCACGAAGGCGTGGAAGGCGCGCAGCCAGCCCGCGTCGCCCGTACCGGCCGGGAGCGGCAGGTTCGCGGCGGTGCCGGGGGCGTTCGGCCCGCCGGTCTCGGTGGACCAGCCGGTCTGCGGGAAGAGGCTGGCCGGGCTCTCGTGCAGGGAGACGGTGAGCACCCGGGGGTCGTCCCAGAAGGCCTGCTGGACGCCGTCGCCGTGGTGCACGTCCACGTCGAGGTAGGCGACCCGCTCGGCGCCGAGCTCCAGCAGTCGGGCCACCGCCAGCGCGGGGTCGTTGTAGACGCAGAAGCCCGCCGCCCGGTCGGGCATCGCGTGGTGCAGGCCGCCGGCGAAGTTGACCGCGTGCCGGGCCGCTCCGCGCCAGACGCTCTCGGCCCCGGCCACCGACTGGCCGGCGATCAGCGCGGAGGCGGTGTGCTGGGCGGCGAACGCCCAGTTGTCGTCGGTGCCCAGGCCGTGCGCCGGGTCGCTGCGGTCCGGCTCGGCGGCGATCCGGCGGACGGCGTCCAGGTACTCGGCGGTGTGCACCAGCCGCAGGGTGGACTCCCCGGCCGGCGGCGCCGAACGGACCGTCACCCCCGGTGCGGTGTCCAGCCCGAGGGCCTCCACCAGCCGCATGGTGAGCGCCAGCCTGGTCGGGTCCATCGGGTGGCCGGGGCCGAAGTCGTAGGCGGTGACGCCCTCGTCCCAGTACAGGTGGAGGCCGCAGCTGTCCTCGGGCCCGGGCCGTGCGTTCATGGGCCTTACGTTATCGGGCGGGCGCGGCCTCCGGGGCCACCGGCTCGGCGGCGGGCGCGGTGAAGAAACGGCTCATCGGGGCGACCGCCAGCACCAGGACCAGCGGCGCGAGCAGCGCCAGGCGGAACGAGCCCGCCCCGGCGAGCGCGCCGACCAGGGGCGAACCGACGAGGAATCCCACGTAGTTGAACAGGTTGAGCCGGGCCACCGCGGCGTCCGCGTGCTCGGGGAACCTCCTGCCCCCCGCCGCGAAGACCTGCGGGATGATCGCGCAGATGCCGAAGCCCAGCACGGTGAAGGCGGCGATCCCGGCCCACTGCCCCGGTGCGGCGGCCGCCAGGGCGAAGCCCAGCGCGGAGAGCACCGCTCCCGCCCGGACCACCGCGACCGCGCCCCAGCGCTCCACCGCGCGGTCGCCCAGCGTGCGGCCGAGCAGCATCGCCACCATGTAGCCGAGGTAGCTGAGCTTGGCCAGGTCGGCCGGACTGCCGAGCACGTCGGTCAGGTACTTGACGCTGTAGTTGGAGACCGAGGCGTCCGCGATGTAGGCGAAGGCCATCACCGCGCACAGCGGCAGCAGCGGGCGCCAGGGGATCCGGGAGGCGGCGGCCGCGGCCGCCTCCCGTACGGCGTCGCCGAGTTCGGCCCGGCCGGGGAAGCGGGTGCCGGTCAGCAGCGCGAGCGGGACGAGCACGGCGGCGGCGCCGCCGAACAGGACGGCGAGCGAGGTGTCGTAGTGCGCGCCGAGGCCGGCGATCACCGCACCGAGGATGCCGCCGAGACTGAACGCGGCGTGGAAGCCGATCATGATGCTCCGGCCGTAGCGGCGCTGCAGCCCGACCCCGAGCATGTTCATACTGGCGTCCAGCGCACCGACCAGCAGGCCGAACAGGCCGAGCGCGATGGCCAGTTGCCACAGCTCGTGCCCCAGTCCGACGGCCGCCAGGCTCAGGCACACGGCCGGCTGCACCAGCCGCAGCACCGTCTTCGCACTGGTCCGCCCGACCACCGCCTCCGAGGCCACCGAGCCCACCCCGGCCAGCACCGGCACCGCCGCCAGGAAGACCGGCAGCAGCGCGTCGCTCAGCCCGTACCGCTCCTGGATCTCCGGTATGCAGGTGACCAGCAGCGCGAAGGTCGTCCCCTGCAACAGGAAACTCCCCGCCACCGCCGCCCGGGCCCGCCGCAGCCGCCCGTCCACCAGCTGCTCCGCCATCGCCGACCTCGCTGCCCCCGGCTACCGGCCGGTACGTGGATGTTGAGGCGTGAGCGTAGGCGGTGGAACGTGTTTGCGGGAGGGGTCGGGACGTAACGTTCCGGCCCCTCCCGACGGCACGTCAGCTGACCGGCGCGTTCCAGGCGGCCGACCAGGTGGCCGGTCCGACCACCCCGTCGGCCTGCAGCCCCTTCTCGGCCTGGAAGCCGCGGGCCACGGCGGCGGAGGCCGGGCCGTACCAGCCGTCCACGTCGATCCTCCAGCCGCGGTCGCGCATCCGCTGCTGCCAGACACGGACGGCCTCGGAGTGCAGCATCGGCGAGCGCAGGCTCAGGTACTCCCCCGGCCAGGCCGGACCCTGGGGCTGCTGCTGCTCCTGCTGGTCCCGGTGCTCCTGCGCGGGCGGCTGCTGCTCGGGCCTGCCCGACGGGCGGGGGGCGCCCTGGCGGACCCAGGCGTAGAGCGGTTCACCGGGGCAGCTGGTGGCGTAGCCGTCGCGGTGACCGCGGATCTCGGGCCCGGCGCCGCCGTCGCGCCGCAGCCACTCGATCGCGTCGCGCAGACCGTTCAGCATCGCCTCGGTCGGCTCCGTCAGCCCGGAGTCGCCGAGCATCGCGCAGACCGCGTAGTGGCCGCGGTTGAGCGCGCCGTTGCCGTTGGCCGCCGTCTGGTGGTGAGCGCCGCGCCCCTCGAAGACCGAGCCGTGCGGGCAGACCACCGCGGTGTTGCCGGTGTAGTAGACGGTGCCGTTGCGGCGGGCCAACCACGTGCTGTTCGGCGTGGTCGGGCACCAGACCGGGCCGTCGTGCGTGACCCGGCTGATGGCGAACCGGTGGCCACGGTTGTGCGCGGCCACCGGGTAGAACCGGCTGGACCGCTCCGACCGGCTGAAGTGCAGCGACCAGCGCTCCTCGCCCTTCCAGTGCGCCGGCCGGACGACAGCCGGCCAACCGAGCAGGGTGCAGGCGATCTGGAGCGCGTCGAGGCGGTCCCGCACCTTCTGGGTCACCGTCCCGCCCCGGCCCTGTGCCCAGCCGTCCGCAAGTACCGAGACCTCGACGAACAGGGCCAACTGGTCCTGCGTCAGGCTGGTGACGAAGTCGGCCCGGACCACCTTGTCCGGCGCCTCCGCCACCCGCTGGACCTCGCCGCCGGCCACGGTGTTGAGCCGGAACTCGGTCTTGTTCCCGTTCCGGTACATCCGCCAGCGCGGCACGGTGTCGCCCCTGCGGTCGAGCGTCGGCGCCGGCGGGCCGTAGAGCTTTCGCAGCACCTGCTCGATCCGGTCCACCAGGTGCGGGTTCGCGGTGTGCGACTGATAGATCGTCACACCGTTCAGCAGCTTCCCCCGGCTGCGCGCGATGTGGCCCTCGGTCCAGTACCAGGCGACGAGTTCGACGAACTCGTCGCTGTGCACGGCCTCCGCGGGCAGGTTGGCCACCGGGGCCGCCGTGGTGATGCGGTGCTTGTCCGTCAGGGTCGCGGAGGTGGCGAAGGTTCGCTCGTACCCGCGCACCGACCGCGGCGCCCGGCCCCCGAGATCGGCCCAGGTCCCGTCCGGATTCTTCAGCTTGGCGGTGCCGGTCCGGCGGAAGTAGTGCTCCACCGGCCACCGGTGCTCGGGAGTGGTCAGCGAGGAGTGCGAACGCCCTTCCATCAGCACCAGCTCGCGGGGCTTCGCCGGGAAGACGTGGATGCCCTCCGCCCGCTGCCATTCGGCCTGCCCGGTCTCGTGGTTGAGGGTGAGCAGGAGATCCCCGGTCTTGAGCTCCTCGTGGCGCTTCCAGCCCTCGGGGGTGAGCGCCTCGGTCTCGGCGTCGACGCAGTAGGCGATGTCGACGTAGCCCTCGGCGTGGTTGGCGAGGTGGCTGGCCTGGATGGCGCGGACCCGGGCGGCGCAGCGGGAGTGCTGGGCGGCGTCGGCGAGGTCGGCGGGGACGGCGGTCCCCTCGTAGTGGATCTTGACGCCCTGGGTCGCCTCGACGGTGCGGAGGTCGGTCCTGGGCTGGGCTGCGCCCCACTGGGCGCGCGGCACGAACTGCATGTCAGTCCCCCTTGCCTGATGGTGAGTTCAGTTGTCCGCATCGGGTGCGATGCGCAGGGTGCGGCGGTCGACGCGGTCGATGGCGTCGCGCATCGACGAACCGCTGTTGGGGCGCAGCTCGTGCTCGACGGCGGTGAGTCGTTCCTCGATGCCGCAGAGCCGGGCCATCACGCCCTCTCGGCCGGGGACGCCGGGTCGGGGTTCGGTACCCTGCCAGTCTTCACTGAACCCCTCGACCCTATGCGCGATCTGGCGGACGACCCGGCCGAGCCGCCAGAGCATGCCGGTGGCGGCGGCGACCGCGGCCAGCGCACCGCACCAGACGACGAGGGTGTCCAGCGAGTCCATCCCCGTGGAGCCGGGGTTCACTCGCCCTGCTCGGTGGACTCCCCGTCGGGGGCGCGGTGCAGCCAGGAGGGCAGCAGTGCCTCGACGCCCGGCAGGGCCATCAGCCGGGTGAGGGCGGTGGAGACGCCGACGGCGACGGCGAGGCCGGGGAGGGTGGCGGGCAGGGTGCCGCTGTCGGCCAGCAGGGGGAGGGCGGCGAGCAGGCCGAGCAGGGTCTGCAGGGTGGTGCGCAGGGCGCGGCGGGTGGAGTCGGTCATGGGGTGCCTCCTGGCGGGAAACGGGGAGAGCCCTGCCCCGGCCGGGGTGCGGCCGGGGCAGGGCTCGGTGGTGGTGATGGGTCAGAAGACGCGCAGGGCACGGGTGATGGTGCCGACGCTCACCGTGGTGAGCGCGGCGCCGGAGTTCTGCGCGACCTGCACCTCGTAGTAGTCGGTGGTCCCGTTGAAGTAGGTCATGCCGGTGGCGCAGAGCGTGGTGAAGTAGCCGGCCACCGGGACGGCACCGTGGGCGACCTGGCCGAAGTTCTGGTTGGCGTCGCCGTTCTTGATCAGGTTGACCACCCGGCCGCCGGAGGTGTTCACGCTGAACGCGACCTGGGCGGTGACCAGGTAGTGCCCTGCGACCTTGGGGGTGTAGCGGGTGAGCTGGGCGGGGTCGACGCCGCCGTGGCTGTCGGTGATCGGGCTGGCGGCCCAGGTCAGGTAGAGGATGGCGTTGTTGGGCAGCGACTGGTCCGCGCTCTGCCTGGTGATCAGGCGCGGCGGGTTGAGGGTGTGGTCCTGCACCCAGCCGGTGCCGTTGTAGACGGTGTAGTAGCCGGGCGACTTGATCCAGGCGATCATGCCGGCCACCGGCTGGACCACGGCGGTGTCGCGGGCGGTGGCGGTGTCGAAGCGCATCACCATCCGGGAGTCGGCGGCCTGGGTCAGCGCCTGGAGGTGCAGCGGGATGTCGGCGATGTCACTGGGCTCCGGGTAGGGGAGCTGGTTCATCGGGGTCTGCTTGGTCACGAGTCCACCTCTGGTTCGTCGTACGGGAGTTGACGGGCTACGCGGCGGGCCCGGCGGGCCCGGCGGGCTCGGCGGGCTCGGCGGGCTCGGCCGGCGGCTGCGGGAACTCGATCGTGACGGAGGCCCCGGTCGGCAGGCTGACCTGCTGCCCGGCGCCGGCCAGCGGGTCGTCGACCGGGATCCGGCCGGGGGCGCGGGTGGACAGCCAGTCGGCCAGCTGCCGGGCGACCTCGGCGGCCAGCGTGCGCAGCTGGTCGGCGTCGAGCCGGACGGTGTCGGCGGTCTGCGGGGTGGTGTCGGTCATCTCTGGCTCCTCGGAAGGGGGTTGGCGGACCCTCAGCGGGTCCAGAGGTCCTTGTAGCTGCGGCCCGCCTGGGTGATGTGGGCGTAGGACGGGTACCGCTCGGTCACCTGCTTGAACGGCTGCCTGGTCCAGGCGTCGGGGTCGACCGGCGGGTCCGGCGTGAGGCCGACGTCCAGTTCGCCGCTCGGCCAGGAGGTGCCGCGCAGGGTGAGGGTCTGCCGGATGGCGCCGTCCGAGCCGGCCTCGACGGAGATGCCGATGACCCAGGCCAGGGTGTCGAGGTAGGCACCGGAGGTGTCCACCAGCTGTACCACGTCGCCGAGTTGGAGCCTCGGGTCGTAGAGCACCTCGACTCCGCCGAACACCGGGATGGGGTAGCGGCCGGACATCTCCAGCGCCTTGGCCAGCGAGATCGCGGTGTCGTAGTCCTGCACCCAGTCGGTGTCCTCCGCGGTGAACTCCTGGAAGCCGTAGCGGGCCTGGCTCTCGGAGTTCTGGACGATCGCCGTGCGCTTCACCGGCTCGGTCTTCGGCATCGGCATGACCAGCCGCACCGAGCCCGAGCCGTCCTTGTTGACGGTGTAGAGCGGCTCGGCGGCCATGTTGCGGAAGCGGACGTAGAGGGTGCCGCCGTCCCGGCGGACGGAGGTCTCCACCCGGCCCTTCTGCGCCTTCTGGTTGGCCGCGTTGACCAGCGAGAAGCGGACGGCGGAGTCCTCGGAGACGACCTGGTCGCAGTCGACCAGCGGCGGCCAGATGTCCGGCTCCTCGACCGCCTTCTCGTAGGCGATCTCCAGCACGCCGTTGCCCGGGACGGTGCGGACCAGGGCCCCGTCGTGCATCACCTCGCTCTTCTGGGTCTCCACCTTGGACCAGTCCTGGTAGGGCTGGACGCAGTAGTTGCGGCAGGCGTCGATCTCCTCGGAGACCGTCAGGGCGGCGATGTCCCGCAGGGTGGTCAGCGTGCGCTGGGCCCTGGTCGGCGCGCTGAGGAACCGGGTGTGGTTGCGCCAGCGGAAGACCCCCGTCTCGTCGAACTCGGCGGTGGAGAGCGCCGCCTTGGCGATCTGGGTGATGACGTCCCACTGGCTCCCCGAGACCGTCGGGACGCTGTAGAGCGGCAGGGTGACCTCGTCGAGGGTGGCCCCCTTCTTCCAGTCCTGCTTGAAGCCGGCGGGCTGGAAGGTGAAGACCGTCCCCGCGCCGGCGGTCACCTGGACGCACTCGGCGGCCACGTCGGTGACCAGGTCGACCCGGTACAGCTCGGACTCCCACTGCATGGCGTCCGGAGCGTTCAACTCCATCATCTGCCCGGCCAGTTGGGTGCCGTCGGGGGCGATCAGGTGCGGGATCAGCTGGAACGCCTTGGCGTACCGCTGCAGGGTGGAGTCGTAGCGCTGCTGGGTCAGCGAGGAGATGCCGTCCCAGAGCATGCCCAGCTGCCAGTTGCCCTTCTGCTGGGTGAGCGCGGGGAAGGACCAGCTGTACCCCTGGCCGGCTCCGCCCTCACGGCCCGACCAGGCGGTCACCGTACCGGCGTTGAAGTCCACCGCGAAGCGGAGCAGGCCGAAGCCCCAGCCCGCGTCGTCGGTGGCGAGGTCGATCTGCACCTTGGCGCGCTCGCCGGCTCCGACCATGTTGTTCACGGTGACCTCGGCCAGGACGGTCCGGCCGGGGATCCTGGTACGGCTGCGCGGCATCCAACTGACCGTCAGGTTGGTCTTCTTGGGGACCAGGGCCATCTCGTACGGCGCCGCCGTCCGGGACCAGCCGTAGTCGGTGGCCGCCGGGATCTGGTAGGGGATGCCGTAGGTCGGGGTGAGTCCGCCGTGCAGCGAGGCGTAGAACGCGGTGTGCTGGTCGTTGGAGACGTTCGGGTAGCGCGGCGGCGGGCAGGTGTGCACCCCGCCCTGGCGCAGCAGCTCGTCCACGCACCAGGTGGCGCTGGCGATCGGCTGCTTGCCGAGGAACCCGGCGTAGGGCTTGGGCAGATGGGCCGGGCCGCGCAGCCGCTCGGCCCCGTCCAGCGCCGTCACCTGCACCGAGTCGCCGCCGGAGGCGGCGGAGCGGCTGCGCACCGTCCCGCGGAACACCGGCACCGCGCCGGTGCTCTCCAGGCCGACGGTCTGCACCACCGACTGGCGCGGACGGACGGTGTCGGCGGTGGCCCGGGGGGCCCACGGCGAGTACAGCGCGGGGCCGTTGCCGGCCGCGCTGCCGCCCAGCTGGAGGTCCAGCTGGGCGGACGAGCTGCCGGCGAAGGCCCGCATGGCGGAGGGCAGGTCGGTGTTGTAGGCGCGGTCGACCTTCCAGCCCTGGATCTGCGGGCTGAGGTCGGTGCCGCCGAGGCGGGTGGTGCTGCGGTAGGCGCGCTCGCCGGCGGCGAGCGCGTCGATCATGGTGGGGTCATCCGTTTGCACCGGCCACCTCCAGCAGGTCGATCGAGACGTTGCGGTAGCGGAGCTGTGCCGTCGGCACGTCGCTGTAGCCGGTGATCGCCATGGGCGGGCAGCCGTCGCCGGGCAGGCCCTCGTCCGGCCAGTCGCCGCCGATGGTGTAGCAGGCGTTGGCCAGCGAGTAGGTGCCGACCGCACCCGGCTTGGCGACCGCCGTGACGAAGGCGGCGTCCGGCGGCACCACGGCGGTGACCTGACGGCCCGTCACCACCGCACTGTTCAGGTACGTGCCGGCGACGGACTTGAAGTCCAGCTGGGCCACGCACGTGTCGGACGGGAAGGCGGTCGGGACGCGGAACGACACCGTCCAGCCCGGCACCACCGGCAGGCCGCCGGCCCAGTACGGGCTGCGCCAGGCCACCGCGCTCTCCGCGGCCTGCGCCTGGAATCCGAACTGCCCCTTGACCGTGGTCGATTCGACCACCGCGCCGGGCTGGCCGGAGACGAACCAGGCCCGTCCGGTGCTGCCCGTCCGGTCCCGTCCGGCCGCCTGGGCCGGCTCCAGCAGGTTCACCGAGGCCGGGTCCATCACCGCGAGCGGACCCGGTCCGTCGGCCCGCCGGGCCAGCCGGTCCAGGTAGGTGGCGGTGTCCCGGTCCAGCCCCTCCCAGCTCAGCTTCAGGCGGCGGACGGGCTTCGGGGTGTAGACCACCGTCGCCCGTCCGCCGAGCGCCCGGAACTCGGTCACCCCCAGGTCGGCGCTGCGGTCCCAACTCTTCGCGGCCTGGTCGATCTCCCGGAGCGCTCCGGGCCGGCCGATCCACAGGTTGTGCGGCATGCGGCACAACTCCTCTCTTCAGGTGTCGGGTTCTGGCTGCTGCCGGTCGGCTACCGGCGCACGAGCTGGCGCTGACCGTCCATCGCGGCGCGGGCGATGGTCTGCGCGTCGACCTGGACCAGGACCGGCCGCAGCGCCATCGCCTCGACGGCGGCGGCCAGGCGGTGCAGCGCGGGCGCCGAGGCCCCGCCGGAGCTGAGCATCTTGTCCAGCCGGTCCAGCGGGATGACCGCCTCGTGCTGGCCGCCCTCGCCGATCAGCGCGAGCGTGCCGGAGGCGGAGGGCGCGATGATGCCGCCGTTGGCCAGCATCGGAATCGTGGGGATGTGGACCCCGAACCCCTTGCCGCCGATCCCCGGCACCCAGTCCGGAATCTCGATCTTGATCCCGTTGATCGCGTTGATCGCCCGGTTGACCAGCCCGATCACCGCGTTCAGCGGCGTCTTCACCGCCCCGAGCACCCCGTTGAACGCGGACTCCGCGATCCCCGACAGCGCCCCCCAGGCGCTGCTGAGCGCGTCCTTGACGGTGTTGAACGCCCCGGTGGTGGCGCTCTTGATCCAGTCCAGCACGCCGGAGATCGCGCCGCGGATGCCGTTCCACGCACCCGTCACCACGCTCAGGACCACGTCCAGCACGGTGGTGATCACGGTCTTGTAGGCGTTGAAGTACCACTTGATCGCGGTCCAGATCCAGTCCACGACGGTGGCGATGGCGCTCTGGATGCTGCCCCAGACCTTGGTGATGATCTCGCCGGTCTGCTTCATGACCGGGCCGATCGCCTTCATCACCGTGTCGATGACGTTGCCGATCACCTTGAAGGCGGTGTCCATGATCTTCTGCATGGTCTTGGACTGCATCGCCATGTCGACGATCTTGGCGATCAGCGGCGCGAGCAGCATCAGCAGCAGGCCGATGATGTTGCCCTTCATCGCCGTGTTGAGGCCCTTGAACCCGGTGGTCGCCGCCCCCAGGCCGGTCTTCATCTTCCCGAACATCCCGCCGGTGGTCCCGGCGGCCTTTCCGGTGCCGCCCACGGCCTTCTCGGCCTGGGCGGCGGAGTTCTTCAACTTGCCGACGGCACCGTCGGCGTCCCGCGCCGAGCTCCGGAGCCGGTCGACCCTGGAGGCCGTCGTTCCGAGCGAGGAGGCGAACTTCGACAGGCTTCCCGTGGCCCCGATGAGGGAGGACTTGAGACTCATCACTTCTCCGTTCGTGGTCAGCCCACGGCTGCGGCCAGGCTCCTGAGCTTCTGCTCCAGGTGGCCGGCCCTGGTTTCGATGTCCCTGAAGTACTTGTCCGCCGCGGTCTTCTGCTCCTTCGCCCGCTTCTCCGCCTTGTTGATCTTGTCCGTGATCTCGGTGACCTTCTCGGCCTCCTTGGCGAGCTTGCCGAGGCGGCCCTCGTCCTTCTGCGCCTGCTTGACCAGCCTCTTGAGGTCGTCGGACTCGCGCTGCGCCTTGTCCTGCAGACGCTGGAACTCCTTCATGTCACGCTGGGCGGTCTTGAGGTCGTCATCGCTGCCCGAGGTCCGGTAAGCCCGGGACGAGGCGTTCTTCCTGCTCCGTGCCGCGTCCAGCTGTTCCTTGGTCGTGCCGTGGGCGGAGAGCTTGTTCTCGATGAGCCGCAGGCGGCGCACGATCTCGCCGTTCTTCTCCTTGAGGGCCGCCTGCGCCTTCTCGGTGTTCTTCGCGCTCTGCTTGTCCTTGTCGGCCCCCCACTGCTTCAGCGGACGGCCGCGCCAGTAGATCCCCTTCTCGTCCACCTTCAGGAAGGTGTAGTCGGCCTTGATCGCCGTGAGGCCGAAGGCGAGCAGGGTGACGTCGGCCTTCATCGCGGTGAGACTGCCGGCCAGGCCGTTGAGGTCACCCTTGATGTAGGTGATGCTGCTCGCGAGCCCGGTCAGGATGTGCTTCTGGACCTTGGCATCGGCCTTGTAGACGGTCCATTCGTCGGCGAGGCCGTTGACCTTGTCCTTGAGCAGGTGATCCGCAAGGTCGGAGCCGGGTACGTTGGCCATGGATTTCCTCCGGTCCTATCCGAAGAACGAGCGGAGCTCGACGGCGCTCGGGAGTACCGGCCGCGGCTCCTCGTCCCAGTCCTCGTCCGCCGGGCTGCCGTCCTCGTCCTCCTGGCCCGGGCGGACGACCGGCTCCGGGGGGTCGAGAGGGTCGGCTTCCTCGTCGCGGTTGATGGTGGCGAACATCCAGTTGGCGACGGCGAGGTGGTCGACCACGTTGGCCAGCAGGTAGTCGGTGGTGGACCAGTCGGCGGCTTCGCCGTGGAGTTCGCGGGTGAGGGCACTGTCGCGCGGGAGGTGCTTGATCAGCACCGAGAGCCGGCGGGCGGAGAGCCGGTCGCGGTGCCAGTCGAGGAGGTCCACGCCGTAGTGCCGGAGCAGGTCGGCTTCGAGGGCCTCGGCGTGTTCGTCGACGAACGCGCCGAGGCTCAGGATTCCCCCAGGCCGAGCCCGGTCTCCTTGCCGTAGGCCTCCAGGATCGCGCCGACGTCCTGCATGGTGACGTCGTGGCGGTCGAAGCGCTCGAACTGGGCGTCGCCGAGCAGGAGTCGGAGCAGGCCGTCGACGTCGTCGTCGTCCAGCGCGGCGAGCTTGCGGGCGATCCCGCGCGCGAGCTCGGTGGGGAGTTCGAAGACCTCGCCGTCGAGGTCGAAGGTCCAGGTGCGGCCGAGCGCTTCGAGGCGCTGGGCGCGGGCGGCGTTGACGGAGAAGCTGGCCATGTCGGGCTCCTGACTGGTGAGTTGGGGAGAGCGGGCAGGGCCCGGCGGATGGTCCGCCGGGCCCTGCTCAGGGGGTGACGAGGGATCAGACGGCCGAGTAGGCCGGGTCCTTCATCAGGATGGTCGCCAGCGGCTTGGTGTCGTCCACCGACAGGGCGGTGAAGGTGACGCCGAGCTTGATGGCGGCGGTGCGGGTCAGGCCGAGCTCCTCGGTGTCGGTCACCTGGCCGCGCGGGACGACGAAGCGGTAGGTGATCGCCGAGCCGTCGGTGAACTCGATGCCGAGGGCCTTCTCGTTCGCCTTCGGGGCCGGGGACAGGTCGTACTTGTAGATGCCCGAGCCGGCCGCGGTCTCGGCGGTGGCGTCGCCACCGAGGAAGAAGGGCAGGGTGTCCTCGTTCAGCTGCAGCAGCTGGAACTTCAGGGTGAGGTCACGGTCGCCGTAGATCAGCCGGGCGGTGCTGGAGGACTGCCAGGTCTTGACCGGGTCGATCTTGTCCTTCTTGGCGAACTTGATGCCGTCGGTGGTCGTGTAGCCGAGGTCCTTCCACGCGGCCGCCCAGGCGGCGGAGGTGTCGGCCGGGGCGGCGGTGCCGACCGGGGCGACCAGGATGCGGCCGGTGCCGGCGACGCGGATCTCGGAAGCGTTGGTGCCTGCCATGGTGATCTCCTCGGGAGAAGGTGGTGCCGGGTGGTCCGTACTCGCGGTCGCGGGTACGGGAAAGGCCCCTCGCGGTGGTGCGAGGGGCCCGATCGTGGGGAGCCCGCCGGGGCGGCGGCTCAGAGCGGACGGAGCGTCAACTGCACCGTGTTCCGGTACCTGTTGGCACTCGTCCGGTTGTAGTCGGGCAGCCAGCGGGGGCCGTCCGTCTCCTGGAAGTCGACGACCAGGGCGCCGCCGTAGACGGTGCCGCGCAGCTGGAAGACGGCCGCCCGGGCCAGCTGCATCAGGGCGTGCGCGGCGGTCTTGGTCGGCCCGTAGACCTCGAGGTCCACGAGCGGGAGGTCCAGGTGCTGGTCGTCGATCCAGGCCCCGCCGGTGCGGGAGACCAGGACGACCGCCTGCGTCCCGTCGAAGCCGGTGGGCGGCTTGTTGTCGACGGTGGCGGCGGCCAGTTCGGTGCGGTTGCGCAGGCTGTCGACGATCAGGCGTTCGACGTCGGGCAGGGCCAGCAGCGGAGTGGCCATGGTTCTGCTCCCTTCTGACGGGGGCTCGGAGTCGGTGCGCGGGACGGCCGTCGGTGGGCACGGCGGCGGGACCTCGTGCGGGAGGGAGGAGGGGGTCCGTTACCGGCGGGGCGGCGGCCGCCCCGTGCGAAACGGCGGGCCGCGCTCCCCTCGCTTCCGCGCTGGGGGCACAGCTCCGCCGCTGCTCCAACTGTGACGCATTGCGTGCGCGGGCGCAACTTGTGCGGGCGGGCACGTTCGCCGGAACGCCGAGAGCCCCGCTCCGGCAACCGTGCCGGGGCGGGGCTCTCTTGATGGTGCGTCAGGCGGATCGCGGGCGACCTCGCCGGGTGAGGCGCTCGGCGGCGAAGACGTCCTCCAGCCGGTAGAGCAGGGCCCTGCCCTGCCGTCCGGCTGCGGCCAGGTGGCCGAGCTGGACCCACTTGCGGATGGTGGCGGGCGCGACGTCCACCTCGGCGGCGGCGATCAGCGCGTTGACCAGGGCGGCCCCGGCCGGGAGTCCGAGCGTGCTCATCGGGCCCCCTCCACGGCGGCGGGGACGGGGCCGGCGGGCTCGGCCTCGTCCACCAGGACGGCCAGGGCGGCCTCGTCCACCCCGGCCTCCTGGGCCAGTTGGGACCAGGAGGTCTCCGCCCAGCTGTGCCGGTGGCCGGGGGCGGTGCGGCACTCGCAGTCCGGCTCGGTGCAGCGGCAGCCGGGGTTGACGCAGAGCACCGCCCGCCAGGCCGGGAAGGCCCGCAGCGAGACCGAGTCGCACCAGGGGCAGCGGCCCCGCACCCGGACCAGGGTCTCGGCCTCGCCGAGCGCCGCCGAACAGCGGCGGGACATCCGGCGGGCCTCCTCCAGCACGTGCTCGGCGAGCGTCGGGTGGCCCGCCACCTCGGCGAGCAGCGCCTCGATCCGGTCCAGCCGGGCCGGCACGTCGGCCCGCGGGGCCCGGCCGAGCCGGAGCTTCTCCCGGACGGCCTCCTCCAACTCGACCACCCCGTCGGTGATGTCGCGCAGCACGTCGGAGATGTGCAGGCGCAGCGGGGCCCGGCCGCCGGAGGCGCCGCGCAGCCCGTGCCGCTCGTTCCAGAGGGCGGCCTCGCGGTCGGCCCGGTCGGCGGCCGCCCGGCGGGCCGCCTCGGCGGCGCCCTTGGGGGCACCGGACCGGTTGGCGGCACCCGGCCGCCCGGGGGCCAACTCCTCGATCAGCTCCGGGAACTGGCGGCGCAGGATGTCGATCCACAGGGCGGCGCGGGCGAGCTGACGGCCCGCGACGGTGGAGGGGAAGGCGGACTGGGCGTGCATGGGTGACTCCCCGGCAGAGACGGCGGGACAGGAAGAGGAGGCGGACTTCAACGCGGTTCGGCCACGCGACCGTTGCGCCAGAGGCGGCCGCCGCAGACTCCGTCGAACCAGGAGAGTTCGGGCTGCACCGCCTCCAGGCAACGGCGGCGCACCGGGCAGGCCGCGCAGCGGCGCAGGGCCGGGGCGGCCTGGGCGGCCCTGGTCACGAAGATCTCCCGGGCCGGCAGCCCCCGGCAGGCGGCCCGCTCGCGCCAGTCCTCGGCGCGCTCCCGGGCGTAGGCGTGACCCTCGCCGACGGGACGGGCGGCGAGGGCAGGACGGGCAGCGGCGGCAGCGCCGGCAACGGCAGCAGCGGCGTCGGCAACGGTGGCGGCAACGGGCATGGCAGGGCTGCTCCAGGACTCGAGGGCGGAGCCCGGGGCGGCCCGTCCGATCTTGTTGCGGGTTCGCACCCATCCTGCGTTGTTGCGCCTGCGCGCGCAAGCTGTTTCGAGACGGACCTTCGACGGACCGCGACGACTCCCTCACAGAGCGGCCGAATCCCCGCACAACCGTGGCCCAATCGACATGACAGGGTGCGTCCGAGCACTGATTACGCGCGCGAGCGCGCGGTACCCTTGGGTGGTGCGGGGGCAGGCGGAGGGAGTCCAACACATGGTGCCGAGCAGCAGCACCGACATCGAGCGGTTCGCGTCCTGGATCGAGGACCTGATGCGCGACCGCGGTTACGACATCGACAGCCCCCGGGGCGGCGGCAAGTCGAAGCTCGCGGAGGACGCGGGCGTGCACCGGGCAGCCGTGACCCGGCTGCTGCAGCGCCAGAGCATGCCCGACCTCGACACCATGCGGGGTCTGGCCCACGCCCTCGGCGTCCCGATCCGGGAAGTCCTCATCCAGTCGGGCAAGCTGACGGCGGATGATCTCCCGGAGGCGGTCGGTTACCCTGTGGACACCGCACCCGCCACGGCCGTCGGGCAGCGGATGACCCTGGAGCAGGTCGCGTCGGCACTCGGGATTCCCGACGACCGGCGCGAGATGTTCATCAAGGTCGCCCAGCAGTTCACGCCCGACCAGGCCGGGGACGACCACCGGGAGACCGGCCGGGAGGCTACGGGACGCAAGGGGACCAGACGGCTCGCTACGGGCTGAGCCCGTGGATCGGTGAGAGGCGTTCGGCGCGTGGCTGGGCAGAACAACCGGACGGACGGTCCCGGCCCGGGCGAACTGGCCGAGAGCGGCGAGGAGTTCGACCTCCTCGCCCTCATCGCACAGCTCACCGACCGTGCCTCCCGGGAGCCCGGACGCCGGCTCTCCCCGGCCGCCGTCACCCGGGCACTGACCTCGCTGGTCGAACTGGCCCTCCCCGAGGGCGTGCTGATCACCACTCCGGAGGAGTACGAGCGGTCCCGCGAGTCCGCCTACGCCCAGGGGTGGCAGGACGCCGTCCAGCACCTCCACCGCCAGTCGGTGTCCGGCCCCGCGCCCTCCGTCCCGGCCCAGGCCCAGGGCCCTTCGGAGGCTCCGCCACAGGCCGGGTCCGAGGTCCGGGCGCCGCGCACCGAGGCCGACGACGAACACTCCTCCGGCCCGGAGGCCACCGTCCTGGCCTTCCCGCCCCGGATCCCACTGGTCCGGGCGGCAGACAGCGACGGGCGGCGCGAGCTGATGCCGCACCGCCCGCGCCGCCCCTCCCGACGCCGCCGCCGGGAGACCGCCGAGCCACCGGGCCGGCCGGAGGCCCCGGAGGGTCCTGCCCGCTCCGAAGAGCCCGACGCCTGACGCCCGACGCCCAACGCCCGCGTGGTGCTACCGCGTGTTGCCGATCCGCAGCAGCGCGGCCGCGGCCGGTGCGGCGGCCTCCGCCCCGTGCCCGCCCGCCTGGACCTCGGCCGCCACCGCGAGGTCGCCGCAGTACCCGGTGAACCAACTGTTGGGCTTGGGCTGCCCGTTGACCTCGGCGGTACCGGTCTTGCCGGCCGCGCCGGAGATGCCGCGCAGCGCCCCGGCGGCCGTACCGCTCTCGGCGGTGCGACGCATCATCGACCGCAGGTCCTTCAGGGGCTGTGCACCGAGGGTGCGCGCGGACCTCGGCTGGGGCAGGCCGGGGATCAGGACCGGCTGGCGGAAGGTGCCGCTCTGGACGGTGGCCGAGACCGAGGCCATGGCGAGCGCGTTGGTCTGGACCCGCCCCTGCCCGATCAGGGCCATGGCGGCCTCGGCCGGGTTGCCCTCGACCGGTACGGCGGTGTCGAAGGTGTCGATGCCGGTCTGCCAGACCAGGCCGAGGCCGAACACCTCCCGCGCCAGGGTGGGCATGGCCGCACCCTTGAGCCGGTCGCCGCCCGCGTCCAGGAAGGCGGTGTTGCAGGACTGCGCGAAGTCGTCCTTGAAGGTGTAGCCCGGGCGCGGATCGGTGAAGTCGTTCCGCACCGTCCGGCCGGACACGGTGGTGGTCGGCGGGCAGGGCAGCGGGCTGTCCGGCGTCAGGCCGGCCTCCAGCAGCCCGGCGGCGGTGACCACCTTCATGGTGGACCCCGGGGCCTGGTTGGCCCCGAAGGCCCGGTTCTGGCCCTGCGCCGGGTTGTTGGCGAAGGCGAGCACGTGACCGGTGCTGGGTTCGACGGCCACGATCGAGGCCGGTGTGGTCCGGGCCGCGACCGCCGCCTCGGCCGCCCGTTGCAGGTCGGCGTCCAGGGTCAGCCGCCGCTGGGCACCGCTCTTCGGCTCGGTGATGGTGAACAGCTGCTCGCCGGGCGACGAGCTGCCCTGCGCGAAGGCCACCACCCCGCGGCCCGCACTGCCCGGGTCCTCCGTCCCGGTGAACCTGATCTGCCCCAACACCGCTCTCACGGAGGGGAATTCACCGACCGGCCGACCCTTTCGGTCCACCACCTGGGAGGGTGAGGAGGAGATCGGACGCACCGACAGCTCCTTGGTGCCGGTCAGCTTGGGGTGGACCACATCAGGACTCCAGTGCACCACCACCCGCCCGTCCCGGCCCCGCACCATGGTGAACGCGCCCTCGTACCGCCAGGGTTGGGCCGCGTCGGGCAGCCGCACCTCGGCCCGGAAGGCCAGCGGCACCTCGCGGTCCGACACCGGCGGAGTCGTCACGAAGGAGGACGGCGACGGCGAGGCGGACGGCACCGGGCCGCCCAGGGCGAGCGAGACCGCCGTCGGCTTCAGCTCCGTCCGGAACCTGGTCAGGGCGACGATCGCGGGCTCGGGGCGGTCGGTGAGGCGCCCGGCCTCCTCGTAGTCGCCGTCCGCCCAGGCCTTCAGGAACGCCTCGGCCCCCTTCGCCGCCTCCGCCGCCGTCGGCGGCCCGGTGACCACCACCGCCGGGACCTTCGGTCCCCCCGGAGTCGGGCCGCCCACCAGGGCGTAGGCCGCGTACCCCCCGGCCCCGCACACGATGGCCCCCGCCACCGCGAACCCCATTCCGGCCGCCATTCTGCTCACTGCTGACTCCCCCTGTCGTTGCGGTGCTCGTGGGTCACTTGGACCAGTGCGCATCCAAGGCGATGGCGGTCATCTCGTCGAGACTCACCGTCATCGCCTCCTGCTGCCCGTCGGGATTGAACTGCTCGAACCGGACCAGCCGGCCGCCAGGGCGGAGCACGGCGACCGCCCAACGGAAGGGCTTGGAGCCGGTGGCCTCCTGGATGGTGCTCACCCGCGATCCGTCGGCGAGCCTCGCGCAGGCCCCGTACGCGTCCGTGGTGCACGGCCAGGCCATGACCTCCTGCGCGGTGAGGTCGGCCAGTGTCAGGCTCAGGGCCGTGCGCCGCTTCCCGTCCTGGAAGGACAGCATGGCCCTTACCTCCCGCCGCTCCCGGGCGTCCCCGCTCGACCGCGGGGTCAGGCGCCAGTCGGTGAACGACCCGATCTGGTCGGGGTGGCTGCTCGTGCCGCGCCGGGGGAGCATCGCCGCGAACTGGGTGCCGAACTGCCCCGCCCCGTCGGCCCGGCCCGGCTGGTAGGTGGGCGCGGCGAGCAGCGGCAGGGTGTCGGCGGTCGTCGCCGTCGGGGTCGCGGTCGGCGTCGGCGTGGCCGAGGCGGCCGGCAGGGCCGGGCCGGATTCGGCGGCCGGGCCGAGGGCGGCCAGTCCGAATCCGGTCGATCCCACCAACACGACGGCTGCGAAGGCGAGTTGGACGTTCCTGATCCGGCGCAGGTGGCGCCCTCGGGTAGCAGCCCGGTGGACCAGGTCGTGGCTGTGCGGGGCGAACCCGTCGACGGCCCGACCGAGGACCTCGTGCAGCTCGGCCTCGGACTGCGGCGGTCGGTCATGCGGCACGGTGCTCTCCGTTCGGTCGTGGGGGTGACGGCGCGGGGGCCTCACGCGCGGCTCAGTTCGGCGAACTCGGGTCCGAGGACCTGCCGGAGGCGGTCGCGGGCGCGGAGGCTGCGCACCCGCACCGAGCCGACCCGGATGCCCATCAGCCGGGCGGTCTCCTCGACCGAGCGGTCCTCCCAGTAGCGCAGCACCAGCACCGTGCGGTCCTTCGGGGACAGCTGGGCCAGGGCCTCCAGCAGGGCGATCCGCAGGGCCGGGTCGTCGCCGAGGTGGCCGTCCGGTTCGGGCAGTGCCTCGGAGGGGCGCTCGCCGGAGCGGCGCAGCCGGCGCTGGGAGACGAAGGTCCGGGAGAGCACCGTGTGGGCGTACGCCAGCGGGGGCTCGGAGCGGTCGATCCGCCGCCACGAGCGGTACATCTTCGCCAGGGTCTCCTGGACCAGGTCCTCGGCGAGGTGCCAGTCACCGGTCAGCAGGCAGGCCGTTCTGAACAGTCTGCCGCTGTGGGCGTGCGCGAACTCCATGAAGTCCGCAGGAGCTTCCCCCACCACTTGGTCCTTCCCCGATCCCGTTCGTCGCGGTACCCACGCCGCGGGGCACCGGCGGCGTTACAGGCCGGGGGAAAAAGTTTTCCGGGCGTCCGACCGCCCGTCAGGGGCCGAGCAGCCCGGGCACCTCGGCGAGGTCGGTGATCAGGCCGGTGGCGCCCGCGCCGGTGAGCTTGGCCGGGTCGGTCAGGGCCGCGTAACCGTACACGTCCATCCCGGCGGCCCGGGCGGCCAGCACGCCGTTGCGGCTGTCCTCGATCACCAGGCAGCGGGCCGGGTCCACCCCCAGGGTGCGGGCGGCGTGCAGGAAGAGGTCGGGGGCGGGCTTGCCGACGCCGACGTCCTGGGCGCTGAAGATCCGCTCCTCGGCGTGGTGGCCGCGCAGCCCGGTGAGGTCGAGCGCGGTGCGGATCCAGGCGTGGTGGGCCGAGGAGGCCAGGCAGTACGGGACGCCGCGCTGCTGAAGGGTCTTCAGCAGCTCCTCGGCGCCCCGCACCGGGGTGAGCTCGCGCTCGAAGGCGGCGAACACCCGGGCGTGGAAGAGCTCGTCGAAGCCCTCGGGCAGCCGTGCCCCGTACCGCTCGCCGACCACGTCGTGCACGGTGTGGGCGGCGCAGCCCATGAAGTCCCGGTAGGAGTCCTCGACCGTGGTCGGGTGGCCGAGCTCGGTCAGGTACTCGGCGAGCACCCGGTTGGAGATCGGCTCGCTGTCCACCAGCACGCCGTCGTTGTCGAAGACCACCAAGTCGTAGCTCACGCCCGTGAGCCTACTTGCCGCCGGAGGCCAGCTCCTGCGAGCGGTTGCGGGCCGCCTCCAGGGCGCCGAGCAGGGCGGCCCGGACGCCGTGGTTCTCCAGCTCGCGGATGGCCGCGATGGTGGTGCCGGCCGGGGAGGTGACCGCCTCGCGGAGCTTGACGGGGTGTTCGCCCGAGTCGCGGAGCATCACCGAGGCGCCGATCGCGGACTGCACGATCAGGTCGTGCGCCACGTGCCGGGGCAGGCCGAGCAGGATTCCCGCGTCGGTCATCGCCTCGACCAGGAAGTAGAAGTAGGCCGGGCCGGAGCCGGAGAGCGCGGTGGCCGCGTCCTGCTGGCTCTCCGGCAGGCGCAGCGCCTTGCCGACCGAGCGGAAGATCTCCTCGGCCCGCTCCAGGTGCTGCTCCTCGGCGTGCGAGCCGCCGGAGATCACGCTCATCCCCTCGTCGACCAGCACGGGGGTGTTGGGCATCACCCGGACCACCGGGGTGCCGGGGGCCAGCCGGGCCTCGAACCAGCGGGTCGGCACGCCGGCCGCCGCCGAGATGACCAGCCGGTCGGGCTCGACGTGCGGGGAGAGCTCCTCCAGCAGGGTGCCCATGTCCTGCGGCTTGACCGCCAGGATCAGGGTGTCGGCCAGCTTGGCCGCCTCGGCGTTGGAGACCACGGTGACGCCGTAGCGCTCGGTCAGTTCGGCGGCTCGCTCGGGGCGGCGGGCGGTGACCAGGACGTCCGCCGGGTCGGTACCGGCCCGCAGCAGACCGGAGAGCAGGGCCTCCCCGATCTTGCCGGTGCCGAGGAAGGCGATCTTCTGTCCGGACGCGCTGCTGGTCATGGCCGCTCCTTGCTCACGTGTACGGCCATCCTCGCACCAGGCGGCGCCCGTCCGGCGCAGCCGTCCACGCTGTGGGCAATGTGCGGCACCGCCACCCGGGCCGCCCGCCGGTGTCCGCCCGCACCGTGACCGGGGCCACCGTCCCGCCACTACCGTCGCGGCAACCCCCACCCGGCTTCACCCCCACCCAGGAGCCTTCACCATGCACGTCCGACCCCAACGGGCGTGGTGGGCAGCCGTCCTGACGCTGCTCGCCGTGCTCGCCGCCGCCGCGCTCCCCCTCCTCTCCCCCTCCCCCGCCCGGGCCGCCGCCGTCCTGACCCAGGTCACCGGCTTCGGCTCCAACCCCGGCAACCTGCTGATGTACCGCTACGTCCCGGACGGGCTGCCCGCCGGGCGGCCGCTGGTGGTCGCCCTGCACGGCTGCACCCAGTCCGCCGCCGCCTACGACGACGAGACCGGCTGGACCAGGTGGGCCGAGCGGTACGGCTTCGCGCTGGTGCTGCCGCAGCAGCAGTCGGCCAACAACTCCTCCGGCTGCTTCAACTGGTTCGTCCCCGGCGACTACTCCCGGGACCAGGGCGAGGCGCTGTCGATCCGTCAGATGGTCGCCCGGGCGACCGCCGACCTGTCCACCGACCCTTCCCGGGTCTACGTCACCGGCCTCTCGGCCGGCGGGGCGATGACCGCCGCGCTGCTCGCCGACTACCCCGACGTGTTCGCCGGCGGCGGGGTGGTGGCCGGACTGCCGTACCGCTGTGCCTCCACCCAGACCCAGGCCAGCGTGGACTGCATGACCACCGGTCGCGACCTGACCCCCGCCCAGTGGGGCGACCTGGTCCGCTCCGGCCACCCGTCCTGGACCGGCCCGTGGCCCAAGGTGTCCATCTGGCACGGGAGTTCGGACGCACTGGTGAAGCCCGTGAATCTCACCGAGCTGATGGAGCAGTGGACGGACGCCAACGGCGTCCCGCAGACCCCCGCCCTCACCGAGACCGTCGCGGGCAACCCCCACAAGGTCTACGCCGACGCCAACGGGCAGGCCCGGGTGGAGACTTGGTCCATCACCGGGATGGGCCACGGACAGCCGGTCGACCCGGGCAGCGGAGCCGAGCAGTGCGGCACGGCCGGCGCCTACATCCTGGACGTCAACCTCTGCGCGTCCTACCGCATCGCCACGTTCCTCTCCCTCGACGGCACTTCACCCACCCCCTCGCCGTCCCCGTCCCCCTCCCCCTCCACGGGCACCCTCACCCTCTCCGACGACACCACCCGCGACGGCTACGTGAAGGCCAACGCCGACGGCACCTCCCCCACCGTCGGCACCCTGGCCGGCTCACTCGGCCTGGCCGTCGGCCGCGGCACCGACGGCAAGCAGAACCGGGCCCTGCTCTCCTTCGACACCGCCGCCCTCCCCGCCGGCGCCACCGTCACCGCCGCCCGGCTCACCGTCACCTACGCCAGCGGCAGCGGAAACCCCTGGAACGAAGCCCAGTTGACCGTCTCCACCCGCACCGGCTGCTACGGCCCCAGCTGCACCACCACCCCCGAGGACTACGCCGCCCCGGCCGACACCCCTGACGCTGCCACCATCCCCGCCTTCACCTCCGGCACCCGCACCTCCACCGACTTCCACCCCACCGTCACCCCGGGCACCCCCCTCCAACTCCGCCTGGCCTTCGACCGCCCCCTCTCGAGCACCGCCTACCTCTTCCTGCAACGCGGCACCGCGGCGACCCTGACCCTGGAGTACCGCACCTGAGGGAACGAGGAGGAGCTCCTCCTCCGCACCACGGCGATCCCGGCCCCGGCCCACCGCACCCGGCCGCCGCGTCCTCCTTCTTCGGGGCCACTCCTGGCCGTCGTTCCCCGTAGGGGGAAGGTCAGGGGTGGCCCCTATGGATTACGGGGGTGGACGGGAGGACCGTGGAGGGCATGGGACACGGAGATCTGTCGCGTGGTGAGAAGAACCAGTTGGCGGTGGCTTCGGCGACGCTGGGGCCGTGGCGGACGGCCGCGGGGGCCGGGGCCCTGGTGGGCTCGGCCGCGCTCGGGGTGAACGTGGTGACCGGACACTGGGGTGCGGACGTGGTGGCGGGGCCGGCCGGGCTGGGGCTGTTCGTGCTGTTCCTGGTGGGGACCTTGGGCGGGAAGCTGCGCCGGGACGCGGCCGACCGCCGGATCCACCGCTGGGCCGCCGAGCACCCGTGGCGCTCGGCGCTCCCGGCGTCGGCCGCGTTCTGGCTGCTCAACACGGTGAACCTGACCTTCCTCGGGGGGGACCGAGCTGTTCGAGTCGCTGTTCTCCTCGCTCGCGCCGGCCGGTCTGCTGCTGGTGGTCGCCGGTGTGGTCGGCTCGGTCAAGCGCTCGCGCCGCACCCGCTGACGGCCGTACACCGGACGAACCGGCAGCAACCCGTACGCACCGGAACGGCGGAGCGGCGGACCGTCCGGCCCTCCCGAACGGGCGCTCGACGGCGTCGGCATACTGTGCGCGTGCCCATAGCCGAAGAGCCCGAGCCGCGTCCCGCCGAGGACCCGTTCGACAACCTGGTCCTGGACGAGGAGTTCGTCCGCTCCGCCGAGGTCAAGGAGCAGTCCGGACGCACCCGGATGCTCACCGCCCGCTGGAAGGAGCAGCCGCCGCACGACCCGGGCGGCCGCCGCTCCGTCAACGACGGCCCGAGGCCGAAGCGCCGCTTCGGCCGCAAGCCGAAGCCCGTCGACCCCTGGGGCAACGTCCGCCGGAGCAGGCCGAACTGGCAGGCGCCGCTCTACGTGGCGCTCGCCGTGGCACTGGTGCTGGCCGCGCTCAACGTCGAGTCGCTGCGCGGCTGGTACGCCGACTGGCGCGGCGACACCGGGACGGCCGACGGCACCGCGGCCCGCCCGGTGCCGACCGTCGGCCCGGAGACCGCGAAGCCGACCGCGGCCGCCCCGCAGGTGGACGAGCAGCAGCCCACCGTGGCCCGCCCCTGGGCCGGCTCCCCGGCCGAGGGCTGGCCGGCCGGGCCGGACGCGATCCTGCTGCCGCAGGCCCAGGCCGTCGGCACCTTCGACGCCGACCAGGTGGCCGCCCGGCTCAAGCTGGTCAAGGACTTCCTGGTGGCCTCGAACCTGGACCACGCGATGGTCGCGGGCGGGCAGACCGACACCGCGCTGTCCATGCTGGACACCGATCCGCGCCGGCAGACCGAAGGCTGGCTGCGCGCGCCCTCCGAGAAGGGGGACGCGACCTCGGTGTTCAGCCGCTTCGACCCGCGCGACGCGATCCCGGTGAACGACACCGTGAAGGTGCAGGGCCGGATGAGCTTCGAGGGCGACGGCGAGAAGGGCCTGCTGGTCCGCACCGACTACACCTTCGTCTACGCGCTGCGCCCCGGCCCGGAGGCCGGCAAGAAGCGGCCCTCGCCCGCCGCCGGCACCGTGAAGCCGGCCGGCTTCACGACCGAGGACGTCGCTCCGAACACCTGGACCGCCCGGACCATCGTCCGACGGGTGATGGCCTTCCGGTTCTACGACCCGGCCCGGTACGACGTGGACAGCAAGAAGATCCGCTTCGCGGACACCGACAGCGACGTCGGCAACAGCGCCTGCGACGTCTACGACGGCTTCTTCCACCCGCAGTTCGCCCAGTTCAACATGAGCTTCGGCACCCGGCCGGAGCCGACCGGCCCGAGCAGCGACCCGTACGACCGCAGCAAGGACATCGAGAAGCACGAGGAGTGCGGGACCACCACCCGCAGCTGAGTCCCCCGGCTGATCGAATTCACGCGTCCCCGACGGGGGCGGGGGGCATACTGACGGCGTGCCGATAGCCGATGAGCCAGAGCCGCGCTCAGCCGACGAACCGTCGGAGAAGGACCCGTTCGAGGGTCTCGTCCTGGACGAGGCCTTCGTCCGGGCTGCCACCGTCAAGGAGGCCAGCGGCCGGACCAGGATGCTGGCCGCCCGGTGGAAGCACACCCCGCCGCACGACCCGGGCGGCCGCCGCTCGGTCAACGACGGGCCGAAGGCGGCCCGCCGGAAGTCCGGGGCCCGGGGCCGCCGGGGGATCCGCCGGGGCGCCGGAGGTGCCGGGGCCTCGTGGCAGACCTGGCTGATCGTGGTCGCGGTCTGCGCGATCGTGCTGTTCAGCCTGAAGGTGGCGGCCGACACCGTACGGGAGCCGGCCACCCCCGTGACACCTCAGCCGAAACCGACCCCGACCGCCCCGGCCGATCCCACGGCGCCCGCGCAGGACGTGCCCAAACCGGTCTGACGGAGCCTCAGCGGCGCTTCTTCGGCCGCCCGGGATTGCCGCTGCGCGCGGCCTTCGCGGCCCGGCGGCGGTCGACGGCGGCCAGGGCCTCCTCGTACCGGGCCCGCTTCACCCTCTCGCCCGGAGCCTCCAGCAGGCTGCGCAGGAAGTAGGCGACCAGCGCGCCGACGAAGCCGATCAGCCAGACCGCGCCGAGCGACTTCTCCTCGGTCATCCAGCCGGTGAGGCTCTCCTTGCCCTCGCTCAGCACCTTCCAGGTGCGCAGCCCGGCCAGCAGGGAGCAGAGCCCGATGGCGGCCACCAGCAGCCCGTAGACCACCCCGCCGGCCTCGGAGTCCCGCACGCCCTCCACCGCGAAGCGCAGCAGCAGGGCGCCGGCCGCGGCGGCGGCCAGGGCTCCGAGCGGCACCGCGACCCGGCGGGCCCAGTAGCCGGAGCCGCGCTCCACCCAGCTGGTGCCGAACCAGCGGATCGGCTCGGGAGTGCCGTCGGGGTGCTCAGTCTGCTCGCTCACGGCTCCGATGATGACACGGGGCACCCCGGGAACGACGAAGCGGCCGCTCCCGGATCACCCGGGAGCGGCCGCCTGACGTCGGGTCAGCCCAGCTTGCTGACGTCGCGCACCGCGCCCTTGTCGGCCGAGGTGGCCATCGCCGCGTACGCCTTGAGCGCCGCGCTGACCGGGCGGACCCGGTCCTTGGGCCGGTAGCCGGTCTCCGCCTCCAGCTTGAGGCGCCGCTCGTGCAGCTCCTCGAAGGAGACCTTGAGCTCGACCGAGCGGTTGGGGATGTCGATCGCGATGACGTCACCGTCCTCGACCAGCGCGATGGTGCCGCCGGAGGCCGCCTCGGGCGAGGCGTGGCCGATGGACAGGCCCGAGGTGCCGCCGGAGAAGCGGCCGTCGGTGATCAGCGCGCAGGCCTTGCCCAGGCCGCGGCCCTTGAGGAAGGAGGTCGGGTAGAGCATCTCCTGCATGCCGGGGCCGCCCTTGGGGCCCTCGTAGCGGATGACCACCACGTCGCCCTCCTTGACCCGCTTGGTGAGGATCGCGTCCACCGCGTCCTCCTGCGACTCCAGGACGACGGCCGGGCCGGAGAAGGTCCAGATCGACTCGTCGACACCGGCGGTCTTCACGATGCAGCCGTCCTCGGCGAGGTTGCCGTAGAGCACGGCCAGGCCGCCCTCCACCGAGTAGGCGTGCTCGACCGAGCGGATGCAGCCGTTCGCCGCGTCGGTGTCCAGGGTGTCCCAGCGCTCGGACTGCGAGAAGGCGGTGGCGGAGCGGACGCAGCCGGGGGCCGCGTGGAACAGCTCGACCGCCGTCGGGGAGGGCGAACCGCCGCGGATGTCCCAGGACTTGAGCCACTCGGCCATCGTCGCGGAGTGCACGGTGTGCACGTCCTCGTTCAGCATCCCGCCGCGGTAGAGCTCGCCCAGGATGGCGGGGATGCCACCGGCCCGGTGCACGTCCTCCATGTAGTACTTGCCGTTCGGCGCGACCTTGGAGAGGCAGGGCACCTTGCGCGAGATGGCGTCGATGTCCCGCATGTCGAAGTCGAGTTCGGCCTCCTGGGCGGCGGCCAGCAGGTGCAGGATGGTGTTGGTCGAGCCGCCCATCGCGATGTCCAGCGCCATCGCGTTCTCGAACGCGGCGCGGGAGGCCACCGAGCGGGGCAGCACCGTGGCGTCGTCCTGGTGGTAGTACCGCTTGGTGATGTCGACGATCGTGCGGCCGGCGTCCTCGTACAGCGCCTTGCGGGCGGTGTGGGTGGCCAGCACCGAGCCGTTGCCCGGCAGGGCCAGGCCGATCGCCTCGGCCAGGCAGTTCATCGAGTTGGCGGTGAACATGCCCGAACAGGACCCGCAGGTCGGGCAGGCGTTCTCCTCGATGATCGCGATGTCCTCGTCGGAGACGTTCTCGTTCACCGCGTCGGAGATCGCGTTCACCAGGTCGAGCTTGCGCACCGTGCCGTCCACCAGGACGGCCTGGCCGGCCTCCATCGGGCCGCCGGAGACGAAGACCGTCGGGATGTTGAGGCGCAGCGCGGCCATCAGCATGCCGGGGGTGATCTTGTCGCAGTTGGAGATGCAGATCAGCGCGTCCGCGCAGTGCGCGGAAACCATGTACTCCACCGAGTCGGCGATCAGGTCGCGCGAGGGCAGCGAGTAGAGCATGCCGTGGTGGCCCATGGCGATGCCGTCGTCCACCGCGATGGTGTTGAACTCGCGGGGGATGCCGCCCGCCTCCTTGATCGCCTCGGAGACGATCCGGCCGACCGGCTGGAGGTGGGTGTGCCCGGGGACGAACTCGGTGAAGGAGTTGGCCACCGCGATGATCGGCTTGCCGAAGTCCTCCCGGGCTACGCCCGCGGCCCGGAGAAGCGCCCGGGCGCCTGCCATGTTGCGACCGTGGGTGACCGTACGGGACTTCAGCTCGGGCACTGTGCTCCACTCCTTCGGAGGCTCCGGGGCGGGCCCCGCTCAGGTGGGAGGGTGCAGGGCCGCCGTGGCTGTCGAGCCTACGCCTCGGTTCCAGCGGACGGACACTCCGTCCGCCATCCGGTCACTCCTTCGTGAGCACCGTGAGGTCGAGCACGTACGGGTCGACCAGCTCGCCGTCCGGGAACTCGGCGAGCAGCGCGTCCCGTTCCGCCGCCAGCAGCTCCTCCCGCCGCCGTTCCGGCAGCACCGCGACGTAGGAGCGGGACCGCAGGTCGGTGAGCATCGCGTCCACCGTGATCCGGCGGTCCCAGCGCAGCACCGCGTGGCCGCTCGGCAGCCCGTACGGGGCGAACTCCACGGTGACCTCCTTCACCGCTCCGTACCCGTGGTAGCTCTCCGGGGTGCCGGCCTTCAGCCGCTCGCCCTGGGCCCGGACCCACGGGACCTCCGGATCCCTGACGTTCCACCAGACCGCCAGCGAGCCGCCCGGGCGGAGCACCCGCAGGGCCTCCGGGATCGAGCGGCCCGGGTCGGTCCAGTGGAAGGCCTGGGCGTAGGTGATCAGGTCCGCGGTGGCGTCGTGGAACGGCAGCTCGTCCCCGGTGCCCTTGACCAGCGGCAGCTCCGGGCTGACCGCTCGCAGCCGCGCCGCCATCCCCGGGCTGGGCTCGACGGCGGTGACCCGGGCGCCCCGGGCGGCCAGCAGGCGGGTGGCGATGCCGGTGCCCGCACCGACGTCCAGCACCTCGGCACCCTTGAGCGGGAAGCCGGCCAACTCCTCCAGGCGGTCGAAGAGCTCGGCCGGGTAGGAGGGGCGGGCGGCGTCGTACTCGGCCGCCACCGCACCGAACGAGTTCGCGTGGTCGTGCAACTGATAGGACGTCATGGACCCACGGTAGCCCGGGCTTACTTCGCCACCGTGGCCAGGTGGAGCCGGGTGAAGGCGAGCGCCTCGGCCAGATCGGCCTCGCGTTCGGCGGGGGAGGCGGAGCGGCGGGTGTTGACCTCCAGCACCACGTGGCCCTCGAAGCCGGTGCGGGCCAGACGTTCCAGCAGCTCGGCGCAGGGCTGGTTCCCCCGGCCCGGGATGAGGTGCTCGTCCTTGGCGGAGCCCAGGCTGTCGGCCAGGTGCACGTGGGCCAGCCGCTCCCCCATCCGGTCCACCATCTCGAAGGCGTCCACCCGCGAGGTGGCCACGTGCGAGAGGTCCACCGTGTAGTGCCGGTACGCCTCCTCGGTGACGTCCCAGCCCGGCGCGTAGGCGAGCATCTCGCGGTCCCGGTAGCGCCACGGGTACATGTTCTCCACCGCGAAGCGGACGTCCGTCTCCCCGGCCATCCGGTGCACGCCTTCGACGAACTCCCGGGCGTACTGGCGCTGCCAGCGGAACGGCGGGTGCACCACCACGGTGTCCGCGCCGAGCTTCTCGGCGGCGGCCCGGGCGCGGACCAGCTTGGTCCACGGGTCGGTGCTCCACACCCGCTGGGTGATCAGCAGGCAGGGGGCGTGCACCGCCAGGATCGGCATCCGGTACTCGTCGGAGAGCCGGCGCAGCGCCTCGATGTCCTGGCTGACCGGGTCGTTCCAGACCATCACCTCCACGCCGTCGTAGCCGAGCCGGGCGGCCAGCTCGAAGGCGGTGGCGGTGTTCTCCGGGTAGACCGAGGCGGTGGAGAGCACCACCTTGGTGTCCGGCACGTGCAGGCCGTCGGCGTGCGGCGGCAGCACCAGGCGGTCGGTGGTGCGCAGCAGCGGGGCCCGCAGGGCCGGCTTCTTCGCCGCCCGGACGGCCTTGACCGCCTGGGTGGCGAGGGCCAGCTGCGACTGCCGGGGCGGCTTGGCGGCCCTCCTCCCCTCGACGGGCTTCGTGGCCTTGGCCGCCTCGGCCTTCTCCGCCCGCTTCGCGGCCTTCTTGGCGGCCTTCTTCACCGGCTGCAGGTCGTCGGAGCCGGTGGTCTCCGGCGCAGGCGCCTTGCGGGCCCTGCGCGGCTGCCGGGTGCTGTCACCGGCCGCGCGGCCCCGCCGCGACCCGTCCTCGTCCGCTGCTTCCGCCACGGGAGACAGCGTAAGCGGCGCGCGCCGGTAATGGTGTGCGCCCCGTCACGCCGCCGACCCGCGCAGGTCTGTCACCCCGTCAGCGCGGGGTGCCGGTCCGAGGGGCTGTCGAGGGTGTCCAGGCGGCGCAGGATGATGCCCTCGCGCAGCGCCCACGGGCAGATGTCCAGCTCCTCCAGCCCGAACAGGTCCATCGCGGCGTCCGCCACCAGGGCGCCCGCCAGCAGCTGTCTCGCCCGCCCCTCGGAGACGCCCGGGATCTGCGCCCGCTGAGCCACCGTCATCCCGGCCAGCCGCGGCACCCAGGCGGAGAGCCCGGCCCGGGTCAGCTTGCGGACCGCCAGCGGCCCCGCCTCGGCCGGCGCCGCGCCGGTCATCCGGGCCAGCTGCTTGAAGGTCTTCGAGGTGCCGACGGCGTGGTCCGGCGCCCCGCGCCGGGTGAACTCGCCCACCACCTGCGCGATCTCGGCCCGGATGTACCGGCGCAGCTCCCGGATGTCCTCCGGGTCCGCGACGTCCCCGGGCAGCCGGGCGGTCAGCCGGCCCGCGCCCAGCGGCAGCGAACAGACCACGTCCGGCTGCTCGTCCAGGCCGGCCGCCAGCTCCAGCGAGCCGCCGCCGATGTCCAGGTCCAGCAGCCGCCCGGAGGACCAGCCGTACCAGCGCCGCACCGCCAGGAAGGTCAGCCGGGCCTCGTCCGGGCCCGACAGCACCCGCAGCTCCACCCCGGTCTCCTCGGCCACCCGGCGCAGCACCGCCTCGCCGTTGGCCGCCTCCCGGACCGCCGAGGTGGCGAACGGCAGCAGGTCCACCACGCCCTTGTCCTCGGCCACCCGGATCGAGGAGGCCACCATGGCCACCAGCTTGTCCACCCCGACGTCGGTGATCGCACCGTCCCCGTCCAGCAGCTCCGCCAGCCTCAGCTCCGCCTTGTGGGAGTACGCGGGCAGCGGGGCAGCACCGGGGTGGGCGTCCACCACGAGGAAGTGGACGGTGTTGGAACCTACGTCGAGCACACCGAGTCGCATAACCGCCCACGCTACGCGATCCGGCCGCACAGGTGGCCGGATAACACCTCACCGGCCCCGGGACCGGCCCGCTGCCGCTAGCGTCGCCTGGATCAACTCGACGTGGAGGAGACCGAGATGACGATCACTCACCGCCTGGTGGGCTCCGGCGAACACGGCGTCCTGGTGCTGCACGACTGGTTCGGCACCAGCGCCGGCTGGGGCCCGTTCCCCGAGTACCTCGACGGCTCGGCCTTCAGCTACGCCTTCCTCGACTACCGCGGCTACGGCGAGCGGGCCGCGGTCGAGGGCGAGTACAGCCTGGCCGAGATCGCCGGGGACGCCCTGGCGCTGGCCGACCAGCTGGGGTGGGAGACCTTCTCCCTGGTGGGGCACTCGATGGGCGGCAAGGCGGCCCAGCAGGTGCTGGCCCGGGCGCCCGAGCGGGTCCGCAAGCTGGCCGGCGTCGCGCCGGTGGCCGCCTCCGCGTACGAGCTCGGCGAGGCGTACGACCTCTTCCACGGGGCCGCCGCCGAGCCCGGCAACCGCCGCGCCATCATCGACCTGGTCACCGGCAACCGGGCCACCGGCGTCTGGCTCGACCGGATGGTCGCCAACTCGCTCGGGGCCTCCCGGCCCGAGGCCTTCGCCTCCTACCTGGAGCAGTGGACCACCGTCGACCTGAGCGCCGAGGTCTCCGGCCTGCGGCTGCCCGCCCGGGCCTTCGTCGGCGAGCACGACCTGGCCCTCAACGAGGACTACTACCGCTCCACCTGGCTCACCCACTACCCCGAGGGCGACCTCGAACTCCTCCCCGCCTCGGGCCACTACCCCATGCAGGAGACCCCGGTCGCCTTCGCCACCACGCTGGAGCGATTCCTCGGCGAGTAAGTGGCAGTGACCCAGGGGCGCGAGGAACTGCGCGCAGGGGAACGGCAGCACGTGCAACTGGCTCGCCTGCCCCGATCGAGCGCTGGGCCGCCTTCCGGACTCGCGCAGTTCCTCGCGCCCCCGGTGTGACCACTTTCCTAGAGGAGGCCGTGCCAGAGCTGTTCGACGATGACGGACCACCAGTTCTCGGGGTCCGAGAAGACGGTGCGGTCCAGGCCCGCGAGGGACCACTGGAGTTCGGCGACGGCCTGGCCGGCCGCCAGGGGGTGGAGGTCGCGGAGGCGGGGGTAGCGGTCGGCGAGGAGGGCGAGGGAGCGGGCGAAGGCGGTGAGGTCGGCGTTGACGTAGCGGGACTCCGCGGTGTCGGGGTCGACCGCCCGGACCCGGCCCCGTGCGGTGTCGACGGTGAACCGGGCCCACCCGTCGGTGCCGATCAGCACCTGGCCGAGCAGGTCCCGCCGGGCCGCCTCGGTGGCGCGGCTCGCCCGCCCGTCCTCCGCCAGCACCTCGGCCAGCTCCGGCAGGACCGGCGCCGCGCCGGACACCCCGTCCGAGACCGGGTGGTAGAGCTCGAAGAAGCCCCGCACCCCGACCGGCAGCCCGACCCGGACCAGCGGCCGGCCGACCGCCTCGGGCAGGTCGGCCGCGAGCACCGCCGCCGGGTCGAAGCGCCGCACCCCGCCCTCGCCGAACTGAGCCGTCAGCCGGGCCGCCAGTGCCGCCTCCGCCTCGGGCTGGGCGGGCGGGACGTTCGCCGGGAAGGGCACCCGGTTGATCCGGGGCGTGGAGTCGAGGGTCCGCACGGCCCGGGCCCGCCCGTCGAAGCGCGGGCCGTAGGCGAGGTCGTGGCTGTGCCGGGTGCCGGGGAGTTCGGCCAGCAGGGAGGCGGCGACGTAGCCGCCGGGGAGCATCGAGGGGCGCAGGTCGGTGTGGACGGCGAGCACGTCCTCGGGCTGGACGCCCTGCTCGCTCAGCTGGGCCCAGGCGCGCAGCGCGGGGTGGGGACGGCCGGGGGCGGAGCGGAGCACCAGGGTGCGCTGCTCGCCGAGGGCGTCGCGGTAGACGAACTGGGCGCGGCAGCCGGGGCCGGTGGCGGGCGGCAGGGCCGGGTCGTAGTGGCCCGCGCCGAGCCGGTCACGGTAGAGCTCGATCACCTGCGGGACGGGGACGGAGGGCCAGACGGTGAGCTCACCGGTGGCCCGGTCGATGACCGCGCAGGCGGCGCCGAGCTCCTCGGGGGCGCGGCGTTCGCCGGTGAGCGGGTCGACCCGGACGGGGGCGGGCTCCGGCCAGACCACCCAGCCGAGGTCGAACTCGTGTGCCTTGACCGGCCGGACGGCCTCCGGGGAGAGCTCGGCGTTCACCCAGCGGTGGGCGGCCTCAAGGGCCTGCGCGAGGGTGGTCATCGGCAACTCCTGGCAGTGGTACGGGCGTTCGATGTGCGGACGGTCAACGGGAGCTGCCCCGGTGGATGGTGAGCCGCGAGCGCGGCGGCGCGGGAGGCTCCGGCACCGGCTTGACCAGCGGATCGAGTGCGGGCGCCGGGGTCAACTCGACGACTGGGATGGCGGGTTGGAGGGTCGAGAGGTCCACCGGGCGCCCGCCGGCCTCCAGCGCGATGGCCCAGAGGCCGTGGTCGGCCGGGTGCAGCGGGGCGGAGGAGCGGTAGCCGGTCTGCGGGTCGAGGTAGCTGATCGTGGCACCGGCCACGAACGCGTTCCACAGGTGCGAGCGGCCGTACGCGTCCAGGGTGAGCAGCACCGCCTGCGCGCCCGTGCCCAACTGGCGGAGCAGGTCGGCGAGTTGCCCGAGGGCGTCGTCACCGTAGCCCAGGTCCTTGAACTGGGTGCCGAGCTCGCGCTCGGCGCGGTCCCGGCCGCCGTACTCCCCCGCCGGGCCGTCGGGCAGCCGGGGGGCACCGCAGGTGGGGTTGCCCAGGTAGCTGTCGAGGGCGGAGAGCGAGAGGTCGAGCGCGTTGTTGGAGCGGCCCGGCTCGCGGAAGCCGCCACCGTTCAGCGCCTCCGGCCAGTCGCCCAGCCTCGGGTCGGCCGGCGCGGCGGGCTCGCCCTCCTCGGTGCGGGGCACCCGGCGCTCCACCTCGGCCTGGTGGGCCGGGTCGACCGGCCCGAGCCCGCCGGCCGCGCCGTACGGGCGCCCGTCCGCGATGACGCGCGGGCGGGCGCGCTCGCCGGGCTGCTCGGGCGCGGTGCGGCGGTAGTCGTGCAGCAGCAGGAACATCGCGGCCAGCGGCGCGGCCTGGGCCACGGCGACCGGCGAGTCGTCCTCACGGCGGCCCACCGGCGGCAGGTCGAAGGTCCGCCCGGTGACCGGGCCGACCACCACCGCACCGGCGGCCGGAGGCGCGGGCGCCGCCGGGGCGGGCACCGGGTTGGGCACCAGCCCGACGGGCTGCGCGGCGCGCGGGGCGGCCGCGCCGGGCTGCTGCGGACCGGCCACGGCACCGACCGCGCCGACCGCACCGGCCTGGCCACCCGCCCCGGGAGCACCGGCGGCACCGGGCGAGGCCACGGCGGCCGCACCACCCGCACCACCCGCCACGGGAGCACCGGCGGCACCGGCGGCAGGCGGGGCCGCGGTCACCGGAGCGGCCGGGGACGCGGGCGCGGCGGGCGTCGGCTGACCCATGCCCATCGGCGGGGTGCCGAGCCCGGACTGACCGCCGACCGGGCCGAGCCCGCCCGAGGCACCACCGGAGCCGAACGACCCGCCGGACGCGCCGGAGCCACCGGCACCACCGGCCGCACTCGGCGCCGAGGGCTCGTGCCGCCCCCAGCCCGTCCCGGTCGACGGTCCGTCACCGAAGGCCGAGGAGGGACCGCTCTGCGGCGGGGCCACCGCCACCGAGTCGGTGCGCAGGGTCCCGAGGGGCCGGTGCACCGGGCGGTCGTCCTCGCCCCGGTCGTACCCGCCGCCCTGGTAGCCGGGATCCGCGTCCACCGAGACCACGGTCCGCGGCTGGGTGCCGCCGCTGCCGCCCTGGCGCCAGGTGTCCTGTTGGTGGACCGAGCCCTGGCCGTTGCGGTCGTACGGGTCGTCGTGGCGCGGGTCGTAGGAGCCCGCCCCGGCCGAGACCGGGCCGACCTGCACCTGGACGCCGCCCCGGCCGTTGCCCTGGCCGTTCCCGTACGCGTCCTCCTGACCGTGCCTGTTCCCGTGCCCGTTGCCGCCGAGGTGCGCGTCCACCTCCAGGCCGCCCGGCCCGACCTGCACGTCCGCCCCGACGCCGCCGAGGTCGAGCCCGAGGCCCGTCCCCGGCTTCTTGCCGTGCGCGGTCTCCGGCCCGGCGGTCCGGCCGTCGTCGTCGACCATCACCACGTGGCCGCTGCGGTCGGTCACCAACTCGCCCGAACGGTCCACCTTGGCGGTGTGTCCGTCGCTGCCGCGCACCGGCTGGCCCTCGCGGTCCAGCACCACCACCTCGCCGTCGGTGCCGGTCACCGGCTTGCCGTCCCGGCCGAGCGCCACGGTCACCCCGGCGGCGGCGATCAGGCCGCCCGCGCCGACCACCACCAGGGCGCCGGTGGAGTCCCGCAGCGGCTTGCCGTCACTGCCGCAGGCCAGGCCGACCACCGGCTTGCCGTCCTCGCCGACCACGGCCACCTTGCCGTCCGGCCCGACCAGCGGCTTGCCGTCCGCACCGACCTGGGGGGACGACGCCGTCGACGCCCTCCACCCGGTTGCCGCTCTCGTCCACCAGCACCGGCCGGCCCTGACCGTCCTTCACCACCTCGCCGTCCCGGCCGACCACCGCCGACAGCCCGCGCACCTTGGCCACCGCGCGGCCGCCGAGCAGCGCCCCGGCCGCCACCCCGCCACCCGCTGCGGAGACGGCCCGGACCGACTGGTAGCCGTCGGCCACGGCGATCCGCTCCAGGGTGGTGACGGCGGGCTCCTTCAGCGCCTGCTGGAGCCCCTCCTTCATCTCCCGGCCGAGCTCCTCCAGCAGGTTGCCGACCTTGTGCCGGGCCAGCTCGACCGCGACCTTCTCGCCGACCCCGACCACCGCGTCGGCCACCGCGCCGCCGACCGTGCCGAGCACGGCCTTGGCCGCCGCCTCGACCTTCTCGGCCAGCTTGATCTCCTCGGCCAGCTCGCGGAGCACCGCGATGATCTCCGCCTTGCAGGAGTCCACCGCCCGGGCCGCCCGCTCGAAGGCCCCGGCCAGCAGTTCGGCGGCGCCGTGCGCGTCGTCCAGGCTGCCCCGGCCGCCGCCCGCGAAGCCGCGCCAGTGCTCGGCGAAGGCGTCCACCGCCCGGCCCTTGTTCTCCCCGGTGACCCGCTGCGCGGAGTCCCCGCCCCGGCGGCCCAGCCGGTCGGCCTCGGCGCCGAACTCGCGCCAGACGCCGGCCGCGCGGCGCAGCCCCTCCTCGTCGGCCTGCGGCCACTGGTGGCCCAACCTGGCCAGCACCGGGGCGAGTTCCTCGGGCACGTTGCGGGACACCGGGTCCCTCCTTCATTCCGGTCGAGCGGGGACGTTCAGCAGGACAGGCCGTCCGGCCGCGGCGCGCGGCGGGGAACGGAGACGTACACGAGCGCGGGCCCGCCGCGGTTCCCCGCCGCGGGCCGCACCGGACGGTGCGTCAGAGCTTCGGCGGGGCCACCGGGGCCACGTCGGGGTGCGCTCTGCCCAGGTCGGCGCTGACGTCCCCGTCGGTCCGCTCGGACGAGTCGGCCATCGTGTTGAGGTTGGCACCGACCTGGCCGAGCCGGCCGGCCAGGCCGTGCAGCCCGGCCAGCAGCATGCCCTGCGCCTCGGTGTACTGCGTGCCGAAGCCGCTGCCGGGGGCGTCGCCGCCCCACGGCGCGCCGAGCCCGGCCATGCCCTGCTCCAGGGCCTCGGCCGCGGCCTCGAAGTCCTGCGAGATCTTCCCGAACTCCCGACCCTCGCCGCGCACTTCCCACGGCTTGATCAGGAAGTCACCCGTTCCACCCGTACTCATCCGCCCACTCCCCCAGCGCCCCCGTGCGAATACCAGGCAGTCATCCTAGGGCCAGCCCACCCGCCACCCCAGGGCACGTGCCGCTTCCACACACGGGCTTCACCAGCCCCGGGCCCGTCACCTGGCATCCTTCCGCCCAGGCCATACCCTTACCGGGTGGCAGCAGAGAGCAAGCAGAGCAAGCAGCACGGCAAGAAGAAGCCGAAGGCCGACAAGCCCTCCAAGAAGACCGACCTCGGCATGCCGGGCATGCGCCCCGAGGTCCCGCTCGACTTCGCCCGGGCCTGGGTGGAGTTCGCCGACCCGGCCGACGAGGAGCAGGTCTTCCGCTGCGACCTGACCTGGCTCACCTCGCGCTGGAGCTGCATCTTCGGCCAGGGCTGCCAGGGCATCCGGGAGGGCCGGGGCGAGTCCGACGGCTGCTGCACGCTCGGCGCGCACTACTCGGACGAGGACGACGAGCAGCGGGTGGCCGAGCACGCCGCCCGGCTGACCCCGGAGATCTGGGAGAACTTCGCGCACGGCACCGACGCCGAGGGCCGGATCGTGCTCGACGGCGGCATCACCATGTTCGACGAGGACGGCGACCGGCAGACCCGCCGGATCGACGGCGCCTGCCTGTTCCGCAACAGCCCCGGCTTCCCCGGCGGCGGCGGGTGCTCGCTGCACATCCTGGCCCTCCAGGAGGGCCGCGAGCCGCTGGAGACCAAGCCGGACGTCTGCTGGCAGCTGCCGGTGCGCCGCACCTACGACTGGATCGACCGCCCGGACGACACCCGCTACCTGCAGGTCTCGATCGGCGAGTACGACCGCCGCGGCTGGGGCCCCGGCGGCCACGACCTGCACTGGTGGTGCACCGGCAGCCCGGACGCGCACCAGGCCGCCGACCCGGTCTACGTCTCGTACCGGCCCGAACTCACCGAGCTGATGGGCCCCGAGGGCTACGCGGTGCTGGCCGGGCTGTGCGAGCAGCGGATCGGGGCCGGCATCACGGTGGCCCCGCACCCGGCCGACCCGAAGGTCTGACGGCCGCTCAACTCCGGCGCCCCGCCTGGCCGGTGGGGCGCCCCGGGGTCACTTGTCGATGTCGCCGACCACGAAGAACATCGAGCCCAGGATCGCCACCATGTCGGCGACCAGGGTGCCGGGCAGCAGCTCGGTCAGGGCCTGGATGTTGTTGAACGAGGCGGAGCGCAGCTTGAGCCGCCAGGGGGTCTTGTCGCCCCGGGAGACCAGGTAGTAGCCGTTGACGCCGAGCGGGTTCTCGGTCCAGGCGTAGGTGGCGCCCTCGGGTGCCTTGAGCACCTTGGGCAGCCGCTGGTTGACCGGGCCGGGCGGCAGTTCGGCCAGCCGGTCCAGGCAGGCCTCGGCCAGCTCCAGCGAGTTGACGGTCTGTTCGAGCAGGCACTCGAAGCGGGCCAGGCAGTCGCCCTCCTCGCGGACCGCGACGTGCAGCACGTCCGCCAGCTCCCCGTACGCCAGGTAGGGCTCGTCGCGGCGCAGGTCGAAGTCCAGCCCGCTGGCCCGGGCGATCGGGCCGCTGACCCCGTACGCGAGCGCGTGCTCGCGGGAGAGCACGCCGACCCCGGCGGTGCGGCCCCGGAAGATCTCGTTGCCGAGCACCAGCTCCTCGAAGACCGGCAGCTGCGCGCGCACGCTGCCGACCGCGGCGCGGCAGCGGCCCAGCCAGCCGGCCGGGAGGTCCTCCTTGAGGCCGCCGACCCGGTTGAACATGTAGTGCATCCGGCCGCCGCTGGCCTCCTCCAGCACGTGCTGGAGCTCCTCGCGGCCGGTGAAGGCGTGGAAGACCGGGGTGATCCCGCCGAGCTCCAGCGGGTACGAGCCGAGGAACATCAGGTGGTTGAGCACCCGGTTCAGCTCGGCCAGCAGGGTGCGCAGCCAGACCGCCCGCTCGGGCACCTCCATGCCGAGCATCCGCTCGACCGCCATCACCACGCCCAGCTCGTTGGAGAAGGCCGACAGCCAGTCGTGGCGGTTGGCCAGCATGACGATCTGCCGGTAGTCGCGGGCCTCGAAGAGCTTCTCCGCGCCGCGGTGCATGTAGCCGACCACCGGTTCGGCGGCCACGATCCGCTCGCCGTCCAGCACCAGCTTCAGCCGCAGCACGCCGTGCGTGGACGGGTGCTGCGGGCCGATGTTGAGCACCATGTCGCTGGTGCCCAGCTCGCCGACAAGATTCTCGGCACCCGCACCGACGCCGACCGTGGTCTCCCTCATGGGGTGAGAGTCTGCCATCCCGGCAGCCCCGCCAGGCTCTCCGGTACCGGCATGCGGACGGCCTGGGCCAGCCAGCCGAAGGCCCCGAGCCCGGACGGGTCGGTCAGTTCGGCCCCCTCCCCGGCCCCGCCCAACGCCCGCAGGTAGGCCACCGGATCGGTGGACGCCAGCGCCAGCGGCGGGCGCGCCCCGTGCACCCCCAGCGCCCGCAGTGCCTCCCGCTGCGTCGTCCACAGGGTGTGGAGGCCGGGCACCGCCACCGCGTCCAGCGCCACGTGCGCGGTCACGTCGCAGGAGCCGTCCGGCACCGGCCGCACCTCGCGGCCCTCCCGGAAGCCGGTCAGGGTCTCCCCGTACGGGCGGGAGGCCAGGGTGTGCGCGTAGTCCACCGCGACCGCCAGGCCGCGCTCCAGCGCGCCGACCGCCCCCGCCCAGGCCGCGTCCCGGGGCCCGCCCAGCTCGACCACCTCGCCCTCGGGCCACCACGCGGCCGCCCACTCCGCGTCCCCCGCGTCGACCTCCGCACCGAGCCGGCGCTCCCCGCGGACCGTCACCTCCTGGTACCGCAGCCGCCCGTCCTCGTCCCGCTCGGCCAGGTCCAGCGGCACGTTGTCCAGCCACTCGTTGGCGAACAGCAGACCTGACACCCCGTCGGGCACCCGGTCCGTCCAGACGATCCTCGGGTCCGTGCCCGCCGGCCGCTCCGCCAGCTCCACCGCGTACGGGCGCAGCCGCCCCGCCAGCTCCGGCCCCACCGCCGCCAGCACCCCGGCGAGCAGCTCGCCCCGCCCGGCCCCGACGTCCACCAGCGCGAGCTCCGCGGGGCGGCCGAGCGCCGCGTCCGTCTCCGCGAGCAGCCGGGCCACCGCCGCGGCGTACTTCGGCGAGGCGTGCACCGAGGTCCGGAAGTGCCCGGCCGGGCCCTCCGGCCTCCGGTAGAACCCCTCCGGGCCGTACAACGCCCGCTCCGTGGCGGGCCGCCAGCGCATCCACTCCATGCGGGGACGCTACCCGCCCGGAGGGCGGTCAGGGGCGCGAGGAACTGCGCGCTGCGGGAGGTGCCGACCCGTGTGCCGGGTACGGAGCTTCACTTGCAAGTGGCTGTCCGTACCCGGCACATGGGTCCGCTTCTTCCGATTCGCGCAGTTCCTCGCGCCCCCGGGGTGACCACCACCCCGCGCACGGGGGGACCGCCTGCCCGGGCCGATCCCCCTCCGTACCCTGCCGGTCCGTGTACCTCCTTCTCCACCCTGCGGAGTAGGACGGATCGCCCTTACGGCTGACCTGGCGGGCTTCCCCGACTGCCTAGGCTTGACCCGTGCATCGACTCAACGCCTGGTTCCGCCGCCACCCGATGGTGGTCGACTCCGCCTGGGCACTGTTGCTCCTCCTGTTCTGCCTGCTGGGATTCGTCAGCGGCGGGAACAGGGAGAGCCTGGTGCTCGGGGCGGTGATGGCCTGGCTGATGGTCTTCCGGCGGAAGCACCCGGACCTGACCACCGTCGCGGCGACCCTGCTCGGCCTGAGCCAGCTGGCGGCCGGTGTGGACCCGCAGGTGGAGAGCGTGGGCTACCTGCTCTTCGCCTACACCGGCGCGGCGTTCGGCAGCCCCTGGGTCTCCCGGCTGTCCTTCACGGCCGGCCTGGCCGCCGGGCCGCTGACCGCGCTCCGCTTCGGACCCGCCGCCACCGACAACGTCAGCAACGCCGAGCGGGTCTTCCTGGCCGTGCTGATGTCCACCCCGTTCGTGCTCTGCTGGGCCTGGGGCCGGCTGACCCGGGTGCGCCGCGCGTACCTGGTCGAGCTGGAGGACCGGGCCGCCCGGCTGGAGCGCGAGCGGGACGCCCAGGCCAAGGTCGCGGTGGCGGCGGAGCGGGCCCGGATCGCCCGCGAGCTGCACGACGTGGTGGCGCACAACGTCTCGGTGATGATCGTCCAGGCCGACGGCGCCGCCTACGTGCTCGACAACTCCCCGCAGCAGGCCAAGGAGGCGCTCTCCACGATCGCCTCGACGGGCCGTCAGGCCCTGGTCGAGATGCGCCGCCTGCTCGGCGTGCTGCGCACCACCGACACCACCGACGAGTACGTCCCGCAGCCCGGCGTGGCCGAGCTCCCCGAGCTCCTCGACCAGGTCCGGGTGGCGGGTCTGCCGGTCGAGTACGCCGCCACCGGCGAGGTGCAGGAGCTGCCCCGGGGCGTCGAGTTGACGGTGTACCGGATCGTCCAGGAGGCGCTCACCAACGTCCGCAAGCACGGCGGCCCGGACGCCCGGGCCAAGGTCGCGGTCGACTTCCGGGACCGCGAGCTGGAGGTCCTGATCGAGGACGACGGCCGCGGCTCCACCGCCGAGCAGCTGACCGCCGGTGGTACCGACGGGCAGGGCCATGGTCTGATCGGCATGCGCGAGCGGGTCGGCATGGTCAGCGGCAGCCTCGACGTCGGGCCGCGGCCGGGCGGAGGCTTCCGGATCCGGGCCGTGCTCCCCTACAAGACCACCAAGTGAGGACCGCAGCTGTGACCATCCGGGTGATGCTGGTCGACGACCAGGAACTGCTCCGCACCGGCTTCCGCATGATCCTGCAGTCCCAGGGGGACATCGAGATCGCCGCCGAGGCCGGCGACGGCCAGCAGGCCGTCGACACCCTCGCCCACACCCAGGTCGACGTGATCCTGATGGACGTCCGGATGCCCCGCCTGGACGGCGTCCAGGCCACCCGGCGGATCTGTCTGGACGAGAGCGGCTCGCCCGTCCCCGGCGCCCCGCACGTCCTCATCCTCACCACCTTCGACCTGGACGAGTACGCCTTCGCCGCGCTCAAGGCCGGCGCCAGCGGCTTCCTGCTCAAGGACGTCCCGCCGACCGAACTGGTCGCCGCCATCCGGGCCGTCCACGGCGGCGACGCGGTGGTCGCCCCCACCACCACCCGCCGCATGATCGACCGCTTCGCCGACGTCCTCCCGCTCCCCCACTCCACCCCCGGCTCACCGGTGCTGGCCCCCCTCACCGAGCGCGAGCGCGAGGTCTTCCTGCTGGTGGCCCAGGGCCTGTCCAACGGCGAGATCGCCACCAAGCTGACCCTCTCCGAAGCCACCGTGAAGACCCACGTCGGCCGCATCCTGGCCAAGCTCAACCTCCGCGACCGCGTCCAGGCCGTCGTCCTCGCCTACGAGGCCGGCCTGATCCGCGCCGGCGCCACCGACTGACCGTCAGCCTCCGGCCGCCGGGCGTCAGGCCTCCGGCCGCCGGGCGTCGCCGGACGGGCCGTCGGCGGGCACCAGCCAGGCGACCAGCCGGCCCCGGTCGGTGATCCGGCCGACCTCTCCGGTCTCCGTCAGCTCCCGGATCAGGGCCCCCGGGATCCGCAGGTCCCCGAGCGTCACCGTCCGCACGCCGCCGGGCCGCCCGGGCGCCGGGCTCGCGGGGTCGGGACCATCGGTGGGTTTCGCTGCCATGTCCGCATGGTGGCAGCCGCGCCTCCGGCCGGTGCGGGCGTCCGCCCGGGGCCACCCGATCGGATGAGGCGCCTCCCCGCGCGGCCGTAGAATGACGCGGTACGTCTGGTACCGGCAGCGGACTGGAACGGGAATCAGGGACGAGGGCGAGCCGTGAGCAGCTCCGAGGAGTTCGGGTTCGGGGTGTTGGCCGACCCGTTCGGCGATCCGGGGGATCCGGGGAACCGGCCGGCCAGGTTGGCCGTGGGCGTGGTCGGGACCGGGCGGGTGGGTCCGGCGATGGGGGCCGCGCTGCAGCTGGCGGGGCACAAGGTGGTGGCCGCCTCCGGAGTGTCCGCGACCTCCAGGCGGCGGGCCGAGGCACTGCTGCCGGGGGTGCGGCTGGTCACCCCGCCGCAGGTGCTGGCCGCCGCCGACCTGGTGCTGCTGACCGTGCCGGACGACGTGCTGCCGGAGCTGGTGGCCGGGCTGGCCAAGACCGGGGCGGTGCGGCCGGGGCAGATCGTGGTGCACACCTCGGGCGCGCACGGCGTCGCGGTGCTGGAGCCCGCCACCCGGGCCGGCGCCCTGCCGCTGGCGCTGCACCCGGCGATGACCTTCACCGGGACGGGCGTCGACCTGGCCCGGCTGGCCGGCTGCCCGTTCGGGGTGACGGCCCCTCAGGAGCTGCGCCCCGTCGCCGAGGCGCTGGTGGTGGAGATGGGCGGCGAGCCCGAGTGGGTGCCGGAGGAGCAGCGGGCCCGCTACCACACGGCCCTCGCGCACGGGGCCAACCACCTGGTGACCCTGGTGTCCCAGTCGCTGGAACTGCTGCGCACCGCCGGGGTCTCCGAGCCCGGCCGCCTGCTGGGCCCGCTGCTCGGCGCGGCCCTGGACAACAGCCTGCGCTCGGGCGACGCCGCGCTCACCGGCCCGGTGGCCCGGGGCGACGTCGGCACCGTCAGCCGCCACCTGCGCGAACTCGGTACGGTGGCCCCCGACATCGGGCAGTCCTACCGGGCGATGGCCCGCGCCACCGCGCAGCGGGCGCTGAGGAACGGAACGATCGACGAGGCGTCGGCGGCCGCGCTGCTGGACGTACTGAACGAGGAGAACATCTGATGGCCCGTGGCAAGCAGCCGACCAAGACCCCCCAGGTCCGCAAGGCCGAGCTCACCCACTCCGTCGCCGACTTCGAGTCCGCCTTCTGGCCGGACGAGGAGCCGGTGGACAACGCCGTGGTGATGACCATGGGCGCCCTGCACGAGGGCCACGCCAGCCTGATCCGGGCCGCCCGCAAGCAGGTCGGCCGGGACGGCCGGGTCGCCGTGACCGTCTTCGTGAACCCGCTGCAGTTCGGTGCCGGCGAGGACCTGGACCGCTACCCGCGCACCCTGGCCGCCGACGTCCGGCTGGCCGAGGAGGCCGGTGCCGACGTGGTGTTCGCCCCGCTGCCGGAGGAGGTCTACCCCAACGGCACCCCGCAGGTGCGGATCACCGCGGGCCCGATGGGCGAGCGGTACGAGGGCGCCTCCCGCCCGGGCCACTTCGACGGCGTGCTGACCGTGGTGGCCAAGCTGCTCAACATCACCGACCCGGACTTCGCCTTCTTCGGCGAGAAGGACGCCCAGCAGCTGGCGGTGATCCGCCGGATGGTGGCCGACCTGGACTTCGACGTCGAGGTCATCGGCGTCCCGACCGTCCGCGAGGAGGACGGCCTGGCGCTGTCCTCGCGCAACCGCTACCTCTCGGAGACCGAGCGGGAGCAGGCCCTCGCCCTGTCCAGGGCGCTGTTCGCCGGCCGCGACGCGGCCGTGCGCGGCGCGAAGGCGGTCCGCGAGGCCGCCGCGACCGCCCTGGACGGCGCCGAGGGCGTCACCCTGGACTACCTCGCCCTGATCGACCCGGACGACTTCACCGAGGCGTCCGACGACTTCCGGGGCGAGGCGGTGCTGGCCGTGGCCGCGAAGGTGGGCTCGACCCGCCTGATCGACAACGTCAGCATGCTCGTTCGCTAACACCGGTAAGAAGCAACCCCTCAGGCATGCACTCACAGGAGGCGTGACCCAATGCTCCGCACCATGCTCAAGTCCAAGATCCACCGGGCCACCGTGACCCAGGCCGACCTGCACTACGTCGGCTCGGTCACGGTGGACGAGGACCTGCTCGACGCCGCGGACCTGCTCCCCGGCGAGCTGGTCCACATCGTCGACATCAACAACGGCGCCCGGCTGGAGACGTACACCATCGCCGGCCCGCGCGGCACCGGCGTCATAGGCATCAACGGCGCCGCCGCCCGCCTGGTCCACCCCGGAGACCTGGTCATCCTGATCGCCTACGGGCAGATGGAGACCGCCGAGGCCAAGGGCTACGTCCCGAAGGTGGTCTTCGTGGACGGCGACAACCGGATCACCGGCTACGGCACCGACGCCGCCGAGGCCCCCGAGGGCAGCGGGCTGCTGCGCGGGGACCGGGCGTACGGTGACGGGCACGGCGCGGCCACCGCCGCCGCGAGCTGAGGAGCAGTCAGAACCATGTCCGCAACGCACCGCCTCACCGCCCCCGCCCCGGGCTGGACCGCCACCACCGACGTGGTGGTGGTCGGCTCCGGCGTGGCCGGGCTGACCGTCGCGCTCAACGTCCGCAAGGCCGGCCTGCGGGCCACGGTGGTCACCAAGGCGCTGCTGGACGACGGCTCCACCCGCTGGGCCCAGGGCGGCGTGGCCGTCGTCCTGGGCGAGGGGGACACCCCCGCCCAGCACCTGGACGACACCCTGGTGGCCGGCGCCGGGCTCTGCGTCGAGGACGCCGTCCGGCGTCTGGTGACCGAGGGCCCGGACGCCGTCCGGCACCTGATCGCCGCCGGCGCCGCCTTCGACAAGGACGCCGACGGCGAGATCCTGCTGACCCGGGAAGGCGGCCACCACCGCCGCCGGATCGTGCACGCGGGCGGCGACGCCACCGGCGCCGAGATATCGCGCGCCCTGGTGCAGGCCGTCCGCTCGGACCCGGGCCTCGAACTCATCGAGCACGCCCTGGTGCTGGACCTGCTGACCGACCCGGACGGCCACGCGGCCGGCCTCACCCTGCACGTGATGGGCGAGGGCCAGCGGGACGGCGTCGGCGCCATCCGGGCCCGCGCGGTGGTGCTCGCCACCGGTGGCATGGGCCAGGTCTTCTCGGCCACCACCAACCCGGCGGTCTCCACCGGCGACGGCGTGGCGCTGGCGCTGCGGGCCGGGGCCGAGGTCACCGACCTGGAGTTCGTCCAGTTCCACCCCACCGTGCTCTGGCTCGGGCCGGAGGCCGAGGGTCAGCAGCCGCTGGTCTCCGAGGCGGTCCGCGGCGAGGGCGCCCACCTGGTGGACGCCGACGGCGTGCGCTTCATGCTCGGGCAGCACGAGCTGGCCGAGCTGGCCCCCCGGGACATCGTCGCCAAGGCGATCACCCGGCGGATGCAGGAGCAGGGCGCCGAGCACATGTACCTGGACGGGCGGCACTTCGGCGCCGAGATGTGGGCCGAGCGCTTCCCGACCATCCTGGCCTCCTGCCGCTCGCACGGGATCGACCCGGTCACCGAGCCGATCCCGGTCGCGCCCGCCGCGCACTACGCCTCCGGCGGCATCCGCACCGACCTCTCCGGCCGCACCACGGTGCCCGGCCTGTACGCCTGCGGCGAGGTGGCCTGCACCGGCGTGCACGGCGCCAACCGGCTGGCCTCCAACTCCCTGCTGGAGGGCCTGGTCTTCGCCGAGGCGATCGCCGCCGACCTGACGGAACGTCACACCGCCGGGGAGCTCCCCGAGCGCTCGGTGGACGTGGCCGCCGCCAAGGCCTGCGCGGCCGTGCCGCTGCTCGCCCCGGAGGCCCGGGCCGAGGTCCAGCGGCTGATGTCCACCGGCGCGGGCGTGCTGCGCTCGGCCGCCTCGATGGCCGGCGCGGCCGAGGGCCTGGCCGCACTGGCCGCCGACGCCCTGGCCCACGCCGCCGAGGAGAAGCCCGCCGACCCGCGGGTGGAGACCTGGGAGGCCACCAACCTCCACCTGGTCGCCACCGCCCTGGTGGCCGCCGCCGCGCTCCGCGAGGAGACCCGGGGCTGCCACTGGCGGGAGGACTTCCCGGACCGGGACGACCAGCGGTGGCAGCGCCACCTGACCACCACCCTCGACGTCGACGGCGCCCTGCGCACCGTCTGACGACCCCTCACCACCCCCTAGGAGCAGCACCGATGTCCCACGACCACGACCACGACGGCCACACCCACGCCGAGCTGCCGATGGCGGGCGGCTGCGGCGACGGCTGCGCCTGCGGCGACGGCGAGGCGTACGAGACCGGCCTGGACCCGGCGCTGGCCGAGCTGCTGGAGGCGGCCGGCCTGGACCCGGTCGAGGTCGAGGACATCGCCACCCTGGCGCTGGCCGAGGACCTGGCCGGCGGCGACGACGTCACCTCGGTCGCCACCGTGCCCGCCGAGGCCGTGGCCACCGCCGACTTCACGGCCCGTCAGGCCGGTGTGGTGGCGGGCCTGCGGATCGCCGAGGCCGTGGTCTCGCTGGTCTGCGAGGAGGAGTTCGAGGTCGAGCGGCACGTCGAGGACGGCGACCTGGTGGAGGCCGGCCAGGTGCTGCTCTCGGTCCGCGGCCGCACCCGCGACCTGCTGACCGCCGAGCGCAGCGCGCTCAACCTGCTCTGCCACCTGTCCGGCATCGCCACCGCCACCCGGGCCTGGGCCGACGCCCTGGAGGGCACCGGCGCGGCCGTCCGCGACACCCGCAAGACCCTGCCGGGCCTGCGCGCCCTGCAGAAGTACGCGGTCCGCGCGGGCGGCGGCGTCAACCACCGGATGGCGCTCTCCGACGCCGCCCTGGTGAAGGACAACCACGTGGTCGCCGCGGGCGGCGTGGCCGAGGCGTTCAACGCCGTCCGGGAGGCCTTCCCGCACCTGGACGTCGAGGTCGAGGTCGACCGCCTGGACCAGATCCCGCCGGTGCTGGAGGCGGGCGCCGACCTGATCCTGCTGGACAACTTCACCGTCCCGCAGCTGAAGGAGGCCGTCGAGCTGGTGAACGGCCGGGCCAAGCTGGAGGCCTCCGGCGGGCTGACCCTGGCCACCGCCCGCGAGGTCGCCCAGACTGGGGTCGACTACCTGGCCGTCGGCGCCCTCACCCACTCCTCGCCGGTGCTCGACATCGGCCTGGACCTCCGCTCCTCCTGACAACTCCTCACCAGAAGGCTCCCCGTGCTCCTCACCATCGACGTCGGCAACACCCAGACCACGCTCGGCCTGTTCGACGGCGAGGAGATCGTGGAGCACTGGCGGATCTCCACCGATCCTCGCCGCACCGCGGACGAACTCGCGGTGCTGATGCAGGGTCTGATGGGCTCCCACCCGGTCGTCTCGGCCGAGGACCGGGTGGAGGGCCTGGCCATCTGCTCCTCCGTCCCCGCGGTGCTGCACGAGCTGCGCGAGGTGACCCGCCGCTACTACGGCGACGTCCCCGCGGTGATCGTGGAGCCCGGGGTGAAGACCGGGGTGCACGTCCTGATGGACAACCCCAAGGAGGTCGGCGCGGACCGGATCGTCAACGCCCTGGCCGCCAACCACCTCTACGGCGGCCCGTGCATCGTGGTCGACTTCGGCACCGCCACCACCTTCGACGCCATCAACGAGCGGGGCGACTACGTCGGCGGAGCGATCGCCCCCGGCATCGAGATCTCGGTCGAGGCGCTCGGGGTGCGCGGCGCCCAGCTCCGCAAGATCGAGCTGGCCCGGCCCCGTAACGTGATCGGCAAGAACACCGTTGAAGGCATGCAGTCCGGCATCCTCTACGGCTTCGCCGGCCAGGTGGACGGCCTGGTCGACCGGATGGCCAAGGAGCTCAGCAAGGACCCGGACGACGTCCAGGTGATCGCCACCGGCGGCCTGGCCCCGCTGGTCCTCGGCGAGGCGAGCAGCATCGACGTGCACGAGCCCTGGCTCACCCTGATCGGCCTGCGCCTGGTCTACGAGCGCAACCGCCCGCAGACCGCCTGACCGCCCGTCAGGCCCCCGGTCGGATCAGCCCACCATCCGCCAATCGGGCCGACCACGAGCGCCAATCGCCATAAATCGGACGTACGCCACGTACTGTCGAGCCATGCCGACGCCACACGGATCCCGCGGCGGCATGGCCTTCAGCGCCGACGAAGTCCGCGTGCTGCGCCGTGCCCTCGCCCAAGCGCTGTACCCGGTCCACCTGCCCCACAGCCCGGCGGGCGAACTCTGGGCGGAGGACGTCCAGGAGGCCCTGCGCCTCGCCGAGGCGGTGGACGAGGCCGTCCAGGAGGGCGGCCGTCTGCGCACCTTCCTGCTGGCCGACCTGGCCCGCTACCGCACCGCCCTCCCGGGCAGTGCCAGCGGCTACCTGGAACGCCTGGAGGAGGCCATCGCCGACGGCTACCTCCCCACCGCCGAGGACCTCACCGCCCTGCGCGCGCTGACCCGGATGCCCTGCGGGGGCGGCGAACGCGCCCGCAGGTCCCGGCTGGCCGGGCGCTGCCACGCCCTCGCCGAGGCCGACGTCCGCGAACGCCTCGCCCTGAGCACCGGCCAGCGGCACCTCGCGGCCGTACCGAGCCCCGCCGCTCCCCCGAGCGACGGCACTCCCACCCCAGTAGGAGGACGGTTCCCGATGACCGAAGCCAAGCCCCCCGCCGACGGCCGCCCCCAGCCCCGCCGGATGCCCACCCCCGCCGAACTCTTCGGCCGCCGCAACCACCCGGAGCCGGCTCCCGCCCCCACCCAGGACGAGCTCGAACTCGCCACCGGCTGAGGGGAGGCCGGGGGAGGCCGGACAACCGGCCTCCCCCGACGGGGGGCTGACGTCACGACAGTTCCGCACCGGCGGGCCGCAGTTGGAGACGGGGGAAGGCGGCGGGCCGGACGAGGGCATAACGATTGCGCATACCGTGTGGCCGATTGTCCGCCCATGGTCATGATCACCCCTTTTGCCCTTCACCTTCCCGTGGTGTCCGGAACCTAGGGTGCTGGGGCGCACCCCGTGACCTAAGGACAGCAGTGGCCCCCACCCGCCCGGCCCGTTCGTTCGGGCTCGTCACCGCCCTCGCCCTCGCGGTGGCCGTCACCGCCCTCCCCGCCACCGCCGACGACCGGCCCCGGTTGGAGCTCTCGGGCCCCTCGGCGCTCGCGGTGGAGCCCGGCGCGAGCGCGGGCCTGCCGCTCTCGCTCCGGCTGCCGGGCGCGGAGACCGCCCGGGACGTGGTGCTCACCTTCGACACCGCCGGCCTGGCCGGGGTCGCCGGGCTGGGCGTCCGGGGGTGCACCGTCTCGGGCACCGTGCACAGCTGCCCCCGGCGGAGCGCGACCGGGCCGGCCGGCCTCGCCGACACCCCGGAGCTGACGGTCGCCAAGGGCGCCGTTCCGGGCTCCCGGGGCACCCTGCGGATCACCGCCACCGGCCCCGGCGCGGCCCCGGCCGCGCTGGAGGTGACCGTGTACGCGGGCGGCCCGCGGCTGACGGTCAAGCAGCTCCCGAAGGCCGAGCACGTCCCGCCGGGCAGCACCCTGGACACCGTCCTGGAGATCACCAACACCGGTTCGCTGCCCGCCCGCCGCATCCACCTGGTGATGCGCACCGACGAGCTGCTCAGCCTGGACCAGCGCTTCGCCAACTGCGAGTACGGCACCCGGCCCCGCGGCCCGGAGGGCGAGGGCAGCCGGCCCGCCACCACCGCGGTGATCTGCGCCGTCGACTCCACCGTGGCACCGGGCGAGACGGTCCGGCTGGACCCGGTCCGGGTCGGCGTCACCCCCGCCGCGTACGACGGCCGCGTCGCCTTCTCGGTGCTCGCCGACCAGGAGACCGGGACCGAACGGACGCGCCGCGAGCACGAGTTCACCCGCGGCTCGGGCCCCCGCCTGACGGTCGGCAAGCCGGAGGCGCCGGCCGCCGAGCCGGGCGGGCCGAGCCTGGCGGGCCTCCCGGGGCAGGACGGTGAGACCGAGCTGGCGGTCCTCGCCGAGAACAGCGCGGACTTCGAGGCCACCGGCAGGTGGGCCCCCGCCGCGGGCGGCCGCGGCGGGGTGCTGACCGTCGGGCTGCACAACAACGGCCCGGCCTCGATCGTCGACCGCACCGGCGGGGACGTGATGCCCACCGTCGGGTTCACCCTCCCCGCCGGGGCCCGGGCCGCCGCCGTCCCGGCGGGCTGCCGTCCGGGCGGCGACGGCCGCAGCTACAGCTGCCGGCAGGACAGCTGGGCCCCCAACGGCCTGCGGGCCCGCTACGACTTCCCGCTGGAGCTCTCCGCCGGGGCCGGCGGCACCGGGCTCACCGTCGCGCTGCGGAACTCCGTCGCCCACGGCGAGCCGGGGCGCGCCTCGGCCGCGATGAGCTGGGACCACAACCCCGCCAACGACCTGGTCGAGGTCCGGCTCGCCGAAGCGGCCTCCAGCGCCCCGCCGTCCACCGCCCCGTCCCCGGCCGCCCACGCCGCGCCGGACTCCTCCGCCACCCCGGCGCCGAGTGCCTCCGCGCCCGCCCCCGGCGGCGGAGCGGACACCCCCGCCCGGGGCCCCGCCGCCCCGCACGCCCCGGCCGGCGCCCCGCTCGCCTCCACCGGCGGCGGTGCCTCGGCCGGCCCGACGGCCGCCGCCGGCGGGGCGGCGTTCACCCTCGGCGCGGTCCTGCTGGTGGTGGTGGCCCGCCGCCGCCGGGCCGGCACCCACCGCCGCCGGCGCGCCTGAGGGCCCGGCCACCGGGCGGGCGCGGCGGCCGCGCGACACCCCCGGGGCCGCTGCCGTCATCCCGGGGCCGGGCGGCCCGTAACGGTCGATACCCTGGTGTGGTGAGCGATCAGATCAGCGTCCCCGCGACCGACGACCTCCCCGAGCAGATGCGCGTCCGGCGCGAGAAGCTGGACCGGCTCCGGGCCGCCGGCATCGACCCGTACCCGGTCGGCTTCCCCCGCACCACCACCATCGCCGACCTGCGTGCCAAGCACCCCGACCTGGAGCCGGACACCGCGACCGGCGAGCGGGTCGGCGTGACCGGCCGCGTGGTGCTGGCCCGGACGGGCGGCAAGCTCTGCTTCGCCACCCTGCGGGACGGCTCCGGCGACCTCCAGGTGATGTTCTCCCTGGACAAGCTGGGCCCGGAGCGGCTGGCGGCGTGGAAGTCCGACATCGACCTGGGCGACCAGGTGGGCGTCGAGGGCGAGGTGATCACCTCCAAGCGCGGCGAGCTGAGCGTCATGGTGGACCGCTGGGAGCTGACCGCCAAGTGCCTGCGCCCGCTGCCCGACAAGCACAAGGGCCTGACCGACCCGGAGGCCCGGGTCCGCCAGCGGTACGTCGACCTGATCGTCAATCAGGAGGCGCGCGACGTCCTCTACCTGCGCTCCAAGGTGGTCCGCTCGATCCGCCGCACCTACGAGGAGCGCGGCTACATCGAGGTCGAGACCCCGATGCTGCAGCCGGTGCACGGCGGCGCCAACGCCCGCCCGTTCACCACCCACATCAACGCGTACGACATCGACCTCTTCCTGCGCATCGCCCCGGAGCTGTACCTCAAGCGACTGGTGGTCGGCGGCGCCGAGAAGGTCTTCGAGATCAACCGCAACTTCCGCAACGAGGGCGCCGACTCCACCCACAACCCGGAGTTCACCTCGCTGGAGTCGTACGAGGCCTACGGCGACTACGACACCCAGGCCGAGCTGATCCGCGCCACCATCGTGAACGCGGCCCGGGACGCGCTGGGCACCACCGTGGTGCGCGGCATCGGCCCGGACGGCGAGGAGCACGAGATCGACCTGGCCGAGCCGTGGGAGGAGGTCCGGGTCTACCCGGGCATCTCCGCGCACCTGGGCACCGAGGTCACCCCGGACACCTCCGTGGAGGAGCTGCGGGCGCTGGCCGAGAAGGCCGGCATCCCGTTCGAGAAGGACTGGGGCCACGGCCAGATCGTGCTGGAGATGGTGGAGCGCCTGCTGGAGCACCACGCGATCAAGCCGACCTTCATCAAGGACTACCCGACCGAGGTCTCCCCGCTGACCCGTCAGCACCGCTCGGAGCCGGGCGTGGCCGAGAAGTGGGACCTGGTCATCTTCGGCACCGAGATCGGCACCGCCTACTCGGAGCTGGTCGACCCGGTCGAGCAGCGGGCCCGGCTCACCGCGCAGTCGCTGCTGGCGGCCGGCGGCGACGTCGAGGCGATGCAGGTGGACGAGGACTTCCTGCGCGCGCTGGAGTACGCGATGCCGCCGACCGGTGGCCTCGGCCTCGGCGTGGACCGCCTGATCATGCTGCTGACCGGCAAGAACATCCGCGAGACGGTGCTCTTCCCGATCGTGAAGCCCGACCTGGGCGGGGCACCGAAGAACCCCAAGGGCGCCGGCGACGACGCCACCGGCTCTGACGAGGAGTGACCCGATGGACTACGTGAGCGCGATCGTTCCCCCGCTGGTGATGGCGATCGGCTTCGGCTTCCTGGTGCGGGCCATCATCCGCTCCCAGGGCGGCGCCCAGCGCGCCAAGGAGGACGCCGCCGCCGACGCGCTGGCACCCCGGAACGCCGAATAACCGGACGCCCCCTGACGCGCCGTCACCCTTCGGGGTGGCGGCGCGCCGCTTTGCACCGGATAAGCAAAATTTGTCCGGTTCTCCCCCCTATCCTGGCCGGACTATGGTGCGGCAACTCGGAGAACTCGAGAACGCCATCATGACCCGGGTCTGGCGGTGGAACCGGCCGGTCACCGTTCGCGAGGTTCTGCTGGATCTGCGGGAGGAACGCGAAATCGCGTACACCACCGTCATGACGGTGCTCGACAAGCTCCACAGAAAGGGCTGGCTCCGCCGCGAGCGGGCCGGCCGGGCCTATGTGTACGAGCCGGTCTCCTCCCGGGAGGCGTACACCGCGGCCCTGATGAACGACGCCTGGGCAACCAGCGACAATCCCGCGGCGGCCCTGGTGCACTTCTTCGGCCTGATGTCCCCGGAGCAGCGCGAGGCACTCCGCGACGCCCTGCGGGTCACCGACCCCGACTCCGCGCAGGCGGGGGAGGAAGGGGATACCGGCGAGACCGGGCGGCCCCGGGCGCGATAGCGTCCCGCCATGGAGGTCACCATCCGCCGGGCGCGGACCAGCGACGTGCGTGCCGTTCGGCGGCTGATCGACGGCTACGCGCGCAACGGCATTCTGCTCGACAAGCCGACCGTCACACTGTTCGAGTCCGTCCAGGAGTTCTGGGTCGCGGAACGCGACGAGGACGGACTGGTCGTCGCCTGCGGTGCCCTGCACGTGATGTGGGAGGACCTGGCCGAGGTGCGCACCCTCGCGGTGGACCCGGTCTGCCACGGTCAGGGCATCGGACACCTGCTGCTGGAGAAGCTGGTGGCCACCGCCCGCTGGCTCGGCGTCCGTCGGATTTTCTGCCTGACGTTCGAGGTCCCCTTCTTCGCGAAACACGGTTTCGTGGAGATCGGCGAAACCGACGACGGTACCTCAGACCCGGCGGCCATCGCTACGGATGTCTATGAGGAGCTTCTACGTTCGTACGACGAAGGTGTCGCGGAGTTCCTCGACCTGGAGCGTGTGAAGCCCAACACGCTGGGCAACTCGCGCATGCTGCTGCGCCTCTGAACACGTACGGAACAGGCCATCGGACACCTTCGGAGCAGCCAGGGGTTTGTGTTTTCACGGAAAAGACGCTTTCCTTTCCTCAGGCAATGGGTCGTTTACACGGAAAGGGAAGCCCGTGGCACAGAGGGTGCAGGTCATTCTTGAAGACGATCTCGACGGCGGTTCGGCGGACGAGACCGTGACGTTCGCCCTGGACGGCGTGGCCTACGAGATCGACCTGAAGAGCGCGAACGCGGACAAGCTGCGCGGGCTGCTGGCCCCGTACGTGGACAAGGGCCGCAAGCAGAGCGGTCGCCTGGCCGGTGGCCGGCGCAGCGCGGGCCGAAGCACGGGCCGCCCGGCGGCCGGCGCCCCGGACACCGCCAAGATCCGCGCCTGGGCGAAGGAGAACGGCTACGAGGTCAACGACCGCGGCCGCGTCCCGAGCAACGTGCGCGAGGCGTACGAGCGGGAGAACCCGTCCTGACCCTCCGTCAGGGCGCCAGGCCCAGCCGGGCCCGGGCGCAGGCGTCGGCCAGGCAGTCCAGCAGGCGGAGCAGGTCCGGCGAGCGCAGGTCCAGGCCCGGTCCGTGCCCGCCGTGACGCAGCCAGACCGCCCGTCGGTCATCGGGGCGCGGAGGGTCCTCCTCCGCGCCCCGCGGCCGTACCCCGGCCCGGGGCGGACCGGGGCGGTCCGCCCGCGGCGGCCTGGGCGGCGGCACCCTGGGCTCCCCGGCCGTCAGCGGCACCAGGTCGAGGCCGAGCCCGGGGCCCCAGCCCAGCCAGTCCAGGAGCTCCGGCACCTGCTCGGCGGTGCCCGGGGCGAGCAGGAAGACGGCCCGGCGGCCGCGGGCCAGCACCGGCCCGGTGGGCCGCCCCAGCCGGTCCAGCCGGCCGAGCGCGGCCAGCCCGGCGGGGCGGGCCAGTTCGACCCGGTCCGAGCCGAGCAGCACCGCGGCGGCCGCTGTCCGGCCCGGCTGGACGGTCATGGGCTGTGCAACGCTGGAGGGGCACGGCGGTCACGCGGGCACCACCCGGACGGCCCCCGGCCCGAGCTGATCCCCCGTCACCCCGGGGGGACTTCTCGCCAGGCGAACACCGCCACCGGGGAAACTGCGCGAAACTCGCCGGAATACCGGGTATGAATGCAGGTGGGTGGGGCAGAGGGCCCCGGCCGAGCAGATCGCGGGGCCTACCGACGCGTCCACGACGGACCTTGTTCGCCGTTGGCGTAGCGGAATCGGGTGCATCGGGCCCGACCGTGGGAACACCGTCACCCAGCATCAGGTTGGGAATGGTGTCGGCTGGTCGCGCAGCTGATAAGGGCTCCACGCGAGTGGAGCCGATCCGTGAGCCGCGCCGCTGAGCGGGACTAGCATGCGGAAGGACAGGGCGGGGACAGTCCCCGAACTGCCCGACCGCTCTGAGGAGCGATAAACGATGTTCGAGAGGTTCACCGACCGCGCGCGGCGGGTTGTCGTCCTGGCTCAGGAAGAAGCCCGGATGCTCAACCACAACTACATCGGCACCGAGCACATCCTCCTGGGTCTGATCCACGAGGGCGAGGGCGTCGCCGCCAAGGCCCTGGAGAGCCTCGGGATCTCCCTGGAGGCCGTCCGCCAGCAGGTCGAGGAGATCATCGGCCAGGGCCAGCAGGCCCCGTCCGGCCACATCCCCTTCACCCCGCGGGCGAAGAAGGTGCTGGAGCTTTCGCTCCGCGAGGCCCTCCAGCTCGGTCACAACTACATCGGCACCGAGCACATCCTGCTCGGCCTCATCCGCGAGGGCGAGGGCGTCGCCGCCCAGGTCCTGGTGAAGCTCGGCGCCGACCTCAACCGGGTGCGCCAGCAGGTCATCCAGCTGCTCTCCGGCTACCAGTCCGGCGGCAAGGAGTCGGCGACCGCCGGCGGCCCGGCCGAGGGCACCCCCTCCACCTCGCTGGTCCTGGACCAGTTCGGGCGCAACCTCACCCAGGCCGCCCGCGAGGCCAAGCTCGACCCGGTCATCGGGCGCGAGAAGGAGATCGAGCGGGTCATGCAGGTGCTGTCCCGCCGCACCAAGAACAACCCCGTGCTGATCGGTGAGCCCGGCGTCGGCAAGACCGCCGTGGTCGAGGGCCTGGCCCAGGCCATCGTCAAGGGCGAGGTTCCCGAGACGCTCAAGGACAAGCAGCTCTACACCCTGGACCTCGGCGCGCTGGTCGCGGGCTCCCGCTACCGCGGTGACTTCGAGGAGCGCCTGAAGAAGGTGCTCAAGGAGATCCGCACCCGCGGCGACATCATCCTGTTCATCGACGAGCTGCACACCCTGGTCGGCGCGGGCGCCGCCGAGGGCGCGATCGACGCCGCGTCGATCCTCAAGCCGATGCTGGCCCGCGGTGAGCTCCAGACCATCGGTGCCACCACGCTGGACGAGTACCGCAAGCACCTGGAGAAGGACGCCGCGCTGGAGCGCCGCTTCCAGCCGATCCAGGTCGCCGAGCCCTCGCTGCCGCACACCATCGAGATCCTCAAGGGCCTGCGGGACCGCTACGAGGCGCACCACCGGGTGTCGATCACCGACGCCGCGCTGGTCGCCGCCGCGACCCTGGCCGACCGGTACATCTCGGACCGCTTCCTGCCGGACAAGGCGATCGACCTGATCGACGAGGCCGGCTCCCGGATGCGCATCCGCCGGATGACCGCGCCGCCGGACCTGCGCGAGTTCGACGAGAAGATCGCCGACGTGCGCCGGGAGAAGGAGAGCGCGATCGACGCGCAGGACTTCGAGAAGGCCGCCTCGCTGCGCGACGACGAGAAGCAGCTCCTCACCGCGAAGGCGAAGCGGGAGAAGGAGTGGAAGGCCGGCGACATGGACGTCGTCGCGGAGGTGGACGAGGAGCTCATCGCCGAGGTCCTGGCCACCGCCACCGGCATCCCGGTCTTCAAGCTGACCGAGGAGGAGTCCTCCCGCCTGCTGCGCATGGAGGACGAGCTGCACAAGCGCGTCATCGGCCAGAAGGACGCCATCAAGGCGCTCTCCCAGGCGATCCGGCGCACCCGTGCGGGCCTCAAGGACCCGAAGCGTCCCGGCGGTTCGTTCATCTTCGCCGGCCCGTCCGGTGTCGGTAAGACCGAGCTGTCCAAGACGCTGGCCGAGTTCCTGTTCGGCGACGAGGACGCGCTGATCTCGCTCGACATGTCGGAGTTCTCGGAGAAGCACACCGTCTCGCGGCTGTTCGGCTCCCCGCCCGGCTACGTCGGGTACGAGGAGGGCGGCCAGCTCACCGAGAAGGTGCGGCGCAAGCCGTTCTCCGTCGTCCTCTTCGACGAGGTCGAGAAGGCGCACCCGGACATCTTCAACTCGCTGCTGCAGATCCTGGAGGACGGTCGCCTGACCGACTCCCAGGGCCGGGTGGTCGACTTCAAGAACACCGTCATCATCATGACCACCAACCTCGGCACCCGGGACATCTCCAAGGGCTTCAACCTCGGCTTCGCGGCCACGGGTGACAGCACCACCGGGTACGAGCGGATGAAGGCGAAGGTCGGCGAGGAGCTCAAGCAGCACTTCCGCCCCGAGTTCCTGAACCGCGTCGACGACATCGTGGTGTTCCACCAGCTGTCCGAGGACGACATCATCCAGATCGTCGACCTGATGATCGACAAGGTGGACGGCCGCCTCAAGGACCGCGACATGGGCCTGGAGCTCAGCGTCGAGGCCAAGAAGCTGCTGGCGAAGCGCGGTTACGACCCGATCCTGGGTGCCCGTCCGCTGCGCCGCACCATCCAGCGCGACATCGAGGACCACCTGTCCGAGAAGATCCTCTTCGGCGAGCTGCGCGCCGGCCACATCGTGGTCGTCGGCGTCGAGGGCGAGGGCAAGGAAGCGAAGTTCACCTTCCGCGGCGAGGAGAAGTCCCCCGTGGCCGACTCCCCGGCCGCCGTGACGGCGGGTCCGGACCTCACCAAGTAAGGTTTGTTGCACGTTCCGAAAGGGCCCCCGCACCGGTCATAACACCGGTGCGGGGGCCCTTTCGTTATGCCCGCCGCTTCATCTCCAGGTCACAATTCCTGTGATGAACCGCACGCCGATCCCCGCCGTTCGACGGGTGGCGGTGGTACTCCGTACGCGATGGACGGCCCCAGCAGCCGGGGTGGCCCCGGGATTTGACACATGATCAGGTGATCGGGGCGCCGGAGCATAGCGCCGTGACCATGTCATGGTCAAGGTCTTTCTTTTTCATCCACGCTTGGATCAAATGACGTCCACCTGTCTTTCATTGGTTCACCGGCGGAGCCAAGAGCTTGGCCGGTATGGGGAGGACGTCACCACGTTGAACATATCCAAGAAGGTTGCCTCGGCGACCGCGGCCGCGGCGGTCATCACCGCCCTCGGCGCGGGGCTCCTGCCGGCCTCCGCCACGGCCGCCCCGGTCGTCCCGGTCAGCAACGACCCGGCCGACGCGGTGCAGCTCGCGTCCGTGGACCACAACCTTGAGGGTCCGCTGAGCGCCAAGGTCGAGGCCGAGCAGAAGGCCGCTCTGGACCAGCTGCTCGCCGGCACCGCGAAGATCGAGAAGCACAACGGCGGCACCAGCATCAAGCTCGGCCGCGACAAGTACGTGGAGCTCGCCCGCGAGCGCACGGACAAGATCTTCACCATCCTGGTCGAGTTCTCCGACCAGGTGGACAACACCACCAAGCTGCCCGACGGCAAGCTCAAGTACGGTGGCACCCCGGGCCCGCAGCGGAACCAGATCCCGCAGCCGGACCGCACGAAGGACAACTCCACGGACTGGCGGGCGGACTACAACCGCCAGCACTACCAGGACATGTACTTCAGCAAGACCCAGGACTCGCTCAAGACCTACTACGAGCGCCAGTCCTCCGGCCGTTACTCGGTCGACGGTCAGGTCACCGACTGGGTCAAGGTGCCGTGGAACGAGGCCCGTTACGGCTCGGACTACTGCGGCCAGCACGTCTGCAACAACGCCCAGGACCTGATCCGCGACGGCGTCAACGCCTGGGTCGCCGACCAGAAGGCCAAGGGCCAGACGGACGCCCAGATCAAGGCCACCCTGGCGCAGTACGACCAGTGGGACCGGTACGACTTCGACCACGACGGCAACTTCAACGAGCCCGACGGTTACGTCGACCACTTCCAGATCGTGCACGCCGGTGAGGACCAGTCCGCCGGCGGCGGTGCCCAGGGCACCGACGCGCTCTGGGCCCACCGCTCATACGCCTACGGCGCGCTGCAGGGCCAGACCGGCCCGGCGAACAACAAGCTCGGTGGCACCCAGGCCGGCGACACCGGCATCTGGGTCGGCGACTACACCATGCAGGCCGAGAACGGTGGCCTCGGTGTCTTCGCCCACGAGTACGGCCACGACCTCGGTCTGCCGGACCTCTACGACACCACCGGCTCCGGCAACGACAACTCGGTCGGCTTCTGGTCGCTGATGTCGTCCGGTTCCTGGCTCGGCACCGGCAAGGACTCGATCGGCGACAAGCCGGCCGACCTGGACGCCTGGTCCAAGCTCAAGCTGGGCTGGTTCGACTTCGAGAAGGCCAAGGCGGGCAAGTTCTCCGCCCACCTCCTCGGCCCGGCCGAGTACAACAACAAGCGCCCGCAGGGCCTGGTCGTCGACCTCCCGAGCAAGACCATCACCACCGAGATCAACACCCCCTTCCAGGGCAGCGGTGAGTGGTGGAGCGGCTCGGCCGACGACCTGAACGTCGCGCTCACCCGCGACGTCGACCTCACCGGCAAGACCTCGGCCTCGCTGACGGCCAAGGGCTGGTACGAGATCGAGCAGGACTACGACTACGCCTACGCCGAGGTCTCGACCGACGGCGGCGCCAACTGGGTCGGCCTGAACGGCACCTGGAACGGCACGGCGATCCCGCTCAACCCGGGCAACAAGGCCGGTCTGACCGGCAACTCGGGCGGTCAGTGGGGCGACCTGGCCTACGACCTGAACCCGTACGTGGGCAAGGCCGTCAAGGTCCGCTTCCACTACACCACCGACGGTGGCGTGCACGAGAAGGGCCTGGCCCTCGACAACATCGGCATCACCGCCGATGGCGCGTCGGTCTTCTCCGACACGGTGGAGAACGGCGACAACGGCTGGAAGGCCGACGGCTTCTCCCGCATCAACGGCAAGTTCTCCAAGGACTACGCCCAGCACTACCTGGTGGAGAACCGTCAGTACGTCTCCTACGACGAGATGCTGAAGACCGGTCCGTACGTCTTCGGTTCCGCCGTGAAGCCGGACTGGGTCGACCACTACGCCAACCAGAACGGTCTTCTGATCTGGCTGTGGGACGAGTCGCAGACCGACAACAACGTCACCAACCACCCGGGCGCCGGTCTCATCCTGCCGGTCGACTCGCACCCGACCCCGCTCAAGTGGGCCGACGGCAGCACCATGCGTCCGCGTCTGCAGGGTTACGACTCCACCTTCGGCTTCGACCGCACCGACGGCCTGAAGCTCCACAAGGCGGACGTCCTCACCACCATCCCGTCCTCGAAGGGCGTCTCGTCCTTCAACGACGCGAAGAACAAGTACTGGGACGCCTCGACGCAGTTCTCCTCCGTCCAGGTCCCGAACACCAACACCGCGATCTCGGTCCTCTACGAGAGCTGGAACAAGCTCGAGACCCTGGTCCTGGTCAGCCCCGGCAAGTGAGCTTCGCTCAACTGACGTGGTAAGCAGGTGACTTCGGCCCCGCCGGGATTCGTCCCGGCGGGGCCGGAGTGTTTCCGCGCCCGGTCACTTCCCCAGCAGCGCCAGCAGGTCGGCGAGGGCCTCCTCGATCTCCTCGGCCGTCCACTCCAGCGCCTCGGCGGCGACCGTCACCTCGGTCAGCGCGCAGCCCGGCACCGGCCCGTCGATCCACAGGCCGAACAGCCCGACGCCCTGCTCCTCCGCCAGCCGGACCGTGGCCTCGTTCAACTCCCCCGCCCCGTAGGGCAGCCAGAGCTGGAACTGGTGGGTGTGCGGCACCTCGGGCACCACTCTGGCCCCGGGCGCGCGCACCAGTGCGGCGGCCACCACCTTCGCGTGCGCGACGTAGGCCGGCAGCTCGGGCAGCACCCGCTCCAGCCCGGCCAGTGCCGACAGCGCCGCCGGCCACTGCTGGAAGAGCTGGCCGCCGTAGCGGTGGCGCCAGACCTTGGCCTCGCGCACGAAGTCCTCGGGCCCGGCCAGCGCGGCGCCGCTGATGCCCTCCAGGGTCTTGTAGAAGGAGACGTACACCGAGTCGCCCAGGGCGGCGATCTCCGGCAGCGAGCGGCCCAGATGGGGTACCGACTCCCAGAGCCGGGCTCCGTCCAGGTGCACCCGCACGCCCTCCACCGCGCCGACCGCGGCGGTCAGCTCCTCCCAGCTCGGCAGCACGAACCCGGCGTCGCGGAGCGGGAGTTCGAGCATCAGGGTGCCGAACCGCTCCTCGCAGCACAGGAGTTCGTCCGCCGTGGGCAGCCGGGGCTCCTTGGTGGGCCAGACCGCGGAGAGGCCGGTGAGGCGCTGGTAGGCGCGGCGCTCCCAGCGCTCGGGGTGGGCCAGCGGGTGCATGGCCACCACGGAGCTGCCGGTGCGGTCGGCCCAGTACCGCAGGGCGATCTGCTGGGCCATCGTGCCGGTCGGGAAGAAGGCGGCGTCGGGCTTGCCGAGCAGCTCGGCGACCCGCTGCTCCAGGGCGCGGACCACGCCGTCGCCGTACATGTCGGGGCGGACGTCCAGGTCGACCCCGACGGTCTCGGCCTCGACGGCCAGGGTGGCCATGCGCTCCCGGAGCGACAGCGGGCGGCTGCCCGAGAGCAGCCGCCCGCAGCGGCGGAAGGCGGTGAAGCGGCGGTCCCGCAGGGCCGCGAGCGAGGAATCGGTCATACGAACGATGCTGCCTCAGCACCGGTCGGAGCGACAGGCTCACGGCGGGGGCACGGCGTCAGGCGGCGATCCAGCGGTAGACCGAACCGTCCACCTTGCAGGTGATCCACTCGCCGTTGCGGTCGTGGGTGGAGCGCCCGAGGTCGGCCTTCCGGCAGAACTGGCCGTCGTTGTAGCAGTTGCCCGCGTTGGACTTGATCTCGCAGACCTGCGCGGCGGGGGCCGTGGTCTTCGGCGCGGCGGGCGCGGTGGTCCTCGGCGCGGCGGGCGCGGTGGTGGCCGGCTTCGGCGTGGCCGCCTTGGTGGTGGGCGCCTTGGTGGTGGCCGGCGGGGCGGCGGCCGGGGTCACCGCGGCGGGGGCCTGGGTCGGCGTCTCCGTCACGGTCGGCGTCGGCGTCGGCGTCGGCGTCGGCGTCGGCGAGGGAGTGGCCGTCGGCGTCGGCGTGGCGGCCGGGCTGGAGGCGGCGGCCGGGCTCGTCGGGGCCTTGGCGGGGGTGACGGTGCCCGGCCCGCAGGCGGCGAGGGCGGTGACGGCCACCGCGAGGAAGGCGGTGCGGAGGGCGGTGCGGAGGTGTCTCATGCGACCTGTTCCGGCTCGGTCGGGGGATGTCCCGAAGCTCTGGGTGCGCGGAGGCTATCGCGCGGTTCGCACACGGGTTCACAAGTTCCGCACATCGGTCCGGCTTGCCCGGAAAGTCCGCACGACTCCGTCAGCCCTGTGACCGCCCTCACGATTGGGCTCCGGCCGGAGGGGGTAGGGCGGTGGGCCTCGTCACAGGCCGGACGGGATTACGAGCGGTGGTAGTAGCCGGCGACCGCCCCGCAGCGGCGCGTCCGGCCCGGCGGATCCGTCAAGGGCCCGGCCGACGCACTACCCGCCGTCGTACGTCACACCGTTTGGGGCGGCCACCGGTGTCCGTTTAGACCTGACTGGTCCCCATCCGTTCCTGCCGCCCCGAGGTGCTGCCACCATGACGACGTCCGCCCGCCACGCCGCCAAGAGCTGGCTCACCACCCACCGCACGGTCGCGCTCTGGACCGGCGCCCTGGCCATCGGCTCCGGCGCGCTGCTGGTGCCCGGCACCGCCGCCGCGCAGACCGTGCACCCGACCACCCCCGGCTCCTCGCTCTTCACCGCCGCGGCCTACACCGACGAGAACGCCTCCGTCGAGGTCACCCGGCCGGGCACGTACGAGCTGCCGCACTCGGCCTCCGCGCAGGCCGCCGTCTCGGTCGCGGACAACCTCGCCCAGAGCCCGGCCCCGGCCGAGGCGGAGGCCCACGACAGCGCCCCCGCCGCCGACCGCTCGGAGGCCCGGGCCGAGGCGCCGGCCCCCGCCGCGCAGCCCGAGCCGGCCCCCGCCCCGTCCTGGACCTCCCCCGCCCCCGGGGCCCGGATCAGCAACCCCTACGGCGGCAAGAACGCCAGCTACGCGGCCGGCTACCACACCGGCACCGACTTCGCGGTGAGCACCGGCACCCCGCTGCTCGCGGTGGCCGACGCCACCGTGGTCTCGGCCGGCCCGGACGGCGCGTACGGCAACGAGGTCGTGCTGAAGCTGCCCGACGGCAAGTTCGCCGAGTACGCGCACCTGTCCTCGATCGGCGTGAAGGCGGGTCAGACCGTCAAGGCCGGCCAGCAGATCGGCAAGGCCGGCTCCACCGGCAACTCCACCGGTCCGCACCTGCACTTCGAGATCCGCTCGGCCAACCGCTACGCGGCCGTGATCGACCCGCTCGCGTACCTCAAGGGCCACGGCGCCGTCGGCTTCTGACGCACCGGCAGACCCGACCGGGCCCCCGTGACGCTCAGGCGCGCGGGGGCTCGATCCGTTCGGCGATCTCCAGCGCGACCACCAGGGCCGCCTCCGTCGCCTGCGCCAGGCTGGTCACCGTGCCGGTCGCGCAGGCCGCCTCCGGCCCGGCCGCCAGGTCCTGCTTGAGCAGGAAGAGCGCGGTGTGGAAGGAGAACAGCGCCATCGCCGCCCGGAGCCGGTCCTCGGGGCCCGCCTCCGGGCCGTGCACGAGCTTGATCATGGAGACCATGCGCTCCTTGAACTCCAGCCCGGCCGAGGAGTCCCGCAGGGCCGGCTGGTTCTCGTGGAAGAAGCGCAGCAGCGGGGCCCGGTCGGCGGCGCCGGCCGCGAAGCGGCGGATCAGCTCGTCCCGCAGCCCGGGCGTCCAGGGCTTCCCCTCGCCCCAGGCGATCACCTCGTCGATCGGCGCCGCGGCCTGCTCGATGATGCCGTGGACGATGTCGTCCTTGGTCTTGAAGTGGTAGTAGAGCGCGGCCTTGGTGACACCCAGCCGGTCGGCGATCTCCCGCAGCGAGGTCTCCTGGTACCCCTGCTCCGAGAACAGTTCCAGGGCGACCTCGACGATCCGCCCCCTGGTGCCGCTGCGCGGGCTCTGCGTCGTGCTCATCGGTGGGCGGCCTCGACTCCGTCAGTAATCGGCTTGACGCCAGGATACGGACACCTTACCGTGCCACAGGTCAGTCAACTAGCCGGGCGGCAAGTAAGTTCCCCGGCAGCGGTAGTGCAGGGAGCCCCCACCCATGTCGAAACAGCAGGTCGAGACCGTGGAGCCGCCGGCAGCGGCCGCCGACCCGACCCCGCGCAGCCCGCGCGAGATCCGGTTGGTGATGATCGGTCTGGTGGTCGCCATGCTGCTGGCGATGCTGGACAACCTCATCGTCGGCACCGCGATGCCGACCATCGTCGGCGACCTCGGCGGCGCCGAGCACCTCTCCTGGGTGGTGACCGCCTACACCCTGGCGACCGCCGCCTCCACCCCGATCTGGGGCAAGCTCGGCGACCTCTACGGCCGCAAGGGCACCTTCGTCATCTCGATCGCGATCTTCCTGCTCGGCTCGGCGCTCTCCGGCCTCTCCCAGACGATGGGCCAGCTGATCGCCTTCCGCGCGGTGCAGGGCCTGGGCGCGGGCGGTCTGATGGTCGGCGTCATGTCGATCATGGGCGCGCTGGTGGCGCCGCGCGACCGCGGCAAGTACCAGGGCATGTTCGCCGCCGTGATGGCGCTGGCCACCGTCGGCGGCCCGCTGATCGGCGGCTTCATCACCGACCACCTCAGCTGGCACTGGACCTTCTACATCAACCTGCCGCTCGGCGTGGTCGCGCTGGCCTTCATCGTGATCACCCTGAAGCTGCCCTCGGTCCGCTCCAAGGCGAAGATCGACTACCTGGGCGCGGCACTGCTCACCGTCGGCATCACCTCGCTGGTCCTCATCACCACCTGGGGCGGCCAGGAGTACGAGTGGGCCTCGAAGCAGATCCTCGGCCTGGGCGCGCTCGCGGTCGCCTCGCTGATCGCCTTCGTCTACGCGGAGCAGAAGGCCGAGGAGCCGATGCTCCCGCTGGAGCTGTTCCGCAACCGCAACTTCACCATGGTCTCGCTGATCGGCTTCATCGTCGGCTTCGCGATGTTCGGCGCCGTCACCTTCCTGCCGCTGTACCAGCAGCACGTGCAGGGCGCCTCGGCCACCTCCTCCGGCCTCCAGCTGATGCCGATGATGTTCGGCATGCTGGTGGTCTCGCTGGTGGTCGGCCAGGCCATCACCAAGACCGGCAAGTACCGGATCTACCCGATCATCGGCACCGCGGTGATGGCCGGCGGTTCGCTGCTGCTCTCCACCCTCTCCACCGACACCGACCGCTTCGTCTCGTCCTGCTACATGGTCGTGCTCGGCGCGGGCATGGGCTTCCTGATGCAGGTCACCATGCTGGTCGCGCAGAACAGCGTGGAGCTCAAGGACATGGGCGTGGCCAGCTCCACCGCCACCCTGTTCCGCACCATCGGCGGCTCCTTCGGCGTGGCCCTGTTCGGCGCCCTCTTCAACGACCGGGTCACCTCGACCATGGCCGGCGCCGCCGGTGCCCAGGGCGGCAGTCAGGGCGGCGGCCACGGCAACATCGCCCAGCTCGGCCCGGAGGCCGTCCGGGCGCTGCCCGCCCCGGTGCAGGACACCTTCCACCACGCGGTGGCCAACGGCATCCACACCGTCTTCATCTGGGGCGCGGTGATCAGCCTGGTCGCGGTGGCCGCCTCGGTCTTCCTGCGCGAGGTGCCGCTGCGCGGTGCCGGGGAGCCGGTGCTCTCCGAGTAGTGACGCCGCGTCAGCGAGACGGAGGGCCCGGTCCGTACGGACCGGGCCCTCCGTCGTACCGGGCCACCGGGCTACTGCGGCAGCCGGTAGACGCCCTGCGCGACCGGCTCGACCAACCCGTCGGCGACCAGCCCGTCCAGCGCCCTGGCCCGCTGCACGTGGTCCGGCCAGACCTCGTCCAGCCGGGCCTGCGGGACCTCGCCGTGCGCCTCGCGGAGCACCGCCAGCAGCTTGCCCCGGACCTGACGGTCCGTCCCCTCGTACGTCTGCCCGCGCCGGGCCGGGCCCTCGTACGGCGGGCGTCCCGCCGCCTGCCAGGCGCACCGCCGCCGCAGCGGGCAGGCCCCGCACTCGGGGCCGCGCGCGGTGCAGACCAGCGCGCCGAGCTCCATCACCGCGACCGCCCAGACCGCCGCCGTGGCGGTGTCCTCGGGCAGCAGTGCGGTGGCGGTGCGGCGCTCGGCCGCGGTGGTGGCCTGGGCCGGGTACTCGACGCCGGTGACCGCGCGGGCGAAGACCCGGCGGACGTTGGTGTCGAGCACCACGTGGCGCTGCTTGAAGGCGAAGGAGGCGACGGCCGCGGCGGTGTACTCGCCGACCCCGGGCAGCGCCAGCAGCGCGGCGTGGTCCTCGGGCACCTCACCGCCGTGCTGCTCGGTGATCGCGGTGGCGGCGGCGTGCAGCCGCAGCGCCCGGCGCGGGTAGCCGAGCCGGCCCCACATCCGGACCGCCTCGCCCGGTGCGTCGGCGGCCAGCGCGGCGGGGGTGGGCCAGCGCTCCAGCCACGCGGCGTACGCGGGCAGCACCCGCTTCACCGGGGTCTGCTGGAGCATGAACTCGCTGACCAGGACGGCCCAGGGGCTCGCCTCGGGCGTGCGCCAGGGAAGGTCGCGGGCGTTGGCCGCGTACCAGTCGAGCACGGTCGAGTGGAGCAGCGGGGCGGAGGTCTCAGTGGTGGTGGCAGCCATGGCCCGGCCATCCTCGCACCGGGCTCGGCGGGCCGACAAACGGCCCGGTGGCCGTGCCCGGCAGCCGGACCGGCGGGCGGGAGCGCGCGCCGACGGGTCACCCGGGCGGCCCCGGGGCCTCACCCGGCCGGAGCAAAACACGGATGATGTGAAGGAAGCGACGCCAGACCGGTGTTGATGCACCATCGGGTCCTCCGGGTCTCGTAGAGTTTGCCCGTGCCTTCTCTGCGTCAACCCGTGGGACCGCTGCCGGCTTCGATCTACTGGCGCCGGCGGATCGTCGTGCTCGTAGCCCTCGCCGTCGTGTCGGCGCTGGTCTTCTGGCTGTTCTCCGGATCCGGGGGCGACGGGAAGTCGGGCAAGCAGGGCACCGCCCAGCCCGCACCGGTGCAGTCGATCACCCCGGGTGCCTCGCCGACCGGCCCGGCCGTGGACAGCCGCCCCGGCGGCGGCAGTGGCACCGGTGGCTCGGGCGGTTCCTCGGGCAGCGGCGGGGTCTCCGGCTCCGGCGGCGGCGAGGTCAGCCTGACCACCGGCGGCACCGGCACGGGCGGCGGCAGCGGCACCGGCGGTGCCGACAGCGGCGGTACGGGCGGCGCAACGGGCGGCGGCGCGGGCGGCGGCTCGGGCGGCACCGGCGGCGCGGGCAGCCCCCTGCCGGTGAACACCGCCGAGGTGATGGCGCTCCAGGTCTGCTCGGCCGGACAGCTCTCGCTGGAGCTGGCGGGCAGTCAGGAGACGTACAAGGCCAAGGAGAAGCCCCGGCTCTCCCTCACCGTGCGCAACACCTCCACCGGCGCGTGCCGGGTCAACCTCGGCCGGCTGGCCTCGACCGTCACCGTGACGCTGGCCGAGTCCAACGAGCGGGTCTGGTCCTCCGGCGACTGCCCGACGGACCGTCAGGACACCTGGGTGCAGGTCGGCGCGGGCACCGGCCTGACCGAGACCTTCACCTGGGAGCGCGGCCGCTCCAAGCAGCAGTGCGCCACCCCGGACGCGACGCCCGCACCGCTCGGCCGCTACCTGGTGCAGGCCGCCCTGACCGGCCCGGCCGGCGGCCCGGTCTCGGCCCGCGCCCTGATCCGCCTGGAGAACTGACCGCTCGCGCTCCGTTGAGCCCCGTCGGACCCCGGTCCGGCGGGGCTCTCGCCGTTCCCGGGGGCGGGTTCCGTCGCGTTCCGTCGGGTTCCGGCCAGAACGGGGCGCCGCCGTGCGTCCGCGGCGTCACGCCGCCGTGAACGGAGCCCTTCCGCGGCCCGTCCGGCGGCCCGCTTGGAGTGCATTCGCCCGGCCTCCGGCCAACCCCGAACCACGGTGGCATGTCGGGGACATGACGACGGGAAAGCCCCTTCGTCGGTGCACCGTCAAGCCCGCAGGCTGGTCCTCACTCACCCCGCACCACCGACGAGGAGGACCCCTCTCATGGCACAGCTCCCCCGCCGCCGCGCACTCGCCGTCCTGGCCGCCGCCGTCGCCACCGCGGCCCTCTCCGGTGCCGTCACCGCCCCCGCCTTCGCGGCCCCCGCCGAGGGCGTGGTGCTCCAGGCCGGCTCCCCCTCGGCGATACCGGGCAGCTACCTGGTGACCCTCAAGCCCGGCTCCGGCCTGGCGCCCGCCTCGGCCAAGGCCCAGGGCCTGGCCGTCCAGCGCGGCGGCCGGATCACCCAGGTCTGGGACAAGGCCGTGCACGGCTACGCGGTCGAGGGCCTGACGGCCGTTCAGGCCCGCCGCCTGGCCGCCGACCCGTCGGTGGCCGGTGTCGAGCAGAACCAGGTCTTCACCGTCACCGCCACCCAGGCCAACCCGCCGTCCTGGGGCCTGGACCGGATCGACCAGGCCGCGCTGCCGCTGAACCAGAGCTACACCTACCCGGACCGGGCCGGTGCCGGGGTCACCGCGTACGTGATCGACACCGGCGTCCGGATCAGCCACACCGACCTGGCCCCGCGCGCCGCCAACGGCTGGGACTTCGTCGACAACGACGCCGTCGCCCAGGACGGCAACGGCCACGGCACCCACGTGGCGGGCACCATCGCCGGCACCAAGTACGGCGTGGCCAAGGCCGCCAAGGTGGTCGGCGTCCGGGTGCTCGACAACAACGGCTCCGGCACCACCGCCGGGGTGGTCTCCGGCGTCGAGTGGGTCACCAAGAACGCGGTCAAGCCCGCCGTGGCCAACCTCAGCCTGGGCGGCAGCCCCTCCACCACCCTGGACAACGCGGTGGCCGCCTCGATCGCCTCCGGCGTCACCTACGCGGTGGCCGCCGGGAACTCCAACGCCAACGCCAACAACTACTCCCCGGCCCGCGTCCCGACCGCCATCACCGTCGGCTCCACCACCAACACCGACGCCCGCTCCAGCTTCTCCAACTACGGCACCCGGGTCGACCTCTTCGCCCCGGCTCCAACATCACCTCGGTCCTGGGGCACCGGCGACACACCGCCACCAACACCATCTCCGGCACCTCGATGGCCACCCCCCACGTGGCCGGCGCCGCCCGCCGTCTACCTCTCGTACCACACCACCGCCACCCCGGCGGCGGTCACCTCGGCCGCTGCTCGCGGCGGCGACCTCCAACGTCCTCACGGGCATCGGCACCGGCAGCCCCAACAAGCTGCTCCGCGTCACCAGCTGACGCCCCTCACCCGCTGCCCCGCCCGGCCCTCCTCGCCGCGGCGGGCAGTGGCCTGCTCAGAGCAGCGCGTCCACGGCCCGGAAGGGGGCGCCGTGGCCCGGGACGATGAGGTCGGCGACGGCCAGCACGCGTTCGCGGGAGGCCCGCAGGACCGCCTGGTCCGGGGAGACCGGGTCCTCGACCGGGCCGTTGGGGCGCCACGCAGAGGTCGCCGACGAAGGCCACCACGCCGTCCGGGTGCCGGCCAGCAGGGTGATGTCCTCCGGACTGTGGCCGGGGTCGCGATCAGGCGCAGGGAGGGGGGTGAGTTCGTGACCGTGCGGCGTCCCGGTCGGTCCACTGGTCGGCCCCGGTACTCGGCCTTGTGGTCGTGGACGGCCGCGCTCGCCGAACAGGCCGACGTTCATGGTGTTGTCCGGGTGGTGGTGGCTCAGCACCACGTCGGTGACCTGGTCCGCCGTCAGGCCGAGCTCCGCCAGCGGGCCGAGGATGCGGTCGCGGTGGGCCACCATTCCCGGGTCCACCACCACGTGCCGGCCGCCGTCGGTCACGTACGAGACGGTGGCGGCCACGCCCGGGCCGGTGGAGAGGGTGTAGCCGGTGGTCAGGACGGTGAAGGAGGCGCTGCGGCCCGCGGGTGCGTCAGTGGTCATGCCGTAGAGCCTCGCCGACCTGCGGCTTCCCGACGAGTGGCCGTGATGCCACCGATCGCGGGTTTCGTGCCAACCGTGCCACACTGCCCGGATGCCCGCGCCCGTCGCCCCAGCCCCAGCCCCCGCCACGCCGTTCCGCTCCGTCGCCGCCTACGCCCCGCCCGGGGTCGGGCTGCTCGCCGTCGGCGTGATCGCCGAGGTGTTCGCCGAGCGCGGCGGCGGGCTGCCCCGGTTCGACTTCGCGCTCTGCACCGAGCGGCCCGGCCCGGTGCCCACCGACGTCGGCGTCCCCGTCCAGGTCACGCACGGACTGGACCGCCTCACCACCGCCGACCTGGTGCTCTTCCTCCCCTGGTCCGACTTCCGCACCCCGCCGCCGCCCGCCGTGCTGGCCGCCCTCACCGCCGCCCACGCCCGCGGCGCCCTGGTCGGCGCGCACTGCGTCGGCAGCTTCGCGCTGGCCGCCGCCGGTCTGCTGGACGGCCGCCGGGCCACCACCCACTGGCGCTTCGCCGGGCTCCTGACCGACCGTCACCCCGAGGTCTCCGTCCAGCCCGAGGCGCTCTACGTGGACGAGGGCAGCATCGTCACCGGCGCGGGCGCGGCGGCCGGCTTCGACCTCAGCCTGCACCTGCTGCGCCGCGAGTACGGCGCCGCCACCGCCAACGCCATCGCGCGCGACCTGGTCCTCCCCCCGCACCGGGCCGGCGGCCAGGCCCAGTACGTGGCCGCCCCCGTCCCCGCCGACACCGAGGACGAACGCCTCGCCGAGGTGCTCGCCTGGGCCGCGCGCCACCTCGACCGGCCGCTCCCCGTCGCGAGCTGGCCCGCCGCGCCTGATGAGCCGCCGCTCCTTCGCTCCCGCCGCTTCACCGCCGCCACCGGCACCACACGCACGCCTGGCTGCTGGAGCTGCGCCTCGCCCGCGCCGAGGAACTGCTGAGACCACCGCCCTCGCGGTCGAGGAGATCGCCCACCTGGTCGGCTACCGCAGCGCGGCGGTGCTGCGCGAACAGTTCGTCAGGCGTCGCGGCGTCCCGCCGACGGTCTACCGGCGCACCTTCGCGAGCTCCTGAAAAGATCTTCGAAGGAAATCCGCCGGGCGTGTAGAGACCCCCGTGCCGGCTCCGACGAAGGGTGACAGTGCACCGCAGCGAGGAGGACCCGAGATGAAGTACGTCGCGATGATCTACGGCAACCAGGCCAAGTGGGAGGCCATCCCGGCCGAGGAGTGGCCGTCCGCGATCGCCCGCAGGACGCGTTCAACCGAAGTACCAGCCACCGGGGAGCTGATTGGCGCCTACGGTCTGGCCGACGCGGCCTCCGCCCAGCTGGTGCGCCGTCAGGACGGCGCCCGCCGCTCACCGACGGGCCGTACCTGGAGACCAAGGAGTACCTGGCCAGCTTCTACCTGCTGACGTGGAGGACCTGGAGCGGGCCCAGCAATCGCGGCCGACATGCGCGTTCGCCGACCACAGACCGGTCGAGCTCGTAGCCGATCCTGCACGAAGCCCAGCGCCCGAGGCATGACGCTCCTGCCCCACCGTCGAAGGACCTGCTGCGCGAACTGCGCCGCAGGTCCTCGGCGCGCTGCTGCGCGCCACGGCGGGGCCTTCGACAGCTGCGAGGACGCCGTGCAGGAGGCCCTGCTCGCGGCCGCCCTCCAGTGGCCCCCGAGGGCGTGCCGGAGAATCCGCGCGGCTGCTGGTCACGTCGCCAACCGGCGGCTGGTCGACCTGGTGCGCAGCGAACGGGCACGCCGCGACCGCGAGGACCGGGTGCTGCTCGCCACCCCGCAGTCTGCCTGCTCGCCCCGGCCGCCGATGCGACACCGCCGGGACGACTCCCTCGCCTGCTCTTCCTCTGCTGCCACCCCGCGCTCTCCGCCCCAGCCGGGTGGCCCTCACCCTGCGCGCGGTCGGCGGTCTGACCACCGCTCAGATCGCCGCCGCCTTCCTGGTGCCCGAGGCGACGATGGCCCACGCGGATCAGCCGGCCAAACAGGCCGTCCGGGAGATAGCGGCGGCGCGCGGCTCCGGATGTGCCACCCCCGCCGAGCGGACGAACGGCTCGCGAGGTCCTGCGGTGCTCTACCTGGTCTTCAACGAGGCTACACCGCCTCCGGGGGCGAGGAGCTGACGGCGCCGGACCTCTCGGCCGAAGCGATCCGGCTCACCCGCCTGCTGCTACGGCTGGCCCGGAACGAGACCGAGGCCGCCGGGGCTGCTGGCCCTGATGCTGCTCACCGAGGCCCGCCGGCTGGCCCGCACCGGCCCCGCCGACGAACTGGTGCGGCTGACCGATCAGGACCGCTCCCGTGGACGCCCGCCCTGATCGCCGAGGGCACCCAACTCCTGGCCCGGCACGCTGCCGTCGGCCGGGTCGGGCCGTACCAGGTGCAGGCCGCGATCGCCGCCGTGCACGACGAGGCGCCGACGTGGCCGCCACCGACTGGCCCCAGATCCTCGTCCTCTACGACCTGCTGACCCGGCGTCGACCCCGGCCCGATGGTCAGCCTCAACCGCACCGTGGCCCTCGCCGAGGTGGCAGGCCCCGAGGCACGCCCTCGCCGAACTCGACGCCCTCGCCG
>NZ_BAAAYB010000134.1:0-20913 GCF_039535905.1 Kitasatospora albolonga | reverse complement strand
TAGAGCGCGTCCACCTCGGTCACGGTGGCGTTCAGCCGGGACAGGATCCAGCGGTCCGCGGCGGTCAGCTCCTCCGGCGCGGGCAGCGGGCCTTCGACGGTGGCGCCGTTCATCAGCGCGAAGCGGGTGGCGTTCCAGACCTTGTTGCAGAAGTTCCGGGAGCCCTTGACCCAGTCCTCGCCGATCGGCACGTCCGCGCCCGGGTTGGCGCCGCGGGCCAGGGTGAAGCGGACCGCGTCGGCACCGTAGGCGTCCATCCAGTCCAGCGGGTCGACGGCGGTGCCCGAGGACTTCGACATCTTCTTGCCGAACTCGTCGCGGACCAGACCGGTCAGCGCGATGGTCTTGAACGGTGCCTGACCGTCCATCGCGTACAGGCCGAACATCATCATCCGGGCGACCCAGAAGAAGATGATGTCGTGTCCGGTCAGAAGGACGTCGGTCGGATAGAACTTCTCCAGGTCCGGGGTCTGCTCCGGCCAGCCCAGCGTGGAGAACGGCCACAGGCCGGAGGAGAACCAGGTGTCCAGGACGTCCGGGTCCTGGTGCCAGCCCTCGGCGGTCGGCGGCTGCTCGTCCGGGCCGACGCAGATGACCTCGCCGTCCGGGCCGTACCAGACCGGGATGCGGTGACCCCACCAGAGCTGGCGCGAGATGCACCAGTCGTACATGTTGTCGACCCAGTCGAAGTACCGGCGCTCCAGCTCCTTCGGGTGGATCTCCACCCGGCCGTCGCGGACGGCCTCGCCGGCGGCCTGCGCCAGCGGCTCCACCTTGACCCACCACTGGAGGGACAGGCGCGGCTCGACGATGGTGTGGCAGCGGGAGCAGTGGCCGACCGAGTGGTCGTACGGCCGCTTCTCGGCGACGATCCGGCCCTGCTCGCGCAGCGCGCCGACCACGGCCGAGCGGGCCTCCAGCCGGTCCAGGCCGAGGAACGGACCGTGCACGGTGATCGCACCGTGCTCGTCCATCACGGTCAGGTTCGGCAGGCCGTGGCGCTGGCCGATGGCGAAGTCGTTCGGGTCGTGCGCCGGGGTCACCTTGACGGCGCCGGTGCCGAACTCCGGGTCGACGTGCTCGTCCGCGACGACCGGGATCTCACGGTCCGTCAGCGGCAGCTTGATGGTACGGCCGACCAGGTGGGCATAGCGCTCGTCCTCCGGGTGAACGGCCACCGCCGTGTCGCCGAGCATCGTCTCGGCCCGGGTGGTGGCGACCACGATGGAGTCGTCCCCGTCGCCGTAGCGGATCGAGACCAGCTCGCCCGGGACGTCCTCGTGCTCCACCTCGATGTCGGAGAGCGCGGTGAGGCAGCGCGGGCACCAGTTGATGATGCGCTCGGCGCGGTAGATCAGGCCGTCGTCGAAGAGCTTCTTGAAGATGGTCTGGACGGCCTTGGAGAGGCCCTCGTCCATGGTGAAGCGCTCGCGGGACCAGTCCACGCCGTCGCCGAGGCGGCGCATCTGGCCGAGGATCTTGCCGCCGTAGTTCTCCTTCCACTCCCAGACCTTCTCGACGAAGGCCTCACGGCCCAGGTCGTGGCGGGAGAGGCCGGACTCGGCGAGCTGCTGCTCGACCTTGTTCTGGGTGGCGATGCCGGCGTGGTCCATGCCCGGCAGCCAGAGCGACTCGTAGCCCTGCATGCGCTTGCGGCGGGTCAGGGCGTCCATCAGGGTGTGCTGGAAGGCGTGGCCCAGGTGCAGCGCACCGGTGACGTTCGGCGGCGGGATGACGATGGTGTAGGCGGGCTTGTCGCTCTTCGCGTCGGCGGTGAAGTAACCGCGCTCCACCCAGCGCTCGTACAGCTCGCCCTCTACCTCCGCCGGGGCGTAGGTCGTCGGGAGGGTGGCTGCGTTGTCCCCGTCGAAGGTGCCGGGGCGCTGGTTCGTGGTGTCGGTCACGACGCACAGTTTACGTAAACCGGGAGACCGCTCACGACCGCCTTTCCGCCCGGCACCCGGACGGGGGGCGCCGAACACCCATGCGGTACCGTGCCCTACTCACCGTTGGAACGCCGCCGGGGGCGGCGATAGGGGGAGTACTGATGTACGGACCACCGCAGGACCAGCCGCAGCAACCGTACGGCCAGCCTCCGCAGTTCGGCGCACCGCAGCCCCCCTACGGCCAGCCGCAGGCACAGCCGCAGCCCCCGTACGGCCAGCCCGCACCGCCTCCGCCGCCCGGCTACGGCTACCCGCAGGCGCCCCAACAGCAGCCTCCCGCACCGCAGTTCGGCGCACCGCAGCCCCCGTACGGCCAGCCCCAGCCGCAGCCCCAGGGGTACGGCTACCCGCAGGCACCGCAGCAGCCCCAGCCCTACGGCCAGCCCGGCTACGGGCAGCCGCAGTTCGGCCAGCCGGTGCCGGCCCCGCCGAAGAACAACGCCCCCGCCATCGTGATCGGCGTGCTGGTCGGCGCGCTGGTGCTCGGCGGTGGCGGCTACGCGGCCTGGAAGGCCACCCAGGACGACACCACGACCTCCTCCTCCACGGGCGGGTCCTCGGGCGGCAGCTCGGGCAGCTCCGGCAGCTCCGGCAAGAGCTCGGCCGGCAAGTACAAGCTGGCCGCCCCGCCGACCCTGCCCGGCGGCTACGTGCTGAAGTCCAGCAAGGACGCCCCGGCCGGCTCGGCGGTGGCCGGCGCCAGCTACGAGGGCGGCCTGCTGGCCAGCTACAACAAGGGCAAGGACCTGATGGACACCATCACCATCGGCGGCTCCTGGGGCAAGGTCGACAACCCCAAGGAGATCATCAAGCAGGTCAACACCCAGATGACCACCACCGGCAAGCTCAGCTGGAAGACCCCGCTGGCGGAGGTCCCGGCCGAGGACACCAAGGACAAGGGCGGCTACCTGTCCTGCGGCGTGGCCACCGCCAGCACCGTGGACATCCCGATCTGCGTCTGGGCGAACCACTCCGGCTTCGGCTCGGTGACCTTCAGCAAGCTCAGCCTGACCGGCTCCACCAGCGCGATCAGCCCGTCCGAGGCCGCCTCGCAGAGCCGCGGCATCCGGGACGCCATGATGGCCCCCAAGTAGGCGCCCCGCGCACGGCGGAGATAAGCGGCGGCCCCCGTCCTCACCGAGGAGGACGGGGGCCGCCGTGTCGTGACCGGGCGTCAGGCGCTCTTGTCGCGCCGCTCGCGCTTGATCATGTCGCGCGGGACCAGCGTCGGGATGGCGTGCTTGGAGACCACGTCACCGGTGACCACCACGCGGGCGACGTCCTGACGGGACGGCACCTCGTACATCACCGACATCAGCACCTCCTCCATGATGGCCCGCAGGCCACGGGCGCCGGTGCCGCGCAGGATCGCCTGGTCCGCGATGGCCTCCAGCGCGTCGCGGCTGAACTCCAGCTCCACGCCGTCGAGTTCGAAGAGCTTGCGGTACTGCTTCACCAGCGCGTTCTTCGGCTCGGTGAGGATCTGCAGCAGCGCCTCGCGGTCGAGGTTGTGCACGCTGGTGATCACCGGGAGGCGGCCGATGAACTCGGGGATCATGCCGAACTTGACCAAGTCCTCCGGCATCACCTGGCGGAAGTGGTCACTGGCGTCCGACTCGCGCTTGGATCGGATCGTGGCCCCGAAGCCGATGCCCTTGGCACCGGCCCGGCCCTCGATGATCCGCTCCAGGCCGGCGAACGCACCGCCGACGATGAACAGGACGTTGGTGGTGTCGATCTGGATGAACTCCTGGTGCGGGTGCTTGCGCCCGCCCTGCGGCGGCACGCTCGCGGTGGTGCCCTCCAGGATCTTCAGCAGCGCCTGCTGGACGCCCTCGCCGGAGACGTCCCGGGTGATCGACGGGTTCTCGCTCTTGCGGGCCACCTTGTCGATCTCGTCGATGTAGATGATCCCGGTCTCGGCCTTCTTGACGTCGTAGTCGGCCGCCTGGATGAGCTTCAGCAGGATGTTCTCGACGTCCTCGCCGACGTAGCCCGCCTCGGTCAGGGCGGTGGCGTCGGCGATCGCGAACGGCACGTTCAGCATCCGGGCCAGCGTCTGCGCCAGCAGGGTCTTGCCGGAGCCCGTCGGGCCCAGCAGCAGGATGTTGGACTTGGCCAGCTCGATCGCGTCCTCGCGGCCGTTTCCACCGCTGCGCCCGGCCTCGCCGGCCTGGACGCGCTTGTAGTGGTTGTAGACCGCGACCGAGAGCGACTTCTTGGCGATGTCCTGGCCGACCACGTACTGGTCGAGGAACTCGTAGATCTCGCGGGGCTTCGGGAGCTCCTCGAACCGCACCTCGGAGGTCTCGGCGAGCTCCTCCTCGATGATCTCGTTGCACAGGTCGATGCACTCGTCGCAGATGTACACGCCTGGCCCGGCGATGAGCTTCTTCACCTGCTTCTGGGACTTGCCGCAGAACGAGCACTTGAGCAGGTCGCCACCGTCTCCGATGCGTGCCACGAGGTGCTTCCCCTTCGCCAGGGGCCCCGCGGGGGTCCGGGGCCTGGTGCTGTGAGGCGATCCTGACCGCGCAGCGGCGGCCGGTCTCGCTAATCCGACGGTACTCTGCCGAGCCGGTAATTCCGCCGTCTTCGACAGGTCTGCCGTACGCCCTGGGCGAATTGATACCGAACAGATGCCGTCGAAGGAAGGGGCGGGACACGGCGGACCGCCGTGCCCCGCCCCAGGAGCCACAGGGGGCTCAGGAGGTCAGCGAGGACTTCCGGGTGGAGATGATCTGGTCGATCAGGCCGTACTCGAGGGCCTCCTCGGCCGTCAGGATCTTGTCCCGCTCGATGTCGTCGCGGACCTGCTCGACCGGCTTGTTGGAGTGCTTGGAGAGCATCTCCTCCAGCTGCTCGCGCATCCGGAAGATCTCCTTGGCCTGGATCTCCAGGTCGGAGACCTGGCCGCGGCCGGTCTCGGTGTAGGGCTGGTGGATCAGGATGCGGGCGTTCGGCAGCGCCATCCGCTTGCCGGGGGTGCCCGCGGCCAGCAGCACGGCCGCCGCGGAGGCCGCCTGGCCCATGCAGACGGTGGTGATGTCCGGCTTCACGTACTGCATGGTGTCGTAGATCGCGGTGAGCGCCGTGAAGGAGCCGCCGGGCGAGTTGATGTACATCTGGATCTCGCGGTCCGGGTCCATCGACTCCAGGCAGAGCAGCTGCGCCATGATGTCGTTGGCCGAGACGTCGTCCACCTGGGAGCCGAGGAAGATGATGCGCTCCTCGAACAGCTTGGCGTACGGGTCGTACTCGCGGATGCCCTGCGAGGTGCGCTCGACGAAGCGCGGAACGATGTAACGGCCCTCGGCCCGGGGGGCGGTGAGCTCGGTGCGCGCGTTGTACATGGGGGGTGTGTCCTCCGAAGCGTGACGGTCGGTTGGGTCTGGCTGCCGGTGCCGGATCAGGCGCCGGTGCCGCCGCCGCCGGGAACGTCCGCGGCGCTGTGCATGATCGAGTCGATCAGGCCGTACTCCTTGGCCTCCTCCGGGGTGAACCAGCGGTCCCGGTCGGAGTCCGCGGTGACCCGCTCGAAGGACTGGCCGCTGTGCGCGGCGATCAGCTCGGACATCCGCTTCTTGGTGCGGAGCAGCTGCTCGGCCTGGATCTTGATGTCGGTGGCGGAGCCGCCGAGGCCGGCCGAGGGCTGGTGCATCAGGATGTTGGCGTTCGGCAGCGAGAAGCGCTTGCCCTTGGCGCCGGCCGTCAGCAGGAACTGGCCCATCGAGGCGGCCATGCCCATCGCGATGGTGACCACGTCGTTCTTGATGTACTGCATGGTGTCGTAGATCGCCATGCCCGCCGTGATCGAGCCGCCCGGCGAGTTGATGTACAGGTAGATGTCCTTCTCCGGGTCCGCGGCCAGGAGGAGGAGCTGGGCGGTGATCTTGTTGGCGATGTCGTCGTCGACCTGCTGGCCGAGGAAGATGATGCGCTCGTTGAGCAGCCGGTTGTAGACCTGGTCCCCCAGGCCGCCGAGCACGTCACCAGCGGCGGCGTGCGGCGCCATCAGGCCAGGCATCTGCATCTGCGGGAACGTCACTTAGCCACCTGCTCAGTCGAATTGTCGCTGTCTATGGACCCTAACGCGCAGGCCCCTCCTCCGAATCCCCCGCGCGGAACTGTTCGCTGTGAGCGCAGGGTCCGGAAGCGGTTACGGGAACGGCCCGGACCCCCCTGACGGGGTGTCCGGGCCGTTCTCTGACCGTGGGTCAGACCGTGGTACGGGAAGCGCCGGAGGCTCAGGCCTCGGTGGTCTCCGCCGACTCCTCGGTCTCCTCGTCGTCCTCGAAGGAGACGACCTCACCGTTGGTGTCGGTGACCTTGGCCTGCTCGACGACCAGGGCCAGCGCCTTGCCGCGGGCGACCTCGCCGACCAGCAGCGGGACCTGGTTGGCCTGGACGACCTGCTGGGCGAACTGGTCCGGGGTCATGCCGGAGCCGGCCGCGCGGCGGACCAGGTGCTCGGTGAGCTCGTCCTGGTTGACGCCCAGCTTCTCCTTGTCGACGATCTCGTCGAGCACGAACTGGGTCTTGATGCCCTTCTTGGCCTGCTCCTCGGTCTCCTTGGAGTAGTCCTCGAGGGACTTGTCCTGGGTGGCGAGGTAGGTCTCGAGGGTGAGGCCCATCGGCTCGAGCTGGTGGTGCTCGAGGTTGTGCTTGCGGGTCTCGACCTCGTCCTTGAGGAGCTTCTCCGGGTACTCCATCTCGACCAGCTTCAGCAGCTCGTCGAGGACCCGCTCCTGGGCCTGGGTGGCCTGGTCGAACTCACGCATGCGCTCCAGGCGCTTGCGGGAGTCGGCCTTCAGGTCCTCCAGGGTGTCGAACTCGCTCGCCAGCTGCGCGAACTCGTCGTCCAGCTCCGGGAGTTCCTTCTCCTGGACGGTGGTGACGGTGACGGTCACCTCGGAGCTCTTGCCGGCCTGGGTGCCGCCCTTGAGCTCGGTGGTGAAGGTCTTGGTCTCGCCGGCCGAGAGGCCGACGACGGCCTCGTCGATGCCGTCCAGCAGGCGGCCCGAGCCGATCTCGTAGCTGACGCCGGTGGCGGTGCCGTCCTCCGGCACCTCACCGTCGACCTTGGCCTCCAGGTCGACGATCACGACGTCGCCCTCGGCGGCGGCGCGCTCGACGTCCTTGACCGAGGAGAAGCGCTCGCGCAGCTGCTCCAGGGACTTCTCCACGTCGGCGTCCTCGACCACGATCGGGTCGACGGTCACCTCGATGCCGGCGAAGTCGGGCAGGGTGATCTCCGGGCGGACGTCGACCTCGGCCACGAAGGTGAGGTCACCACCGTCGGCCAGGTTCTCGACGCCCTGGATGTCGGTGATCTCGGGCTGACCGAGGACCTCGATCTTGCCCTCGTCGACGGCCTGCGTGTAGAAGCGCGGCAGCGCGTCGTTGACGGCCTCCTCCAGCACGGCGGCGCGACCGAAGCGCTGGTCGATCACCTTGGCCGGAATCTTGCCCTTGCGGAAGCCCGGGACAGAGACCTGCGAGTTGATCTTCTTGTAGGCCGCGTCGAGGCTCGGCTTGAGCTCCTCGAAAGGCACCTCGACGGTGAGTCGAACCCGGGTCGGGTTCAGAGTCTCGACGGCGCTCTTCACGGTTGGGTCTCCTATGGGCTTGCGGTCAGGTTGTCTCCGCCGTTGCCGGCCGGCGGGCCGGGCGCGGTGCGGGCGAGACGGGCGATGGGCGGTTGGAGCTGCATCTCCCGTACAAGGGGGTGGACGGTGAGCTTGACTCCTCGCCCTCGGGCGGTTGACCTGCACGGACCTGCGCAGGGACTACCGCCAGCCGCCCATCCTACCGGTAGCACGAAAGGCGGACGCCAGGGTGCTGCCACACGGATGACGGGGCCCCGCGCGAGGACCCCCGGACGGCCCCCGGGACGCCAACAGGGCCCCGCCTTCGGACGAGACCCTGCCGCACTGTCGGGGTGGCCGGATTCGAACCGACGGCCTTCCGCTCCCAAAGCGGACGCGCTACCAAACTGCGCCACACCCCGTGGTGCCGAGAGGAAGCGTACACGCCACCCCACACCCCCACGGCCGTTCCCACGGGCGGCCGTTGACGGTCCCGGCGGGCGGCCCCGACGTGCCGGAGCGCGAAAGCGGTGTGCGAGCAGCCGACCCGACCAGGTACGCTGACCCTGTCCTCGGGACCGCAGCACGCGGCCACGGGGCGTCCTGTGCGGGTGTAGCTCAATGGTAGAGCCCCAGTCTTCCAAACTGGTCACGCGAGTTCGATTCTCGTCACCCGCTCCACGAAAGGCTCCGGCCCCCGGTCACTGACCGGGGGCCGGAGCCTTTCTGACGTCGTCTCAGTCCTCTCAGACGTTGACGCCGTGGGCGCGCAGGTACGCGACCGGGTCGACGTCGGAGCCGTAGGAGGCGCCGGTGCGGACCTCGAAGTGCAGGTGCGGGCCGGTCACGTTGCCGGTGGCACCCGAGAGGCCGATCTGCTGGCCGGCCGAGACGGTCTGGCCGGCCGAGACGCCGATCGAGGAGAGGTGGGCGTACTCGGAGTACTTGCCGTCCGCGTGGCGGATGACGACCTCGTTGCCGTAGGCGCCGCCGTTGCCGGCCTTGACCACGGTGCCCGAGGTGATGGCCTTCACGCTGGTGCCGGTGGAGGCGCGGAAGTCCACACCGGTGTGGTAGCCGCTGGACCAGCTGGAGCCGGAGGCGTGGTACGCGGTGGAGGTGCCGCCGCTGACCGGGGCCACGTAGCCGCCGGAGGCGACGGTGGTGGAGGTCTCGGCCTTGGGCGCGGCGGCCTTCGGGGCGGCGGCCTTGGGGGCGGCGGCCTTCGGAGCCGCGGCCTGCGGGGCGGCGGCCTTGGGGGTCGCGGCCTTCGGGGCCGGGGTGGAGGCCTTGGAGCGCGAGGCCTTGGTGGTGTCCGCGGACTCGGTGCTCTTGGACTGCTGCTGCGGGGCCGGGGTCTGGGCCGGCGCCGGGGCGGCGGCCGCGGCCTTGCCCGCGAGCGAGAGGTTCTGGCCCGGGTAGATCAGGTCCGGGTTGCCGCCGATGACGGACCGGTTGTCCTGGTAGAGCTTCTGCCAGCCGCCGTCGACCTGCTGGGCGGAGGCGATCTTCGAGAGGGTGTCGCCGCTGACCACCTGGTAGGCCTTGGCCTCGGCGGCCGGAGCGGCGGCCGGAGCCTCGGCGGGCGCGGCCGCCGGGGCGGACTCGGCCACCACGGCGGTGACGGCGGCGGCCTCGGGGGCGGCGGCCGGGGTGTGGCTCTGGTGCGCGCTGGCGGCGCTGACCGGGACGGCGAACGCGGCGCCGACCACACCGGTGGCGACCGCGATGCGGGTCAGACGGGACAGCTGGACGCGACGGTGCTTGCCCATGGGGCTTTCCTCTCCGACGCCTGTGAGGTGAGCTGTCGGGTTCGGGCTGGAGATGCCCGGCCGCTGGCGCGGCTTCACCCCTAGCCGGACCGGCGTACCGGTACGGCGACTTACCTGTGGGTCCCCCACTCCTGCCATGGCTGTGCTGGTTCGAGGCTCCGGATGGTGGCAGGACTCGGCGTTCCACCCGGTGGGCCCGTCCGGTCGATCCGCCGGACTGGATCCGCAGCTAAGCCCATCGCCCCGGCCGCTGGCAACCCCGGGTTGAACGATCAACGACGATCGGGCGGGACCAAAGTCACTCCGGGCCGGGGACTTCGGCCCTTGGCGGCCATGATCGCTGACCCTGGGCCGATCGTCCGTGCACGCAGGGTGTCGAATGCGACGGTCCGGGTACGGCCCTGCGCGCTCCGTCGGCAGGCGCCGTGACACCGGTCACGCCAGGCCGATACGCTCGCCGTTCGAGGTTCCCGTTCGAGAACAGAGCGCCGCCGTCCGGGCGGCACCGAGGAGATCCGCCCGTGCCCCACGAGGAGCGGCTGGCCGTCATCCGACGCGGAGTGGTCCGCGAGATGGCCCGCCTGGGCCTGGAGTTCACCGTGGACGGTGCGGTGGTCCGGGGGCCCGGCACCACCGCCGTGGCGGTCCGCGACCACGCCGAGCGGGGCACCACCGGCCACGTCGACCTCGGCTACGTCCTCCAGCTCGGCCGGGGCGACGGTCCGGTGGTCTGGGACTGCGCGGCGGGCTTCGGCGGCGACGACGCCGAGCAGCTCGACAACGCGGTGATGATCTGGGCCGGCACCACCGCCACCGCCGTGCTCCAACTCCTGGACGGCGGGCACGCGTTCAGCACTCCCGAGTTCCCCGGCTGGCGGGTGGTGCAGAGCCCGGCGGCCACCTTCGGCACCGGCTCGGAGCTGCTCGCCGACTGGCTCGCGGAGCAGCACTCCTCCCCCGCGCTGGCCGCCGCCGTGCTGCCGGAGCTGGTGCCCGGCCAGGTCAACGGCGTGAAGCTGTTCTTCGGCGGCAAGGCCGGCCACGACGTGGCCGAGGTGCGGGTGAACGGCCGGGTCAGCAGCGCGGCCTCGCGGGCCCTGCGCGCACAGGACTGGCCGCGCGGCGAACGGCTCTGCTGGGCGCGGCTGTTCCTGGTGTTCGCGCCCGAGCCCGAGGCACTGCCGGAGCGCGCGGCGGCGCCCGCACCACCGCGCGGAAGACTCGCGCGCTGGTGGCGGGGACGGCGCTGACCCACCGTCAGGCGGGCCCGCGACCGGACGCCTCCCGGCCGGGCCGGCCGGGGTGGCGGCTGCTCAGCTGGCGACCGAGGAGATGGTCTGCGCGAGCTGGCTGAGGAAGTCCTGGATCGGCTTGGCCGCCGTGGACTGGCTCAGCATGAAGCCGAAGAGCGCGGCGATGATGGCATGGCTGGTCTTCAACTGCTTGTTGCGGATGAAGATCACGCAGATGATGCCGAACAGGACCAGGGCTGAGACGGAGAAGGCCACCCGGACTCACTTCCTCTTTCTACGTAGCGAGTTTCGTGGCGGGCCCAATCCCCCGAGCAATCCCCCGGACCCCCCGAGAACCGACCGTCCCACCCGGACTCAGTGTGGTCGTTCGTGCGGACTGCGTAAAGGACTTGCCGTGAGCAGGCCCCGAAGATCCTGCGATGTGAGACGAATTTCCGCCGACCGAGACGATAGCCGAGCAGGCCTGACGGTCCGTCGGCAGGGCCGCCCCAACTGGCACTTGACGGCTCCGGGCGGTCCTAGATCCACTTTCCGGACTATGCCCCAGGAATGGCCGAAGATCGGCGTCGGGACTTGACAGTCGGTCAGCCCCGCCAGAGCAGCAGGACCGCGCGGTCGTCGTTGACGTCCTTGGCCACCGACTCGATGAGCTTCACCGCCGAGCCGCGGCCGCCGAGTTGGGCGAACGGGGCGCCCCCGACCAGCCGGTCCGCCTCGCCCATCAGCCGGTCCATGCCCTCGGTGAGGTCACGGCCGGGCACCTCCACCATGCCGTCGGTGCAGAGCATCAGCACGTCGCCGCGGTCCAACCGGCCGCGCACGCCCTCGAACTTGGCGCCGTCGTACACCCCGAGCAGCCCGCCCTCGGGGGCCTCCATCACGTCCCAGCGGCCGGTGCCGGCGTGCCGCTGCATGCCGGGCAGGTGGCCGGCCGAGAGCAGCTCGTACTCGCCGGTGTCCAGGTCGAGCACCAGGTGGACGGCGGTGGCGAAGCCCTCGTCCCAGTCCTGGCGGAGCAGGTAGCCGTTGGCCGCGGGCAGGAACTCGTGCGCCGGGAGCGAGCCCAGCAGGCCGCCGAACGCACCGGAGAGCAGCAGGGCGCGCGAACCGGCGTCCATGCCCTTGCCGGAGACGTCCGCCAGCACCACCTCCAGCACCCGGCGGCCCGGCCCGGTGCGGGCCGCCACCACGAAGTCGCCCGAGAAGGACTGGCCGCCGGCCGGGCGCAGCGCCATGTCCGCCGACCAGCCCTCGGGCAGCGGGGGCACCCGGCTCTGCACCCTCAGCCGCTCGCGCAGGTCGAAGAGCATCGAGCCGCCGCCCCGCCAGGGCACCCCGACCCGGCTGCGAAACTGGGCGAGCAGCAGACCGGCCACCCCGACCGCACCGACCACCAGCGCGGCACCGGGGGTCACGCCGAAGACGTAGGTGTCCGGGTGGTCGCTGGCCACCCGCTCCCCGGTGTGGATCAGCGACTCGGTGGAGAGCCCGAGCGCGGCGGCCGCGTAGAGCAGCACCAGGGTGCCCGGCCGCAGCAGCAGCGCCCCGGCCAGGATCGGCAGCACCAGCGCGGTGGGCGGGGCCCAGGCCGGGATCAGCACGTTGAGCAGCACCAGCAGCGGGACGGCGGCGAACAGCACCCCGAAGGCCAGCCAGTCGGCGGCGTCCCCGCGGAAGTGGTCCACGGCGGTCCGGCGCAGCACTCGGCGGGCCCGGTACAGCCTGCCGCGCAACCGGGCCGTCCACGGGCCGTCGGCCGCCGCTGCGGCCTGGCCCGTGCCAGTCGTCCGGGGCTCGGAGCCCGGCGTGCTGCCAGCCATGGGCCTTGACCTTATCCACCGGCACCCGGTGCCGTCGACGGGTGGGGCGGCGCCGGGCGCGTTCACGGGTGAGGGTTCAGCGGGTTTCGGCCGTGCGGACGGTGTGGGTCCGGTGTGGGCCCGGCGGGCGCGCGGCGGCGGCGCGGCGGCGGCGGCGCGGCGGCGGCGGCGCGGCGGCGGCGCGAAGCGGACCCCCGTCGAATGTCGGTCGCGCACGACGGATGCTCGGTGATAGCTCTTGGCATATGACCGCACACCGTACGACTTCTGACGACATGCCAGGTGACGCCCTGGACTTCCGCCCGCTCGCCGCCGAGGACTGGGACCGCTGGTACCGGAACCTGGAGGTGGCCTTCGGCGGGTCCGAGGACTTCCCCGAGGACCGGGAGCTGTGGCGGGAGCTGACCGAACTGGACCGCTCGGTCGGGGTCTGGGACGGCGACCACCCGGTGGGCGGCGCCAGCGCGTTCAGCTTCCGGATGGCCGTGCCCGGCGGCGCCGTGGTCCCGGCCGCCGGCGTCACCATGGTCGGCGTGCTGCCCACCCACCGGCGGCGGGGCGTCCTCAGCCGGCTGATGCGCGACCAGCTCGACGAGGTCCGGCGGCGCGGCGAGGCACTGGCGGTGCTGACCGCCTCGGAGTCGCTCATCTACGGACGCTTCGGCTACGGCCTCGGCACCTGGCGGATGGGGGTCACCGTGCCCCGACGGGTCGGGCTGCGGGCCCCGGTGGACCGTTCGGTACGGCTGCGGCTGGTGGCACCGGAGTCGGTGGTGGCGGCCTGCGAGGAGCTGTACGCGGAGCTGGTCCCGCACCGGCCCGGCATGCTGGCCCGTCAGCCCGGCTGGGAGAAGCTTCCGTTGAAGGACCCCGCCGGCGGGCGGGAGGGCGCCTCGCCGCTGCAGTGCGTGGTGGCCGAGGACCGGGAGAGCGGGCAGCTGCTGGGCTACGCCCGGTACGCCGTCGCGATGGACTGGAACGCCTCGGACATCGCCGACGGCACCGTCCGGGTCCGCGACCTGGAGGCCCGGACGCCGGGGGTCCGCGCGGCGCTGGTCGAGTTCCTGCTGGGCCTGGACCTGACCGGGCGGGTGCGGTTCCGCAGCCGCCCGGTGGACGACGCGCTGCTGCACCTGGTGGACGATCCGCGGCGGCTGGAGCCGCAGTTGGTCGACTCGATGTACGTGCGGCTGGTGGAGCTCGGTGCGGCGCTGGAGCAGCGCGGGTACGCGGCGCCGGTGGACGTGGTGCTGGAGGTGTCCGACGCGTTCTGTCCGTGGAACGCCGGGCGGTGGCGGCTGCACTCGGACGGGCCCGGCAAGGGTGCGAGCTGCGTCCGCACCGAGGCGGCGGCCGACCTGGCGCTCGACGTCCGGGAGTTGGGGGCGGCCTACCTCGGCGGCGTCCGGCTCACGGCGCTGGCCGCGGCGGGCCTGGTCACCGAACTGCGGGACGGCGCCCTGACCGAGACGACGCGGGCCTTCGCCTCGGACGTCGCCCCCTGGCTGCCGCACGGCTTCTAGCGGGCACCGGAAGGCAGCGCCCCAGGGGCACGAGGAACTGCGCGAATCGGAAGGCGGCTCACCGGCAACTGAAGCTCCGTCAGCCAGTTGCAGGTGCTGCCGTTCCCCCGCGCGCAGTTCCCCGCGCCCCCGGTGTGACCACTCTCGTCAGCCAGGTGCGCCGATCAGCCCTGCGGGTGGTGGGCCGGGATCGGGGGGAGTTCGCCGGTGGTCTCGTAGTCGGCGAGCATCTCGATGCGGCGGGTGTGGCGCTCGGCGCCGCTGTAGGGGGTGTTGAGGAAGACCTCGACGAAGCGGGTGGACTCCTCGACGGTGTGCATCCGGCCACCGATGCTGATGACGTTGGCGTTGTTGTGCTCGCGGCCGAGCTCGGCGGTCTGCTCGCTCCAGGCGAGCGCCGCGCGCACGCCCTTCACCTTGTTGGCGGCGATCGCCTCGCCGTTGCCCGAGCCGCCGATGACGACGCCGAGCGCCTCGGGGTCGGCGGCGGTCCGCTCGGCCGCCCGGAGGCAGAACGGCGGGTAGTCGTCCTCGGCGTCGTAGACGTGCGGGCCGCAGTCGACCGGCTCGTGGCCGTTCTCCTGGAGCCACTTCACGAGGTGGTTCTTGAGGTCGTATCCGGCATGGTCGGAACCCAGGTACACGCGCATGCGTAAGAGTGTGGCATGCGCGTGTGCCCGGGCCGCCGCCGGTCCGCCGGCTCAGGAGTCGCGTCGCAGCAGCTTCCAGGCCAGCGGCAGCGCGCCCATGGCCAGCAGGACCTTCAGGCCGTCGCCCACCAGGTAGGGGTAGAGCCCGAGTTCGGCCGCGCGGGCCAGCGGGACGCCGAGCGAGAGGGCCAGGTACGGGACGCCGACGGCGTAGATGGCGAGGCTGCCGAGGACCATCGCGCCGGCGGTGCGCAGCGGGCTGCGGTCCGCGCCGCGGCGGGCCAGGGCGCCGACCAGTGCGGCGGCCAGCACGAAGCCGATCACGTAACCGAGGCTGGGCATGGCGAAGCCCGAGCTGCCCTCGGCGAACCAGGGCATGCCCGCCATGCCGGCCAGCAGGTAGAGGCCGAGCGAGGCGACGCCGCGGCGGGTGCCGAGCGCGGTGCCGACCAGCAGGGCGGCGAAGGTCTGGCCGGTGACGGGCACGGGGGAACCGGGGACCGGGACGGAGAGCTGGGCGGCCAGGCCGGTGAGGGCGGCGCCGCCGGCGACCAGGGCAAGCTCGCGGGCCTGGGCGCCGAGACGGGTGGGGGCCTGCGGGAGCAGGTCGGCGAGGACCGGGGTGCGGCCGGGGAGGGTGGTGGCGGTGGCCATCGGCGGGCTCCTGTCACTGAGGTGGGGTGATCACTTAGGAACCTATGCCGACGGAACGGCGCGGACCGGCGTCGGAACCGGCCAAGGGTGGACGGTGGTGCTTGTCGGAACCGTCCTGACTACGACGATCGGTGTAGGCGTTCGCTCACTTTCGGTCAGGAAGATGTCCGGATCGCGGTCTTCGGGGCGCGCGTATTGGCATGTCCAGAAGACCTACCGAATAGTGGACGGATCGTCCCGTAATCCGTACACACGTCTGGACCCACCCTGATGCCCACCCCCTCCTCCCCGCCGACGGTGGAGCCCACCGAGTCCGGCTCGGGCGCCACGCCGACCGGCCAGCTCTCGCACGGCCTGAAGCAGCGTCACCTCTCGATGATCGCGCTCGGCGGAGTGATCGGCGCCGGGCTCTTCGTCGGCTCGGGCGCGGGCATCGCGGCCGCCGGCCCCTCCATCGTGCTGGCCTTCGCGCTCTCCGGTCTGCTGGTCATGCTGGTCATGCGGATGCTCGGCGAGATGTCCGCCGCCCGCCCGGCCAGCGGCTCCTTCTCGGTGCACGCCGAGCGGGAGATCGGCCCCTGGGCCGGCCTGACGGTCGGTTGGATGTTCTGGACGCTGCTGTGCGTCGGCGTCGCGGTCGAGGCGATCGGCGCCGCCGGGATCATGGTCAAGTGGTTCCCCGGCTCGCCCAGCTGGGTCTGGGTCGCGCTCTTCATGGCCTTCTTCTGCGCCACCAACCTGGCCGCGGTGAAGAACTTCGGCGAGTTCGAGTTCTGGTTCGCCGCCGTCAAGGTGTTGGCGATCACCGCCTTCCTGGTGATCGGCGTGCTCGCCATCTGCGGCCTGCTGCCCGGCACTTCGGCCCCGGGCACGGAGAACCTGACCGGTCAGGGCGGCTTCTTCCCGAACGGCGCCAGCGGCCTGGTCACCGGCCTGCTCGCCTCGGTCTTCGCCTACGGCGGCCTGGAAACCGTCACCATCGCCGCCGCCGAGTCCGAGGACCCCCGGCGCAGCGTGGCCACCGCGGTGCGCACCGCGATGTGGCGGATCGCCCTCTTCTACGTCGGCTCGATGGCGGTCATCGTCACGCTGGTGCCGTGGAACGACCCCGAGGTGGTCGCCAGCGGCCCGTACGTCGCGGTGCTCGACGCGATCGGCTTCCCGGCGGCCGGGCAGGTCATGAACGTGGTGGTGCTGATCGCCCTGCTGTCGGCCATGAACGCCAACATCTACGGGGCCTCGCGGATGGTGTTCTCGCTGGTGCAGCGCGGGCAGGGGCCCAAGGCGCTGGCCCGGGTGCACGGCGGGGTGCCGCGGATCGCGGTGCTGGCCTCGTCCGCGTTCGGGTTCTTCGCGGTGCTGCTCAGCTTCTGGTGGCCGGAGACGATCTTCGCCTGGCTGCTGAACATGGTCGGCGCGGCGGTGCTCGTGGTGTGGGGGTTCATCGCGGTGGCGCAGCTGCGGATGCGGCGCCGGCTGGAGCGGGAGGCCCCGGAGCTGCTCACCGTCCGGATGTGGGCCTTCCCGTACCTGACCTGGGTCGCCCTCGCGGGGGTCGTCGCGGTGCTCGGCCTGATGACGCTGGACGCCGACAACCGCACCCAGCTCTACTTCACGGCCGGCCTCGCGGTGGTCCTCTCGGTCATCGGCCTGGTGAAGCAACGGACGACCGCGCGGTAGTACGTGATGCCGGGGGCGCGGGGAACTGCGCGAACCGGGAGGCGGCTCACCTGCAACTGACTCACCGTCAGCCGGTTGCAGGTGCTGCCTTTCCAGCCCGCGCAGTTCCCCGCGCCCCTGGGGCCTTCGGCCCCGGGGCACGCGGCTCCGGGGCCGGAGGCCCCAGGGCGTGCAGCGGCTACTCGAACGAGGGGCCGGCGGTGCGGGTGCGCTTGATCTCGTAGAAGCCCGGGGTGGCGGCGACCAGGACGGTGCCGTCCCAGAGGCGGGCGGCGGCCTCGCCGCGGGGGGTGGGGGTGACCACCGGGCCGAAGAAGGCGACGCGGTCGCCGTCGGGGCCGTCGACGGCGATGACCGGGGTGCCGACGTCCTCGCCGACCAGGCCGATGCCCTCCGCGTGGGAGGCCCGCAGGGCGTCGTCGTACTCGGTGGAGTCGGCGGCGTCGGCCAGCTCGGCCGGGAGGCCGGCGGCGAGCAGGGCGGCCTCGATGGTGGCGCGCTCGTTGGGCAGGCCCTGGTTGTGGAAGCGGGTGCCCATCTCGGTGTAGAGCGGGCCGAGGACCTTGTCGCCGTGCTGCTGGGCGGCGGCGATCAGGACGCGGACCGGGCCCCAGGCCTTGTCCAGGAACTCGCGGTACTGCTCGGGGAGGTCACGGCCCTCGTTGAGGACGGCGAGGCTCATCACGTGCCAGCGGGTCTCGACCGGGCGGAGCTGCTCCACCTCGAGCATCCAGCGGGAGGTCATCCAGGCCCAGGGGCAGCCCGGGTCGAACCAGAAGTCGGCGATCTTCTTGGAGTCGGCGGTCGTCACGGAGGCATCCTTCGCGGGTTCGGGGGCAGTTCCAACCTGACGCAACACGACGGGGTACCTCACTGATTCCGCCAGTCTGTGCAATGGCACAGCGGCGCGGCCGTGAAAGGATGCCCCCGGGGACGACCCCCCACCCTCACCGTACGAGCGAGACAAAGGAGTACCGCCCGTGCCGGGCAAGAACCTGAGCCGCGAGGAAGCCCAGCAGCGGGCCGCGATCCTCTCCGTGGACGGCTACCGCGTCCACCTCGATGTCACCTCCGCCGTCGACCCGGCGGCCGCGACCTTCCGGTCCACCTCCACCATCGCCTTCCGGTGCTCCGAGCCCGGTGCGGCGAGCTTCGCCGACCTGCTCGCGCCGGCGGTCCGCTCCGTCACCCTGAACGGGACCGCGCTGGACCCGGCCGAGGTCTTCGACGGGACCAGGGTGCGGCTGGCGGGGCTGGCCGCCGAGAACCTGCTGGTGGTGGAGGCGGACTGCGCCTACAGCCGCACCGGCGAGGGCCTGCACCGCTTCGTCGACCCGGTGGACGGCGAGACGTACCTCTACACGCACTACGAGCCGGCCGACGCCCGGCGGGTGTTCGCCAACTTCGAACAGCCCGACCTGAAGGCCCCGTTCACCTTCACGGTGACCGCCCCGGCCGCCTGGGACGTGTACGCCAACGCGGTGCACACCGAGGCCGCCGAGGACGGTGCCGCGCGCACCTGGGAGTTCGCGCCGACCCGGCCGATCTCCACCTACCTGACCGCCGTGGTGGCCGGGCCGTACCACGTCGAACGGGACCACTACAGCCGGGAGTTGGAGGACGGCTCGACGCTGGAGATCCCGCTCGCGGCCACCTGCCGCAAGTCGCTGGCCAAGTACTTCGACGCGGACGAGATCTTCACCGTCACCAAGCAGGGCCTGGACTTCTTCCACACCGAGTTCGACTACCCGTACCCCTTCGGGAAGTACGACCAGTGCTTCGTGCCGGAGTACAACATCGGCGCGATGGAGAACCCGGGCTGCGTGACCTTCCGGGAGGAGTTCGTCTTCCGGTCGAAGGTCACCGAGGCCGCGTACGAGGGCCGGGCCAACGTCATCCTGCACGAGATGGCGCACATGTGGTTCGGCGACCTGGTCACCATGAAGTGGTGGGACGACCTCTGGCTGAAGGAGTCCTTCGCGGACTTCATGGGCTCCTACGGCCTGATCGGCGCGGGCACCAAGTACACCGCCGCCTGGATCACCTTCGCCAACCGGCGCAAGGCCTGGGCGTACCGGCAGGACCAGTTCCCGACCACCCACCCGATCACGGCCGACATCCGTGACCTGGAGGACGCCAAGCTCAACTTCGACGGCATCACCTACGCCAAGGGCGCCTCGGTGCTCAAGCAGCTGGTGGCGTACGTCGGCGCGGACGCCTTCTTCGAGGGCGCCCGCCAGTACTTCAAGCGGCACGCCTTCGGGAACACGGTGCTGGACGACCTGCTGGTGGCGCTGGAGGAGACCAGCGGACGGGACCTCAGGTCCTGGGCCGCCGCCTGGCTGCAGACCTCCGGGGTGAACGTCCTCACCCCGCAGCTGACCGTGGACGCCGAGGGCCGGATCACCGAGCTGGCCGTGCTCCAGGACGGCGAGCCGTCCCGCCCGCACCGGATCGCGGTCGGCCTCTACGAGCGCGACACCGACGGCGCGCTGGTGCGCACCGAGCGGGTCGAGCTGGACGTCACCGGCGCCCGCACCGTGGTGGACGGGCTGGCCGGCAAGCCGCGCCCGGCGCTGGTGCTGCTGAACGACGACGACCTGACGTACTGCAAGGTCCGCTTCGACGACCGCTCGCTGGCCACCCTGCGCGAGGGCCTGGGCGAGATCTCGGCGCCGCTGAGCCGGGCCCTGGCCTGGTCCGCGGTCTGGAACCTGACCCGGGACGGGCTGATGCCGACCCGCGACTACCTGGACCTGGTGGACCGCTTCGCCGGGACCGAGTCGGACATCGGCGTGCTGCAGTCGCTGCACCAGCAGTCCCGGGCGGCGCTCGACCTGTACGCCGCGCCGGAGCACCGGGGCGAGGGCGAGCGCCTGCTGGCCGCCTGCGCGCTGCGCGAGCTGCGCGCCGCCGAGCCGGGCAGTGACCACCAGCTGGCCTGGGCCCGCTTCCTGGCGCAGACCGCCGACGGGGCCGAGCACCTGCAGCTGATCGAGGGCCTGCTGGCCGGCAGCGCCCGGATCGACGGGCTGACGGTGGACCAGGAGCTGCGCTGGTCGCTCTGGTTGGCGCTGGCCTCGGCCGGCCGGGCCACCGCGGAGCAGCTCGACGGCGAGCTGGAGCTGGACAACACCGCCAGCGGCCGCCAGCACCTGACGCACTGTCTGGCCGCGCTGCCCACCCCGGGGGCCAAGGCCACCGCGTGGGCCGCCGTGATGGACTCCGACGAGCTGCCCAACGCCCTGGTCGAGGCCCAGATCGCCGGCTTCACGCAGGCCGGGCAGCGGGAGCTGACCGCCGGGTACGCCGCCCCGTACTTCGGGGTGATCGAGGAGGTCTGGGCGCAGCGCTCGATCGAGATCGCGATGCGGATCGTGAGCGGCTTCTTCCCGCGCTTCCAGACCGACGAGGCCACCCTGGCCGCGACCGACGCCTGGCTGGCCGGGCACCCGCAGGCCGCTCCGGCGCTGCGCCGCCTGGTGCTGGAGTGCCGGGACGACCTGGCCCGCGCCCTGCGGGCGCAGGCCGCCGACCGGGCCTAGCCGCTGGGGCTGTCTCCTCGGCGGGGTCAGATCGGGCCGCGTCGTCGGGGTGCGTGGCTCGGCGCCGCCGAGGAGGGAGTCCATGCGGAGCATCGGCGACCGACGAGAAGGTGGCGAGGTGCGTGCCCCGGCGACGCGGCCCTGGCCCTGCCGGGGAGACAGCCCCGAGCACGCCGAGGGGCCCGGTCCTTCCCGGACCGGGCCCCTCGGGTGTCGTTCGCGACTACTTCAGGGTGGCCGAGGTCAGACCGGCCTGCACCTGGCGCTGGAAGGAGAGGTACACCACCAGCACCGGCAGCATGGCGATCGTCATGCCGGCGAACAGCGCCGGGGCGTCGCTCTTGTAGCCGGACTGCAGGGCCAGGTTGACCAGGCCCTGGGCCAGCATCGAGTGGTCGGCCTCACCGGCGGTGGTGGGCTGCATCAGGGTGACCGGCAGGATGTACTGGTTCCACTGGCCCAGGATGTTGAAGATGCCGACG
>NZ_BAAAYB010000133.1:0-36765 GCF_039535905.1 Kitasatospora albolonga | reverse complement strand
GGTGGCAGTAAGGCGAGTGGCAGCAGGCGAGTGGGCGGCAAGTCCGGTTCCAGCGGCAAGGGTCGTTCGTCCGGTTGCCGCGGTCGCTCCGCCAACTCGGGCAGCCGCCAGGCCCCGGGGGTGCAAGAACAACAGCTTCACCCCGGACACCGGGAGGGTCCTGATGGCCGGACGGCACCCGCAAGCCGATCGACCAGGTGACCAACGGCGACGCCGTGCTTCGCGTTGCCGACCCGGCCACCGGCCGTGGACGAGGGCCAAGGAGCGTTCACCGCCGTCATCACCGGCGAGGGCGACAAGGGAACCTGGTCGAGATCACCGTGTCTCCCGCCGGGGCCGCGGAACAGCCCGCAGCCGCTGCCCCCCCAGGTCGTCACGGCGACCGACAAGCACCCCTTCTGGCTCCCCGAGCAGGAGACCTGGACCGAGGCCGAGCAGCCCAGCCCGTTCAGTGGCTGGAGACCTCCTCCGGCGCCAAGGTTCAGATCGGCAGCATCCGCCGCTTCACCCAGCAGAGCGTGTTCGGAACCTACTGTAAGTGGACCTGCACAAGTACTATGTGCTGGCGGGTGACATTTCGCTTCTCAGTTCACACTGCAACGTGGGCTCGGGTAGCAGAAGGCGAAGGCCAAGGAGTGGGCAACAACGAGGCCTCACCCACTTCATGGACCTGCGCTTCATCGACACCTGGAGCACCGAGGTGAGAAGGCCATCGACAACCCCAAACACGACGATCCACGTGTTACGGAGCAGTTCGAAGGAGGCTTCGAGGGGATGGCGACCCGGTGCCTCGGCGGGGGATCGGGTGTTCACGGGGGCGGACGGCAGGAGATGTCCTGGCTCGCTCGGGCCGTGATTCGGTGAGCGGCGGTCCTGGGATTCGATCCAGTTTACGACAGAGTGAAAGATCGACGTGCCGGAGCCCCTGTGGCACGAAAGCTAATGGGTGTTACACCGCCTGGACCCTGGAGTGGGGCTGATGACGAATAGGTGAATCCTCCGGGATCGCCGCGAGTGATCTCTCGTTCCGCCACTACCGCGTATCTTGTGCAGAGCGAGAGGGCTTCGGCCGGCGATCCTCGTGTGTCGCGGGTGCGCGACCGGACCTACCTGGAGTCTCGCGGAGGCCGATGCCGTGTCGGGCCTCCCATGTGGACGTGGGGGGTTCGCGTCACCACGGGGATCATGCGGGTTCAACCTCTGCATGGGTTCCGCAGGTTCGTCGTCACCCTGGACGGCCACGGGCATGTCTGGGCGAGCGGTAGCTACGTCCGACATGTTGCGAGGTGGTCGAGGTGCTGGTGTCGTGTGCAGCACGGGGTCAAGTTGAGGGGAACTCGCATCGAGTGTTACTCCTTCAGTAGTTCGACCGGCTGAGCCAGGCCTACGAGGACGGCAATCGTCTCGAGGGTGCATGGGACATTCGTCATCGGCGACGACGATGTTTTTCCTACTGTACCGGGACTGCTTCTGGGCCTGCGAGTCTCGCGACGGAAGGTGCCGCTGCCGCCGTCTTCTCGTCTCGCCACTCGATGTGGCAGTTGGAGGAGAACACCTCCCGATCGGGTCCAGTCTGTGGAGGTCGCGCTCGGTGCCGTGTCCGGAATGGTGGCGCCGGGTTCAGGGCGGCCGGAAGGCGGCGTCGGTGTCGTTGGCGTTGAGCGAGGTGAGTCAGCGCGCGCACCGGCGAGGGGGCTTCGCCGGCTGGCGATCGGGAACGGACTCAGGCCCTGCCCCCCCCGGGGAACTGGGACGGCGGTCCGTGCGTTGTCCCAGCGAACCACTTCCCGGCGGCCCCGGTGCGGGTGACCCTTAGCGCCGTCCGTGGCCGGCGCCGCGCTGACCGGGGCCCCGTCAGTGATCGAAAAGAGCTGGGCCGCCGGCCACGCCCCGCTGGTTGCCTTCGCGCATGATCTGGCTTTTCCCGAGGACTTCAGTCACCCCGCTGCAGCGTCCCCTGATTCGAGGGCTTCCACCTGCGTCCGAATCAGGTCCAAACGCACCGAGATCGACTACCCGGCCGTGATGGGCCATCCGCGAGCGGCTGTTCGAGCTCTCGGACCGCCTGGGGCTGCACCGCGGCCACGCATGACCGAGGAGGCGGACGAGATCGACTCCTTGCCCGCAACCGCGCGCGAGGCCGAGGCCCACCAGTGCCTTAACTCCCGCGCTGCTGAACGCGCCGAGACCGAACTGCTCGGCTGCGTCTACATCGAATCGACCCGCCGGAGCGCGCACGCCGCGCGGACGCACGAGGTCTCCTGGTGGGTGTGACCGCGCCCGGGTCGTGCAGCGAGCTGGTGAGGCCCGCGTCATTGGACGCCTTCGTGTCCGCGGTGAGCGCCGAGTCCGCTGGCCCGTTCGAGCGCCGCGCCTGACTCGGCTGAACCTTTTCAGCTGGAGCCGAGAAGCTCGGTCGCCTCTGCCCGAAGCCCGAGTAGCCGACGGTCCCGGCGCGGGCCGCCCCTCCCCCCCGGAGGGCGGGCCCGCGCCGTTGCCTCAGCCGGCGTTCTGCGGCGCAGCGGGTGTGCGGCCGACGAATCCGGGTGGTCGTAGCCGAGCGTGGGCCGAGCCGGGTGGCCCGCGCCGTGGGTTCCAGATTCCCGTTCGTGAACTCCACGTTTGCCGGGGCGTGAATTCCTTGCTTCACTCTCTCCGGATGGGTGTCGTCCTCGTAGAAATCAAATCGCCTCGACCTGGGCAAGTGCTCAGCAGGCGCCGCAGTCGGTGCACTCGTCCGTGTTGATGTAGAGCCCGCATCCCGGTCGCCCTCAGTAGATGTCATCCGCAGCGGAGTCATTCGGTCCGATTCAGGTGCACCGGTTCCTTTGACGTTCGACACAGGGGCGGCGATCAATAGGTCATCGGCGGTGCCGTCCTCAACGGTTGGTTCTTTTCCAGGTGGTGTTCTGACGCGCCCTTGTCCGACCGGGTGCGACCGTATGAGCCGTAAGTAAACTTGAGCACGGGAAGGGGGGGGGAACAGGAGGCCGCCGCCGCATTACGCGCCATCAGCCGCGAGCCGAGGCCACCCCCGACGCTGGCTGGCGATCGCGAGGTCACGCCCGCACGCGCGGCGGTGTCGCAGCTGCCTTCTTACGAGGAACTGGCCTGATCGCCTCCCGAGCGGGACGGGCGCAACCAGCGCCACTCCCGCGCACATGCGTCCGCCGGATCGCCCTGATCTGGTGGCGGAAGCGGTATCGGCATGCCCCTCATGCAGGACCTCCGGAGCCTGTTCGCCGCCGTGCCGCTGGAACTCGGCGCACAGAGCCAACCCAGGAGTGGCAAGCGGCGGCCTCCGCGAGTGGCGGCTCCGGCTTGAGGAGCGCCGGCTGAACCATCTGCCGGGCTGGAAGGCCGCTCAGACGCGGCTGCAGCGGCTGCGGGCTGGCCTCTCGATGAAGGCCTGCGCGCTGCTGAACACCGGCGACGAAGCTCGGCGAGACGCGGCCGGCAGCCGTCGGCTCTTCTGACGGACGGTCATCCTGCCCGCCCGCCCGTTCCGCCGCCCTTGCCGTCACGCGTGCTCGCCGGGATCCGGTGACGGCGGTGTGCTTGTATCCCGTTTGCGGGGATTCATCACCAGAAGGGAGCCCCTGGATGGGGCCGCCGAACTTGGTCTAGTACCTGACCTATTCCCCCATGAGACCCATCACCGTCGGCGGTGAATTCGCCTGGGCCTCCTCCGGGCGGCGGGCGGAGATCAGGGTGATGCGACACCCTGTGGTCAACCTCCTCAGCCCGACGGGGGGGCGAACCTACGGGGTAGTCTCGAGGACTTCGAGACACCTCCGGGGCGTGGGTCGACCCGGACCGTGCCGAGGACTCCAGCTGATCGTGGGCCACCCGAGGACGGCCCAGAGGCCGCCGAGCTGCTGCGGCCGGGACGGGTTGGCGCTGCTGGTGCTGATCGAGGCACGTCTGGGCTGGCGGGGCCTGGCCGCCGAGGGGCGTCGCTCCACGTGGGAGCTCGGGGCGGCCGGATCGCCACCGGCTGTCACAGCATGGCCCGGCAGGGGCAACATCGAACAGGCCGTGCCCGGGCCGCCGAGGCGCGTCGCGATGACGCGGCCGGACAGTAATAGAGAAGGGCCCGGTTTCCGACCCTAGCGAATCCTGCATCCGCCCCGGTACCGGGGTCCGTCCGACCGGTGGCGCCCCCGCCTGGTCCGCGGCCCTGGTGGTCGCGGCGCGCGCATACGCGCGGCAACGGCCGCAGCGCGGCCCGCTCGGCCAGAGGACGAGCAGGACCCAGAACCCGCCATCGCGACCTCCGGAGGCCCAGCAAGGGGGTGCCCCCCCGCCCCGCGTTTACCAGCACCGCCCAGCCTACCAGCCGCCCCCGGCCCCCGCCGCGGCCCGGGCCCACCGGACCGTCTGCGACCAATCTCGCCGACCTCGGGCAGATGGTCCAGCATGGCTGCTCACCTGGGGCCCGGAGGAGTATCGCCCCCGCAAGGGGGCAAAAGCTGGGCTTGCCCGGACTTGTAAGGGCCGGGGCCGGCCTTCGGGCAGCGCACCGAGTGGCACGGTCCTGCAGCGCGCAGGCCCGATCTCGACTGGGTCCCCGTCCCGTCCCCGTTCCTTCCAGCTTCGTGCAGGGCCCTCGTCGTCCCCCGGCCCTCCCCTCCGGATGATCGGTGGCATGCCGGACCTCGTGCCGCCCACCGTGTTTCCGCCGATCCGCTGGCCCGCCGTCCCGCACCCGACATCGGCACGCCGGCGACGGCCTTTTCTGCCGCCCTGGCAGCCCGTCGACGCCGCCGGCGGTGCTGACGGCCTACCAGACACGGAGATACCAGCGCTGGCAAGGTACGTGCGCCGGGCCGACTCCCATCGCCGAGGCGGGCAGGGCTGGATCGCCGTACTGGCGCGGCGGCGGGCGACCCGTGAGACAAGGAGGCGCACTGGTGGCGGTGAGTCGACCGCCGGCGGCGGACTGATCGGCGGCGGCGCTCAAGGGCCGAATGAGGCCCTTCCCGACGGCACGGCCGAGGTCAATGCCTACTGGGTCGTGCCCGGCGGCCCGGGGAACCGGGGGCTGTAGGATGCCGGCCGCGCTGCGTGGTGAGAGGTGGGCGGTGTCCGACTTGGAGCCCTAGATTCGGCCACGCGAGCGAGGCCTCGCCCGGCTCGACTATGCCCGGACGACGGGGTGCGTCGTGGCAACCTGCCAGCTCCTGCCGGGTGGGGGCCTTCAAGACACGGCTTTCATCCTGGAGGCAGCGCCGCCGCAGCGCCTGGCCCCAGGCCGACGGCCGCCACGGACGCCACCTGCCGCGCGGCCTGCGCACTCGACTGACCTCTGCCGCCGTCCGTGCCTTCCGTTGCGGCCCGCTCCCGCCCCGGCGCAACCGGCGGGCCCGAGCGGGCGCGGGCGCCGAGTGCCACCTGACGGCCCGTCGGCTCCTACCTGCTGCCTCGATCATCATCAGCTTCTGCGGGTCCCGCACAGGCTCGAACCCGGCCCGAGGCGTAGATCCTCGTGGGCGTCCAGGGTGGAGGACAGCATCAGGCGCTTCAGCCGGTCAGGTAGCGCAGAGCAGCTCCACCGACCGACTCCGGCGAGATCCAGGTGCCGAGGCCGCGGCCGCGCTGAAAGGGGGGGGGAAGAAGGTCGGTTCGGGTCCGGTTCCACGTAGACGTCACATGAGCCAGCCGGAGGTCGCGTGAGTCGTCACCACCCCGGGTCGAAGGCCAGCTGTTCGTGGACGGTGCCCCTGGGTGTAGGACGCCGAGCACACCGAGTCGCGATGCTCCGGACGAAACCGGGTCTCGCGGTCCGCCCCAGGGCCCAAATGCTCCCTGGACAGCCAGTGGTGCACCAGGTCGAGGTCGATCCTTGCGGGGTTCGTTGTCGAGGACACGAGGGGCCCGTCCTCCCGGGTGAGTGCACGGGTGGTCTCCCTCGCACGTTCAGGAGAGGGCGGCCAGGCCGACGAGGACCTCGCGCGCGGCCGCCCGGCCACCGCCGCCACCGCAGGATCATCTTGCCGCGCCGCCGCCGCTGGCCGGATCATTCACCTGCGTGGAGCGCCACCACCAAGCCTCGTCCACCAGCAGCGGCCACTCCGGCGGCAGCCCGACCACGGTGATCCCGCCGTACTTCCATCCCGGTCCGGTCCACGGCCATCCCTCCTCCATCGCGCGACGACGCCTTCCGTGGCCCCGAGGTGCTTGCGCACGGACCCCGTGTTCACTTCCAGTAGCCGGCCGGTCCGCCCGGACCATACAGGCCGCGTAAGTCACCTTACGCCCCCGCGCTTGGCGGCCACCACCACGCAGTTGGCGGAGAGTTGAGCGGCACCCGTAGGCCTCGCAGAAGACCGCCTGTCGGCCCTTCTCCGGGTCGGTGTCCACGTACGCACCGACTCCGCCGCGTCCCCACCCATTCAGGCCTCCCAGCACGGCGGGCCAGCCCCTCCCAGGCCTCGGAGGCGGGCCAGGACGGTCCTCGATCACCGGAAGGTGCGCGCAGTTCCTTCATCCCCCCGGACTGAGTTAGCCAGCCAGTTCCGTCCGCATCCGCCCGTACCGGAGGGCGACGCATCGGGGAGTCGGTGAAGGCCTCTGCGACGAGGGGCGAGTTGGGAGCTCTCGGGCGAAGGTCGGGCGCGGTGGCCGGGCGGGGTGTGGCCGTCGGTGTCCGGGTACGGTAGCGGCCGCCGGGCGGCCGCCGCCTCGAGTGGCCGCCGCCAGCACGGCGGCCTCGACGTCGGCCTCGGTGCGCCGCGGGTCGAGGGGGCGGCGCGGCGAGCAGGCCGAGGCCCAGCCGGGCACACCCGGCGTGCAGGTGCGGCGGAGAGCGGGGAGCCAGCGGGTGTCTCGTCGGCGGATCTCGATCACGCCGATCCGGTGAGGGTGAACTCCGGGTTCCCGCCGGGCCGCTGCCAGGCTGAGGTGAGGGGCGGCTCCAGGTGCGATCTCGGGGCGGACGGCGTACAGCGCCGACAGAGGCGGGTCGATCCGGCGGAGCTCGCGCCTGCCGCAGCGGCGCGCCCGCGCGGCGATCCGGCACGGCCCAGGCGGTGACCGTCCTCCCGCCGATCACCATCACCAGGTGGCCAGGCCGACTGGCGCCGAGTGCAGTGACCCCGTCTGGTCTGACGGCCCGTCCGGAACCCCTGACCCAGCGGGAGAGGTCTCATCGCGGACCAGTACGGCCGGCAGGCTGCCGGCGACGACGACCAGCCGCAAGGCCGGTTTCGCCGCAAGCCCCGGCCCGGCGGCGGCCGCGCGGGTGGAACAGCGGGTGAACAGCGCGACGCAACCAGAGGCTGGGGCGGGTGAAGAGCGCGTTGTAGGCGGGTAGTTCGGCGCGCCCTGCCGCCCCGACGGTGTATGTTTCCCGGGCCCACCGGCCGTCACCCTCGGCGGCCCGTAGAGGAGGGCGACCGCGGTATCACTCACGACCCAGCACAGGGCCTGACGCCGCATCAGCGGCCGTTCGCGGCGCTCGCGTCGGCACCGCGAGGGCCGCAGCCCAGGAAGCACTCGCCGTGAGCTTGAGCTCGGTGCACAGCGGGCATCAGGTAGCACGACGGCGGGGCCGCGAGCCCGGGCTCCGGGAGCACGCATGCAGGTCCATCGAGAAGCCGAATCGAGGCCGTGAACTGGGCCAGGTACGGGCGCCGGGCTGCGCGGTCCACCGCGCCAGAGCCGGATCCGGTACAGTACCTCCGCGATTGCGACCGCCCCGGCCAGCCAGCATCCACCACGAGATCACGGCGCGCCGCGGGGCGGCCGTGTCCCCGGCCCCAAGGTCCAGTCGAAGACGCCGCCGAGCGGCGGACCGCCTCCTCGCTCTCCTCGCCCGGGCCGCGCGGCCCCGGAGCGCCATCCTGCGCGCAGGCCCGCGCGCGGTTCATCGCACCAGTGAGGCGAACAGTTCGGCCTCCTGGCTCCTGCGCGCTGGGGGGGGAGGGGGGGGTACGCGCTGCGCCCCAGCACCCCGGCGGACCAACCGCCGGACAGGTGCGCAGCAGCCGCCAGCGCCCGCGCCGCCGTGCCCCATCGGACCGACGGACCGCGCGTCCTGGTGGCCAGCAGAGCAGGTGCCACGACCTCTCGGCAGGCACATGTGCTTGCTTGGGGTGGCGCGGGGTGGTGTCGGTCGGTAGCCGATGTTATTCGGCCCGTTTCGGTGCTGATCAGCACCCCGCAGGTGCCGGCCGCCCCGGCGCAGCGGCATGGAACTGTCCACCGCCCAGCCCCTCGGTGCACCGGACACCACCGGAGCTCGCGCGAGGGACGGAGTTCTGAACGGATCGGGGAGGGTCAGCGTCTGCCGCGGCTCCCCGACAGCGCCCGCCAGAGCCTGCGCCGTTCGCGTCCTCCATGTCGCCCCCACGTTAGCTGCCCGAAACCCGGGGGTACGTCGATCCGGCGCGCTCCGCACCGCCGCGCGCCGCCCCCGCGCTCCTGGATAGCGCAGACGCGAGCCTACTCGGCGCCCCGTGCTCGCAGACCTCACGTCTGGCGATTGCATTCGATCGATGTCAGTATTGGTGCCCAGCCCCATCGGGGGAGAGGGTCAGGCCCGGAGCGCGACCTCCTGCACGCAGGCGTCCCGCATGGCCCCGAGCCAGGGCCACTCCTCGGCGACCGGATCTGCCCGCCCTGCTCGTCTCATCGTAAGAAGTAGGCCGGCGGGACCTGAAAGTAACTAGGTGCCAGCGCCTCCAGGTGAACCGCTTCGTCGGATTGTCGCGGCGCCGTCCCGGTGCGGCAGCTGCCAGAGAACTAGGTGGCGGAAGAAGGTCTCCCCGGTCGGCCTCCCCGGCAGGACCCGCGCCACCTTCCCTCGTTTGCTTGTTGCGGCTCCGCCTGTTGGCCGGCCTGACGGGTTAGCGGAGAGCTGCTCGTCCGCTCACCCGATGAGCACAGGGTAACCCGTCACTCGCCGTCACTAGTGCTCCTCCCCTTCCGGCCATGATCCCGCTCCTCCCCCATTTCGTACCGGGGGAATGCGTCCCGGCGGGGCGTTAAGGGGCGTGCGAGACTTCCCCGGTGCTGCTGGACCTGGATCAGCACGTGAACTGGCCGACGAACCCCTCGCCCTGGAGGTGGCCGGCCGACCGGCCGGTGGTAGTGGTAGACCTAACATCATTGGGCACCTGGAACGACCGAGGTGGGGGACCGCCGCTCCTCAACCGTCGCCGAGGTGGCCGCCGCCTTGCCCGAACGGACCGCCGCCGCCCCTCCGGCCCGGTCCTCGCCGGGCCAGGGTAAGACACCGGCGCGGCGCACCTCTACGTCTGGCACGACAAGCTCGCCGGACAGCTCCGCTGCTCCACCGGCACCGGCCCCCCCGGAACGACCTCCCCTTCGGGCGGCGCCTACGCCCCCACACTGACCTCGCCCCCCGTTCTTCGCCCCCTTCCTGGCCGACTCCACAGCCCCGGGCGTCATTACCACACCGAGCCGTCGGAGGACGACGCGGCGGTCCCGGACCCCGACCGGCCCCCGTTTCCCCGTCTGGTCAGAGCCGTCGGACCTGACGGATCATCAGAAAGCCGTCTTATGGCGCCCGTTCGCGCCGGAGTGCTCGGTTCTCGCTGGCCTCTCGCCCGGGTCCTCCCTACCGTGGCAGCATGAACACATGTCCCGCATCGCCGTCGTCACCGGCGCAAAACCAGGGCCTCGGCCGCGCCCTGGTGGAAGGTTATCGCCGTCGACTAGAGAGCACGAATCTGGTCCTGCTCACGGGCCGCGACAGGGGCGACGTTCACCGAAGCCGGCCGCGAGGTCGCCCTACTTCCCTGCCACCCCGCGCCGGGTGGCAGGGAGTGTTCTCGAAAGTCGACCGACTCCGACGCCATTCGCCGGTTCTTCGCCGCAGAGCTGTCGGAAGCGTCCACGGCGGCGTCGACATCGTCCTCTCCACTCCGTCGCCGCCTCCTGCCGGAGGACTCGCAGTGCCGAGCGGGCCGACGAGTTTCACGACGTCTCCTAACGGGCGGCAACATGTGGGGAGGAGCGCGTTTAACGCGATCGCCGAGGGGGCTGCTAGAGCCGAAGAGCGGACGACGCAGGTTTCTGTGACGATAGAGGCAAAACCGACAGCGGCCTGGGCAGACGGACGGGAGCTGCCTGGGGGGGAGGACGACGAGAGGTAGGCACTACGAGATGAACGGCGAGCTGAGACGACGCGGGAACGGCGGTGGGCAACGGGTGACTCGCGACGGAAGCGGACGGACGCGACGACGGCGCGCGACGGGGGACGCCGGAAATGGGCGGCATGGGAGGGAGAGCGGGGACGCGGCGGCAACCGACCCGGCGGGGATTAGAGTCGAAGGGAGATACGGGCCGAACCTCCAACGGGAGCGCGTAGTCCAGAAGGGGTGGTCGAAACGGCGACGGAGGACGCGCGACCGGCGCGCTGAAGGAAAAAAATTCGACGCCAACGACAACGTAAAACGGACGATGGCGAGCGGAACGGACGCGGGGTATTGACGACTACGGCGCGACGTCGCGAGAGACAGGATGCGCGGAAGATGTCTGACGGATCAACGTTAGTCATGTGGTACCCGAGCACACAGGGACGACAAAACAGGGGGACAGGGGTCGAACAAGGGCAACGAGCGGCGGGGGTCCAAGGGTGACGGAGGTCGGATCGGGCGTCCAAAACCGTGGCGAGTAACTGGTACAGCTGAGACGGGCGATAACGAACGTCGGCGGCGAGAGGAACACGAAGCGGGGGGCGATAACGAGGGCGCGGCGACAGTTGCACGGCAGGGGACGGGCGGGCGAACGACACGGCGCGGCGGACAGACGGGAGGTGCAGCGCCCGCCCCACCCACGCGGCTCGGTGCTGCGCTCCTTCGGCCCGCCTGCGCCCGGGCGACGGCTGCTCGTGTTGGCCAGCAGCCTGGGCACCCTGGGCCGGCTGGACCCCCCGATTGCACCACCTCTTCGACGGCGCGGACCTCGACGGAAGTGGGCGGGCCGTGGAGTCCTGGCGCGCGCGGGTCCACGATGGGCACGGGCCGCCGAGGCCGGCTGGCCGCCTTGGCTCAACGTGCCCTCCAAGGTGGCCCAGGTGGCCGCCGGTCCGCGCGGTCGCGCGCCCGCCGGGACAAGGACCTCGCCGCGGCACCCTGGTCGCCGCTGTCTGCCCCGGCAGGTCGACACCCCCCGACCTCCCGCCGTGGTTCACCGACTACAAGCCAGGCCCAGACCCCGGCCGAGGCCGCCCGCGGCCGTCCTCGACGTGGTCCTCGCCGCGAAGCCCGTCGACCCGTCTCCACGGCGGAGCTGATCCGCTTCGGAGCCCCGCTCGACTGGCACGGCGGCACCGCCGCCGGTCGAACAGGACCTGATCCTCAAGCCCTGAGTGGTGGCGCCCGACTATGCTCTCGCCCACGAGTGCGAGTCGGGCGGAGGGGCCCATGAGCAGGGTCTCGTGTGCACGGGGTGGGGCGTCAACTCGACACCGCGAGACGCTGTTGGCGGAGCTGGAACCAGCCTTGCGCGGCGGGGTCGGGCTCGCGCTGCGCCGCGATCACACCCTCGGAGGGCTTGCCGACGGAGACGTGGCCTGCGTCGCGTACGGAGACCTCTACCGGAGTCCGGCGCGCGCGGAGAGCCGTACTACCGGGCGGAGGACGTCGAGGACGGGTTCGAGGCAGACCTCCTGGAAGCGTGGTGGCGGGAGGCCGCGCGGCTGGATCCGCGTATCCCGGGACCGGACCAGGCCACCGGCGGCCCGGGCGCTCGGGGCGCGGTTGGCCGTCTGGCGTCGCGCCCCCTGACGGTGGACCGGGTCCGCCGGGGCCTGCACGCCCTGACCCGCTCGCGCTTCTTCGGGGCGGTCTCCGAGCGATTGCTGATCTCCGACCTCAAGCAGGTGAGCCGGTACTTCACCGAACCGGGCCTCCGCGCTGCGGCGCGGGCCAGGGTCGAAGAACTGCTCACCCCTGAGACCAGGGTGGTGGTCGGTCATTCGCTGGGCTCGGTGGTGGCCTACGAGGCGCTGTGCGCGGTCGCCCCGGCCCCCGACCGCGGGCCGCTGACCCTGGTCACGCTCGGATCCCCGTTGGGGTTGGCCGGACTGGTCTTCGACCGCCTCCAGCCGGTTCCCGGGGGCTGGCCGACGGCCGTGAAGCGCTGGACCAACCTGGCCGACAGGGGAGACGTGGTGGCCCTGGTGCGGGAGCTGGCTCCCCTGTTCGGGCCGGAGCTCCAGGACCTGACGGTGGACAACGGGTCCGAGATGCACAGCATGCGTGCCTACCTGACGGCTGCGCAGACCGGGACCGCGATTGCCACGGGACTGGCTGTATGACGGTCCTCCCGGGCTCCGACGGTCACAACCGCTTCGTCTTCGTCCTCGGCTCGGGCGTGTATACCGCCGACCCGACTCTGGCCCCCCTACCGGGGGTGTCCGAGGATCTCGGCCGGGTCAAGGCCCTCTTCGGATCGCTCGGGTACGCCGAGATCCTCCCGGACCTGGCCCATGCCCCGGACGCGCAGCAGGTGCGAATCGGCCTCGAGGCTTGGCTCCGGGCGGAGGAGCGCTGTGAGAAGGACGTGCTCGTCGTGTACTACGCGGGCCACGGTCTGCGCGGTTCACGACACCACCGGCTGACCTGTCTGAACAGCCGTCAGGACCTGGTGGCCACCGCGCTCGCCACCCGCGACCTGGCAGAACTGCTGGCGGACACGCGGGTCGGGCACGTCCTGCTGCTGCTCGACACCTGTTTCGCCGAGCTAGGTGCGGCCGAGGCCGCCGTGGTGGCCGGCCAACTGGTGGACGAGCGCCCGCGGGATGCCGACGGCCTTTGGTTGGTGGCTTCCGCCCGCTCCAGGGAACTCGCCTACGACCACGCCTTCGTGACCGCTTTGGAGGTGGCGGTCCGCGAAGCCACCGCTGGGATGCGCCAGCGCTACCTCGACATCGCCACTGTGACCAGCCAGGTGAACGACCACCTCCGAGAGCACGGTTCGGACCAGAGCGCCAGCTACCACGCGGTCTCCGGCCGGGCCGTCCCGCCGTTCCTGCCCAACCCCAGGTACCGCCCCGGTCTGCCCGACGGCGCCATGGACGTCCAGTCCCAGCGGGAGTGGACCGCGCACTTCGAGCCCCGGGGGCGCGGGGTCGAGTACGTCAGTGAACGGGGCGACTGGTTCACCGGCCGACGCCAGGCTTTGGCCTCGCTCGCGGGATGGCTGCGCGATCCCGTCCACGACCGCCGGGCCCGGGTGGTGACTGGCGATCCGGGCTCCGGCAAGTCCGCGGTCCTGGGACGGCTACTGGCCTTGACCCGGCCGGACCACCCCGAAGCCCCCGCACACTTGCTGCCGCCGCCGGATGTGGTGACGGTCTCGGTGCACGCGCACGGCACCACCCTGGAGCAGCTCACGACGCGGCTGGCAGTCGCTTTGGATGTCGAAGCCGACACCCCTGCACAGCTGCTCGCCGGTCTCGCCGCGTACGAGGGCTCGCTCCGGACCGTGCTGATCGATGCCCTGGACGAGGCCGGCACTGGCGTCGAAGGGCGGGAACCACAGCGTATCGCCAGGGAGTTGCTCCGTCCCATGTCGGTGCTGCCCCGGCTGCGCCTGCTGATCGGGACGCGTCGGACGACGATTCCCGACCTGGGGCGTGGCGTGGAGGTCCTCGACCTGGACACGGATGCGTACACCGGCCGCGATGACATCGAGGAGTACGCGCGGCGCACGCTCGCCGCGATGCCGGGTGAGGTCGCGGAGCCCGAGCGGGCGGCGTTGGCCAAGGCAGTGGCCCGGCGGGCTGGCCGCTCCTTCCTGGTCGCCAGGATGACCGTCCGGGCGCTGCTGCACGGGGACTTGACCATTGATCAGTCCCGGCCGGGCTGGGAGGAGCAGCTTCCCTCGGAGGTGGGACAGGCCTTCGACGCCTACCTGGCCCGGTACGGCGAGGACGAGGATCGAGTGCGGTGGCTGTTGCGACCGTTGGCCTACGCGGAAGGGTTCGGTCTTCCGTGGGACTCGTTGTGGGCTCCACTGGCGGCGGCCCTCTCGGGCGAGAAGTGCACCGACGCTGACGTGAACTGGCTGTTGAGGCAGGCGGGTTCGTACGTCGTGGAGGTGCCGGTCAGTGAGGGCCGGTCGGTGTTCCGGCTGTACCACGAGGCGTTGGCCGAGCACTTGCGCGATCCCCGGCGCAGGGGTGAGGACCAGCGCCGGATGACGGCTGCCCTGATCGACTCGGTGGCGGCCAGGGCCGAAACCCGTGACCTCGACTGGGAGCGCGCGCACCCGTATGTCCGAGCGCACCTGGCCGGTCACGCCGCAGCGTCGGGAGATCTGGGGCGTCTCCTCGAAGACCCGTGGTTCGTGGTCCACGCCGAGCCCGATCCGCTGGTGGCGGCGATGGAGGGCGTCGAAGGCGCGCACGCGCAGCGAGTCCGCACGATGTACCGGACCTCGGCCCACCTCTATCGGCATCTCTGCGTCCACGAGCGGACACAGGTCATGGCTGTGGACGCGGCGCGGTACCGATTGGAGGAGTACCGGAGGGCGCTTGGCGAGCGGCTGGTGTGGAAGCCCAGATGGGCGACCGGGTCTCAGACGAGCACTTTGTACCGAGGGGAGTTGAGCTCGTGGTCCGGCGATCCACTGCTCGCTGTTGAGTTCGACGGGGCGCCGGCCGTGCTCATCGCTCGAGACGGCGGACCGGTGGAGATCTGGGATCCGGCGGGGCAGGTCTGCCTGGCGTCGTTGGACGGGCATACCAGGACAGTGACGGCAATTCACTCCGTCGAAGTGGACGGGGTGATGCTCCTAGTGACGGGTGCCGACGATGGAACGGTGCGTGTCTGGGACCTCGTGCGCACCACGGAGCTTCACAACTTCGCCGTGCGGACCGAGACCGAGGTCGCGGAGTGGGCCAGTGAGGGATATACGGGGCCCATCGTGGCGGCTCTGTCCTGTGTCCAGGGGCACGACCAGATGCTGATCGTGGGTTGCTCGCGCGACGGCTCGGCCTGGGTCCGCGAACTGGCGTCCGGTCAGCTCCGGCGAGAGCTTCCGGGGCATCCGAGTGCAGTCCGCCTGCACCTGGACCTGCTCGGCACGAGAGTTCGAGGAGAACCTTCCGCGTTGGTCCAACAGCCGTCCGGTGCGGTCCGACTCTTGAACGTGGACACTGGGGCCTGGGTGGAGCTTGGCGACTCAGAGGGCTGTGAGGCGATGGCCGGCGTCGTTCAGGACGGTGTCGACCTGATTGCGCTGGGATTCCGGGGTGGGGCACTCCAGTTCCGCGATCCGGACACCGGGAGAGTGGTCTTCTCCTGCGACCTCGCACCGGGATGGATCACCGCGCTCGCCTTTGCGGAACTCGACGGTCGCGCTGTCATGGTGCTGGGTTACGCGGACGGTTCCATGGAGTTGAGAGAACGGGCCGCAGGGCCCGCGGGTCGGTTGCTGGCCCGTCTCAATGGCCACGCGGACTGGGTCCGTTCCATCGCGATCTCCTACGCCGACGGATGGCCAGTGGCTGCCAGTTCCAGCAGCGATGGCTCGGTCCGCCTGTGGAGATTGGAGGAGCGACCGGAGGAGCTTGAGCTGCACGGGCATGCGAGCACGGTGTCGGCGCTTGCCTGCACGGTGCTGGACGGCTCCCCTGCCGTGGTGTCGGCGAGTTACGACCACACCGCTCGGGTGTGGGACGTTTCGTCCGGCCGGGAGCTGCGTCGTCTCGAAGGGCACACCGCCTGGGTGAAGGAGGTTACCTGTACGACGGTCATGGGGAGGCCGGTTGCGATTACCAGCGGGCGCGACAGGACCGTTCGTATGTGGAGCCTCGCGGACGGATCGGAGGCCGGGTGCACCGAGGGTAGCTACGGATCGCCGCTGGCCGTCGGCCACATCGAGAGCAACCCCGTGGTTGTGCACCACACTGGCGGAAGGCGGATGGGCCAGTGGGATCTGGGATCCCTGCGGATCGGCGGAACCTTCGAAGTGAGCGGGCGGTTCGGCGTCGAAGCCTTGGCTTGGGCCCTACTGGACGGGCGGCCGGTGGCGGTGGTCGCCGACTATCCGGGCAGTGGGCGGAGGATCGGAGTTTGGGACCTCACGGAGATGACCTGGATCGGTGATCTGGAGGGACAGGTGGGCCAAGTCGACGCGATGGCATACGGCGCCGTTGGGCCGGTCCCCGTGGTGCTGGCCGCCACTACTCGCCATGGCACTCAGGTGTGGGACCTCCGCACTCGGAAGCAGTGGTGTCAGCTCGGTACTGGTGGAGTGTCCGCTGTGGCGTTCGGCGTCCTGGACGGCATGCCCGTGGCCCTGACGGCCGACCGCTCTGCCGTACAGATCTGGAATCTGCGGGATGGAGCACTGTTGGACGATATCCAGCTGCCGGCTCGGCCCAGCGCGGTCGCCCTCGCGCCCGGCGGTGAGCTCGTAGTCGGTGCCGGCTACGAGGTGATCGTGCTGGAGCAGGACGGGAGGCCGTCAGGCCCGGGTGGTCGGAGGTGACCCGGGCCTGACGGGGTCTCAGGGGCGGTTCCTAGAAGAAGCCGAGGGCGTCGGGGGAGTAGGAGACCAGGAGGTTCTTGGTCTGCTGGTAGTGCTCCAGGAGCATCTTGTGGGTCTCGCGGCCGATGCCGGAGTTCTTGTAGCCGCCGAAGGCCGCGTGGGCCGGGTAGGCGTGGTAGCAGTTGGTCCAGACCCGGCCGGCCTGGATGGCGCGGCCGGCGCGGTAGGCGGTGGAGCCGTCGCGGGACCAGACGCCGGCGCCGAGGCCGTAGGCGGTGTCGTTGGCGAGGGCGATGCCGTCGTCGAAGTCGTCGAAGCGGGTGACGGCGACGACGGGGCCGAAGATCTCCTCCTGGAAGATCCGCATGGAGTTGTCGCCCTCGAAGACGGTCGGGGTGACGTAGTAGCCGCCCGCCAGGTCGCCGTCCAGCTCGGCCCGCTCACCGCCGGTCAGGAGCTTGGCGCCCTCGGCCTGGCCGATCTCCAGGTAGGCGAGGATCTTGGTGAGCTGTTCGGCGCTGGCCTGGGCGCCGATCTGGGTCTCGGTGTCGAGCGGGTTGCCCTGGCGCATGGCGCGGACCCGCTCCAGGCCGTCGCCGAGGAAGCGGTCGTAGATCGAGGACTGGATCAGGGCCCGGCTGGGGCAGGTGCAGACCTCGCCCTGGTTGAGGGCGAAGAGCGCGAAGCCCTCCAGGGCCTTGTCGTAGAAGGCGTCCTGACGGTCCGCCACGTCGGAGAAGAAGAGGTTGGGGCTCTTGCCGCCGAGCTCCAGGGAGACCGGGATGAGGTTCGGTCCGGCGTACTGGCTGATCAGGCGGCCGGTGGAGGTCTCGCCGGTGAAGGAGATCTTGCGGATCCGCGGGGAGGAGGCCAGCGGCTTGCCCGCCTCCTCGCCGAAGCCGGTGACCACGTTGACCACCCCCGGCGGGAGCAGGTCGGCCACCAGCTCCATCAGCAGCAGGACGGAGGCGGGGGTCTGCTCGGCGGGCTTGAGGACCACCGCGTTGCCGGCCGCGAGCGCCGGGGCGATCTTCCAGATGGCCATCAGGATCGGGAAGTTCCACGGGATGATCTGGCCGACCACGCCCAGCGGCTCGTGGAAGTGGTAGGCGACGGTGTCCTCGTCGATCTGGGACAGGCCGCCCTCCTGGGCGCGCAGGGCGCCGGCGAAGTAGCGCAGGTGGTCGACGGCGAGCGGCAGGTCGGCGGCCAGGGTCTCGCGGACCGGCTTGCCGTTCTCCCAGCTCTCCGCGACGGCGAGGCGTTCGAGGTTGGCCTCGATCCGGTCGGCGACCCGGAGCAGCACCTGGGCGCGCTCGGCGGGTGAGGTGCGGCCCCAGGCGGGGGCGGCGGCGTGGGCGGCGTCGAGGGCGGCCTCGATGTCCTCGGCGGTGCCCCGGGCCACCTCGCAGAAGGTCCGGCCGGTGACGGGGGTGGGGTTCTCGAAGTAGCCGCCGCGCACCGGCGGCGTGAAGGAGCCGCCGATCCAGTGCTCGTAGCGGGGGCGGAACTCGACGATGCTGCCGGGCTGGCCGGGGGGCTGGTAGACCGTCATGGGCGGTATCTCTCCTCGCTGCTGAGGGTGGAGCTGCGGGACGACCACGTACGCGCACCGGTGCAGGGGTCACCGGCCGGACACGCACGGTAGCGACCCCAGGGCGAGACCCTAGCCCCGAAGGGCTCGGGCCGCCATGGTGCGTCGTGCAGCTCGGAGAGGAGGGGAAACGGGGGAGGGGGCGGGGGACGGAAGGGGAGGCGGTGACCTGGTGGGACGTCAGCCCGATACGTACCGACCGGTCCGGAGCTCCCAGCGGAGATAGCCGGCGGTCCATGCGCCGAGTCCGTCGGCGTACCGGTGCGCGGCATGACGATCGGCTACCGTCAGCCGCAACAGGCGGTAGACTTCGGGCAGTTCGTTCATCAGCTCGCCGACCTTGTCGGCCATCAGCTGGGCCTCCGCCATGACCACGGAGGCGGCTTCCTCGGGAGAGCAGTCGCGCTCGCGCTGCACGATCATCACCAGGTTGGCCACGTCGCCACGGGCCAACTCCTGGGCGTAGGAGCGGACATCATTGGTGAGGGAGGGTATGTCGGCCGCCAGCTGGCGGAGTTGGCGGAGCACGGGATGGTGCAGCACGGCCTGCGGCACCTCGAAGCGCCCCAGCCGCTCGATCATGTCGAAGATGGTCTCCATCGCGGCGGTGCCCCGACGGAGCATCAGGTAGCTTTCCCGGTCCGGTGGTCGGCTGGCTATTCGCCCGGCGGCCTCGGCGGGGTGGGAGGCGAAGTAGGACTCCCAGTTGTACGCGGCCCTGGCTCTCCAGCGGGGCGACATGCCCTCGATGCTGCGGCGCCACAGGTCGGAGAAGGCGCGTTCGGCGGGGGTGCTGCCGACCGGTCTGGGGCTGTGCATGAGGGCGGTGAGCCGCTCGCAGATCTCGGCGACCTCTTCGGGGCGTCGTCCCAGCGCGTCGTCGAACTGGTCGTCGAAGAGGAAGTAGAAGCCCATCAGGTCAGCGGCCAACCCGAGGTCCTCGGCCGAGCTCTCCGGGTAGGTCAGCGCCGCCAGTTCCGGTACGTCCCACCTCTCGTAGCTCAACTGGCCGGTGGAGGCGGCCAGTTCACGGTGGCGGTGCAGCCACTCGGCGTGGTGCCGGGCGGCCTGTGCTTGGTGGGGGCTGCGTCGGTGGGGGAAGGGGAGCTCAACTGAGCTGTCGTCGGACATCGGACTCCAGGCGCTCGGTACTGTGCGTAGTTCTGGCGCTCTCCACGGCTCTGTGTGTGTCAGCCTTTGCGCCGTATGCGTCTTAATGATCAACGGCGCCCGTTCCGGGCGAAGATTATCCGATCTGATCATCAGACGGCAGGGGTACCAAGGCATTTGCCCTCGGTGTCCGGCCTGAATCCTGAACGTGGGCTCCGGCCTGCGCGAACGCGCGCCACGGGGGCGGCCACGGTATTACGCTCACCACCAGGACCAAGGGACGGGTGCGAAGCGGAGGCTGGCAGTGGTCGATCAGCAGGGCGGGCCGAGGGACGGTCACGGGCACGGCGGTCACGCCCGCCTGCACGAGCGGGAGGAGGAACTCCACACCGCCGAGCAGGCGTTGGACCGCCTCTGCGAGGACTTCGAGGCCGGTGGCACCGAGATCGGCGAGCTGCTCGTCTACGCCTCCCCGGCCGGCGTCGGCAAGACCGCCGTGATGGACCAGATCCGCCGGCTGGCCAAGCTCCGCAAGACCTGCACCGTGCTCTCCGGCCGGGGTGGCGAACGGCAGACCAAGGAGCCGTTCCACGTCCTCAAGCAGCTGCTGCTGCCGGTGCTCGGCGGACTCTCCGAGTCCGAGCGGTCCGAGGTCTTCGGCGGCTGGTACTCCATCGTGGGCCCGGCGATCGGCCTGCTCCCGCCCTCCGGCGAGGTCGAGCAGATGGACCCCCAGGGCGTCCGCGACGGGCTCGACTACGTGCTCACCCAGCTGGCGCCCAGGCGCGCCCCGCTGGTGATGATGGTGGACGACCTGCACTGGGCCGACCAGGAGTCGCTCACCTGGCTGGCCTCCTTCGCCGCCCGGGCCCGGCTGCTGCCGGTCCTGCTGGTCTTCGCCTACCGCAACGAGTTCGAGGAGAGCCGCGAGCTCCAGCAGCAGATCGAGGGCCAGGCCACCCGCCGGCACGCGCTGCGCCCGCTCAACCCGACCTCGGTCGGCCAGCTGGTCCGGGCCGAACTCGGCCCGGAGACCGAGGACCTGTTCTGCCACGAGGTCTGGGCCGTCACCAAGGGGAACCCGTACGACGTCGCCGTCCTGCTGCGCGAGGTCCGTGACCAGCAGCTCGACCCCTTCGAGGAGAACGTCAAGCAGCTGCGCGACCTGGCCGCCGCGGCCAAGGGCATGACGCTGCAGTACTGGCTGGACAAGCTCGGTAGCAACGTCCTGCGGTTCGCCTGGGCCTGCGCCCTGCTCGGCACCGACATCAAGCAGGACCTGGCCGCCACCATCTGCGCGCAGAGCCCGGCCGAGGCCGAGGAGTCCGTCCGCCAGCTGCGCCGCCAGCACGTGCTGACCACCGGCCCCACCGGCCGGCTCGACTTCGTCCACCCGGTGATCGGCACCTCGATCTACCAGACCATGCCGCCCAGCACCCGGACCGGCATGCACGGCATGGCCGCCACCGCCATCGAGCACTCCGGCGGCTCGCTCCTGGACGCCTCCCGCCACCTGCTGGAGACCCACCCCGAGGGCGACGACGGCATGGTGGCCAAGCTCCGCCAAGCCGCCACCGAGCACCTGGCGATCGGTGCGCCCGAGGCCGCGCTGCGCTGTCTCCAGCGCGCGCTGTACGAGCCGCCGGAGGAGGACGTCCGGGCCGAGGTGCTCTACGAGGCGGGCTGCGCCGCCCTCCTGACGGACCCCCTGACCACCGTCCACCAGCTCCGCCAGGCCCTCGCGCTGGAGCCCGGCCTCAGCGCCGAGCTGCGGGTCGACGCCACCTTCCGGCTCTCCGAGGTGCTGGCGCACGCCGGACAGCTGGTCGAGGCCGCCGAGGTCTGCCGGGCCGAGGCGGAGCACACCGCGCCCGGCCCCGGGCGGATGCGGCTGGAGGCGCTGCACTTCATGTGGATCGCCTGGCAGCGCGACGAGGACGACGGCCCGGCGCGCTCGCGCCGGCTGGCCGAGCTGGGCCGCACGGTCAGCGGCCGCGGCGACTCCGACCGGGCCGTCCACACCATGCGGGCCTGGGACCTGACGCTGCGCGGCGAGCCCGCGGGCCGCGCGCTCGACCTGGTCGGCCAGGCGATGGACGGCCACCGCCTGCCCGAGGGCCTCGGCTGGCGCAACAACACCTGGGGCTTCGAGTTCCCCGCCATCCTCGGCCTGACCTACACGTACACCGACCAACTCGCGACCGCCGAGCGGCTGTTCGCCGACGCCATCACCGAGTACGAGGTGGCCGGCTGGAGCGGTAGGCACCGAGGGTTCTCCTACTTCCTGATGGGCCTGGTCCGGTTCCGCCGCGGACTCCTCGCCGAGGCCGAGGACTTCCTCCGTCGCGGCCTGCGGCTCTCCGAGCGGATCGCCCCGGACATCCCGCTCCAGTGGGACACCGTCGGCGTGCTGGCCGACACCCTGCTGGCCCGCGGCCGGGTCGACGAGGCCTGGGAGCTGGCCCGCAAGTACCGCTTCGCACCGCCGTACCACCCCACCGCCATGGTGCTGCCCGACGCGCCGACCCTCTACGGCAAGCTGCTGCTCGCCAGGGGCGACCGCCACGGAGCGGCCCAGGTCTTCCGCACCGTCGGCGAGCAGCTGGACCGCCGGGGCTGGCACAACACCGTCTGGGCCCCGTGGACCGGCCACCTCGCCAAGGCCATCTCCCCCGAACGCCCCGACGAGGCGCGGGAGCTGGCCGCGGAGGCGGTCTCCCGGGCGGAGAAGTTCGGCACCGCCTCGGCGCGGGGCGCGGCCCTGCGGATGCAGGCCTCGGTCTGGGACGGCCAGTTCGCGGTCGACCGGCTGGAGGAGTCCGTCAACCTGCTCACCCAGTCCCCGGTCAGCTACGAACTCGCCTGCTCCCTGGTCGAACTCGGCGGCGCCCTGATCCGCACCGGTCGGCTGCACGACGCCGCCGAGTACTGCTACCAGGGCATCGAACTGGCCCAGAACTGCGGCGCGGACGGGCTGGTCGCCCAGGCCCGCCGCGAACTCGCCCGCGCGGGCCTGCGGCCCAACCGGCTGCGGACCCTCAGCAAGGACTCCCTCAGCCAGAACGAGCGCAGCGTCGCCGAGCTCGCCGCCAAAGGAGTACCTCCCCAGCGGATCGCCGAGCAGCTCAACGTGGCGCTGAGCATGGTCCACCGCCGCCTGGCGGCCGTCCACCGGAAGATCGGCACCGGCCCCGAGGGCCTCGCCGAGGCCCTGGGACTGGACCGCCCCAAGGATTAGCGGTAGCGCCCCGCAGGGGCGCGAGGAACTGCGCGCGGGGGAACGGCAGCACCTGCAGCTGGCTGACGGCGGTTCAGTTGCCGGTGAGCCGCCTCCCGATTCGCGCAGTTCCTCGCGCCCCTGGTGTAACCACGTACGTCCTCGCACCCAAGGTACGATCCAACAAGGTCGCACAGGTTCGAACACGCGAAGGGGTCCTGTCCAGATGCCGCAGACCGAGGTAAGCCGCGCGCCGTTCGACCGCACCGCCGCCGGCGCCGCCATCGAGCGCTGGACCCTGCGCAGCGGCCCGGTCGAGGCCACGGTCCTCTCCCTCGGGGCGACGCTGCACGGCCTCACCGCCCCCGACCGCGACGGCCGGAGCGCCCAGGTGCTCCTCGCCTCCGACGAGCTCGCCGCCGTGCTCGGCCCGGCGCGCCACTACGGGGCGACCGTCGGCCGGTACGCCAACCGGATCGCCGACAGCCGGATCACCGTCGACGGCGAGGACCACCCGCTCGCCCCGACCGGCAACGGCGTGACCCTGCACGGCGGCCCCGACGGCTTCGCCCACCGCCTCTGGCAGGCCACCGAACTGCCGGGCGCCGGAGTCCGCCTGACGCTGCACAGCCGGGACGGCGACCAGGGCTTCCCCGGTGCGCTGGACGTCACCGTGGACTACCTGCTGGACGGCGCCGACCTCACCATCGCCTACCACGCCGTCACCACCCGCCCCACGGTGGTCAACCTGACCAACCACGCCTACTTCAACCTCGCGGGCGAGGGCTCCGGCGACGTCCTCGGCCACCTGCTCACCCTGGAGGCCGACCACTACACCCCGGTGGACGCGCGGCAGATCCCGCTCGGCCCGTACGAGGCGGTGGCCGGCACGCCCTTCGACTTCACCACGGCCCGCCCGATCGGGAAGGCGATCGGCGAGGCGGGCGGCTACGACCACAACTGGGTGCTGCGCGGCTACGACGGCGGCACCGCTCCGTCCCGCGCGGCCCTCCTGGAGGACCCGATCAGCGGCCGCACCCTGGAGGTGCTCACCACCGAGCCGGGCATCCAGGTCTACACGGCCAACGGCTTCGACGGCGCCGTCACCGGCCCGAGCGGGGTGCCCTACGGCCGCTACTCCGGCGTCGCCCTGGAGACCCAGCACCACCCGGACTCGCCGCACCAGCCCTCGTACCCGAGCACCGTGCTGCGCCCGGGCGAGGAGTTCCGCTCCGTCACGGTCTTCCGCCTCGGCACCTCCTGACGGCCGCTCGCCGGAGGACGGCACCTCCGGCCGGCAGGAGCGGTACATCCGATTCGCCGTATATTGACCGGATGGACGGCAGCACGGAGAGCAGCGGCGAGGTGCACCGGGCGCTGGCCGCGCCGGCCCGCCGCGCGCTGCTGGCGGAGCTGACGGCGGCCGGCGAGCCGCTGGAGGCACGGCAGCTGGCCGAGGCGGTCGGCCTCCACCTGACCACCGTCCGGCAGCACCTGACCGCCCTGGTGCGGGCCGGGCTGGTCGCCGTGCACACCGAACCGGCGGTCGGCCGGGGCCGTCCGAAGCTGCGCTACACCGCCGCCCCGGAGCGCGAACAGCTGGACGCCTACCGCGAGTTGGTGGACATCCTGGCCCAGGGGTACGGCCGGCTCACCCCGTCGCAGGCGGGCCGGGAGTGGGGAGCCGCCGAGCCGCCCCCGGACGCCCCGCTGGCCGACCGGGTGATGGCGGCCGCCGAGCGCTGGGGCTTCGAGCCCGAACTGGACGACCGCCGGGTCCTCCTCCACGGCTGCCCGTTCGCCCCCAACGCCACCCGCCACCCCGAGGTGGTCTGCGCCGTGCACCAGGGCCTGCTCGACGCCCTGGCACCCGGCATCACCCTGCGCCCCTTCTCCGCCCCGGGCCTCTGCACCATCGAGCTGCCCGGGGCGCGGTGACCTACTGCCCGGCGAGCCAGAGGTCGGGGCCGAAGACCTCGTAGTGGATGGCGTCCGCCGGGACGCCGCGCTCCAGCAGCTGCCCGCGGGCCGCCCGCATGAAGGGGAGCGGGCCGCAGAGGTAGGCCTGCACACCGGTCGGCAGCGGGACGGCGGAGAGGTCGACCAGGCCGTCGGTCTCCTCGTACCAGCGGTGCAGCTCCGCCTGCGGGAGGGCTCCGGTGAGCTCGGCCAGCTCCGCGGCGTGGGCGTGCGCGGCGGGGGAGCGGTCGCCGTGGACGGCGACCACGCGGCGCTTGGAGCCGGTGCGGACCAGGTGGTCGAGCATGCCGATCATCGGGGTGCAGCCGATGCCGGCGGAGGCGAGCAGCACCGGCGCGTCGCCGTCCCGGAGCACCAGGTCGCCGAAGGGGTGCGAGACGGAGAGCTCGCCGCCGACCTCCAGGTGCTCGTGCAGCCGGCTCGACACCTCGCCGTCGCGCTTCACGGTGATCCGCCACTCGTCCCGCCCGGGGGCGGCCGAGAGGCTGTACTGCCGGATCTGCCGTGCGCCGTCCGGGAGTCGGACGCCGACGCTGACGTACTGGCCGGGCAGGAAGGCGCCGACCGGGGCGCCGTCGGTGCGGCGCAGGGTGAAGGAGACCGCGTCGGCGGTCTCGTCCTGCCGGCCGGTGACGGTCATGGACTGCCAGACGTCGCCGGGCTCCAGGCCGGCCTCCTGGTACAACTTGGCCTCCAGGGCGACGAGTTCACCGGCCATCAGCCAGTAGAGCTCGTCCCAGGCGGCGGCCACCTCGGGGGTGACGGCCTCGCCGAGCACCTCGACGATGGCGGCGAACAGGTGGGTGTGCACCACCTGGTACTGGGCCTCGGTGACACCGAGCGAGGCGTGCTTGTGGGCGATCCGGGCCAGCATCGCGCCGGGCCGCACCTCGGGGTGCTCGACCAGCAGGGTGGCGTAGGCGGCGATCGAGCCGGCCAGTGCCTGCTGCTGCTCGCCGCTGGCCTGGTTGCCGCGGTTGAAGAGGTCGCGGAGCAGTTCGGGGTGGGCGGTGAAGAGCTTGGAGTAGAACAGCGGGGTGATCTCCCCGATGGCCCCGCCGACGGCGGGCAGGGTGGCGCGGACGGTCTCGGTCGACTGCGGGGAGAGCACGGGTCCTCCTGGATGGGGTCACGGCTGCGCTCTCAATATAAATGGTGATCGCCATTTAAAAAGTGGGCCAAAGGTCCCGATCTCCGCCGATCCGGCCCCGCCACCGTCCGGCAACGCGCAGGACACGCGGACGTAACGATCCCCGGTTCTTGCAGAAACTTGCTGCAAGACCTTTCGGCGCCGCTCGCGCCGCTGTTACGTTCCTTCCCGAGCCCGACGGCCACGAGCAACGGCGCAGTCGGCAACGGGACAGCCATTATGCGCCGTCCCCCTCCACTTCGGGCACCCCCACCTTTCCCCAAGGAGTTCTCATGCGGCGTGGCATCGCGGCCTCTGCCCTCGTTGCGGCCCTCGCGGTCACCATGGCGGCCTGTGGCAGCAGCGGCTCCGGTTCGGACGACAAGGCCGCCTCCGGCCCGGTCACCATCACCTACTGGGACACCTCCAACGCCACCAACGAGGCGCCGAACTACGAGGCCCTGGTCAAGAAGTTCGAGGCCGCCAACCCGAACATCAAGGTCAAGTTCGAGAACGTCCCGTTCGACCAGGCGCAGAACAAGCTGCAGACCGCGATGGGCGCCACCGGCGCCCCGGACGCCTTCCGCGCCGAGGTCGGCTGGACCTCCGCCTTCGCCAAGGCCGGCTACCTGGAGCCGCTGGACGGCACCGCCGCCCTCGCCGACAAGGCCGCGTTCCAGCCCAGCCTGATCCAGCAGGCCACCTTCGAGGGCAAGGTCTACGGCGCCCCGCTGGTCACCGACACCCTGGGCCTGCTCTACAACAAGGAGCTGTTCACCAAGGCCGGCATCACCAAGGCGCCCACCACCTGGGACGAGCTGAAGACCGCCGCCGCCCAGGTCAAGGAGAAGACCGGCGCCGACGGCTTCTTCCAGCGCGCCGGTGACGGCTACTACGCGATGCCCTACCTGCTCGGCGAGGGCACCGACACGGTGGACGCCAAGGGCAAGAAGATCACCGTGAACTCGCCCGAGGCCGCCAAGGCGATCGAGACCTACAAGTCGATGTTCACCGCCCCGGGCACCGTGAAGGCCGACGTCACCACCGACTCCTACGCGCACATGATGGACGCCTTCAACAGCGGCAAGGTCGCGGCGATCATCCAGGGCCCGTGGGAGGTCACCAACATCTACAAGGGCACCGCCTTCGCCGACAAGAAGAACCTCGGCATCGCGCCCGTCCCGGCCGGCTCGGCCGGCAAGGCCGGCGCCCCGACCGGTGGCCACAACGTCTCGGTCTACGCCGGCTCGGACAAGGCCCACAAGGAGGCCGCCGCCAAGCTGGCCGGCTTCCTGACCTCGGCCGAGAGCCAGGCCTTCCTCGCGCAGAAGAACTCCACCCTGCCGACCCGCACCGACGCCTTCACCGCCGAGGTCAAGGCCGACCCGGGCATCGCCGGCTTCCAGGCGGTGCTGGCCTCCGCCCAGCCGCGCCCCGAACTGCCGGAGTACTCCTCGCTGTTCGCCTCGCTCGGCACCAACCTGGGCAAGGTCGTCCAGGGCCAGTCCGACACCAAGGCCGGCCTGGACGCCGCCGCCGTGGACTACGCCAAGCTGCTCCCCGGCTTCGCCAAGTAAGCCCCAGGAAGCACCTCGCAAGCCCGCCGCCCGGGCCGCCCACCTGACGGAGGTGGCCCGGGTGGCTGCCACCCACTCCCGAGAAGGTGTCAACTCATGGCAGTCGCCGTGCAGGACGCGCCGGCCGAGGACGGACGGCGCTCCCGTCCCGGTCTGCTGGCCCGCGTCAAGCTCTCGTACAGCAAGTACTGGTACGCGTACGCGATGGTCGCCCCGGTCGTCATCGTCCTCGGGGTGCTGGTCGGCTACCCGCTGGTGCAGGGTCTGTACCTGACCCTCACCGACTCCAACAGCCTCAACTCGGCCCGCACCATCGGCGTCAAGCACATCCCGGCCACCTACGAGTTCATCGGCCTGCACAACTACGCCGACGTGCTCTGGGGCCCCGGCTCCTACGACCGCTTCTGGTCGCACTTCGTCTGGACCATCGCGTGGACGGTCATCTGCGTCACCGTCACCTACGCGACCGGTCTGGCGTTGGCCATGCTGATGAACCAGCACCTGCGCGGCCGCGGCCTCTACCGGCTGATGCTGATCCTGCCCTGGGCGGTGCCCACCTTCGTCACCGTCTTCTCCTGGCGTCTGATGCTGGCCGACGGGGGAGTGGTCAACGGACTGCTCGGCAGCGTCGGACTGCCCGAACCCTCGTGGCTCTCCGACCCGTTCGCCCAGAAGGCGGCCGCCATCGGGGTGAACACCTGGGTCGGCGTGCCGTTCATGATGGTCTCGCTCCTCGGTGGCCTGCAGTCCATCCCCGGCGAGCTGTACGAGGCCGCCGAGATGGACGGTGCCACCCCCTGGCAGCGCTTCCGCCACATCACCCTGCCGGGCCTGCGCACCGTCTCCTCCACCGTGGTGCTGCTCGGCGTGATCTGGACCTTCAACCAGTTCACCGTCATCTTCCTGCTGTTCGGCAACGGCGCGCCGGACGCGCAGATCCTGGTCACCTGGGCCTACCGCCTCGGCTTCGGCCAACAGCCGCGCGACTACGCCCAGTCGGCCACCTACGGTGTGCTGCTGCTCTCCATCCTGATCGTCTTCACCAGCTTCTACCGCCGTTGGCTGGCCCGGAACGAGGAGTCGTCCCGATGACCGCGACCATCGAGGAGGCCGTGAACACCCCGGCCCCGAAGGCGAGTTCCCCCGGCCGTCCGAAGAAGGTGCGCCGCCGCGGCGAGTCCTCACCCGTGGTGAAGGCGCTCTCGCACGCCGCCCTGGTGCTGGCCAGCCTGATCGCGCTGTTCCCGGTGCTCTACATCGGCTTCATCTCGCTCGGGCCGGACAAGATGGACTACCTGCACCCCGGGCAGATCCTCTCCAAGGTGACCTTCTCCAACTACACCAAGGTGCTGTTCGAGACCGACTTCGGCACCTGGTTCCTGAACTCGGTGATCGTGGCCGGCGGTACCACCGTCTTCGGCGTGCTGGTCGCCGCCACCACCGGCTACGCGGTCTCCCGGATGCGCTTCGCCGGCCACCGCCAGCTGATGTGGACCCTGCTGGTGACCCAGATGTTCCCTATTGCGGTCCTCATTGTGCCGATGTACACCATCCTCTCCGAGCTGAAGCTGCTGGACGGCTACCTTGGCCTGATCATGGTCTACTCCGCCACCACCGTCCCCTACTGCGCCTGGCTGCTGAAGGGCTACTTCGACACCATCCCGGTCGAGATCGACGAGGCCGGGCGGGTGGACGGGCTGAGCCCCTTCGGCACCTTCTGGCGCCTGGTCATCCCGCTGGCCCGGCCCGGCCTGGCGGTCGCCGCCTTCTACTCCTTCCTCACCGCCTGGGCCGAGGTGGCCTTCGCCTCCACCTTCATGCTCAGCTCCGGCAAGTACACGCTGGCCGTGGGCCTGCAGACCTTCATCAGCCAGTACGAGAGCCAGTGGAACCTGATGGCCGCCACCTCGGTGCTGATCGCCCTCCCCGCAGCTCTGGTCTTCTACCTGGTACAGCGTCACCTCGTGACCGGTCTGACCGCCGGCGCCGCGAAGTCCTGACGGCCTGACGTACCGTCAAAACCGCCCCCGCACCTGCCTGTTGCCGCGAACCGGCCGCCCCGACCGGGCGGCCGGGCCGCCACCGAGTCCCCAAGGGATGACTGTCCATGACCCAGAACCTGGCCGACACCTCCCGGCCCGCCGCCCCCGCCGCCGAGTCCGACGCCGACTCCTCCGCTGCGAACGGTGCCGCCGGCAGAGGCTGGTGGCGGGACGCGGTCATCTACCAGGTGTACCCCCGCAGCTTCGCCGACTCCAACGGCGACGGCATGGGCGACCTGCCGGGCGTGCGCAGCCGGCTCCCGTACCTGCGGGACCTCGGGGTGGACGCGGTCTGGCTCTCCCCCTTCTACGCCTCCCCGCAGGCCGACGCCGGCTACGACGTGGCCGACTACCGCGCGGTGGACCCGATGTTCGGCACCCTGCTGGACGCCGACGGCCTGATCCGGGACGCGCACGAGCTGGGCCTGCGGATCATCGTGGACCTGGTCCCCAACCACTCCTCGGACCAGCACGAGTGGTTCCAGCGCGCCCTGCGCGAGGGCCCCGGCTCGCCGCTGCGGGACCGCTACCACTTCAAGCCGGGCAAGGGCGCGGACGGCGAACTGCCGCCCAACGACTGGGAGTCCATCTTCGGCGGCCCGGCCTGGACCCGCACCGTCGACCCCGACGGCACCCCCGGCGACTGGTACCTGCACCTCTTCGCCCCCGAGCAGCCGGACTTCAACTGGGAGAACCCGGCCGTCGCCGACGAGTTCCGCTCCATCCTGCGGTTCTGGCTGGACATGGGCGTGGACGGCTTCCGGATCGACGTCGCGCACGGCATGGTGAAGGCCCCCGGCCTGCCCGACCTCGGCGCCCACGACCAGCTCAAGCTGCTCGGCAACGACGTGATGCCGTTCTTCGACCAGGACGGCGTGCACGCCATCTACCGCGCCTGGCGCCGGATCCTGGAGGAGTACCCGGGCCAGCGGATCGGCGTCGCCGAGGCCTGGACCCCGACCGTCCAGCGCACCGCCAACTACGTCCGCCCGGACGAGCTGCACCAGGCCTTCAACTTCCAGTACCTGGGCACCTCCTGGGACGCCGCCGAGCTGCGCGAGGTGATCGACCTCTCGCTGGACTCGATGCGCCCGGTCGACGCCCCGACCACCTGGGTGCTCTCCAACCACGACGTCACCCGGCACGCCACCCGCTTCGCCAACGAGCCGGGCCTGGGCACCCAGATCCGCACCCCCGGTGACCGCGAGCTGGGCCTGCGCCGGGCCCGCGCCGCCTCCCTGCTGATGCTCGCCCTGCCCGGCTCCGCCTACGTCTACCAGGGCGAGGAGCTCGGCCTGCCGGACGTCACTGACCTGCCCGACGAGGTCCGCCAGGACCCGTCCTTCTTCCGCGCGGAGGGCCAGGACGGCTTCCGCGACGGCTGCCGGGTGCCGATCCCGTGGTCCGGCACCGAGGCCCCCTACGGCTTCGGCCCGACCGCCGGCGGCCCCAGCTGGCTGCCGCAGCCCGACAGCTGGGCCGGGCTCAGCGTCGAGGTCCAGACCGGCGACCCGACCTCCACCCTGGAGCTCTACCGCTCCGCCCTGACGATCCGTCGCTCCCACCCGGACCTCGGCGCCGGCGAGTCGGTGGAGTGGCTGGAGACCGGCGAGCACCTGCTCTCCTTCCGTCGCGGTTCCTTCGTCTGCACCGTGAACACCGGCTCCGAGCCGGTCCGGATCGCCGCTCCCGGCCGTATCCTGCTCTCCTCCACCGAGGCCGTCGCGGTGGAGGGCGAGACGGTCCTCCCGGCGGACAGCACCATCTGGTGGGCGGTCTGACATGGTTGCAATAGGCTCTGGGATCGTGACTACGGCGCGACTCTCGGACATCGCGGCGCAGGCGGGGGTCAGCGAGGCCACCGTCAGCCGCGTCCTCAACGGCAAGGCGGGCGTCTCCGCGACGACCCGTCAGACGGTGCTGGCCGCACTCGACGTGCTCGGGTACGAGCGGCCCACCAGGCTGCGCCAGCGCAGCGCTGGCCTGATCGGCCTGATCACGCCGGAGCTGAGCAACCCGATCTTCCCCGCCCTGGCCCAGGTGATCGAGCAGGTGCTGAGCCGGCACGGCTTCACGCCGGTGCTCTGCACCCAGACCCCGGGCGGCTCCACCGAGGACGAACTGGTGGAGATGCTGGTCGACCGGGGTGTGGCGGGCATCGTCTTCGTCTCCGGCCTGCACGCCGACTCCACCGCCGACCACGACCGGTACGCCAAGCTGACCGGCCGCCAGGTGCCGTTCGTGCTGATCAACGGCTACAGCGAGAAGATCGCCGCGCCGTTCATCTCGCCGGACGACCGGGCCGCGATGTGGATGGCCGTCCAGCACCTGGTCGAACTCGGCCACGAGAAGATCGGCCTGGCGGTCGGTCAGCGGCGCTACGTGCCGGTGCTGCGCAAGATCGAGGGCTTCACCGCCGCGGTCGGCGAGTACCTCGGCCTCGGCCCGGACCAGGCCGCCGAGTACGTCCACCACACGCTGTTCAGCGTGGAGGGCGGGCACGCCGCGGCCAACGCCCTGCTGGACAAGGGCTGCACCGCGATCGTCTGCGGCAGCGACCTGATGGCGCTCGGCGCGATCCGGGCGGTCCGCCAGCGCGGGATGGCGGTGCCGAAGGACGTCTCGGTGGTCGGTTTCGACGACTCGCCGCTGATCGCCTTCACCGAGCCGCCGCTCACCACCGTCCGCCAGCCGGTCGAGGCGATGGCCACCGCCGCCGTCGACGCCCTGCTGGAGGAGGTCAACGGCAGCGGCTCGCAGCGCGGTGAGTTCATGTTCCAGCCCGAGCTGGTCATGCGCGGCTCCACCGGCCCGCGCCAGCACGGGCGTTAGGACGCGCGAGAGGGGCCCGGGGTCGTCGTGACCCCGGGCCCCTCCGTGCTGTCAGCCCTCCTGGACGACACCGCCCCTGGGTTCGGTGAGGCGCGCCTCGTCGGCGGCGTCGCCGGTCCGTGCCTCGGTGCGGCGCGAGCGCGCGAGGTAGTCGCGCAGGATCAGCTCGACGGCGTCCTGCGGGTTCTTGGTGCCGGCGAGGAGCATCAGCTCGATCGCGAAGTCGGCTTCCAGGGAGACGTTGACCTTGGCCATGGCGGCAGGATACGGCCGTGCCCCCGGAGCCGACCAGGTCTCCGGGGGCACGGCTTCATGCCGTCGTCAGACGCGGCCCGCGAAGTCGGGGGCCCAGTTGGCGATGGTCTCGGTCTTCACGCCGGCGCGGGGGTTGGCCGCCTCGACGTACTTGCCGCCGCCCAGGTAGATGGCGACGTGGTAGACGCCGGAGTTGGCGCCGTTGTTGGACCAGAACAGCAGGTCGCCCGCCTGGAGGTTGTCCAGCGAGACCCGGGTGGCGGCGTCCGCCTGGTCGTTGGCCACCCGCGGCAGGGAGATCCCGGCCTGGCGGAAGGCCGCCTGGGTCAGGCCGGAGCAGTCCCAGCCGCCGTTGCTGCTGCCGCCGTAGACGTAGGCCTGGCCGACCTTGGAGAGCGCGAAGTTGATCGCGGCGGCCTTGGAGCCGGTGGCGACGGTCGCGGTCTGCTCGGCGGCCGCGGCGGCGGACTTCTTCGCCTTGGTGGTGGTGCCGGCGGAGGCCGAACCCGACTGCGGGGCGGTCGACTTGGGGGCCGGAGCCGGGGCCGGGGCGGCCTGGGCGACGTTGCCCAGGACCAGCTGCTGGCCCGGGTAGATCATGTCCGGGCCCTCGGTGAGCTGAGCCTTGTTCAGCTCGTAGAGCTTCTCCCAGCCGCCCTCGACGTTCTGCTGCTGGGCGATGGTGGAGAGCCAGTCACCGGCCACCACGGTGTAGCTCTTGGCGGCCGCGGGCTGCGCGGCCGGCTGGGCGGCGGGCTGCTCGGCGGCCTTGGGAGCCTCCGCCTTCGGGGCCGCGGTGGTGGTCGAGGAGGTGTCGACCTGGGCGGCGGCGCCGCCCTTGGTCAGGCCCGCCTTGACGGAGCAGACCGGCCAGGCGCCGGGGCCCTGGGAGGCGAGCACCTTCTCGGCGACCGCGATCTGCTGCGCCTTGGTGGCCTGGTTGGCCTGCGGCGCGTACTGCTTGCCGCCGAACTCGGCCCAGGTGCTGGAGGTGAACTGCAGGCCGCCGTAGAAGCCGTTGCCGGTGTTGATCGACCAGTCGTTGGTGGACTCGCACGCGGCGACCTTGTCCCACACGGAGACGGGGGCGGCCGAGGCGGTGCCGGCGGTGAGGGTCGGGATGGTGAGGCCGATGCCCACGACGCCGGTGGCGGCGATGAGTCGGCGGGCACGCTTGGAAGTGGTGCTGGACAGCACGAAGACGCGTTCCTCTCCCACGCCTGCGAGGTGAGCTGTCGGATTCGGGCTGGAGTTGCCCGGCCGTGCCTGAGCGCGGCTTCACCCCAAGCCTGAAATCGGTCATACATGACCAAAACCAGGCGACTTACCTGTGGTTCCCCCGCCCCTGCCGCGGTGCTGATGAGCTGCCGACCCGTCCGGCGGCAGGATTCGGCGTTCCGGAGGGGCTGGGTCCGTGTGGTCACGAACAGGGCGTCACGTTAGGCAGAGTTAAGTTGAAACCGCAAACCCCTGTGATGCTGATCATGGTTTCTTTACCGACTCTTCATGAACCGGAAGCTGTCGATCCGGATGTCGATTCCGATCGATTCTGTTCAAATTCCTTGCGAGCAAAGGGATTTGCCTATGCTTCGGGTCATGCGGCACGCGAGAGGGCCCCAGTCGGGCCCGGCGGACAACGGATCGGCAAAGGTCAGTCGCCGGAAGCTCCTCATCGGCCTGGCGATCGGCACCGCCCTGGCGGCGGTCGGGGTGGAGGAGGTGGTACGGCGCAGCGGCAGCGGTCCTGACGCCCCCTCGGCGGCGAAGCCACCGCCGCCGACGGAAGCTTCGCATTCGCACGGTGCTTCGCCCGGTGCCTCTGACAGCCCGTCCGCCTCGGCCTCGCCCACCGAATCGGCCGCCGCCTCCGCCTCGCCCGCCGAGACGGTGCGGCCGCGGAGCTGGTCCGACCCGGCCGGCTGGAGCGGCGGCGCCGCGCCCCGCCCCGGCGCGGCGGTGCGGATCACCGACCACGTGCTGCTGGACGGCGACGTGACGGTGGGTTCGCTCCTGGTCGAACCGTCAGGTTCGCTCACCTTTGCCCCGGATCGTCCGGTTTCGCTCACCTCGCACGGCAACGTCGAGGTCCGCGGCGCGCTCACCCTCGCCCCGTCGAACGCCGCCACCGTCCACGCCGTCCGCTTCCCCGCGGTCGACGAGGGACGCTTCCAGGGCGGCGGGATGGCCCTGGTGGAGAGCGACACCGGCCTCTGGGTCACCGGCTCCGGCCGGCTCCGCCTGGCGGGCGCCCAGCGCACCGCCTGGGTCCGCGCGGCCGGCCCGCTGAAGGCCGGCGACACCAGCATCCGGCTGGCCGCCGCCCCGGCCGGCTGGCAGGTCGGCGACGAGCTCGCCGTCACCCCGACCGGGACGCCCGACGCCGAGGGCTTCTCCGAGCGCTACGACCACCGCACCGTCACCGCCGTCAACGGATCCACCGTCAGCCTGGACGGCCCGCTCAAGTACGCCCACCCCAAGGTCACCACCGGCGGCGGGGTGAGCGTCGGCGCCGAGGTGCTCAACCTGACCCGCAACGTCCGGGTCGAGGGCACCGAGAAGGGCCGGGCCCACGTCCACATCACCAGCAACCAGCGGGCCGACGTCCGCTACGCCGCGCTGCGCTGGATGGGCCCGAGGTCGGCCGGCAAGGAGAAGTGGGCCGGCAAGCCCGTCACCGAGCCGGTGCTCGGCCGGTACGGGTTGCACTTCCACATGCTCGGCGACACCACCCGGGGCACCGTGGTGGAGGGCGTGGTGGTCCGCGACACCGGCAGCCACGCCTTCGTGCCGCACAACTGCCACGGCATCACCTTCCGCTCCTGCATCGCCCACCAGACCTGGGAGGACGCCTACTGGTGGGACGGTCCGCTGGACACCCGCACCCCCCAGGGGCCCTCCAACGACATCACCTACGACGCCTGCGTGGCCTCCCGCACCCAGTTCGACCCCAACCCGCGCGGCTACCGGCTGACCGGCTTCAGCCTCGGCGCGGGCAAGGGCGGGGTGGCCCGGGACTGCGTGGCGGTCGGCGTCCAGGGCGCCAACGGCGCCTCCGGCTACGAGTGGCCGGAGACCAGCGAAGGGGTGTGGACCTTCGAGCGCTGTCTGGCCCACAACAACCTGGAGAACGGCATCTTCGTCTGGCTGAACGCCGAATTCCACCACACCGTGGGCCAGTTCGTGGCCTACCACAACGGCGGCTGGGGCATCGAGCACGGCGCCTACCTGAACGACTTCGACTACAGCGGAAACCGTCCTGTACGGCAACGCGGCCGGCGGAGTGGCGATCCACGCGCTCGGCCGGGACAGAGGGCACCGTCTTCGACGGCCTGCTGATCGACGCGGCCGGGCAGTCGGACTACGCCGTCTCCACCGCGCTGCACCAACTCCCGGGCGAGACCGTCCAGGTGACGCGCAGCAAGTTCACGGGATACCGGAAGGCCGGGGTCGCGCTGCGCGCGGTGGACGGCGGGGCCACCGGAGGACAGTCGCCATCCTCGGACTGCGAGTTCAGCGGCACCGAGCTCTGGATCGACCCGAAGCTGCCGACCCGAAGCGGGTGGTGCTGCGCAGGGCCGGGGCGGACCAGGCCCAGGAGATCCACCTCTCGGGCGCGCCGACCCCGACCACCAGCGCCGTTCCACCACCGCGCGCCGTGGTCACCCCCGAGGATCGCGCTGCGGGACGCGGCGCCGCTCTCCTGAGTCCTGGGTCGCGGAGTCCACACGGGGACGGACGCGAGGGGGCCCCGTACGGTTGCCACACCGTACGGGGCCCCTCGTGCTGTCGGGGTGTCAGGCCTCCGGCTGCTCCTCGAAGGCGGGCTGCGGGAGCGCTGCCAGGTACGCCGAGGCGATCAGCTGGCCGACGGCCGGGTAGGCGCCGAGCGGGGCGGCGCTGGGGCAGTCCGCCTCCTCGGCGGCGGTGGCCAGCAGCTCCGGGTCGGCCTCGGGGCCGACACCAGCGGGGCCAGCGCGGGGCGCTGGGAGCCGGTCGCCTTCAGGGTGGTTGACGGCCGCCAGCACCGAGCCGGGCACGTCGAGCGCGGCGCCGACCACCGGGACGGCCAGGCGGGCAGGCCAGCAGCACGCCGGTGATCTCGGCGGCCTGGGCGGCGTCCTCACCCGCCGGCGGTGGTGAGCACGATGCCGTCCGCGGCGGTCGCGATGGCGAACAGCCGGGCCGGTCGGCCCGGGCCAGCCCGGCCTCGGAGAGGCGGACGTGGACGGCCTCGGCCAGCAGCGGGTGCGGGCCGAGCACGTCCGTCACGACGGCGCCGTGCGCGGCGGCCAGCTCGTGAAGGCCGGTCAGGAAGCCGTGCGGGCCGGGAGGAGGGGCACCAGCACCGGGGCGGGCAGCCCGGCCTCGGTCGGCCCGGGCGAGCAGCCTCGGCCACGGTGGGGGAGGAGTCGTCCTGGGAGCCGTCCAGGTAGGCGGCGGCGGTCTCAGATGCCGGGCTGCTCGCGCGCACGATCGAGAGCAGTTCCTCGACCACGGGGCGGACCTCCGGCCCGGCGGTGGCCGGAACGGCCAGCACCAGCGTCGCGCACCCGCCGGGA
>NZ_BAAAYB010000132.1:0-73789 GCF_039535905.1 Kitasatospora albolonga | reverse complement strand
CCAGGGCGATCACCGGAAGTACCTTGCGCATGACGGTCCCTCATCTCCTCGCGGCGGCGCACCCCCTGTGCGCCACCACGACGATCCCGCGCAGACCCGCTCCCCCGCGTCGCCCCCGGGGGACGGCCCACGCCTCCCCCGCGCGGGGGAAGGACGCTACTCCTGCGGCTCGGCACCGAGCGCGTACAGGCCCGGGAGGTTGACCACGATGGCCTCCTGGGTGCTGCGGGCGATCACCACCACGGCCTCCTCCTCCGGATCCGGGTTCTCCTCGCGGTGCGGGACGAACGGGGGCACGAAGATGTAGTCGCCCGGGCCGGTCTTCAGCCGGATCTCCTCGGGGGTTCCGGAGGAGTCGTCGACGAAGACGAACTCGGGGTGGCCGCTGACCACGTGGATCGCGGTCTCCGAGTCGCCGTGGTGGTGGTCGGAGGAGGAGGTGGACGGGGCGACGTGGGTCTGCCCCATCCAGAGCTTCTCCGAGCCGACCGTCCTGCCGCTGACCGCCGCGAACCGCCGCATGCCGCCGGTCTGCGCGGTGTCGCCGTCCAGCTCCCCGGCCTTCACGTGGTGCAGCCGGGCCCGCAGCCCGCCGGCCGGGACCGGCTCGCCCTCGTGCAGGTGCGGGTGGAAGCCGGTGCCGGCCACGGTCGTCGGCCCGGCGGCCCGGCTCTGACGATCCGGCAGGTGGGCGGTGGACATGGCAGCTCCTCGGGACGGGGCGGTGGACAAGGGCACGCGGGCACGCGGCAGGCAGCGGCGACGGGCCCGGGGCGCGCGGTGTGCGGCGCCCGGCGGAGAAGCCCGGCCGGGTTCGGACGCTAGGCCCGCCGGCGAAAGGATGTCAAGAGGTGTCCTTTCCGGCCCGCCGCCACGCCCCGCACCTGACAAGGGACTTGAGCATCCACCCGGCCGGGGGATACTCGCCCCATGCATATCTCCGCCAAGGCGGACTACGCCGCGCGCGCTCTGGTCGAGCTCGCCTGCGACACGTCCCGCCCGCTCACCTGCGAGGCCATAGCCGACGCCCAGGGCATCCCGTTCCGCTTCCTCAAGTCCGTGGTGGGCGAGCTGCGCCGGGCCGGTCTGGTGCGCAGCCAGCGCGGCTGCGAGGGCGGCTACTGGCTGGCCCGGGCCGCCGACCGGATCAGTCTGCTCGACGTGGTGCGCGCGGTGGACGGCGAGGTGATCACCCTGCGCGGGGAGCCGTTGGCGGGCCTGGACTACCCGGGCCCGGCCCACGGGCTGCCCGCCGTCTGGCGCAGCGTGGAGGACCGCGCCGTGGAGATCCTGACCGGCACCACGGTGGCCCACCTGGTCGACCGGGCCCGGCAGGTGACGCCGGTATGACGCCGCCCCCGCCCCCGCCCCCGGGCTCGGTGGAGGTCGCCGAGTTCACCGATCCGATGTGCCCGTGGTCCTGGGGCGCCGAGCCCCGGCTGCGGGAGCTGCGGCGCGAGTGGGGCGGGGCGGTGGAGCACCGGCGGGTGTTCGCGATCCTCTTCGACGAGGACGAGGAGCCGGCGCCCGATCCGGCGGCCGAGGCGGCCTGGTTCAGCCGCTACGTGGCCGACGTCGCCGGGCACACCGGAGCCCCGCACGCCGCCGAACTGCGGTGGGTGGCGGCGAGCAGCTGGCCGTCCGCGCTGGCGGCGGCCGCGGCGGAGGCCCAGGGGCCGGCGGTGGCCGAGGAGGTGCTGCGGCGGCTGCGGGAGAGCGCCTTCCTCCGGGGCGAACCGGCCGACACCGAGCGGCGGGTGGCCGCCGCACTGGCCGGGGCACCGGGGCTGGACCTGGCCCGGCTGCTGGCCGAGGCCGCCGGGCCGCGGGTACGGGCCCGGGTGGCCCGGGACCGCGCCGAGGCGCGGCGGCCCGCCCCCGAGGTGATCGGGCTGCGCGGCACGGGCCCGCACCCGGGCGGGGCCAAGGAGACCGAGGACGGCCACCGCTACGCGCTGCCCACGCTGGTGTTCAGCGGCCCCGCCGGGCGCCGGGTGGTGCCGGGCTGGCGCCCGGCCGAGGAGTACCGCACGGCCCTGGCCGAGGTCGCCGCGCGACACTGAGACGTCACGTTCCCGTGGTCCGGCGCAGCGCTCCGCCGTCCGGCGGCGGCGGGGCCCCGGCCGTCCGTGCCCGACTCAACGTCCCTCTGTGAACGGCGTGTTGAGGGGGCGTTGCAGCAGCCTGGGAGTAATCAGACACCTTTTGGTGTCCATTGACAGCGCGTCGCGCGGCTGGCCAGGATGAGGCCATGAACCCGATGCAGCCGCGGCTTCCCCAGCCGCCCGCCGGGCCCTGTTGTTGACCGGGCCCCGCCCGTAGCGCCCTCGCGCTCCGCCCCGTCACACTCCCGTCGCACCCCCTTCGGTACGCCCCCTTCACCCCCTTCACCGCGTCCACCGCGCCCCGCCGCGCCGTGTCCCGACGCGCGCCTGCCCCGTGCCCACCACGAAAGGTGACGATCCGTCATGACCAGCTCCTCCGCCCCCCCGCCCGCTGCTCGGCAGACGCTCCCTGCTCGGCCTGGGCCTCGGCCTCGGCGCCTCGCTGGCCCTCGCCGCCTGCGGCGACGCCGGGCAGGCCGGGGCCGGCAGTGGCGGTGGCGCGGCGGGCGGCACCCTCAAGTGGGGCTGGGCACTGCCGACTTCGTGGGACCCGGTGTTCTCCTCGGCCGGCTGGGACGTGCACGGGCTGTCGCTGGTGTACGCGGGTCTGACCAAGCTGGACGAGAAGGGCGACGCCGTACCCGCGCTCGCCGCCTCCTGGTCGTACAGCCCGGACGGCGGCTCGGTGACCTTCAAGCTCCGCCCCGGCCTGACCTTCTCGGACGGCGCCCCGCTGGACGCCACCGCCGTGAAGAAGAGCCTGGACCGCGGCCGGACCGCCCCGAAGTCGCTGGTGGCCCCGCAGTTGGCGAGCGTCAAGGAGATCACCGCCCCCGATCCGCAGACCGTGGTGCTCCAACTCGCGAAGCCCGACTACCAGATCCCCAACCTGCTGGCCGGCAAGACCGGCATGGTGGTCAACCCGGCCGCCTTCGAGGCAGACGCCGCCGCGCTGGCCACCAAGCCGGCCGGCTCCGGCCCGTTCTCCCTGGTCTCGTACACCCAGAACGCCAAGGCGGTGCTCAGGCGCAACCCGTCCTACTGGGACGCCGCCGCGATCCGGCTGGAGAACTTCGAGCTGCACCCGCTGCCCGACGCGACCACCGTGGTCGCCGGGCTGCAGTCCGGGCAGTTCGACGTGGCGCAGATCCCGGGCAGCCAGGTGGCCGCCGCCAAGGCGGCCGGACTGGAGGTGCAGGAGATCCCGTCGCTGGTGGTCGCGGTGCTGGACGTCAACGTCGAGAAGGCACCGTTCGACAACCCCAAGGTGGTCGAGGCGCTCAAGTACGCGATCGACCGCGAGGCCCTGGTGAAGACCCAGCTGTTCGGCCACGGCGAGGTCAACTACCAGCCCTTCCCGAAGGGTTACGTCGGCCACGACCCCGCGCTCGCGGACGCGTTCAGGTACGACCCGGCCAAGGCGCGCACCCTGCTGGCCGAGGCCGGCTTCCCGAACGGGGTCGACCTGGCACTGACCACCACCGTCGCGCAGGGCCTGCCCGAGCAGTTGCAGGCCCAGCTCAAGGAGGTCGGCATCCGGGCCTCGATCGACGTGATCCCGGCCGCCCAGGCCACCCAGATCATGTACATCCAGCACTCCAAGGCACTGGCCAGCGACCAGTTCGCGGGCCGCGACTCGGCCGCCCAGGCCTTCCAGGTGCTGTTCGGCGAGCAGGGGTTGATGAACCCGGGGCGGCGCACCCCGCCGGAGCTGACGGCGGCGGTCGAGCTGGTCTCGCGCACCCCGCTGGACTCCCCCGAGTACCCGAAGGTGCTGCAGGCCGCCACCGCGCTGGCCGTGCGGACCATGCCCAACACCTTCCTCTACAGCGTCCCGCGCCTGCTGGCCCGGCGGAAGTCGGTCTCGCCGATCCCGTCCTTCACCGTGGTCCAACGTTTCGAGGGGGTGACCGCGTCATGAGCACCACCGTCCTTCCGCGGAAGGCGGGTTGGGCACCGCCCCTGCTCCGCCGGGCGGCCCGGGCACCGCGTCCGCTCGGGCGGGTGCTGGCGGGCACCGCCACCGTCTTCCTGATCTCCTCGCTGCTCACCTTCGGCCTCGGCGCGGTCTCCGACGCCAACCCGGCCGCCGCCGTGCTCGGCGAGACCGCCACCCCGGCCGACATCGCCCGGCTGGACCACGCCTTCGGCCTGGACCGTCCGCTGCCGGTGCAGTACGGCAGTTGGCTGCTGCACGCGCTCGGCGGGGACCTCGGGGTCTCCTGGTTCACCACCGTGCCGGTGGCCGACTCGATCGCCACCGCGCTGCCGGTGGACCTCTCGATCGCCGGGCTGGCCCTGCTGCTGGCCGTGCTGCTGGGCGGCGCGGCCGGGATCGCGGCGGCGCTGGACCACGGCGGCCGGGTGGACCGGGCGGTCACCGCCGTCTGCACCCTGCTGGGCACCCTGCCCGCCTTCGTGGTCGCCATCGGTCTGATCACCCTGGTCGCCGTCCAGCTGCGGCTGCTCCCCTCGGGCGGCTACGTGCCGTTCGGTCAGGACCCGGGCGAGTGGCTGCGGTTCGCCGTCCTGCCCGCGCTGGCGCTCAGCCTGGACGCGGCCGCCGGGATCGCCCGGCAGTTGCGCACCTCGCTGGTGGCCGAGCTGCGCCGCAACTACGCCACCGGCGCGGTGATGCGCGGCCTGTCCGGCCGCCGGGTGCTGCTCGGACACGCGCTGCGCAACGCGGCCGGGCCCGCCGTCACCGTGCTGGGCATGAGCGTGCCGGTGCTGATCGGCGGCGCCGTGGTGACCGAGCGGATCTTCAACCTGCCCGGGATCGCCCAACTCTCGCTCCGGGCGGCCGAACAGCACGACGTGCCGGTGATCCAGGGCACCCTGCTGGTCACCGTCGCGGTGGTGCTGGTCGCCAACCTCACGGTGGACGCCCTGCTGTACGTGCTCAACCCGGCGGCCCGCCGCCCCGCCGGCGGGGGTGCCCGGTGAGCGCGCTGCGGGTGCCGGCCGCCCGCGCGGCACTGGCGGCACTGGCCGCCGTCCTGCTGCTGGCGCTGTTCGGCGGGCTGCTCGCCCCGCACGACCCGCTGGCCCAGGACACCGCCGCCGCCCTGCGCGGCCCCGGGGCCGGCCACCTGCTGGGCACCGACTACCTCGGCCGGGACGTGCTCAGCCGGCTGCTGGCCGGCACCGGGCTCTCGGTGCTGGCCGCCGTCGAGGCGGTCGCGGTGGCCGCCCTGCTCGGGGTGGTGCCCGGGCTGCTCTCGGTCCGCTTCGGCACCGCCGGGACGTGGCTGGCGCTGCGGGCGGTGGACTCGCTGATGACCCTGCCGTTCACGCTGTTCGCGATCGCCGCCGTCGGCCTGCTCGGCAACGGCCTGCACCAGGCGATGGTCGCGCTCGGCGTGCTGCTCTCCCCGCTGTTCTTCCGGGTGGTGCGCGCCGCCGCGCTCGGCCTGGACCGCGCCCAGTACGTGGCCGCGGCCGAACTGATGGGCGCCTCCCGGGCCTGGATCCTGCGGGTGCACACCTGGCGCAAGGTACTGCCGACAGTGGCCGTGACCACCGCGCACGCGCTGGCCACCAGCCTGCTGGCGGTCTCCTCGCTGACCTTCCTCGGCATCGGCGTCCAGCCGCCCGCCCCGACCTGGGGCGGCATGCTGGCCGGTGACCTCGGCTACCTGGCCCAGCAGCCCTGGGCCCCGGCCGTGCCGGCCACCCTGATCGTGCTCACCATCGGGGCGCTCAACCTGCTCGCCGACGTGCTGGCCGACACCGACCACACCGGGCCGAAGCCCTCCCGTCGGCGGCCGACTCCTGTGGTGCGGGCGGCGGTTGACGCTCCGCCGACGGGCGAGGCGCTGCGCGTCGAGGGCCTGCACGTGACGGTGGGGCACGGCCGCACCGAGGCCGTCCGGGACGTCTCCTTCACCGTCCGCCCCGGCGAGGCCGTCGGCCTGGTCGGCGAGTCCGGCAGCGGGAAGACCCTGACCTGCCGCTCGGTGCTCGGCCTGCTCGCCCCCGGGGTGGAGGTCGCGGCCGGACGGATCGCCCTCGGGCCCTCCCCCGACGGCGGCTCGCCGGCGGTCGAACTGACCGGCCTGAGCGACCGTCAGTGGCAGCGGCTGCGCGGCGACCGCCTGGGCGCGGTCTTCCAGGACCCGGGCTCCTACCTCAACCCCGCGCTCACCGTGGGCCGCCAGCTCGGCGAGCCGCTGCGCACCCGGCTCGGCCTCAGCCGGGCGGAGGCCCGCCGCCGGGCGGTGGAGCTGTTCGAGGCGGTCGGCCTGCGCGATCCGCAGACCGTCCACGACAGCTACCCGCACGAGCTCTCCGGCGGCATGCTGCAGCGCGTCCTGATCGCCGTCGCGGTCGCCGAGGACCCGGGCCTGCTGGTGGCCGACGAGGCGACCACCGCGCTGGACACGGTGGTCCAGGCCGAGGTGCTGGACCTGCTCGACCGGCTGCGCCGGGAGCGCGGGCTGGCCCTGCTGCTGGTCAGCCACGACCTGGCGGTGGTGGCCGAGGTCTGCGACCGGATCCTGGTGTTCTACGCCGGGGAGATCGTCGAGGAGGGCCCCACCGCCGAGGTGGTCGCCGCACCCGCCCACCCGTACACCGAGGCGCTGCTGCGGGTCGCCTCGCTCGGCCGCCGCGACCGGCGCGAACTGGCCGTCATCCCGGGCCGCCCGCCCGAGCCCGGCGCCGGCGGCCCCGGCTGCCGCTTCGCCGCCCGCTGCGCGTACGCCACCGCGGCCTGCACCGCGGCGGACGTCGCCCTCGCCCCGGCCGGCGCCGACCGGCGGGTGCGCTGCGTCCGGGCCGCCGACCTCGCCCTCGGCGGGACGTCAACCACCCGGCAGGAAAACGGACTTCGGACGGAGGCCACCGTATGAGCACCGCCACCCGGACCGCTCCGGCCCTGCGGATCAGCGGCCTCTCGGTCGGCTACGGCCGCACCCCGGTGCTCGCCGGGGTGGACCTGGAGGCGCACACGGGCGAGGTGCTCGGGCTGATCGGCGAGACCGGCTCCGGCAAGACCACGCTCGCCAAGGCGGTGGTCGGCCTGGCCCCGGTCACCGCTGGGCGGATCACCGTGGACGGGCGCGAGCTCGGCGCGCTGCGCGGCCGCGAACTGCGGGCGGTCCGCCGGTCCGGCGCGGTGCAGTACCTGTTCCAGGACCCGCTGCGCTCGCTGGACCCGGACCTGACGGTGGCCCGGCTGGTCGGCGAACCGCTCGCGGTGGCCGGCGTGCCGCGGGCCGAACGGGACGGCCGGGTCCGCGAGGCGCTCGAACTGGTCGGCCTGGACGCCGCGTTGGCCGACCGCACGCCGGGCCGGCTGTCCGGCGGTCAGCGGCAGCGGGTCTCGGTGGCCCGGGCGATCGTCGGCCGGCCGCGGCTGCTGCTCGCGGACGAGCCGGTCAGCGCCCTGGACGCCTCCAACCGCAACCACGTGCTGCGCCTGCTGGACCGGCTCCGCCGCGAGCTGGACCTGGCCGTGGTGGTGATCTCGCACGACCTGGACTCGCTCTCCGGGATCGCCGACCGGATCGCCGTGCTCTACCACGGGCGGATCGTCGAACAGGGCCCCGCCCAGGCGGTGTTGGAGCGGCCCGCGCACCCGTACGGCGCCCTGCTGGGCGCCGCCTCGCCGAGCCTGGACCCGTCGCGCCGGGCCGCCCTGGCCCTGCTGCGCGGGCCCGGACCGGGGATCACCGGCCCGGCGGCCTGCACCTTCGCCCACCGCTGCCCGTTCGCCGACCGGGCCTGCGCCGAGCTCCCCGCACCGCAGCCGGTGGCCGAGGACCACTCCGTCGCCTGCCACCACTCCCCCGACTGGCGCACCCGGCTTCCCCGTTGACCCCTCCCGCTCCCGGAGCCCACCCCATGCCCGCACTCCGTCCGCCCGAACTCGACCGGCTGCCCGAGCTCACCACCGCCCTGGCGGCCCGGGCCGCCGAGCACGACCAGGACGGCTCCTTCCCCTACGAGGGGATCCAACTCGCGCACGAGGCAGGCCTGTTGACCGCCACCGTGGCCACCCGCCACGGTGGGCCCGGCGGCGGCCTGGCCGACACCGTCCGCATCCTGCACGCGCTGGGGGCCGGTGATCCGGCGGTGGCCCTGGTCACCGCGATGACCCTGTTCACCCACGCCGCCGAGGCCCGCGAACCGCACTGGCCCACCGGGCCGTTGGCCGAACTGCTGGCCGAGTCCGCCGTCCGCCCGACCCTGGTCAACCACGTCCGGGTGGAGCCCGAACTCGGCACCCCGGTCCGCGGCGGTCTGCCGGCCACGGTGGCCCGGCGGGTGGGCGACGCCTGGGAGTTGACCGGCCGCAAGATCTACTCGACCGGCGCCCCCGCACTGCGCTGGCTGCTGGTCTGGGCGCGCACCGAGGAGGCCGAGCCCCGGGTCGGCTCCTTCCTGGTCCGGGCCGACCGCCCCGGGATCACCGTCGAGCCGACCTGGGACCACCTCGGGCTGCGGGCCAGCCGCAGCGACGACCTGCTGTTCGACGCGGTGCGCGTCCCGCTCGACCACACCGCCCGGCTGACCGTCCCCGACCCGGCGGGCGGCCGGGACGCCCTCGGCGGCGCCTGGAACTCGCTCGGCCTGGCCGCCCTCTACCTGGGCGTGGCCCGGGCCGCGCAGTCCTGGCTCACCGGCTTCCTGCACGAGCGCACCCCGACCGCCCTCGGCGCCCCGCTCGCCACCCTCCCCCGGTTCCAGAGCGAACTCGGCGGCATCGAGGTCGAACTCACCGGAGCGGAACGGCTGGTGACCGCCCTGGCCGAGTCGGTGGACCTGGGCGACCCGCGGGCCGCCGAGGAGGGCCCGGGCGCCAAACTGCTCGCCACCCGGGCCGCCGTCGACTCCGTACAGCGCGCCGTCGCCCTCACCGGCAACCCCGGCCTGACCCGCCGTCACCCGCTCCAGCGCCACCTGCGCGACGTGCTCTGCAGCCGGGTGCACACCCCGCAGGACGACACCGTCCTGCTCGCCCGGGGCCGGGCCGCCCTGCTCCGCCCCTTCCCCGCCTCCCTCTGACGCCCCCTCCGACCACCCCACCGCCCCGCCGCCCCGCCGCCCCGAAAGGCAGTCCGCCATGTCCGTCGAGTTCATCGGCATGATCTCCACCCACGACGTCTCGGAGACCCGCCCGGCCCACGGCCCGGTGGTCGACCCGGACTACACCCGCCGGTTCGCCCGGGCCCACGAGGAGGCCGGCTTCGACCGGATCCTGGTCGCCCACTCCTCCGCCAGCCCCGATCCCAACCAGGTCGCCGCGTACGCCGCCGCGAACACCGAGCGGCTCGGCCTGCTGATCGCCCACCGCCCCGGCTTCATCGCCCCGACGGTGGCCGCCCGCACCTTCGCCACCCTGGACCAGTTCTCCGGCGGCCGGGTGGCCGTGCACATCATCACCGGCGGCCACGACGCCGAGCAGCGCCGCGACGGCGACTACCTCTCCAAGGACGAGCGCTACGCCCGCACCGACGACTACCTGACCGTGCTCACCCGGGCCTGGACCGAGGAGGAGCCCTTCGACCACGAGGGTCCGTACTACCGCTTCGCCGACTTCAAGTCCGAGGTCCGGCCGGCCAGGGAGCAGGGCATCCCGCTGTTCTTCGGCGGCTCGTCCGAGGCCGCCTACCGGGTCGGCGGCAAGCACGCGGACACCTTCGCGCTCTGGGGCGAGCCGCTGGCCGAGACCGCCCAGCAGATCGCCTCGGTCCGCGAAGCCGCCGCGGCTGCCGGCCGCACCGACGTCCCGGGCATCAGCGTCTCCTTCCGGCCGATCCTGGGCCGCACCGAGGAGGAGGCCTGGGAGCGGGCGGAGAGGATCCTGGCCACCGTCAAGGAGCGCGCCGACGTCTTCGGCGGCCGCCGCCAGGTGCTCCCGGTCGGCCCCGGCGCCACCCCGCAGAACGTCGGCTCGCAGCGCCTGCTGGCCGCCGCCGCCAAGGGCGACCGGCACGACCGGGCGCTGTGGACCGCACCCGCCGCGGCCACCGGCGCGGCCGGGAACTCGACCGCGCTGGTCGGCACCCCGGAGACCGTCGCCCAGGCCCTGCTCGACTACGTGGACATCGGCGCCACCACCCTGCTGATCCGCGGCTACGACCCGCTGGACGACGCGGTCGACTACGGCCGCGAGCTGCTGCCGCTGGTCCGTCAGGAGGTCGCCCGCCGGGACGCCCTGAAGGTCCGTGAGGCGGCGGCGCAGGGCGAGGCCGAGGCCCGCGCGGAGCACGCGGTGGCCGCCCGATGAGCACCGCGACCACGACTGCCGCCACCACCGCGACCGCGACCGCCGCCACCGGCCCCACCGAGGCCGTGGTCTGGGAGCCGGCCGCCGGGGCGGCGCTCCGGGGCGCCGTGCTGCTGCTCCCCGGCCGGGGCGAACACCCCGGCGTGTACGGCCGGTTCGGCCGACGGCTGGCCTTCGACGGCTACCGGGTCGCCGCGCTGCCGCAAGCCCCCGGGCAGCTGGCCGAGCGGGTCACCGAGGCCCGCTCCCAACTCCCGGACGGTGCACCGGTCGTGCTGGCCGGCTCGGACACCGGGGCCCTGCACGCCCTGGCCTCCGCCGAGGTCGCCGCACCCGACGGCCTGCTGCTCGTCGGCCTTCCGTCCACGGAACTCATCCCCCAGGATGACGAGTTGACCGCCCGAACGGCCTGCCCTGCCCACCGCGGCCTGCTCGACACCGACCCCGACTACCGCCCCGGCGCACTCGCCGAACCCGTCCCGGCCGCCCTGGCCCAGGCCGCCGGCCGGGCCGCCCCCGCCCTTCCCGTCCTACTGCTGCACGGCGCGGCCGACCCGGTCTCGCCGCCCGCCACCGCGCACCGCCACGCGGCGCGCCTCGGCGCCGAGTTGGTGCTGGTCACCGACGGCCGCCACGACGCGCTGAACGACGCCCCGCACCGCAGCGTCGCGGCCGCCGTGGTGCAGTGGCTGGAGCGCCTGCGCGGCGGCCCGCACCTCCCCGCCCAGCTGACCACCGTGACGCCCGCGCGCACCGAAGGAGCCCCGGCATGACCACCACCGACGAACGCCCGGCCACCGCGACCCCGGCCGACCTGCTGCGCTCCACCCTCCGCCAGTACGCCTCCGGGGTCACCGTGATCACCGCCACCGGCCCCGCCGGACCGGCCGGCTTCACCGCCACCTCCTTCACCTCGGTCAGCCTGGACCCGGCCCTGGTCTCCTTCTACGTCTCCGCCACCGCCTCCTCGGCACCGGCCGTCCGGGCCGCCGAGGCCTTCACCGTGCACGTCCTGCGCCACGGGCAGCGGGAGTTGGCGACCCGCTTCGCCCGCAGCGGCATCGACCGCTTCGCCGGGACGGGCTGGCACACCGGCCCGCACGGCACCCCGCTGCTCCCGGGAGCCGCCGCCCGGCTGACCGCCCGGACGGTGCAGATCACCCCGGTCGCCGACCACCTGCTGGTGGTCGGCGAGGTGGTGACGGCCGACACCGACGGCGGCGCGCCGCTGGTCCACCACGACGGCGGCTACGGCGGGTTCGCCGCCGACCCGAGGGGCTGACCCCGGTGGCGCCGACCTCCGGGCCCCCGAGCCCCGGGACGCTGACCGCGCACTGGTTCCTGCCGACCACCGGCGACAGCCGCCAGGTGGTCGGCGGCGGCCACGGCTCCACCCCCGGCACGGCGGGGACGGACCGGCCGCCGAGCATCGCCTACCTCGGCCAGATCGCCCGCACCGCCGAGCAGTTGGGCTTCACGGGGGCGCTCACCCCGACCGGGGCCTGGTGCGAGGACGCCTGGCTCACCACGGCGATGCTGACCCAGGTGACCGAGCGGCTGAAGTACCTGGTGGCCTTCCGCCCGGGCCAGCTCAGCCCGACCCTGGCCGCCCAGATGGCCACCAGCTACCAGAACCAGTCCGGCGGCAGGCTGCTGCTCAACGTGGTCACCGGCGGCGAGTCAGCCGAGCAGCGCGCCTACGGGGACTTCCTCGACAAGGCGGGCCGCTACGCCCGCACGGGTGAGTTCCTGGACATCACCGGCCGGCTCTGGCGGGGCGAGCGGGTGGACCACCACGGTGCCCATCTCCGCGTCGAGGGAGCGGAGCTGACCCGCCTGCCCGAGCCGGTGCCGGAGGTCTACTTCGGCGGCTCCTCCCCCGAGGCGGTCGAGGTGGCCGCCCGGCACGCGGACGTCTACCTCACCTGGGGCGAGCCGCCCGCGATGGTGGCCGAGAAGATCGCCCTGGTCCGGGAGGCCGCCGCCCGGCACGGACGCAGCCCGCGCTTCGGCATCCGGCTGCACGTGATCAGCCGGGACGAATCCGAGGCCGCCTGGGCCGAGACCCGGCGGCTGCTGGCCGGGATGGACCCGGCCCGGATCGCCGCCACCCAGGAGGCGCTGGCCCGCAGCGAATCCGAGGGCCAGCGGCGGATGCGGCTGCTGCACGGCGGCTCGGCCGAGCGGCTGGAGGTCTCGCCCGGCCTCTGGGCCGGGATCGGCCTGGTGCGCGGCGGGGCGGGCACCGCCCTGGTGGGCAGCCACGCCGAGGTGGCCGACCTGATCGAGGAGTACCACCGGCTGGGCATCGAAGAGTTCGTGCTCTCCGGCGCCCCGCACCTGGAGGAGGCCTACTGGGTCGGTGAGAACGTGCTCCCGCTGCTGGCCGCCCGCGGCCTGTGGAAGCCCTCGTGAGGGCGCGCCGTCAGGACACCACGTCCTTGCGGGCGAAGCCGCGGAAGGCCAGCGCCACGAGGACCACCGCGTAGGAGAGCGAGAGCGAGACGCCCTGGAGCATGCCGCCCCACTCCAGCTTCGGCTGGAGCGCGTCGGCCCAGGCGTACTGCCAGTGTGCGGGCAGCCAGGCGCGCAGGCCGCCGAGGGCGGTGACGGCGTCCAGCACGCCGGTGATGATGGAGAGGAAGACCGCCCCGCCGACCGCGCCGAGCGGGGCGTCCGTCACCGTGGAGAGCCAGAACGCCAGCGCGGCGACGACCAGTTCGGCCAGGAAGACGTAGGCGATGGCGATCGCCAGCCGGGGCAGCGCCTCGCCCGCCGGGACCACCGCGCCGGTCGGCAGCCGCAGGTCGCCCCAGCCGTAGGCGGCGGTGCCCACCAGCAGGGCGACCAGGGGCAGCAGCAGCACCGCACCGGCCGAGAAGGCCAGCGCCACCGTCAGCTTCCGTGCCAGCAGCCGCATCCGGGGCACGGGGGCGGCCAGCAGGTAGCGCAGCGAGGACCAGCCCGCCTCGGAGGCCACCGTGTCGCCGCAGAAGACCGCGACCGGGATCACCAGCAGGAAACCGGTGCCCATGAAGAGCAGCGTCACCGAGAAGTTGAGGCCGGAGGCGGTGGCCAGCTCGATGAAGCTGGTCCGCCCCTCCCGGCCGGGCTCGTTGCCGCCCAGCCGGAAGGCGGCCAGCACGATGAAGGGCAGCGCCGCCAGCACGCCGCCGATCACCAGGGTGCGGCGGCGCCGGAGTTGGCGCACCGCCTCCACCCGCAGCGGCAGCGTGCGGCCGGGCCGGTAGCCCGCCGCCTGCTCGCGGCCCGGCCCGCCGTCGCCGCCACCGTCGCCGCCCGGGCGCTCCTGCTCCACCGCGGTCGTCATGCCGCTCCTCCTCCGATCAGCGCCAGGAAGGCGTCCTCCAGCCTCCGGTGCGGCCCCACGCCCTCCACGGGAACGCCCAACCGCACCAGTTCCACCACCAGTTCACCCACCGTCAGCCCGTCCAACCGGACCAGCACGCCCTGCTCGACCTCCTCCGCCGAGGCCACTCCCGGCAGTTCGGCCACCTTGGCGGCGGCGGAGGGCATCGGGGTGGAGACCAGCAGCAGCTCGCCGGCGCCGACGATCTCCGCCACCGGCCCGGCGGTGACCAGCTTGCCGCGGTCCATCACCACCAGGTGGGTGCAGCTCTGCTCCACCTCGGAGAGCAGGTGGCTGGAGACGATCACCGTCCGCCCGCCGGCCGCGTACCGGATCATCACCTCGCGCATCTCGCGGATCTGCGGCGGGTCGAGACCGTTGGTGGGCTCGTCCAGGATCAGCAGCTCCGGCAGGCCGAGCATGGCCTGGGCGATGGCCAGGCGCTGGCGCATGCCCTGGGAGTAGGTGCGCACCGCGCGGTCCAGCGCCTCGCCCAGGTCGGCGATGGCCAGCGCCTCCTCCAGGTGGGCGTCCTGCTCGGGGCGGCCGGTGGCCTGCCAGTACAGCCGCAGGTTGGCCCGCCCGGTGAGGTGCGGCAGGAAGCCCGCGCCCTCGACGAAGGCACCGACCCGGGAGAGCACCGGGGCGCCCGGCCGGACGGCGTGGCCGAACAGCCGGATCCCGCCCGCGTCGGGGCGGATCAGGCCCATCAGCATCCGCAGCGTGGTGGTCTTGCCCGCGCCGTTCGGCCCGAGCAGGCCGAGCACCTGGCCGCGCTCCACCCGGAAGCCGAGGTCGCGCACCGCGTAGCGGTCGGCGGCGCCGTGGTAGCGCTTGCTCAGGCCTTCGATCACCAGCGGCACCCCGGCCAGCGCGGGGTCGTACGCGGGCCCGCCGGAGCGGCGCAGCCGCCGGTACGGCACCAGCAGCAGCACCGCCGCGAGCACCGCGATCAGCGGCAGCACCCAGACCCGGTTCGGCAGCGGGGCGGCCTCGGTGCGCAGTCCGGCCACGGTCGGCAGGGTGAGCGGCCCGGCGGCCGAGATCCGGTAGGTGGCCGGCTCGACCGGGGTGGCGTAGCCGAGGTCGCTGCTGGCCAGCACCAGGCGCAGCCGGTGGCCGGCAGCGAACTCGTGCTCCACCGCCGGGAGTTGGACCGTCACGGTGCGGCCCTGCGCGGCGTCGGTGACCCGCAGCGGTGCGGCCAGCTGCTGCGGCAGCACCTGGCCGCCGTCCGGGCCGACGTCGTAGAGCTTGGCGAACAGCACCGCGTCCGGCCGGTCGGCCTGCACCCGCACCGGGACGGTGGGCGCGCCGGTCAGCCGCAGCGCGGAGTCCAGCGGCGCGGAGTCGAAGGAGGCGTACTGGCCGGGGAAGTCGATCGCCAGGCTGAGGCCGCCGGTGCCGCCGGCCGCCGCCGACAGGCTGCCCAGGGCGCCGCCGATGCCGGGCAGTGCGGAGATGTTCGGCGGGGCCCCGCCGGGCGGGTTGGCCACGGCCTGCTCACGGCCCGTCAGCTCCACCGTGCGGGTGGCGGTGCCGCCGAGGCCCGGGTAGGCGTCGGCGCTCGCGCCGCGCAGCACCGCCTCGAAGCCGGTGGAGTCCAGCCCGCCGGTCCTGGTCACCCGGAACGCCGGGCCGGTGTCGACGGCCTCGTCCTTCTTCAGGTACCGGTCGAACCAGGAGGTGACCCGCTGCTCGACCCGCTCGCTGCCCTCGGTGCCGCCGTCGTGCCCGCCGGCGAACCAGTCCACCGCGACGGGCGCGCCGTTGGCGGCCACCGCCTTGGCGATCTTGTCCCCCTGGTCGAGCGGGAAGAGCGAGTCCTGCTGGCCCTGGACCACCAGGGTGGGCACCTTCAGTCTGTCGGCCACGCTGGACGGACTGGAGCGGTCGAGCAGCTTCACGGCCTCGGGGTCGGTCCGCCCGCTGGTGGCCACCCGGTCGTACATCGCGCAGAGCTCGTCGGAGAACTTCCCGCAGCCGACCGGGCCGTCCTGCCGCGGCTCGCCCTGACCCGGCATCAGTCCGCCGGCCGAGCCGGTGGTGAAGAAGATCCCGGCCCACAGCTTCTTGAAGACGCCGTCACCCTGACCTGCGGCCTGGGGGAACAGCGCCTCATTGAGGTTCCACCAGGTCACCTGGCTGGCCACGGCGTCGATCCGCCGGTCGTACGCGGCACCGAGCAGTGCGGCCCCGCCGCCGTAGGAGGCGCCGCTGATGCCCACCCGGGGGTCGCCGGGGGCGTCCAGCTGGACCTCGGGGCGCTGGGCCAGCCAGTCCACCAGCCGTCCGACGTCGGCGATCTCGCGGTCCGGCGCGTCCAGGCCGATCCGCCCGGTGGACTCGCCGAAGCCCCGGGCCGACCAGGTGAGCACGGCGTAGCCCTGCCGGGCGAGGCGCTCGGCCTGCTCGCGGACGCCGTCCTTGGAGCCGCCGAAACCGTGCGCCAGCAGCACCGCGGGGCGCCGCCCGCCGCCGCCCGCGGTGAAGAAGGAGGTGTCGACGGAGACCCGCTCCGCACTGCCCGGCGCCTCCGGCATGTCCAGCCGCTGCGCCTCCTGACGGACCGCCACCTCGTCGCCGCCGACGGCGGCCACCGCCGCACCGCCGCCCGCGAGCACCACGAGCGCCGCCCCGGCGGCCCACCACTTCCGTTGCCCGAGGCGACGCCACGCCCCACCGAGTCCCATGGTCATCGACCCTAGCCGCCCGGCAGGTAGGAAGCTTGTAAGCGCCCACCCGCCCCCGGACTCCGTTCAGTCCGGGAATGGATCGGCCGGACTAACCGTTGTAGATCCTGACAGCAGTTAGAACGGACCGATGGGAGGGTGCCCGATGGCCACCGACGTGAACGGCGCGACCTTCGCCGAGCAGGTGCTGAGCAGCGACAAGCCCGTGCTGGTCGACTTCTGGGCCGAGTGGTGCGGCCCCTGCCGCCAGGTCGGCCCGGTGCTGGACCGGATCGCCGCCGAGCACGCCGACCGGCTGACGGTGGTCAAGGTCAACGTGGACGAGAACCCGGGCCTGGCCGAGCAGTTCGACATCCGGGCGATCCCGGCGATGAAGCTCTTCAAGGGCGGCGAGGTGGTCCACGAGCTGCTCGGGGCCATGCCCGCCGCGGCCGTGATGGCCGAGCTCGACCCCCACCTCTGACCACCCGGCTCCCCCCGAACTCCCCGAGAGGACACGGCCATGGCCGACCGCTACGCCGAGATCGCCTTCTCCCCGAAGGTGCAGGAGCACCAGCGCCGCAACGGCAGCCTGCGCGCCTACGGACCGCGCACCTCGGGCCCCGCCGCCGGGCCCGTCCTGCTCGGCCCGGACGAGCGGGTGTTCATCGGCGCCCGGGACAGCTTCTACCTGTCCAGCGTCGGCGAGTCCGGCTGGCCCTACATCCAGCACCGGGGCGGCCCGCGCGGCTTCCTCCAGGTGCTGGACAACCGGACGCTGGCCTTCGCCGACTTCCGCGGCAACCGCCAGTACATCAGCCGGGGCAACATGGACCACGACGACAAGGTCGCCCTCTTCCTGATGGACTACGCCAACAGCACCCGGCTCAAGATCTACGGCCGGGCCCGTGCGGTGGAGGCCTCCGAGGACCAGGAGCTGGTGGCCCGGCTCAAGCCCGAGGGCTACCGGGCCCACCCGGAGCGGGCGATGCTGATCTCCGTCGAGGCCTACGACTGGAACTGCCCGCAGCACATCCCGCAGCTCTTCCCGATCGAGAACGTCCGGGCCACCGTGAACCACTACCAGCAGAAGATCGCCTCGCTGGAGGCCGAGCTCGCCGCCCTCAAGGCGGAGAAGGACAACTGACGGGCCGTCGGCGCTGGTCAGGTACCCGGAGCCGCCCGCAAATCGGGTGGACGCGTACCTGACCAGCCGCCATAGTGACCGCCATGGCTTCCCTTGTGCACCACATCACCGTCGACTGTGCCGACACCTACGTCCTCGGCAACTTCTGGGCCGAGGTCCTCGACTCCAAGCTCGCCGACGACGACCTCCCCGGCGATCCGGAGGCGCTGCTCGTCACCCCGAACGGCATCGAGATCCTCTTCATCGCCGTCCCGGACGGGAAGACCGTCAAGAACCGCCTGCACTTCGACATCCAGCCCTCGGACCGCACCCGCGACGAGGAGGTGGAGCGCCTGCTGACCATCGGTGCCACCGTCGTCGCCGACCACCGCCGACCGGACGGCACCGGCTGGGTCACCATGGCCGACATCGAGGGCAACGAGTTCTGCGTCGAGCGCAGCGCCGCCGAACGCGCCGCGACCGCCTGACCCGCCCACCCGACCTCTCCCGCCTCCCCCTCCCGAGGCCGGCGGGGCGCCCGTGCCGCTCCGGGCGCCCCGCCTACCAGGCTCGGCCGCCGCCCGCGGATACGCTGCGGACACCCGTCCCGCAGCGCGAAGGCGAGCCCGATGCCCCGTCACCCCGTCCACCTCGCCCGGGTCTACGACCCGCACCGCCCCGAGGACGGCGCCCGCGTCCTGGTGGACCGGCTCTGGCCGCGCGGCATCAAGAAGGAGGACGCCGCCCTGGACTCCTGGCCCAAGGCGCTCACGCCCTCCACCGAGCTGCGCCGCTGGTACCACGAGGGCGGCGGCTTCCCCGCCTTCCGCGAGCGCTACCTCGCCGAGCTGGAAGCACCGGAGGCCCAGGAGGCGCTGACCGGGCTGCGCGCCCTGGCCGCCGACGGGCCGATCGTGCTGCTCACCGCCTCCAAGGGCGACCTGGACAGCAGCCACGCGGCCGTCCTGCGCGAGCTGCTGGCCTGACACCGCCTCAGGCGACCGTCCCGTCCTCCCCGAGTTCGGTGAAGAGGGTCAGCTGCAGACCGGCCGGGCCCTCCAGGCGCGAGTTGAGCGAGTTCCACGGCGTGCGGACCGGCTCGGCCAGCACCCGGGCACCCGCCGCCGCCAGCCGCGCCGTCACCGCCGGGGAGTCGTCCACCTCGAAGGCCACCCGCAGGTGCCCGGCCACCCGGCGGCCGACCTCCACCTCGTCGATGAACTCCGCGTGCCCCGGATCGGTGATCTCCAGGGTGGCCCGGCCGGCGTCCAGGATGGTGACCCGGCCGTCCGGCGAGGCGAACGCCGCCTGCTCGGCCAGCCCCAGCTCGTCGCGGTAGAAGCGCAGCGCCGCCTCGTAGTCGGCGGCGGTGACGACCAGCCGCAGCTGGCGGACAGGGGTTTCCTCGGACATCGTCGGCTCCTCACCCGGTGATCTCGGTTACGGAGCCGACAACCTGACGTCCGTTCAGATCATTCCGCGCGCGAACAACGCCGCCGTGCCGCCCGCCTTCGCGGCACCGGGCGCCCCGCCCGCCCCGTCCGTCCCGGCCGGCACCGGGTCGGGGCGGCAGAACCGGTCGCGGGCGGGGAGCTGCCCGGTGACCAGGAAGCGGTGCGTCTCGGCGATCGCGCAGGACGGCGCCTCCGGGTCGTACGTCCCGTGGTTGCCCGCGTCCACCGTCACCATCCGGGCCCGCCCGCCCAGCGCCTCGCGCAGCCCGAGCGCACCGGCGTAGGGGGTGGAGGGGTCGCGCAGGTTCTGCAGCAGCAGGATGTTCGCCGGCCCCCGGTCGGTGATCCGCACCGGCGGCTCGACCGGGTCGTTCCACCACAGGCAGGGGAACACGTTGGCGCCCATCCCGGCGAGCAGCGGGTATCGCCGCCGGTGGTCCGTCACCTCCCGCTGGTAGGACGCCGGATCGCGGTTCCACCGCACGTCCCCGCAGACCACGGCGAGCATCGCGGCCACCTCGTTGTCGGCCGGGATCCCCTCCTCGACCACCCTCGGGTACCAGGCCGGCGCCTGCGCGTCCGTCCCGTCCAGGTAGCGCCACCAGGCGGCGATCTCCGGGAAGAGCGCGGTGTGGATGGACAGGCCCCGGTACAGCATCCGGAAGCGGTTGCCGTTCACCTCGCCCGCGTCGGGGTGGTGGCCGGGGGTGCGGTCCAACCGCGCCGCCAGCGCCAGGAATCCGGCCCGCACCTCGGCCGGCGTGGCGCCCAGGCCGAGCTCGCCGTCGCGCTCCGCCGCCCAGGCGGCGAAGTCGCCGAAGCGCAGCTCGGCCCCGCTGTCCCAGAGCGACCACATGCCGTGCCAGATCCGGGCCGGGTCGACCAGGCTGTCCAGCACGAAGCGGTCGGCGCGCTCCGGGAAGAGCTGCGCGTACACGGTGCCGAGGTAACTGCCGTACGAGCCGCTGAAGTAGGAGATCCTCCGCTCGCCGAGCGCGATCCGGATCCGGTCCATGTCGCGGGCGGTGTTGGCGGTGGTGACGTACGGCAGCACGTCCCCGCCGTTGGCCAGGCAGTCCCGGGCGAGCGCCTTGCCGAAGGCGACGTTCGGTGCGATCGAGCCGTCCGGCGCCGGAAAGGGGAGCACCTTCTCGGTCGGCAGCCCGGCCTCGGTGCGGCCGCAGGTGAGCGGGGCGCTGTGGCCGATGCCGCGCGGGTCGAAGCCGATCAGGTCGTAGCGGTCCAGCACCTCCTGCGGGTAGACCTGCGCGTAGGCGCTGGGCAGGTGGAGGCTGCGGGTGCCGGGGCCGCCGCCGTTGTGCAGCAGCACGCCGCGCCGCAAGCCGGGCTTGGCGGTGGCGATCCGGGAGACGGCGATCTCGATGGTGCGCCCGTTCGGCCTGCGGTGGTCGAGCGGCACCGTGACGGTGGTGCAGAGCATCCGGGGGTCGTGCGGCGGCCAGCCGGCCTCCGGCGGGCAGTCCTTCCAGACCAACTTCGCTGCCGCCGGCGCGGCTTGGGCCACGGGGACGGCCACGGCGCCGAGGCCGACGGCCAGGGTCAGCGCGGTGAGTCCACCCACGACCTTCTGACGAATCATCAACATGGTCCAGACCATAGGGACTTGACCAAGTCTTGGTACGCCGTTCGACTCAATTCGCGTACCGACTCGGCGCATCCGAGGTCTTGCCGACCCGGGCATGTCATCCCTACCGTCGGGTAACGTCCCGCGCCTCCTCCCCACCCCCAGGAGTGACCGTGCCCCGGATCCCCCGCACCGCCCTGGCCCTGGCCGCCGCCCTGACCCTGTCCGTCTCCCTCAACTCCCATGCTCCGGCCGCCAGTTCGCCGCCCCTGCGCGAAGTCCTGCTGGTCGGCAACAACTGGGACGGCACCGCTGACGTGCTGGCCTCCTCCGGAGACCTCGCCAAGGTGGGCCGGATCGACGTCGTCCCCGACAGGGAGCAGCGGCTGGCCGAGATCCACCGCGACCCGATCAGGCTGGCCTACTTCCTCGGCGTCCGCCTCGGCCCGGGCGAGGGCCACGACCAGTTCGTCGACGACATGTACACCACCCCTGACGGCTCCTCCGCGGTGGTCTCCCGCCCGAGCTTCGCCGACGTGGTCTCCCTGGACCTGGCCACCGGCCGCCTCAACTGGCGCTTCCCGGTGGCCGGTTACCGCTCCGACCACATGGCCCTCTCCCCCGACGGGACCAAGGTCGCGGTCTCCGCCTCCACCGCGAACACGGTGCACGTGCTCGACGTCCGCACCGGCGCCCAGCTCGGCTCCTTCCGCACCGGCGACAAGCCGCACGAGAACCTCTTCACCGACGGCGGCCACCGGCTGTGGAACATGTCGATCGGCGAGGTCACCACCGCACTGGACGCCCCCTGGCTCGACTGGACCAAGGGCGACCGGCGGATCACCGTGGTGGACGCCGACACCTACGCACCGGTCAAGGTGATCGACATGCGCCAGCGGCTGGACGCGGCCGGACGCAGTGACCTCTCCGACGCCGTCCGCCCGGCCGCCTTCAGTCCGGACGGCTCCACCCTCTACTTCCAGCTCTCCTTCTACAACGGCCTGGTGGAGTACGACGTGGCCGCCGACCGGATCACCCGGTTCAAGGAGCTGCCCAAGTCGCCGGCCACCGACGAGGACCGCACCACCTGGGTGAACGACTCCCGTCACCACGGCCTCTCGGCCAGCCCCGACGGCGCCCACCTGTGCGTGGCGGGGACGATGGACGACTACGTCACCGTGCTCGACCGCGCCACCCTCCAGGAGGGCCCGCTGATCCCGGCCGCCAAGCCGTACTGGGCCACCGTCAGCGGCGACGGCCGCTCCTGCGTGGTCTCGGAGAGCGGCAGCGACCGCGTCACCGCGATCGACTTCGCCACCGGACGCCCCACCGCCTCCGTCCCGGTCGGCGACCACCCGCAGCGGGTGCGCCTCGGCCACGTGCCGACGGGCTGGAGCGGCCCCGCCGCCCGCTGATCGCGGAACTCCTCCGCGTCACCGACCCGGCCGACACCCCGCCGGGCCGTTGCACCTCACTCCTCACCCTGACGGCCGTCTGATCGACCGTCAGGACGCCGACGACGGCGGTCCGGCGGGCTCTTCGGAGCCCTCGGGCCGCCGTTCGCCATGACAGGACACTACTCAGCCTCACCATGGCATGCAACACAGCAGTGAAAGCTTTCTGATGTTCTGTCATTGACCTACTGCAAGATCCCGAGGCCCCCACGCCCCCGCCGGGCCCTCGCCGCACCGCCTCCCGCTCCGACGGCCAGCCGAGGTCAACCTTCTGACCTGCGAAGACGGCAGTCACACCGAGCCGATCCGGACGCATTCGAACCAGCGTCGACGGCCCGGAAGTCGATGGAAGCCTTGCGATTGAACGGGATTCAACTATTGACAGGGCCTTCGCCGAAGTCCTCAATAGGCGACACAGTTCAACGGCTTTCAACGCCCCACCCCCACACCTCAAGACCTCACGGCGCGGTCGCGCCGCTCCCACGGCTGCCCCTCAGCCGCTCCCCCACGCACGCCCCCACCCGAAAGGACCGACCGCCCATGCGCCGCCACCCTCGCGCGCTGTCCGCCGCCATCGCCCTGATCGCCGGCACCATCGCACTCCCCGCCCTGCCCGCCGCCACTGCCTCGGCGGACACGGCTGCCGGTCCGTACGTGCTCCAGGTCGAGAACATGTCGCTGACCAACTTCGCGACCGAGACCGTGAACCACACCGCGTACAACAACCCGGTCGAGACCGTCACCTACGCCCGCGGCGCGGCCGGCCAGACCAGCTCGGCCCGGTCCACCTTCGCCGGCGCGGCGGGCACGTACGACCTGATCACCCGTTACAACGGCAAGACCGCCGGCGGCGTCAGCTACCGGCTGACCGTCAACTCGGCCCAGGTGGACAGCTGGAACGCCAACGGCCGCTGGGGCACCGACTACACCGACCCCAAGAACATCGACACCCGCACCAGCAGCAAGGTCGCCCTCAAGCCGGGCGACGTCATCGAGCTGACCGCCGTCGGCTCCACCGACGTGCCGCGGGTGGACCGCATCACCATCCAGAACTACGTCGGCGCGCCCACCAGCCCGCTGACCATCAACTCCCCCAACGCCGCCCTCAACGACGGCTTCACCTGGGGCCGCGACCGCGCGCTCGGCATGGCGTTCTACCAGGGCAACCCGATGATGGGCCACGAGCCCGAGTGGTGGCGGCTGACCGACGCCACCCACCAGACCGTGCAGCCGGGCTACTGGGGCGCCTACACCAACCGCGAGTCGTACTACAACCGCGACATCTCGCACCAGTCCGACGGCGCGCACGTCATCGGTCTCGACAACGAGACCCTCAACATGTTCAAGACCTTCGCCGGCGACGCCGACGACCCGGGCCAGAACGGCTGGCCGCTCTGGGCGCACAGCCCCACCGGCGCGATGTACTACATCGACCAGACCGGCTTCCGCGAGCTGCCCTCGCCGTTCAACCTGATGGCCAAGGCCTTCAAGCAGTACCAGTGGACCGGCAACGCCGCCTGGATCAACGACCCGACCCTGTCGGCGTACTACGACTCCACCATGAACCAGTTCCTGGCCAGCCACCAGGTCACCTGGAACGACGCCAACCCCGCCGCCGAGCAGCCCGTGGCGAAGAAGCAGAACGGTGAGTACACCGCGACCTTCTTCGAGTTCCCCAACGAGAACCTGACCTCGGCCGCCGACGCGCTGGGCTTCCAGTACCAGTCGATGCTCGCCTACGCGCAGATCCTCAAGGCCAAGGGCGACACCGCCGGCAGCACCACCTGGGCCAACCGCGCGCAGCGGGTCCGCAACCACTTCGAGAGCCAGTGGTTCGACTCGGCCAACAACCGCTACGTCCGCGGCAAGGACGCCAACGGCACCGGCTACAGCAGCTGGGGCCACGAGGCCAGCTTCCTGATGATGCTCAACGGCCTGGGCGACTACGGCCCGCGGACCTCCGCCTACCTGGACTTCATCGCCGCCAACGACGACAGCCTGAACGTCGAGGCGACCTCCTACCTGCCGGAGATGTACTACCAGTACAACCGCTCCGGCGAGGGCTGGTCCTGGCTGAAGAAGCTGATGAAGGACAAGGACACCTACCCCGAGATCTCCTTCCTCGCCGTCAGCAACACCGTCGACGGCATGATGGGCGTCCAGCCCGACGCCCCCAACCACAAGGTCGCCACCGTCTCCCGCCTGACCTCGGAGACCCCGTGGGTGGAGATCGACCACCTCAAGGTCGGCGACAGCGACCTCAAGCTCAAGCACATCGGCACCACCGGCTCGGTGCTGACCAACAACGCGGGCTCCACGGTGAACTGGGAGGCCCAGTTCTACGGCTCCTACTCCACCATCTCGGTGAACGGCACCGCCTACCCGGCGCAGACCAAGTCGCTCTACGGCCAGACCGTCTCCTACGTCAGCGTCCCGGTGAACGCCGGCGCCACCGTCACCGCCGCCGCGGGCAGCACGGTCGTCGACACCACCGCCCCGAGCACCCCGTCCGGCCTGGCGACCGCCAACCTCACCGACGCGAGCGTCGACCTGAGCTGGAACGCCTCCACCGACAACGTCGGCCTGACGAACTACCAGGTCCTGCGCAACGGCAGCGTGATCGGCACCACCACCGGCACCACCTTCACCGCCAACGGCCTGGCCGGCTCGACCGGTTACACCTTCACGGTCAGGGCCGTGGACACCACGGGCAACGTCTCCGCCGCGAGCAACGCCGCCGCGGTCACCACGCTCCCGACCCCCAAGACGGTCAACCTCAGCGACCTGGCCTGGGCGAGCTACCAGAACTCCTTCGGGACCCCCCGCAAGGACACCAGCATCGACGGCACCCCGATCAAGCTCCAGGGCACCGTCTACCCCAAGGGCATCGGCACCCACGCCAACAGCACCATCACCTACAACCTGGGCGGCGGCTACACCCGCTTCCAGGCCGACACCGGCGTGGACGACGAGATCACCGCCACCGGCTCGGTCCGCTTCGAGGTCTGGGGCGACGGCGTCAAGCTCTACGAGAGCCCCTACACCCTCGGCCCCAACAACCAGACCCAGAGCGTGAACGTCGACGTCACCGGCGTCAACACCCTGGTCCTGAAGGCCCTGGACGGCGGCGACGGCATCAACAGCGACCACGCCGACTGGGCCGGTGCCAAGCTCACCGTCAAGGCCTCGGCGCCGGTCAACGCCAGCGACCTGGCCTGGGCCTCGGCGCAGGCCGACTTCGGCACCGTCCAGAAGGACCGCAGCATCGACGGCAACCCGCTGAAGATCAACGGCACCACCTACCCCAAGGGCATCGGCACCCACGCCAACAGCACCATCACCTACAACCTCAACCGCGGCTACACCCGCTTCCAGGCCGACACCGGCGTGGACGACGAGGTCAGCTCCTACGCGACCCTGAAGTTCGAGGTCTGGGGCGACGGCGTCAAGCTCTACGAGAGCCCCTCCGTCAACACCCCCACCACCCCGGCCCAGCCGGTCGACGTCAACGTCGCCGGCGTCAACACCCTGACCCTGAAGGTCACCGACGGCGGCGACGGCATCAACAGCGACCACGCCGACTGGGCGGGCGCCAAGTTCCTCCAGTAGTCCCCGCAGTCCCCTACACCGGCCGGAGCCGGCGGGCGCCCTCGGACGCGCCCGCCGGCTCCGGCCGTCCCGCTCCCTAACGCCCCGTCACCAGACCCACCGGCAGGTACTCCGACACCACGTCCACCGCCATCCCGGCGTCCTGCGCCAGACAGGCCACCGCCAGCGGAGCCAGCGCCACGAACCCGGTGGACGTCACCGCCCGCTCCCCGTCCGCCGTCCAGTACTCCCGGTGCAGCTCCAAGGCCCGCACCAGCGCCGCGTCGAAGCCCGCCTGGTCCCGCGCCACGAACCGGCCGAACAGGTCCATGGCCGGCCGCACCACCTTCATCAGGTACTCCCGGTCCACGACCGCGGCCGGCTCCGCCGCCTCCAGCGCGGCGGCCAACTCCTGTGCCAGCCCCTGGCCCTGACGCCGGTACGCCTGCAGGGCCGCCACCCACGCCCAGGTGTACTCGTCCTCCGCCGCACCGGACCCGCGCAGCACCTCCACCGGCACCGCCGCCAGCCCGTCCAGCAACCCGCCCTCCCGACAGACCGCCGCCAGCCAGAACGCGTTCAACCAGTTCCCCGCGTGCGCCTCCCGCCGCGAGTCCCCCGCCCCCACCGTCCGCACGGCCCCGCCGATCCGGGCCTCCACGGCTCCTTCCTCCACTCCCGCCACCGCGAACAGCGCTGCAGCCGCCTGAGCCGCCGTCAGGAACGCCTCCCGGCTCTCCACCCGCTCGCCCCCCGGGTCCAGCAGCAGCCCGGCCTCGGCCATCACCAACGCCGTCTCCAGCACGCTCACCAACCCCAGCGAAGCTCCTGGCCGCAGCCTCCCCAGATCCACCGCCAAGTCCTCGCCCAGCAGCGCCAGACCACTCTCGACGTGCTCCGTGGAAATGCCGTGCCGCTTCACAATGGCGTTCAACTCAGGTCACTCCCAGGTCAGTTGGTCTCATGTCCGCCGCGGTCCCCGCCCATCCGGACCACCCCGACTACCGTCGGTGCCCCCGCAGCTACTGATCCAACACCGCACCGAACCCCTCCTGTTCCCAGCCCCCTCTCAGACCTCCGACCGAACCTGGACGTAGTCCCTACGGACCGGTTTACGCAGCCTTCTCCGCGCCGGCGCGGAGTACGCGCTCGTCGGACGGATTCCGTTACGCGAGCAGGGTGTAGTCGTCCTCGATGGCCTGGAACCACCACCAGTCCGCACCGTTCCCCTCGGCCGCCACCGGATCGACCCGGCGGAGCGCCGCACGGACGAACGCCAGGAACTCGTAGCGCTCGGCCACCTGACGCCCGGTCGACACCGAGAGCGCCCAGGTCGCCAGCGCCTGGCAGGCGGCGAACGCCATGAGCGAGGTGTTGACCACCTCGGGTTCACCGTCGAACGCCTGCACCACCCGGCCCGTCCCGTGCTCCACGCAGAGTGCGCTCTCACCGTCGCCGGCGACCGCGATCACGGTGTAGCCGCTCGCGTCCACCTCGCTCTCGGCGCCCTCCTCCTCGAGGTACTCCTCCAGCGACCGGAGCGTCTCCAGCGAGCCGAGTGTGTCCTGCCAGAAGACGGGGAATCCGGGAAGCCCGATCGTGCACAGCACCTGGACCGCATCCGGCAGTTCCGCCAGCGCTCCCAGTGCGCCGGGGCCGGCGACCGCGATGCCCCCTTGGTAGTAGGGCTGGAGGTCGTCCGCCGTCAGCGCGCCCACGGTCCACCAGGCCTCGCGGGGCAGCAGCACCGGTTCCGTGGCCCGCTCGGCCGGCCCTCCGGCCGGCCCTCCGGCCGGGGCTCCGGCCGACGGGCCGAAACGGAGCAGTGCCAGTCCGCTGTGCCCGGCCAGCAGGAGACGGCCACCGGGCAGCGGGTAGGCCTGCGCTCCCGGGTACGGCGCACAGAGGGAGAGGACCACTCCGTCCGTGCCCGTTCCGGGATGCACCTCGACCCTCAACAGGTCGGACCCCCCGTCGGAGACGGCCACCGTGCTGCCGTCTCCGTCCACCACCACCGCAAGGGCATCGGCGGTCTCGGGCCGCTGCTCCACTGCCTCTCCCTCTTGCGCCCCGTCCGCCAACGCGTACCAGCGGTACTTCCGGTCGTACGCCGACCGCAGGCACACCGCACCCTCGGCTCCGGTCGCGCCACGCCAGCCGACGACCTCGACAGGACCGGTCCAGCCCGGGCCGAACTCCCGGGCGTCGAAAGCCCCCAGCGGGCGCCAGCGTGCCCACTCGGCCCGCCAAGGGAGCGTCAGTCCGAGGCCGTCCAGAGCCCGGACCAGATCCTCGTCCCCCCAGGCCTGCCCGGCGAACCGCAACCGGGCCACCCACTCGATGACGCCGCACCGCGAGTCGGACCGGTACGCCCGAACCGCTTCGGCCACCGCTCCCCGGCGCCGAGCCGCCGCCCCTTCCGTGCGGTCGCCGGCAGCCACCGCCTCGGCCAAGGCCTCGGGGTCGCCCAGCACCAGCACCCGGAGGTCCGCCAGCCACTCGTCCAGCAGACCACCGCCGAGGGCGTGTCCGACGCCGAACCGCAGCACGTAGTCCTCGGACGCCGTCAACACCCGGCCCCGCGCCACCGCCGCCACGTCGTCCGGCAGCACCTCCCGGAGGGCGGTGGTGATCCTCCGCTGGACCTCCGTCACCCCCGAGCCGAACGAGGCAGCCGCCGCCTCGGCCAGAGCACCGTGCCTCAGCCTGGCGTACCCGTCCGGAACGGCCCCCGCTCCCTCCACCACGTCGGCGGCGACGAACGAGGCCACCACCCCCTCGAAGGCGTTCAGCTCCGCACTCGTGACCCGGTCACCGGTCACCGCAGCCGCGGCCCGCCGCCGCAGCTCGCCGGGCATCCCGACAACACCCTCAGCCAGCACCACCGGCGCCAGCAGCCTCCGGGCCCGTGCGGCGTCCTGACCAAAGCCGTCGAGGACGAACTCCCATGCGCCCTCCAGCGATTCGGGAAGCGTCCCCACCGCACCGGAGCGTGCCCGGAGTTCCCCGGCGAGCACCTCCGCCACCAGGAAGTTCGGCCAAGCCGCCGCCGTCACCGCCGCCGCAGCGGATGCCGCGTCTCCTTCGCGGCCGGCGAAGACCGAGTCCGGTACGTCGATCAGACTCCGCACCCACGCCGCGAACGCGGCCCGGTCGGGCGCGAACCGACCCTGGTCGAGGTCGATCACAGAGGCAGCCAACTTCGGTTTCCACCACAGCAGTTCGGCCAAGGTGGTCCGGTCGACCTCCACGAGCAGCAACGCCAGGCCGCCACCAGGCCGCTTCGCGGTCACCGGGTCGATCAGCTTGCGCACCAGCTCCGGCACTCCGGCCGACCGCCGGACCGTCACCCTCAGCCGACCAGGAGCACCGGACAACAGGACAGCCTGCGGGTGTTCGTCCTTCCTGAGCGCGAGGGTCAACCCGGAGACGTCGCCGTCGTACCGGATGCGGTCCCCCAACCCCATTCCGTCCGCGAGCCACCGCAACCACTCCGCGCCCGTCCCACCGTCCCCGTCCGCGCCCCCGCCGAAAGCACCGACCGGAGGCAGCGACCCGTCGGCGACGGCGACGAACCCACGGGCGTCGGCATCGGCCGCAGCGGCGGTCCTGGCGAGGAGCCGGCTCTTCCCCGCCCCCGGATCGCCGGTGACCAGCCTGATCCCATCACCGAGGTCACCCCGCTCGAGCCAGGCAGCCAGTTCCTCGGCAGCGGCCTGACGTGCTGCCAGTTCGAAACGCATCCGGCGGTCCCACTCCTCGGTTTCCAGCTGGTCATCCCGGTGGCCGACGTTCCCTGGGCGGGCTCCGGCCGGGGGTTCGGTTCAGGTGGTCTCGTACTCGCCGATCCAACTACGGTCCAGCAGGTTCTCCGGCAGGTAGCCGGACTCCACCTCGATCTGCATCCCGCTGTCGAAGGCCATGCACGCCACCGCCAACGGTGCCAGGGCGAGGAAGCCGGTGGACGAGATCGACTGCTCGTGATCGCTCGTCCAGTACTCCCGGTGCATCTCCAACGCCCGTACGAGCGAACTGGTGAAGGCGGCCTGATCACCCTTCAGGAACTGGTACATCATCTCCATCGGCGGATGGGCCACCCTCACCAGGTAGTCCTTGGAAGCGATCCGGGCGACCTCCGGATCCGACTCCTCGATCGCGGCCGCGAGCTTCTCCGCCTGCTGCGGCTCCTTCTTCCAGTACGCCTGCAGCGCCTCCACCCACAGGTAGATGTACTCGTCGTACACCGCAGCGGGATTCCGCAGCGACTCGACCGGCAGAGCAGCCAGAGCATCCAGCCGCTCGGTCTCCCGGCACACGATCGCCAGCCAGAAAGCAGTCAGCCAGTTCGCCGCGTGCGCTTCACGCTTCGAGTTCCCCGCCGGAATCCGCCGCACATCGCCGGCGATCCGACACTCCACCGCACCCTCGGCGAGCCCGGCGGCCGCGAACAGCGCAGAAGACGCCTGCATCGCCGTCAGAAGAGCATCCCAGCTCTCGATCCGGTCGGCCTTGGGATCAGCGATGATGTGCGTCTCCGCGATGATCACTGCCGTATTCATGACCCGGGACGCGCCGAGGGGCTGAGATCCCACTCGTTCCAGACAGAAAGAGAGGTACTCCCCCAGCTTCCGGACCGCAGAATCGACGTCCCCTCCAGCACTCTCATGACGTGCGACAACCATGGTCACCTGGTTCAGACCTCCCTCTGGTGCCGCTCGTGCCAGCAGAGCAGCACATGCCTCCGATTCTTCCTCGCAGCAGTCGTCAGGTGTCGAACTCGCCGACCCAACTGCCCAGTACCAGGCGCTTCGGCAGGTAGTCCGACTCCACCTTCACCGGGATGCCCAAGTCCTCGGCCAGGGATGCGAGTGCCGTCAGCGGCAGGGACACGAACCCGGCGGAGTCGTCGATCCGCTCCTCGTCCGCGGTCCAGAACTCCTTGTGCAGTCGCACCGCTTCCAGCAGCGCCTCGTTGAACTTCTCCGCGTCCCGCTGAACCAGGCGGAAGAAGGCGACGATCGGCGGGTACAGCAGCTTCACCAGGATCTCGCGGTCGGCGATTCGAGCCACCTCGGGGTCCGCACCCTCGAGAGCTTCCTCAAGCCAGCCCATCAACTCCGGCCCAGCCGAACGGAACTCCTGAAGCGCCCTCACCCACGAATAGATGTAGTCGTCGAACACCGCCCCCGACTCCCGCAGTACCGGGATCGGCACCGACGCCAGCAGGTCCCAGTCGACGCGCCTCCCGGCAGACGACGGCCAGCCAGAAGGCGTCCAACCACGACCCGGCATCGGTGTAGTGGTCAGGCCGGACCGCCTGGACCTCCCGCACACCCGCCGACCCCAGCCTCACCACCACCGACCCCCCGGTCCCCACTGCCGCGAACACCGCCGAACTCGCCTGCATCGCAGCCGTCCAGGCGTACCAGCTCTCGACCGTCTCCACCGCGGGATCGAGCAACGCCCGCTTCCGCGCCAGGATCAACGCCTTGTCCGTCGCCATGCTCAACCCCAGAACAGTCAAGGGCTCGCGGCGGAAGGCACGCTGCAGAATCCCGTCGAGCGTCTCCACCAACTTCTCGGACGTTCTCGGTCGACGCCGCATGGCGCGCCACCACCACCGGTCCTCCATCTCCGAAGTCAAGGTGTCCTCCGCGTACTCCGCCGCCCGGCACCCCTCCCCCATGTGCCCGCATCGGCCGCCTTCTGCGGGCCGGCCGCGGCGATCAGCCCCGTCTCCCACCAGAGCGGCACTCCACCGGAGACACGTCCGACGTGGCGACCGCGCAGAGTGCCGCCGCATTGCCGGTAGGCACCTCAGGGCGCGCCAGTCGGACGCCCCCTCGGCACCACTACGTTGCGGAAGTCATCATGCGTCGAACTCGCCGACCCAACTGCCCAGCAGCAGGTGCTTCGGCAGGTAGTCCGACTCCACCTCGACCTCGATGCCGAGGTCACGAGCCAGGCAGGCGATCGCCAGCAGCGGGAGAGACACGAACCCGAAGGGTTCGTCGAGGCGGTCCTCCTCCGCCGTCCAGTACTCGCGGTGCAGCTCGAGGCCCTCGACCAGGGCCTCGTTGAACTTCTCGGCGTCCCGCTGCACCAACCTGTAGAAGGCCGCGATCGGCGGGTAGAGCAGCTTGAGCAGGGTCTCGCGGTCAGCAACCCGCGCCACTTGGGGGTCCGTGCCGTCGATCGCGGCCAGGAGCTTCTCCATGACCTCGGGTTCCTGCCGCCGGAACGCCTGCAGCGCACCCACCCACGCGTAGATGTACTCGTCGAACACCGCACCGGACTGCCGCAGCACCGACTCCGGCACCGTAGCCAGCACGTCCAACCGCCGCGGCTCCCGGCAGATCAGCGCCAGCCAGAACGCGTCCAGCCACGACCCCGCGTCCGTGTAGTCCGTCGGCTCGATCGCAGGAATCGCCCGAACCCCGTGAATTCCGATCCGGCACTCCACAGACCCCTGGGCCTGGACCGCCGCGAACACCGCCGAACTCGCCTGCATCGCAGCCGTCCAGGCGTACCAGCTCTCGACCTCCTCAGCCGGCGGATCGAGCAAGGCCCGCTTGCGCGTCAGGGCCAGCGCCGTCGATGTCGCACTCTGCAGATCCCACGCCGTCAGCGGTTCCTCGGCGAACTCGTCCGCCAGGATCCCGCTCAGTACCTCGGCAGCCCGCGCCGCCTTGTCGTCCGCCGGAATCGCATGACGTGCCACTACCACGGTCATTGGTGCTCGCCTCTCACTCACGGAGTACCGATGTCGAACTTCTTCATCAGATAGCCATCGTAGTCAGTGCCGTCGACCTTGGCCTTGACCATCACGTAGTCCAGCTTTCCTGCCTTCCAAGCAGCCATGAGGTCCCTCGCCAGCGCCGCTTCCGTACCGTCGTCACCCTTCCGGTTCTTCATCTGCTCGATGATGGCCTTGAAGTAATCCGGGTGCCCCTGCATGACCTGACGACCGTTCAGAGCCCTTCGGTCTCCCAGGTCCGCCGACGGCGCCTTGGCTTCGACGACGACGTAGCCGCCGTCTTCACGCAACCAAATCTGATCGAAGCGGTTGTTGCCGTCCTTCCGGTCGTCCTTCCGGTCGGCACCGGGGTAGTTCTCCGGAATGGCGTGGAACTCCGCTACCTTGTCGCCGAGTTCCTCACCGGCCTTGCCCATCAGGTGGTGCGGTGTCTTGTGCTCCTCCTTGAGCCTTTCGTACTCGGCCTTCGCGGCTTCGTCGCTCTTGTCCTGCTCGTGCTTCTTCTTCGCCTCGTCCAGAGCGTCCTCGGCAACCCTGTCACGAGCAAGCGCCGCCTTGCGGTCCTCGATCGCCTTCTCGATCTTCTCGGCGCGCTCCCGGTCGGCGGGGACAGCGGAGCTCCGCTCGACCTGGGCGTCGTCGTGGTACTTCTCCGCAGCAGGCGGCGGGGCATCCTGCGCCGCTATCCACCTGTTGGGGTCCTTCGCCGGATAGTCCGGGTTCTGCCGGAGCTGGGGAATCTCGTTCCCGTTCTCGTCCTGCTTCCCGATCCGACGACGGTGCCCGTCCTTGCTGTAGTGCTCCTTGAACCACTCCGGATCGGCGTTGGCCTTCTCCACTTGCTTCCGAACGCGCTGACGCTCGGCTTCATCCGAATAGCGACCATCACCGGATTGGTCGTTGGAGGCATCCGGGTTTGCTCCGGCGGCTTCTTCGGGGGCGGTGCGGTCGTGGTCGGGGTTGTGGGTGGGGTCGGTGGTGTGGTGGTCGGGGGTGGTGGGGGTGCGGTTGGGGTCGAGGGGGATGGCGAAGACGCCGTTGTCGCCGTTGTGGAGGGGTTGGGGGCTTCGGCGGCCGGTCTGGGCGTCGATGTAGGTGATGGTGCCGTTGTGGTTGACGGCGTTCCAGGCGTGGGAGCGGCCGTCCTTGTCGGTGGTGATGATGACGGCTTGGGAGCCGTGGCCGCTGTTGCGGAGGGTGTCTTCGAGGCGGCGGTAGGCCTGGTCGCCGTTGCCCATGTCGTTGAAGCGGGCGCCGAGGGCGTTCTCGATGCGGTCGCGTCCGCCGCGTTCGCCGCGGTCGGAGGGGTTGCCGTTGGCGTCGGTGTCGGGGGTGCGGGAGGCGGCGGCGGTGGGGTGGCCGGAGTAGGTGTCGACCGTGGCGAGGGCGACGTCGACGCAGTTGTTGGTGCGGCCGGGGGCGTGGGGGTCGGTGCCGTTGACGGCGCCGGGCCAGTTGCCCTCGTTGGGGTCGGGGTGGCGGGTGGGGGTGCCGTCGGGGTTGCGGGGGACGGCGTCGTTGATGTGCCGGTTGTCGGCGGGTGAGGGGTCGTCGAGTCCGCCGGGGCTGCCCTGGGGGCGGTCCTCGGTGGCGGGGCGGTAGGGCTCCTTCGACGTGTGGCCGTCGTCGTCGGTGGTGCGGTGGGTGTTGTGGCCCTCGGGGTCCAGGCGGTTGCCGATGTCCGGCTTCCCGGGGTCGGTGTCGTGCGAACGGGGCGCGTCGGGGCGGGAGTTGTCGCCGTTGGGGTCGAGCCGGTTGCCTATGTCCGGGCGCGGGGTGCTGTCCGCCTTCGGCACCGTGTTCTGGCCGTCCGGGTTCAGCCGGTTGCCGAGGTCCGGGCGCGGCGCGCTGTCCGGCTTCGACGGGGTGCTGTTCTGGCCGTCAGGGTTGAGCCGGTTGCCCAGGTCCGGGCGCGGCGCACTGTCCGGCTTCGACGGCGCGGTGTTCTGCCCGTCCGGGTTGAGCCGGTTGCCCAGGTCCGGGCGCGGCGTGCTGTCCGGCCTCGGGGTGGTGTTCTGGCCGTCCGGGTTGAGGCGGTTGTTGATGTCGGCGGGGCGGGGGTTGGCGTAGGCGGCGCGCGGATCCGGGCGGGCGGGTCCGCGGTCGGCGGCCGGACGCGGCCCGAACGTCGGACCGTCGCTGTCGGGGCGGCGCTGCGAGGGCACCGGACCGGTCGGCGTGGCCGGGGCCTGCGGAGCGGTCGGGCGGGACGACGCCGGGGTGCTGGGCGTGGCCGCCTGCGGGGCGCCGACATGCGGAACGGCACCAGGCGCACCCGGAGTGCCGGGCGTGCCAGGGGTGTTGGGGGTGGGATCACCCGTGGGCACCGGACCCGGGCGGTGATCCGACGAGGACGGCGAGGGGGCGGTGGTGGTCGCACCCAGACCCGCGGTGTTCAACCTGGGTGTGCCGGCCGGGGAGGACGGGTCCGACGACGGGGTCGGGTTGGGGGTGGGGTCGTTGGCGAACGCGGTCCGCGGGTCCACCCGCGACGGCGCCGGCGCCGTGCCGTCGGGGCCCGGGGTGTGGGAGGGAGCCGGGGTGTGGGTGCGCGGGTCGGTGGCGGTGCCGGCGGGCTCGGACGGCGCGGTGCGCTCCGGAGCAGGCTGCTGCAGGGACGGCGTCGCAGCGTCCGGGCGGGTCACCGCGGGCTCCGGCGCGCTCTCGTGACGCGGCGTCGGAACATCCGCCGACGGCGTGTGGGCGGGCTGCGGCACCGGAGCCGCCTCCGAGGGGCGCACCGGCCCAAGCGTCGGCGCGGGCGACTCCTGCGACGGCCGCGACGGAGCCGGCGCCTCCTGCGCGGGCCGCGACGGAGCCGGATCGTGCTCAGGGGTACGCGACGGACCGTCGTTCGCGGCGGGACGCGTCGAACCCGAGTCGTGGTCAGGGGTACGCGACGGACCATCGTTCGCCGCCGGACGGGTCGAACCCGAGTCGTGGTCAGGGGTACGCGACGGACCATCGTTCGCCGCCGGACGGGTCGAACCCGAGTCGTGGTCAGGCGTGCGCGACGGACCATCGTTCGCCGCCGGACGGCTGGAGCCCGGATCGTGCTCAGGGGTACGCGACGGACCATCGTTCGCCGCCGGACGCGTCGAGCCAGGGTCGTGATCAGGCGTACGCGACGGACCATCGTTGCCGGCCGGACGCGTGGAGCCCGGGTCATGGTCAGGCGTGCGCGACGGACCATCGTTGGCGGCCGGCCGCGTCGAGCCCGGGTCATGGTCAGGCGTGCGGGTCGGGCCGGAGTTGTCCGGCGTCGAACGGCCCTCCGGCGCGGGGGTGTTGGTGCGCCCGGCCCCGTCGTCGTTGCGGGCCGGCGGCGTGCTGTGCTCCGGCGTCACCGGCGTGCGCGAGGGACCGTCCGTCGCCGCGTCCGGGCCCACCCGGGTACCGAACGGGTCCAACGCCGGCGACGGAGTCCGCGGCGAGGGAGACGAGTCACCACCCGGCTGCTGCGAAGGCGACGGCGTGTGGCTCGGCGCCGTGCTCGTCGGCGTCGGCGTCGGCGAACTGGTCGAGGACGGCCCCGAATCACGTGAGGTGGAGCCGTCCCCCGACGACGTGTTGGACGTGCTCGACGGACTCGAGGTGGACGAGGACGGCGAAGAGCTCGACGACGGCGTGGAGCTGGACGACGAAGGTGAACTGGTCGAGTTGGACGGGGAGTTCGACGTCGAGGACGGCGAGGTGTTGTTGCTGTTCGACGAACCCGCGTCGTTGTTGCCCGACCCCGGATCGTCACCACCACCGTTACGACCCGCCGCATTCTCCAGACCGTTGCGCGCATGCCGCCCCGCCCGCGAACCCAACCCGTCCCGCAACGACTCCGTGAACGTCTGCCCCGAGTTCTTCACCGCATCCTTGAACTCGTCCGCACCCGCCTTCCCCGTCCGCCCCAGGTCATACCCGTCCTGCGCACCGAAACCCTGGTTCACCGTCTGCGCGATCAAATCACTGATCATCGCCTGAACAGCCGAAACCACCGGCTCCTTCAACGTCTCCATGATCGCCTCGACCAGAGCCTGCCGAAGCTCCTTCAACAACCGCCGCACGATGGCCTTCGTCGCCAACGTCGCCCCGGCCGCCCCCAACTCCGACAACCCCAACGTGAACGGCGCAGCCGCCTGAGCGGCGATCAACTCCACCGCCAACGCCACCAACTGCGCGATCACCGCGATCTTGCACGTGATCACGATCACCGCGGCAGCATCGAACGCCGCCGCGATCAACCGCGCGGCCGTCGCCGCATCCGCCAGATACCCACCCCCACCACCCGAGAACTTCTCCCAGGTCTTACCGAACGCGTCGATCGAATCACCCGAGTTCGACGACAACACCCCGTTCGCCGCCGACGCACCCCGATAGTGCAACTCCTCCACCTGATCGGCGAAGTCACGCCACACCTGCGCCGACTCACGAAGCTTGTCCTCATTCGCCGTAGGCCAGTCAAAGCCCAGCATCTCGAGAACCCACTCGACGCTGTCCGGCAACATGAGCGCCATCTGGTCATTCCCCCTGCGGTGACGAAGACTTCAACTACGAGAACCACGCGAACTACGAACGGGCGGTGCAACGGCGGCGGCCGGGCCCGCCTCGGACCCGGCCGCGCACGCCGTGGGACGACGGTGCGTCAGTGGTGCGGACGGTAGAGCGCCTGGACCCGCTGGCCGACCGTGCCCTGCTTGCCCTCCATGGTGCGGAGGTCGTCGCTGGTCTGGCTCTCGTTGGCCTCGTGGGCGGCGGCCATGCCCTGGAGCTTCTGGCCGATCTCGCCGATGCGCTCGCCGAGCGACTGCATCGACTCCTTCATGCCGTCGCGCAGGCCTTCGTAGACGACGCCGAACTTCTCGCCCAGGTCGTCGTCGCCCCACGGCGGGGTGTCGCCCTTCTCCAGGGCCTCCAGCCGGCTGGAGAGGTTCTTCACCGCGGCGAGGAAGTCCTCGCCCATCCGGCCCATGTTCCTGCCCTCGGACCGGAGACTGTCCGGGTCCACCACGATCTGCTGTGCCATCTCGGCTCCCCCACTACACCTGTCTGATGACCCGTCCGGTCAGTTCACCGCTCACCGCTCACCGCTCACCGCGTACGGCCGCTCCGAGCGGACCGTTCAGCGCTGCTGCGCGCCGAACCCCCCGTGCTCCCACTCCTCGGGCTCGTCCGGTCCGAACTCCGCCTCGTAGTCCTCGCGGAGCTTGACCGCCCGAGCCTCCGAGGCCTCGCGGTCGGCCGGGCTGAGGTTCTCGGCGGCGGTGCGCATCTGCCCCAGCCGCTCCCCGATCGCGTTGAGGTAGCGGTCGGACTCGACCACCTCGCGCATGCCGACGCGGCCGCTGAGCACGTCCCTGGCCATCTGCTGGAGCTGCGGGCCGACGGAGTCGTTGTCAGCGAGGGTGCGCAGGGCGCGGTGCAACTCACGTGCCTGCGCGGGATTGTCGGCGACGTCGAGCAGTTCGTCGTCCGTGATCTCCGGAATGTCCCGGTCCGTGGCCATCGCCTGTCCCCCTGCCCCGTATGCATCTCCGCCGTGGTCCGTCCGGGCCAACTTCCCCGGCCGTCCACAGCATTGCCCATGAGATCATAATGTTTACTTCATGGCTGTACCCGTACCGTGCTCGTTCGGTCTCGACCTTGCAACGGGTAGCCTCGTCCCGGCTCGCGGCAGCGACACTTCGAAACCCCGGCCGACACAACGCCACCGGTCCCCTCAGGCGAGGAGTTCTCGTGATCACCCAGGAGCTTGCCCTCAGCACCGCCGACGCCTGGCTGAACAGCGGCGCCGACACCGCCGGGCTGCCCCGGCGCGAGGTCCGGCACCGGGAGTTCGACCTCGGCTGGGTGGTCTGGGCGGCGCCCGCGCCGCTGGAGCGGGACCCGGTCACCGGGCAGCGCCGGCCCCCGGCCGACCTCGGTGACGCCTGCGGCGTGGTCGACCGCTCCACCGGCCGGCTCTCGGTCTGGTCGTCCATCCCGGTGGACGAGGTCATCGAGGCGTACCGCGAGAGCAAGCGTCCGGCCACCGGCCCGGGCAACTCGCTGACCGCCGACTACACCGACACCGCCACCGGCCAGCCGGTCCGGATCGAGCTGACCGCCGCCCCCGGCCACCCGCCGGTGGAGCACCAGCTGCTGGCCGAGCTCCAGCGCCGCGGCGTCGCTCCCGAGGCGGTCACCGCGGTCCACACCGCGCTGTACCCGTCCACCCTCCCCGGTGGCTACCCGGCCGTCGTGCTGGAGCAGTTGCCGAACGCGGCCGTCAGCCACGACTTCCCGTACGGCATCACCGCCGACGAGCGCGCGCAGGGCGTCACCGCCCTCACCGAGCGCCTGCGCCCGACCCCGCGCCCGAACCGCACCCCCGCCCCGCAGCCCGGCTCGGTCGAGCCGGCCGAGGCGGTCCGCGACGTCGCCCTCGGCCGTCAACTCCCCACCGTCTTCGACCTGGTGACCCGGTACGACGCCGACGACCTGGCCGCCAGCGCGCTCCCGGACGCCACCCGCTCCACCCTCACCTGGGCCGGGCTGCCCAACGAGCTGCCGCTCTTCTTCACCGCAGACCAGGCCGACCGGCCCGCCCCCGGCGGGCTCTTCGCCGACCTGCGCACCCACCTGACGGCCGCCGGCTCCCCGATCGCGCCGGCCACCCTGGACGTGCTGGCGGGCTGGACCCGGATCGGCACCGACGGCCTGTGCGTGATCGCCGTCCAGACGGCCGGCGACGAGGCCGGCTCGGTCTGGGCCGTCCACCCGCGCACCGGCAGCGGACGGTTCGTCAACACCACCGTCGCCGCCTTCGACCGCAGCCTCGCCCTGCTCGCCACCGCCCGCCCGGCCCTGGCCGGGCTCGCCCCTGCCGAGGCGGGCGCCGCCCTGGCCGAGTTCCAGAACAGCCTGGCCGCCATCGACCAGGACGCCTTCCGCAAGGACACCACCTGGTGGTCGGTGGTGGTCGAGCAGATGTGGCACGGCCTGTTCTGACCCACCGCCGGGAACGACGACGGCGCCGGCCGGGAACCCTCCCGACCGGCGCCGCGCCACATCCGCCCCGCCCCGCCCCGCCCCCAGGGACCGTCAGACCGGGTGCCGCACCCAGACGTTCGGCTCCACGTAGACCGCCTGGTCGCGCTCCGCCTCGCACCGCACCGGCACCAGCGCCCCCGGCACCAGCACCTCCCCCGTCGCGTCGAACGGCAGGCCGGTCCACTCCCGCCACTCCGCCAGCGACCCGGCGATGGTCATCGAGACCGGCGCGACCCGCTCCACCGTCGCCCCGGCCCGCACGTGCACCCGCAGCCACGGGTCGTACGGCAGCCCGTCCTCCGCGCGCACCCGGAAGGCGTACTCCTCCATCGGCGTCCCCGGCTCGTGGTGCTTGGCGCTCGGCCGCACCGGGGCCACCACCTCGGCGTACCCGCGCGCCCGCGCCGCGTCCCGCATCGCACCGAGCACCACGCCCGACAGGCCCTTGCCCTGCAGGTCGGTCCGCACGGCGATCTCGATCGCGCTGACGGTGTCGGGCCGTTCGCCCCGGCGGTGACCGTTCACGGCCCAGAGCAGCACCTGGTCCCAGCCCCGGTCCGGCAGCCGGCCGTCCCGGCCCTCCCCGTGCAGCCGGAACGGCACGCTGTGGCCGCGCGCCACCAGCGCGCCCTCGGCGTCGGTGGCCACCACCACGTGCTCCGGGAAGAGCTCGGCGATCGTGCCCATCAGCGCGTTGGCCACCAGGTCGTGGTCCATGAACCGGGCCCAGGTGTCGGGCATCTCCCAGAGCCGCTCGCGCAGCTCGGGCCGCTCGGCCAGGGTGGTCACGGTCAGGTCGTCGTTCATGGGCCGCACCCTAACCAGCCGAACGCCTCCCCCGCACCGTGGTTTTCCCAGCTCACCACCGGTCAGGGGTGCATCCTGGCGCCCTTCAGCACCTTGTCCACCGCGTTGCGCGGCCCGTACATCGCGATCCCGACCAGATCCAGCTCCGCCGTGGCGACCGCCCGCACCGCGGCCCGGTTGTCCCGGTCGTTGCCGGTGGCGAACAGGTCCGAGGTGAACACCGCGAGCGGCAGCTCCCGCCCCAGCGCCCGCCCGTGCGCGGCCGTCAGCACCTCCTTGGTCCCCTCGAAGACCAGCACGGGCTGACGGAACATCGGCAGGTAGCCGGTCCCGTCCCCATCCCGGTACGGCTCCCCGATCACCTCGGGCACGGCCGTGCCCAGGCCGCTGACCAGGAAGGCCGTCACGTTCAGCCGCTGCCAGGGCTCCAGGTCCTCGCGCAGCAGGACCGCGATCTTGGTGTCGAAACGGACCGGCCCGGCCGCGGCGCTCTGCTCTTCGCTTCTCATGCACCGAGACTGCCCGGTCCCCGCCCACCCGGTCTTGTACGTTCTTGGCATGACGCCCGGTCAGGAGGTCTCCGCGTGGCGGCCGCCGGTGCCCGGCCTGGTCGAGGTCCTGCACGCGCGCTTCACCGAGCACCGCTACCCGATGCACGTCCACGACAGCTGGACCCTGCTGATCGTGGACGACGGCGCCGTCCAGTACGAGCTGGACCGCCACCGCCGCGGCACCCCGCTCGGCACCGTCAGCCTGCTCCCGCCGCACGTCCCCCACAACGGCGCCCCGGCCACCGCCGAGGGTTTCCGCAAGCGCGTCCTCTACCTCGACACCACCCAGCTGGACACCTCCCTCACCGGCCCCGCCGTGGACGGCCCCGACATCACCGACCCGCTCCTACGGGACCGCATCGGCCGCCTGCACACCGCCCTGGCCCGCCCCGGCGAGGAGCTGGAGGCGGAGAGCCGGCTCGCCCTGATCGCCGGCCGCCTGCGCACCCACCTGCGCCCGGACGCCCCCGAGGGGGCGCCACCGCCCCGGGGCCTCGCCCAGGACCTGCGCGACCTTCTGGACGCCGACCTGCTCGCCCCGCCCACCCTCGCCGAGGCCGGAAGGCTGCTGCACGCCCACCCCACCCACCTGGTCCGGGCGTTCGGGGCCGCCTTCGGGATCCCGCCGCACCAGTACCTGACGGCCCGCCGGATCGACCGCGCCCGCCGTCTGCTGCTCGCCGGACAGCCCCCGGCCGAGGTCGCCACCGCCGTCGGCTTCCACGACCAGCCCCACCTCAACCGGCACTTCCGGCGCTTCCTCGGCACCACCCCGGGCCGCTTCACCCGCCCGGCGGGTCCCGATTGCCCTCCCGGTCAGCCCGTCCGGGCCGACCTCGCCCTCCCGGCCGGGCAGACCTTCCCCGCCACGAGTACCTCCCCCACCGGTCCCGCCGCGCAGACCTCCCGCTGACCGCCCGCTGACCGCCCGCTGATCGCCCGACCGCGCGTCACTTCCCGGGCCACCCCAAACCGCCACGGTATGGTGCAAATCGCCGACCCCGTCGAGGTGCACCGTGCTCTGGCCGCTCTCCGCCCTGCTCGCCATCGTCCTGGTCACCCTGGCGCTCGGCTGGCTGGCCGACCAGATCCTCCAACGGGTGGCCCGCCGCCACCCCGAGTCACCCGTCTGGGCACTGCTGCGCCGCTGCCGCATCCCGCTCCAACTCGTGGTCTGCACAAGCCTCTTGCTGGCGGCACGGCCGATCGAGCGGATCTTCGACCTGGAGGGCGACGACACCCACCACACCGTCCTGCTCGCCCTGATGGCCTCGCTCGGCTGGCTCACCATCCGGGTGGTCGCCGCCGTCCTGGAGGCCTTCTTCCTCCGCTACCAGGCCGTCACCGACGAGCCCTACCGCGTCCAGCGGGTGCAGACCCAGCTCAGCCTGACCCGACGGGTCGTCAGCGCGCTGATCGCCGTGGTGACCGTCGCCGTCATGCTGCTGACCTTCCAGGCCATGCGCACCATCGGCGCCAGCCTGCTCGCCTCCGCCGGCATCCTCGGCATCGTGGCCGGCATCGCCGCCCAGAGCGCGCTCGGCAACTTCTTCGCCGGCCTGCAGATCGCCTTCGGCGACACCGTCCGGATCGGCGACACGGTGGTGGTCGAGACCCAGCAGGGCACGGTGGAGGAGATCACCCTCTCCTACCTGGTGATCCGCCTCTGGGACTACCGCCGCCTGATCGTCCCGACCTCCTACTTCGTCAGCAAGCCCTTCGAGAACTGGACCCGCAAGGACCCGGGCCTGCTCGGCGCCGTCCTGCTCCACCTCGACCACACCACGCCCGTGCCCGAACTCCGCACCGTGCTCAAGGAGTTCCTCGCCACCAACCCGCTCTGGGACTCCACCGAGTGGGCCCTCCAGGTCACCGACACCACCCCGAGCACCATCGTCGTCCGGGCCACCATGACCGCCCGCACCCCGGACGACGTCGCCGTCCTCCGCTTCGAGGTCCGCGAACACCTGGTCGCCCACCTCCGCGACCACCACCCCACCGCCCTCCCCCGCATCCGCACGGGAGAGGGCGGCCGGGGGCGGCCCGGCCCGGTCACGCCAGGTTGATCTCGATCAGCTGGATCTGGTCGCCGACCCGCACCGCCTTGCGCAGCACCTTCCCGCCGAAGCCGTCCAGGTTCCCGGACATCGGCCGCCTGCCGAGCGCGTGGTCGATCTCCCGCAGCTGGAAGTGCAGCAACCGCTCCTGGGGGATCTGGCCGTTGAGGCCGAACGCCGGGACGTCCCGGTTCTGCGCCGACACGCCGTTGTCCGGTGAGATCTGCTCCAGGGTGTCCATCTCGTGCTCGCCGGGCGGCAGGATGACGGTCACCCAGGAGTCCGGATGGTCGAGGCCGCCCTGCGTTCCCATGGTCACCAGCGGATCGCGCCTGACTCCCGAGTACCAGAGCGAGGACTCGCCCCCCAGCCACAGCGGGATGTTGGACATGCCGACGTTCTCGAAGTTGCTGACCGTGTTGTTGACGCCCTGTTGGGTGTGGCCGAACTCGGTCTGCCAGATCTTGCTGTTCTCCGGATGGGCCGGATCGCCGCCGCGCCCGGTGTCGTTCGGGTTCTGGATCCGGACGATGCAGTCCTGGAAGTGCACCGTGCGGTCGGGCGCGGCCGTGACCGGCCAGTAGTCCTCCTCCCCCGGTTGGAGCTGCGTCGCCCCCGGCGGCACCTCCGGTCCGGGATTCTGGTCCTGGCCCGCTGCCGGGTTGTCCGCCATGCCCGGCCGGTCCGGGGCGGTCCGGTGCTGTCCCGGGGCGTGCTCCTGGCCGACGGGTGCGCGCGCGGGGTCCAGCAGGATCGCGAAGACGCCCTGCGGGCCGGCGTACCCGTCGCCGGGACGCCGGTGCAGGTCCGGTCCGTGCTGCCCGGTCTGCCCGTCGACGTAGACGATCCTGCCGTTCTGGTTCACCGCGTTCCAGGAGTGCGCCCGCTGGTCGTCGTCCACCGTGATGATGACCGCCTGCGAGCCGTGGCCCTGCGCGGTGAGCCGCTGCTCCAGCCGCTCGAACGCCTCGCGGCCGTTGCCCAGGTCGGAGAACTCGGCACCGAGCGCGGTCTCGATCCGCTGCCGGCCACCCGCCTCGCCCAGGGCGGACGGCTGCCCGTCCGCCTCCGGCGTGCGCGCACCCGCGGCGGCGGGGTGCCCCGAGTAGGTGTCCACCACGGCGAGCGTGGTGTCGACGCAGTTGGTGCTCCGCCCGGGCAGGTGGCTGCCGTCGCCGTTGATCCGGGAGGGCCAGTCGCCGTCCGCGGGATCGGGGTGGCGCTTCGGGACGCCGCCCTCGTGCGGCACCGCGTTCCGGATGCGTGCCTGGTCCTCGTCCGAGGGGCCGAGCAGTCCGCCCTCGCCGCCGACCGGACGGTTGCCGGTGGCCGGCCGGTAGGACTCGCCGCCCTCGGGTGCCGGGAGCGGCCCCGGCCTGTCGTGCGCCGGCTCGATGTCCAGGCGCAGGTGGTAGTTGGTGCCGTCCCTGATCACCATCACCTGGGAGATGGCGAGTTGATCGCCGCTCATGCCGTTGTACTGCTTGACGATGTTGTTGGTCGACTTGCCGTTGTCGGTCGTCAGCACCTGGGTGAAGACCGGGTCGCCCTTGCGACCGACCAGGGTCGTGGGCAGCTTCTCCCGGACGTCCTTCAAGGCCTCCGGCCGGACGACCTCCTCCAGCTTCTTGCCCTTCATCGCCTCGGCGAGCGTCTGGCCGGCGTCCATCTTGGCGATCACGTCGGGGCTGAGGACGCTCTCCCGGCCGTGGGCGTTCACCTCCTGCCGGATCACCGGCTCGTTGACCAGGAGGTCGAGGGTGGCCTTGGCGGGCCCGCCGGAGATGTTCTGCCGGTAGATCGAGTCCGGCATCGTGGACGGGCCGTTCTGGTGCAGCGTCCCCAGGGCGGTGGCCGCCTGCTTGCGGTCGCCGGATGCGGCGGCCTGCCACTGCGTCAGGAACGCCTCGCTCGCGAAGTACGGGGCCTCCTTCCCCGCCGGGTACATGACGTTGCCGTCCTCGTCGAGGAGCACGTTGCCGTCCTTGTCGCGGACCACCTTGCCGTCGTAGCGGTAGGTCTCCATCGCGACCGCGAACGACTTGCCGTCCTTGAAGCCGAACGCCGTCGCGAACCGCCCGCCCGCGATCGGCCGGCCCGCCGCCGCGTTCTCGGTCGAGGTCTCGTAGTCCGTGGACTGCTGCTCGATGCCGAAGATCGTGGCGCCCGAGAAGAGCTTGGTCGGGTCGGTCTTCAGGACCGGGAGGTTCTGCTCCTTGACCGTGTAGAGCTCGGGCTCACCCATGCTGTCGAAGTAGTCGGTCATCCGCTGGCTCGGCGGAACGTCCTTCAACGCCCGCGGTGCGGGAGCGGGCGTCCCGGTGTCCGTGGTGCCCCCGGTGTCCGAAACGTCCGTCTCCGGCGAGCCGAACGAACCGCCGGCGACCGGCTCGACCTCGAACCGGAGGCTGAGGTTGCCGCTGGTGTCACGCCCGATCGTGATGGCGGTGATCTCCGCGCGGTGCTCCGGCTTCATCAGGTTGAAGTCGCTGACGACGGCACCGGTGGTCTTGCCGTTCACGGTCTTGCCCAGGATCTCCTGGAAGCCCGTCTGATCCGGCGTCATCCTGACCAGCAGCGGCCTTCCGCCCTCCTGGCGCGCCGGGGGGTTCGCCTCGTTCCACCGGTCACGGGCGGACGCCCGCCCGTCGACCCACTGCTTCCACTCCGTCAGCTTCTCCCGGTCGGCCGGGGTGCTCTGGTCGAGCCGGTCCTGCCAGTCCTGCCCCCAGTGGATGCCCTGCTCCTTCTGCCGTTCGAGCCACCCCTCCCGCTCGCCCCGGCGCGTGAACGGGGCCGCCGGTTCGGGCGTCACGTTCCCGCCGCCGGCCAGGGCGTCCTGCAAGGCGTTCTTCGCCAGCTGGCCCGAGACGTTCTGCCGGTAGATGTTCGCGGGGAGGGAGTCGGGGATCTCCAGGGTCGACGGGTTCTCCAGCCGGCGCCGGACGTCCTTGTCCGACCGGCCGCCGGGGTGCACGGCCGCCCACTGGGTGAAGAAGCCGTCACTGGCGAAGTAGGACTTGTCGCCCGCCGCCTTGTAGTTCTCCATCATCAGCGCGGAACCGCGCCCGTCGGCGTCGAAGCCGTACGCGTTGGTGAACTGGGCGCCCTTCTTCGGCGCGCCGTCGGAGGTGCTGCCCTCCTTCTGCTCGAAGTCGCTGGTCTGCTGCTCGACCTGGTGGTACTTGAGCGGCGCGGACCCGCCGTCCTGCAGGAAGCCGTTGACCAGCTTCGAGTTCGGGAAGGTGCTGTGGTCGGCGTACCCGCCCTCCATCAGCCCGGCGAGGGTGGACACCCGGGCGCGGACCGCCGCCTGCACCTCTGCCGGGGTGCGGGTGTCGTTGGCACCGAAGTGCTCGCGGAACTCCGGGTCGGGCGTCATGCCCGGCAGCGTCTGCTCCCGGCCGTCGACGGCCGAGGCCCAGACCTTCCAGTCGCCTGCGCGCCGGTCCGGCAGGGCGCCCGGCTCGGCGGGCCAGGAGGTCTTCTTGCTGGTGTCGACCCAGTGCGGCCCGCCCGGCTTGCCGTCCTGCGGGGGCAGGTTGACCAGCGCGAGGGCATGGCCCTCCGCGCCCTCCTTGCCCACCATGACGGTGGCGAAGGCACCGGGGCCGCCCTGCTTCACCTTGTCGATCAGGGAGTCGACGGCCGGCTGGCCCGTGCCGAACAGGTGCGGGACGTCGTGACGCTTGTTCAGCATCGAGGCCACGCCCAGCTCCGCCTCGCCGGTGAAGGTCTGCCCCGAGGGGCGCGGGCGGCCGAAATGGGTGTCGCGGTACGCCTCGACGCCCTCCAGGCAGTTGTGCAGGTCGCTGCCGGGACGGAACCCGGGCGGCGGCGTCACCGGCACCTTGTGCGGGTCCACCAGGCCGAGCAGTTCCTTGGTCGGCTGCGGGAACTTCGCGCCCTGGGTGTGCTGCGCCAGGGCGTCGTACTGCGCGTCACTGGCCGGCAGGTAGCCGCGGCCCATCAGCACGGCGTCGCTGTTCTCGTACGCCGGGGTGCGCCGCCACTTGTCCGGGGTCTCGTCCGGTTCCTCGTCCCGGCCGCGCTTGCGGCCGGTGCCGTTCCCGTGCCCCGGCGCCGGCTGGTCCGGCGGGGGCGTCCCGTCCGACGGGGAGGCCGGTGCCTTGGGCAGCGACCCGTCGGGGACCGCGGTGGGCGTCACCCGGCCGAGGACCGGCGGCGTCTGGCCCGGCGAGCCGAAGCCCGCGGCGGGCGGCACCTGGCCCTGGCCCGCCGGTGCGGCATCGGGCGTCGTCACCGGCGCCTCCTGCTGCACGTCGAGCCGCAGGTGGAAGCTGCCGTTGGCCTCCCGGATCACGGTGACCCGGCTGATCTCCATCCGCTCGCCCTCGCGGCGGCCGGCCACGTCGTTGAACTGGTCGACGATCTGCTTGGTGCTGGAGCCGTTCTGGGTCTCCGTCAGGAGGCGGGCGGCCTGCTCCGGGGTCGCCACGCGGTTGTACGGCCCCGCGTCCGGACCCATGATCGCGACGAGGGCGGCCTTCGCCGGGGTGCCCGAGATGTTCTGCCGGTAGATCGAGTCCGGCAGACCGGACGGCACCGCCACCGGCTGCTTCCCGAGCTGCTTCGCCACGTCCTTCTGCTTGATCCCGTCCGCCCCGTTCTGCTGCGCCAGGGCGTCCACGGCCTGCCACTGCGTCAGGAACACGTCGCTGGCGAAGTACGGCACGCCGTCCTTGATCCGGACGTTGTTCGCGTCCTTCTCCCCGTTGTAGCGGTAGCTCTCGACCGCGACGGCGAAGCTGCGCCCGTCGTCGGTGTACCCGAACGCGGTCTTGAACTTCGCCCCGGCCAACGGCGCCTGGCTCTCCGGGCTGGTCGGGTGCGGCACGTAGCCGTCGGAGGTCATCTCGACGTCGAACATCGAGACCACCGTCGACGTGTCCATCGAGCTGTCGGCCTTCAGCGCGAAGACGTTCTCCGGCCGCTTGACCACCATCACGTCGGTCTCGTCGACCCGGCCGAGGTAGCCGTTCATCCGACCGTGCGCCTTGTCCCCCTTCGCGCTCCGGTCCGGGGACCCGAAGCCGGAGACCTGCTCGGTCGAGGTCGACCGGGGCGCGCCGTCCCCCTCGGCCGGAGCCGGAGCGGCCGGTGCGGTCTTGTCGACGTCGAAGCGCAACTGGTAGTTGCCCTGGGCGTCCTGGAGCACCGCCACGCGCTTGATGCTGTTCTGCTGCTGCCGCATCCCGTTGAACTGCTCGACGATCCGCTTCGTCGAGTCGCCGTTGTCGGTCGCGATGATCTTCGCGTAGGCGGAGCTGCCCGCCGGGAAGGTCTGCGGCGGTACGGCCCCGCCCAACGCGTCCTTGATCAGCGCCTTCGCGTCGTCACTGGAGACGTTCTGACGGTAGATCGAGTCCGGCAGGGTGAGCGGACCGTCGCCGCTCGGCTGCCCGAGGTTCTGCTTGACCGAGCCCCGGTCCCCGTTCGCGCCCGCCAGTTCGACGGCCTGCCACTGCGCCAGGAACGCGTCGGTCGCCCGGTACGGCGGCTTGCCGGCCCCGTTGGCCCGGTAGTTCTCGATCGCGACCGCGAAGGTCGAGCCGTCCTCCTTGAACCCGAAGGCGTTGTAGAACTTCCCACCCGCCACGGGGCGCCCGGCCGAGGCGCTGCCCTCCGCCGTCGCGTAGTCGTGCGACTGGTGGCTGACCCCGAACACCTTGCTGATCGGCTGCCCGCCCGACTCCGTGTCGAGCGTGACCGCCGGCATCCTGGCGGGGTTGACCGTACCGATCTCGACCTCGGCCCGGCTGGCCTTCGGGCGCGACTGGCTCATCAGCTCGTCGAACTGCTGCATCCGCAGCGGCGCACCGGGGTCCGGGTTCACCGGCCGCGCCACGGGCGCCGGCGCGTCGGACGTGCCCGTGTCCTCGGGCGCGGGCGAGCCGAACGAGCCCCTGGCCCTCGGCGCGGCGGAGTCAGTCGAGCCCGCGTCCCGGTCGGTGGACGAGGACTGGTCCGGGAGTGCGCGGTCCTTCGGCGCCGACGAACCCCGGGAGTCGCCGCTCTCCGGAGCGTCCTGCGGAGCGGAGCGGGAGGCGTCACCCCCCTGGTGGACCGCCAGGGGCTGCCTGGAGTTCTCGATGTCGAACCGCATCTGGAAGTTGGTGCCGTCGAGCGTCACCACCACCTTCTTGATCTCGGCCACCGAGGTGGTGTCCCGACCGCCGGCGGCCGCCTGATCCGCACTCATCCGGTTGAACTGGTCGACGATGCCCTTGGTCGACCCGCCGTTGACCGTGCTCATCACACCGGCGAAGCCGGCGGAGTCGAGCGGGATGTCAGCCCGGGTCCCGGCCGCCGCCTTGACCTCGGCGAGGTACTCGGGCGCGACGAAGTCCTCGAGTTTCTTGCCCCTGACCACGTCGATCGGGCTCTTGTCGCCCTTCTGCTTGCCCCCCTTGGGCGTGCCGATCTCCGCCGAGGTCTCGGGGGTCAGCAGGGCCTCGACCTTCAGCCCGTGCTTGGTGGCCACCTGCTCGACGGCGTGCATGTCCAGCACGGCGCCGAGCGTCTTCTTGGCGTCGTCACCCGAGATGTTCTGCCGGAAGACGTGCTGCGGGAACGCGTCGGGGAACGGGGTGTCCGGGTCGCCGAACCGGGTCTCGACGTTCTCGTCGAACTTGCTGTTCTGCCTGGCACCGCTGACGGCCTGCCACTGCGCCAGGAACACGTCGCTGGCGAAGTAGTCCGGTGCCGGCCAGACCTTGTCGAAGTCCTTGTCCTTGTTCTTGCCGTCGTGCCGGTAGCTCTCCATCGCCACCGCGAAGGTCTCGCCGTTCACCTCTCCGAAGGCGGCCTGGAAGTGGCTGCCGCGCACCGGTCGGCTGGCCGACGCCGACTCTCCGGTCGGCATCTTGAAGTCACCGCTGACCTGGTCGATGTCCACCACGTACTTCGCCGTCGAGAGGTCGAAGTCCGGATCGGCCTTGATGGCGGGAAGCGAGTTGGCCACCCGGTTGGGCCTGACCACCATGAAGGTGCTCGACCCCTCCAGGTCCACCGAGTCGTCGCCCTCCTGCACCGTCACCGACTCGAGGTCGCTCTTGAAGTTGTCCATCCGCTCCGCCGGCGGGACGTCGGCGAGCCTGCGAACGGGCGTGGCGGCGTTCGGGACGGGCTCCGGCCGGGTGACCGTGCCCTCCTCCGGGGACGGGGCCTGCTGCTCGGGCCTGCCGGTGAACCCGGTGTTGGCCGGGTTGGTCGGCAGTGCGGTGACCGGATTCTCGGGTCGCGCGGTCGTCGACGTCGGCGTCGGTGTCGGCTGCGGCGTGACCGGACGCGGGCCCGGCTGCGGGCCCGGCTGCGCCGGGGCACCGGCCGTACCCGGCGGGACGGCACCGGAGGTCGGGGCGGCGGCCGGCGCGGCCTCCGGAGCGACCTGGGTGGACGTGAACTCCCCCTGCTGGTTGGACGAGTGACTCTGGGTCGGCATGGTGCGCGGGGTGGATCCCATACCGCTGACCCGGGTGCCGGACGTCTGGTCCGACTGCTCGGACTCCGGACGCTGGTGCGGCACACCTGCCGGCGGGCCGTCGGAGCTGGGAACGGTCCGCGGTGTGGGCGCCGGCGTCGTGTCGGAGTCGTGGGTGGGCGTGGGGGTGGGCGTGGGCGTGGGCGTCGGGGTGTGGTCCGGGGCGCTGCGCTGGGTGGGCGGCTCGTAGGGCGCGAGTTGGGGCGCGGCCTCGTGGCGGGGGGTGGTGCTCGGGCCCTGGTACGGGGCGGTGTCCGGGGTCGGGGTGGTGGTGTTGGCGGTGTGGCCGGCGGTCGAGAAGGTCCGTGGGTTGTCCTCGGAGAAACCACGCGGGGTCGGGCCGCTGTCCGGCCTGGAGCCCGTGTCCGGGTCAGCGCCCTCGGCGTACGGCTGCCGGATGCGGTGCCCATCGCTGCCCATCGGCGACAGGTGCTGGTCGGGGTCGGCCCCCTCGGCGTAGGGCTGCCGGATGTGGTGCCCATCGCTGCCGATCGGCGACAGGTTGTCCGGCTTGGAGCCCGCGTCCGGGTCGGCGCCCTCTGCGTACGGCTGCCGGATGTGGTGCCCGTCGCTGCCGATCGGCGACAGGTTCTCCGGCTTGGGCGCGGCGTTGGTGTCCGGCTTCGAGCTGCTGCTGTCCGGCTTGCCCGGGCCGTCGGAGCCTGATCCGTTCTGACCGTTCGAGTCCGAGGAGTTGGAGGAGCCGTTGCCCGAAGTCCCGCTGTTCGAGGAGCCGTTGCCGCTCGTCGAGTTTCCGTTTGAGCTCGTGTTGCCGGAGCCGCCCATGCTGGGGGCGTCGACGCCGGGGCCGTCCGCACCACCACCGGTGAAGTCGGAGGCGTTGGGGATGTCCGAGGAGTTGAACTTGCCCTTGAGGGCGCCCGCACCGCGGTGAATGGCGGGGCCGGCACCGCCGCTGAGCGCGGAGCCGCCGAGCTGGCCCGCGTCGACCTCGCCGGTGAGGGCGAACTGCGTGAACGCGTCCGCACCGACGTCGGTGATCGCGCCCTCGACCATCTGGGCCGGGAGCCGGTCCATGTTCTTGCCGATGAGCTTGTTGCCGGCCGCGCCGAGGCCCTTGCCCAGCACGCCACCGGCCGCGCCGCCGATGGCGCCACCAGCGGCGCTCATCCCGAGCTCCTTGCCGTCCAACTCCTTGCGGTTGCCCGCCGCGAGCTGGATCGACTGGGCGAGCAGGTTGATGGCGACCTCCTGGAAGGCCTCCTTCAACGCCAGGATGATGATCTCCTTGGCCAGCTTCTTCAGGATCTGCTGGACCGTCAGCTTGCTCGCCGTGATCGCCGCCGGGATCGCCGCCAACGACGCACCCGCCGTCACCGGCGCGGCCGCCTCCGCCGTCGCGATCTCGTAGGCCAGGATGCCCAGTTGGGCCACGATCGAGATCTTCGCCGTCTCGGTCGAGTTGGCCATCGCCTCCAGGCTGTCCGCCATCGAGTTGCAGGCCTTCACCATGCCGGGGAAGAAGCCGGGCTTCTTCCCGTCGGCGGGGAGGGTGAGCGTCTCCCACTTCTTCGACAACTCGTCCATGGCGGCGCCCTGCTGGCCGTCCAGCGCACGCTTCATCGCCGAGTCGGCGGCTCGGCCGCCCTCTTCGATCGTCTCGGCGGCGGACCGCCAACGGCGGGCCATGTCCCGCATCAGGTCCTCGTCGCCCTCGGGCCAACGGGAACCGGCGAGCAGCATCAGGACCCACTGCAGGGGCTCGGGGAGTTCGACAGCCATGGTGGGTCAGTGCCTTCCGTTGTACTTGCCGCCGGCGATGTCGCGGTGCAGCAGGTCCTGCTGACCGGTGCCGGGGGAGGGGGAGCTCGGGCTTTCCCATGCCGGTGAGGCTGAACTGCTCGGCGTTCTCGTAGCCGTCGGCCATGCCCTTGAGGCGCTTCCCGATCGTTTCGAGGACCTGGGGGAGGGCCTCCAGGCCCTCCAGCACGTCCTTCTCGTTGGCGAGGTAACCGGGCTCGCCGTCCTCGCCGTTGGCGAAGGACTTCCCGTCGTCGTCGTTGCCCCAGGGCGAGTTGCCGCGCATGCCGCTGAGGTAGCCGTTCATGCTGGTGAAGAGCTCCTTGAGGTCGTCCGCGACCCCGAGCACCGGGCCGGAGGCGGCCCGCAGCTGCTCGGGCACGATCCGGAAGCCACCGGCCATCGCCGAACCGACGGACGGCGACGGGGAGCCCTTGCTCCGCGCCTGCATGGCGGGGGTGCCTTCGCCGCCCACCTTCATCGCGGGAGTCGTCCCGTCGGGCGACTCCGCCGGCACGGCGGCGGTACCCTCGCCACCCACCTTCATCGCAGGAGTCGTCCCGTCAGGGGACACCGCCGGCACGGCGGCGCTGCCCGTACCCCCCACCTTCATCGCGGGAGTCGTCCCGTCGGGCGCCACCGCACGCTCGGCGGGAACGGTTCCGTCGAGCGGGACGCCGGTGCTCTTCGGCACGGCCTGCGTGAACTCCGGCGAACCGGCCGGGACCCCCGCACTCGCGGCCCCACTCGCGGGCACCGCCTGCGTGACCTCGCCCGCCCCCGCCTGCACGGCCTGGGTGTACGCGGGCGATCCGGCGACCGGCACACCGGCACTCGCCCGCACCGCCTCCGTGAACCCCGGCGAACCAGCCCCACCCGCCTGCACCGCCTCGGTGAACGCAGGCGAACCAGCCACCGGCACACCGGCACTCGCCCGCACCGCCTCCGTGAACCCCGGCGAACCAGCCCCACCCGCCTGCACCGCCTCGGTGAACGCAGGCGAACCAGCCACCGGCACACCGGCACTCGCCCGCACCGCCTCCGTGAACTCGGCGTTCCCCGCCGGGATGCCCGAACTCGCGGGCATGGCCTGGGTGTACGCAGGCGTACCCGCCACCGCCGCCTCGCCGCCCAGCGGCACGCCCGTGCTCGCCCGCACCGCTTCGGTGTACTCCGGCGACGCCCCGCCACGCGGCACACCGGCACTGGCCGGAATCGCCTCCGTGTAGGCGGCGGCCGTCTGCGCCGGCATCGTCGTGCCGAACGGATCCGTCCCGCTCATCGCCCGCATGACGCCGGGCTCGTAGACCGCCTCCGCCGGGAACGTGCCCTCCACCGGCCGGCCGACGGTGCCGCCGACCCGCGGCTCGTACTGGGCGGCCACGGTCTCGCCGCCGCCCCACAAGGGCGCCGCGTCCGGCTGCATCCGTTGCTGCGCCGGGAACACATCCTGAGCGGGCCCGTACTGCGCGGGGAACTCATCCTCCGCAAACCCACGACGCGCCGCGAACTCACCCTCCGCAGGCCCGTACTGCGCAGGAAACTCACCCTCCGCAAACCCACGACGCGCCGCGAACTCACCCTCCGCAGGCCCGTACTGCGCAGGAAACGTCTCCTCGTCTCCCCCGCCCCAGAGCGGTGCGGCCTGCGGCTCCATGACGGCGCGCCGCGGAGTGGTCTCCACGTAATCGGCCGGCCGGAAGGGCGACTGGTCAGTCATGACGGTCCCTCAGCGATCTCGACGGTAGGGGGGATGAGAAGGGGCGGCGGAGGACTCGGGGGTGCCCTCCGCCGCCCAGACAGGTGGAGCGGTCAGCTCCGCGGTGCGCCCTCGCCTGAGGAGTTGGCGGCGATCCGGGTGAGCGCGGCCCGCAGGAAGGGGCTCGGCACGTCGTACCCGCCCTCCTGCCGGATCGGCGTCGGCTCGGCGGCGGGAGCGGCCGGGACCGGGTCGAGCGTGGGGGCGTCCTCGTCGGTGCGCCCGCGCCGCTCCGCCACCGACCGGGCCCGGTCCAGGTACTCCTGCTCCGCCGAGGCGGCAGGAGCCGCCTCCGCGACCGGTGCGCTCCCCGCCGAGGCGGACTCCGCCGTCGTGACGGTGCCCTCCGCGGCCGGAGCGCCCGACGCGACGCCCGACGCGGCGTCAGCCGACGGAACGTCACCGCCCGCCGCCTCGCCGCCGCCCAGCAACGCCCCTGCCAGCTGCGTCATCAGGTCGGCCCCACCGGCCGCCGCAGGCTGCGCCGCAGCCGCCGCGGCAGCGGCCTCGGCACCCTCCGGCACCCCGCCGCCCCGCGCCTCGTCCAGCCACTGACGCCGCATCCGCTCGAAGTGCGGGTCGCCACTCTCGTGGTCGACCTGCTCGCCGCCGACGATGCCGCGGTCCCGGCGGCGGCGCTCCTTCTCGTCCTCGCCGCCGAAGCGGGTCGGCCTGACGAACTTGCCGCCGCCCTTGCCCGCACCGCCACCGGCCCCGGCGCCACCGCCGTGCCCGCCGCCCGCCGCACCCGGCATCCCGGCCGCGCCACGCCCCGCGGCACCGGCCGCACCGGCACCCGCCGCGCCACCGCGCCCGTAGGCACCGGCACCGCCCGCGCCGCCCATCCGGGAGCCGGCACCGCCGGCACCGGCCAGTCCGCCGCCGCGACCGAGGCCGCCGGCGCCACCGCCGCCGACCCCGCCGAAGCCGAGCCCGCCGCCGCCGGCGCCACCACCGGAGCCCGAACCGCCGCCCGCGCCGCCACCTCCCGAACCGGAGGAGGAGTACGGGCTCAGCGTGGAGCCGAAGCTGCCCTTGTAGTCGGGGTGGCCGGCCAGGTTGAGGCCGGGCGGCTGGACGGCGGGCTTGAACTTGCCGCCGCCGTTCGCGCCGCCGTCGAGGTACGGGTTCTTGACCTTCGGCGGCTCGTACGGCTTGACCTTCGGCGGCTGGTAGGGCTTGGTCTTCGAACCGCCCCCGCCCGCACCGCCACCGGCTCCGTCGCCGGAGCCCGAACCGCCGCCCGCGCCACCACCGGCTCCACCGCCGGCACCACCGCCCGCACCGTCACCACCGGGCGGGGGCGCCGAGTTGATGCCGGTGCCCGGCGGCGGGGTGCCGGGCGGCGGGCCGGCCTTGCTCTTGTTGAGGTTGCAGATCTCGGTCGCGGCCTGGGTGGCGGCGCCGTGGTCGGCTCCCTTGCGCAGCATCTGGTCGACGCTGCCCGTCACGCTCTTGACGTACGTGTGGTACGCCTCGACGGCCGACTTCACGCCCTCGGACTTGGCGATGTCGTCCTTCTTGCCCGCCGGGTTCTGCTCGATGTACTTCTTCGCGTACTGGAGCTGGTTGATCATCGAGGTCTTGGTGTCGCCGATCGCCTGCGCGGCACCGCTGAGGTGAAGCTCCATCAGCTTCCCGGCCATCATGATCGTCCCGGCGTGCGAGCCGTCGCCGACGCCGTACTTCTGCAGGTAGCGCTCGAAGCTGTCGGCCGCCTCGCCGGACATGCTGTCGCAGGCCCGCTGGGCGTGCGCCAGGATCGTCCGGATCCGCACGTCGGCGATGTCGTTGAACTTCTTCCAGGCGGCGGCCAGATCGGCGATCCGGGTCTCGTTGCCGTCGGGGAAGAGGACGTCCTTGCCCTCCTCATTGCTCTGGAGGGTCTTGAGCACGTCCTCGAGATCGGCAGGCAGCTCGATCGGCACGGCGGGTCACTCACTTCACGGAGAGGGGAGGGAAGGAACGGGGATGGACGGGAGGCGAAGCGCGGGGCCTCACATCAGGTTGCGGCCACCGGGCTGCGGCCGCGGGGCCGGCTCCGGCCGGTCGCCCGCGTGGTTGTAGTCGAGCTTCGGCGGGGCCTGCGGCGACACGTAGCCGCCGCCGGGGCTGGTGCTCGGGGGCAGCGGCAGCGGGATGTCGTTGCCCTGCTCGATCTTCTTCATGTCGTCCGCGTTGTCGGAGTCCGTGCCGCGGTGACTCGCCACCATGGTCTTCAGGTTGGCGGCCACCTGGGCGGTGTTCTCCAGGAAGGACTGCAGACCCGTCAGGGCCTTGTCCTGCTGCTCCGACAGACCGATCACCGCCGCCGTCTTGCCGCCCAGCGACTCGCCGACCAGGTCCTTGCCGTAGATCTCCTTGTTCACCGTCCCCACGTAGGTCTTCAGGACGATGAACGCCTCCTGGAGGTCGTCGTGCATCCGCTGGATCATCGTCGCGGACGACTCGACCTCGGCCAGGTCGATGCTGAACGAACCGGAACTCCCGGTCATGTACCCCTACCCCTAAGACAGTTGGGAAGCGTGCGAGGAAACGACGGTCAGAGGGTGACCGGGCCGCCGGGGCCGACCACGTGCAGCCCGGCCTCGCCGAAGGCGATGGCCAGCGGGATCCGGTCCAGCGGCGCCTCGTTGACCAGGGAGCCGCTGGCCAGGTGCCAGAGCCGGAGCACCGAGCTCTCGTCGCCGGCCGCGACCAGCACCTCGCCGTCGAGTACCTGACAGACCAGGGAGCGCACCTCGGCGCTGCCGCCCGGGAGTTCGGCCAGCGTGTGCCCGCCGAGCACGTCCCGGGCGCGCACCGTGCCGTCGGCGCAGCCGACCAGCAGCACGGCCCGCCCGTCCAGCGTGCCGAGCGCCAACGCCTCGGCGGGGGCGGCGAGTCCGTCCAGCACCGGGCCCGCCTGGCCGGCGTCGACGTCCCAGAGGCGGACGGTGCGGTCCTTCCCGGCGCTGGCCAGCACCCGGCGGCCGCCGACCTCGCCCACGGTGAGCGCGGTGACGCCGCCCCGGTGGGCCGTCAACTGCCGGACCGGGAGGCCGTCGAGGGCCTGCCGGACCCGGACGGTGCCGTCCGAGCCGCCGGAGAGCAGCACCGCCTCCGCGCCGGGGACGGCGGCGGCGAAGGCCAGCGCGGTGACCGGACCGGTGTGCGGGGTGGGCACCGAGAGCGGGGCCCCGTCCTTGAGCCGGTGGCAGCGGACCGCGCCGGCCACCGTGCCGCAGACCAGCACCGGCCCGTCCGGGTCGGCGAGCACCGCGACCGAGGCCACCGGGCCGCCGTCCGGCTCCAGCGCGTACAGCTCGGTGCGGGTGCCGGCGTCCCAGAGCCTGACCCGGCCGTCGCCGTAGCCGGCGGCCAGCACCGGGCGGCCGTGCAGTTCGCCGACCGCCAGCGCGTTGACCGGGACGGGGCCGGCCGTGGTGGGCTCGGGCTCACAACTGCCGACCGGCTTACCGCCGTTGAGCTCCCAGAACCTGATCCGGCCGTGCTCGTCGCCGCTGGCCAGCTGCGCCGTTCCGGCCGCCGGGACGGTGACCAGGCCGGTGAGCCAGCTGCCGCCCGCCGGGCGGCCGCCGAGCGCCTCGGCGGCGTGCACGTCCCAGCTGCGCAGGGTGTTGTCCAGGGCGGCGGAGAACAGCACGGGGCGGCCGTCGAGTTCGGCGAAGGCCAGGCCGGTGACGGTGGCGGAGTGGCCGGAGAACTCGGCCACCGGGCTGCCGGTGGCCAGGTCCCAGAGCCGGACTTCGTGGTCCCGGCCGCCGGTGGCGAGCAGCGCCTGCTCGCCCAGCGGCAGCACGGCCAGCGCCGTGACCGGCGCCGAGTGGCCGACCAGCAGCTGGAGCCGGGCGCCGCGGGCGGCGTCCCAGACCCGGACGGTGCCGTCCGGGGCGCCGGCCACCACCAGGTCGAGCCCGGCCACCCGGGCGTGCAGCAGAGCGGTGACGCCCTCGCCGCCGACGGCCAGCAGGCCCAGCCCGCGGCCGTCCTCGGCCTGCCAGGCGCGCAGCTCGCCCCGGCTGCCGCCGGAGAAGACCAGCGGCACCCCGCCGATCAGGCCGGCCGCCACCAGCTGGGCGCCCTCGCCGCCCGAAGTCCCGTGCGCCAGCTCGCCGGTGTCGGCGTCCCAGACCTGGACGGCGCCGTCGGCCGCACCGAGCGCGAACAGCTCCCGGCCCGCCACCTCGGCGAGCGCGACGGCGGTCGGCAGCAGGCCGTCCGCGCCGTCCGAGCCGCCCAGCGAGGCACCGCCGGGCAGCCGCCCGAGGTCGAAGCCGGCCGCGCCGTCGGCCAACGCGTAGGCCGGGGCACCGCCGACGGTGCCGATCACGGCGGCCGGGCGGAGCGCCTCGTCCACCGCCCCGGCCGTCTCCGGCCGGACCACGGCGAACGGGAGCTGGCCGTACTCCAGCGGCTGGAGCAGCTGAACGGCGAGCGCCTCCAGCAGCCGGCCGACCGGCGGTACGGGGGTGTCGGTGCCGTCGGCCCAGCTGCTCTCCCCCACGGTGAGCTGCCGGGCCGCCGGCTCCTCGGTCGGGCCCACAACCCGACCGTCGGCCAGGCCCACAACCTGGCCCCTCCCCGGTGTCCCCGGGGTGGTCCTCAGCGCGGCGCGCAGCCGCTGGTGCACTGCGGGGTCCACGGCGCCGCCGCGGCTCTCGGTCCGCTCGGCGGTCAGCCGGCGGACGGTCAGCCCGCCCTCCTGATCGATCGCCAACTCGATCCGCCCGGAAGGCAGTCGGCGCGATCCGGCGGTGAAAAGCACGTCGCTCACGGGTCTCCCAAGGAACGTCTGCAGAGCTCGCCCGGCACCCCGGTCGCGCGGCGGCGTCGTAGGGGGCGGGGCGCGAGGGTTGCGGCCGGCGGCCGGCCAGGCGGAGGCCGACCTGTCCGTGCGCAGTGGCCGTCATCGAAACACCACCGGCACACACCGCTCAAGCTGGGAAGGCCCGTTGGGGCACTTCACCGCAAACTCTGCCCGAGCGGTCACGGAGCGAGCAGCGCGAAGGGCACGGGGGAGGTGACCGGACGGGGACCGGGAAGGGCAGCGCACCCCGGGATGGCACGCAAAGCCGCTGGTGGTGCCTACTGCGCACCGATCGCCCTGAGCAGATCGAGGCGGGCCGCCCGGCGGGCGGGCCAGACCGCCGCCAGGACGCCGATCGCGGGGCCGAGCAGCAGGAAGAGGCCGAGCCGGGCCCAGGGCAGCACCAGGGCGTACTGCGGCAGGGCGGTGGCGGCGAGGCCGCCGCAGGCCCAGGCCAGGAAGATCCCGGCGGCCAGTCCAAGCACGGTGCCGAACAGCGAGATCACCACCGACTCCAGCCGCACCGTGCGCCGCACGCCCCGGGCGTCCAGGCCGACCGCGCGCAGCAGGCCGATCTCCCTGGTCCGCTCGAAGACCGACAGGGCCAGGGTGTTGACCACGCCGAAGGCGGCGATCACCACCGTCATGCCCAGCAGGCCGGCCACCATGCCCAGCATCGCGTCCACCTGCCCGGCCTGGGCCCTGGTCAGCTGCTCGCGGCTCTCCACCCGCAGCAGCGGGCTGCCGCCGAGCGCCGCCCGGACGTCCCGGTCGAGCGCCGCGCCGGCCCGGCCGGGTGCGGCTCGCAGCAGGACGGCGTCCGGCTTGCCGCCGAAGGCCTGCGGCAGGGTCTCGTCCAGGGTGGCCAGGGCGCCGCCGAAGGCCCGGGTCTGCCGGTAGATGCCGGCCACGGTGTACTGCCGAGCGGGGGCGGTGCCGAGCCTGCCCTCGAAGACGTCGCCCGTGCCGAGCCCGGCCTTCGCGGCCAGCACGTCGGAGAGCGCCACCCTGCCGGGGCCGATCCCGGCGGCCGAACCACTGGTGAACTCCAGGTCGGAGACGGCGGCCAGGCCCTTCGGGTCGACGCCGGTCAGGGTGGTGTAGCTGCCCCGCGCCCCGAAGGCGGCCGAGGCGAGCGGCACCGCGGCGGTGACGCCCGGCACGGCCGCGAGGCGTGCGGCGGCGGCCGGGTCGAGCCCGCCGGGGCCGGCCAGGGAGACCTTGCGGTCGGCGGTCAGCCCGGCCACCGCGGCCTGCCGCAGGGCGGCGTCCATCGAACTGCCGGTCACGCTCAGGGCGGTGATCAGGGTGAGACCGACCATCAGGGCGGAGGCGGTGGCGGCCGTGCGGCGCGGGTTGCGCAGCGCGTTCTCCCGGGCGATCAGGCCGGTGACGCCGAACAGCCGCGTGGTGGCCGCCCCGGCCAGCAGGATCAGCGGCCGGGCGAGCAGCGGTGCGAGCACGATCGTGCCGGTGATCAGCAGCACGGCGCCCAGGCCGGCCGCGAGCAGGTTGGCGTCGTCCCCGGTGCGCTGGGCGGCGACGTACAGCAGGACCAGCACCCCGGCGCCGGTGACCAGGGCGCCGAGGGCGTGACGCAGCCTCAGGCTGCGGGCGGGCGGCGGCAGCTCGGCGCCGGTCAGTGCCTCGACCGGTGCGGTGCGGGCGGCCCGGCGGGCCGGCAGCCAGGCGGAGAGCAGGGTGACGCCGAGGCCGACGGCCAGCGCGCGCAGCACCGCGCCCGCGGTCACCACCAGGGGCCCGTCCGGCAGTTCGGCGCCGCCGATGTCCAGCAGCGGGCGCAGCGCGGCCGCGATGCCGAGGCCCAGCCCGGCCCCCGCGGCGGAGGCGAGCAGGCCGAGCAGCCCGGCCTCGGCCAGCACGCCGCGGACCACCTGGCCGCGGGAGGCGCCGACGGCGCGCAGCAGCGCGGTCTCCCGGCGGCGCTGGGCGACCAGCATGGTGAAGGTGTTGGCGATCACGAAGGAGCCGACGAACAGGGCGATCCCGGCGAAGGCCAGCAGCAGCCGGGTGAGCCCCTTGGTGCTCTCGGCGATCTGCGCGGCCTGCTCCTGGGCCAGTTGGGTCCCGCCGGTGACGGTGAGGCCCTCGGCGGGCAGCAGGGCGCGGATCCGGTCGGCCAGCACCCGGTCGTCGGTGCCGGGCCCGGCGCCGACCGCCAGTTCGTCGAACTGGCCCGGCTGGAGCAGGAGTTGCTGGGCGGTGGCGGTGTCGAACAGCACCAGGGTGGCACCGGCGGTGACCCGCGGGTCCTCGGTGTCCACGATTCCGACCAGGGTCTTGCCGAGGGTGGGCCCGTCGGCGGCCAGCCGGACGAGGTCGCCGAGGCGGTAGCCGCCGCGCTCGGCGGTGCGGCGGTCCAGGGCGAGTTCGGCGGCGGAGGCGGGGGCCCGGCCGGCCCGCAGCGGGTGGCGGCCGTCCCGGTCACCGCCCGGGGTGTCGGGGGAGAAGTTGACCGCCAGGTTCTGCCGGGTCTGCTCGGCGTTCAGCGGGCGGCCGTCCTTGGCCGCCACGGTGGCGGTGCCCTCGACCACGGCACGGACGGAGGCGACGCCGGGCACCGTCCGCACCCGGTCGGCGAGTTCGGCGGTGAGCGTGGTGCGGCGGCCCTCGCCGTCGGGGGCCGACTCCGCCCTGACGGCGACGGCCACGCCGCGCAGGTCCTTGGCGGCGGCCCCGCGCAGGGCACCGGCGACGGTGTCGCCGAAGACCAGCGTGCCGGCGACGAAGGCCACCCCGAGGGTGACGGCGAGGGCGGTGACGACCAGTCGGGCACGGTGCGCGAGCAGGCCGCGCAGGGCGGTGCGGAGCATGGTGGTGGTCTCGTTCCTGGGGGTGCGGAGAGTCCCGGAGGGGTCCGGCCGGTCCGGGGCACGGCGTCGGACCGCCGCGTCCGCTCCGGTGCGGGACGGGGTGGTCGACTCCCATCCTCGGAGCGCCGGGCGCCCGGTCCGTCGGCCCCAGGGCCTGACCTGCCGCTCTTCCCGGTGCCGGAGCCGGGGCCGTCCGTGCTCCCCGGGACGGACCGCCGTCTCCCCCCTTCGGCAGAGCCGGCGCTACGAGCTCAGCCCCGAGCGGTGGGCGAGCACCGCCGCCTGGAGCCGGCTCCCGGTACCGGTCTTCACCAGGACGGCGCTGACGTGGGTCTTCACCGTGCCCACCCCGATGCCCAGCCGGGTGCCGATCTCCGTGTTGGCCAGGCCCTCCCCCAGCAGCGCCAGCACCTCGCGCTCCCGCTCGGTGAGCGCGGCGAGGCGCTCCTGATGGGCCGTCGGCGCGGCGGGCACGGGCCCGGCGGCGCCGGCCAGCATCCGCTCGACCACGGTCCGGGTGACCCCGGGCGAGAGCACCGCGTCCCCGGCGGCGGCCGCCCGCACCGCGCTGACCAGCTGCTGCGGGCCCTCGTCCTTGAGCAGGAAGCCGGTGGCGCCGGAGCGCAGGGCCCGGGTGACGTTCCGTTCGTCGCCGAAGGTGGTGAGCATGACCACCTGCGGCCGGGGCTCCAGGGCCAGCAGCCGCTCGATCGCGGCCAGCCCGTCCAGCACCGGCATCCGGACGTCGACCAGCGCCACGTCGGGTCGGGTCTCGGCGGCGATCCGCACGGCCTCCTCGCCGTTGGCGGCCTCGCCCACCACCTCGATGCCCTCGGCATGACGCAGGATCAGCCGGACGCCGTGGCGGACGAGCACCTCGTCGTCGGCGAGCAGCACCCGGATCGGCCGGTCGGCGGGCAGGGTCACGGGTTCTCCCGGGGCGGTGTGGCCGGCACCGTCGGCACGGCGAAGCGGTCGATCGCGGTGAGCGTCTCGCCGCGGAAGCAGTAACGGGTGATCAGGACGCCGTCCTCCGGGGGCGGCTCCCCGAACGGGTAGGTCGAGTAGAGGCAGCCGGTCACGTCGGCGGGGTGCGCCGGTTCCCGGCCGGTGGCCGCCGCCCGGGCCAGCGCGCTGTCCCCGTAGACGGCCTGCTCCACCTCGGTGCGGGACATCCCGAGCGCGGGCTCGCGGTGCGTCCGGCCGCCGTCCTCCGGCGCCGGGAAGGCCTGCGAGACCGTCAGCAGTCCGAAGAGCATCGTCACGCCGACCCCCAGCAGCCCGAGCAGGGCGCCGACCGCCCGCCCGGTTCCCCGTCCGGCTCCGTCGGCGGCACCGCCACCGGCGCCCGGCACCGTCTCGGGGGTCCGGACCGCGGCCGGTCCGGGCTCGGCCGGCATCGAGGCCGTCACGGAGTAGCCGCCGTCCGCCGAAGGCCCGGCCGCCAGCGAGCCACCGAGCAGGGCCAGCCGCTCGCGCAGCCCGATCTGGCCGCGCCCGGTGCCCAGCCCGGTCCGGTCCTGCGGCGGCACCGGCGGCAGGCCGTTGCGCACCTCCACCTCGACCCGGTCCCCGGTGTGGCGGACGGCCACCGTGACCTCGGCCCCCAGGGCGTACCGGTGGACGTTGGTGAGGGCCTCGCGCACCACCCGGTGCACGGCGTGCCGCACCCGGGCCGGCCGCCCGTCCAGGTCGGGCCCCTCCCACAGGACCGTCACCGGGACGCCCGCCGCGCGGGACTCCCCCACCAGCTCCTCCACGTCGGCCCGGGTGCCGGTCGCACCGGTCGCGGCGGCGGGGCCGCCCTCCGGCTCCAAGGGGCCCAGCACGCCGAGCAGTTCGCGCAGCTCCCGCATCGCCTCGCCGACCGAGCGGCGCACCAGGGCCGCCTCGTCCCGCAGCTCGGGCGACTGCTCCCCCATCGCCATCTCCAGGCCGCCCGCGTGCAGCGAGACCACGCTCAGCCGATGGCCGATCAGATCGTGCATCTCGGCGGCGATCCGGGACCGCTCCTGCGTCCGGGCCTCGCTGTCCGCGAGCCGCCGGGCCGCCTCCGCCGCCTCGGCCCGCTCCCGCAGCGCCCGCAGCAGCCGCTCCTCCTGCCCGCCCGTCCCGCCCAGCAGCCCGGGCAGCACCAGCGTGCTGGCGGCCAGCACCACGCCGACGCCGAGCCCGAACGCGTGGCCGCCGTACCCGAGCGAGGGCGCGGCGGCCGTGGCGACGAGCACCGTCAGGCCGCTCGCCGCGAGCAGTGCCGCGATCCGGTGCCGCGGCTCGGTGAGCCGCCTGGCGGTGGAGTACGCCACCACGGCGGCCGGCAGTCCGGCCGGCGGGTACAGGCCGAGCACCGTGGCCGCGGCCGCCAACGCCACCAGCGGGAAGCGCCGGCGGAGCGTCAGCGGCACCAGCGCGGCGGCCCCCAGCAGCAGCTGGCCCGGGACGGCCGGCCCGGGGCCCTGCAGGACCAGCTGGGCGGCCAGCACCAGCACGGCGAGGCCGAGCGGCCCGGCGCAGGCGTGCCAGCGCGGCCGGTCCGGCGCCGGAGCGGTGGGAAGGAAGGACGGCATCGGACCATTCTCCGGTGCGGGGCCGGCCGGTCCGGTACGCCCCCGGGACGACCGGGTCTCTGTCGAAGGTCGGAGAACCGGCAGGGCCCGGGCGGACGCCACGTCCACCCGGGCCCCGAAGACCGTCCGGGCGCTCAGAGCACCCGGGTCATGGTCCGGTGCGGGATGCCGGCGTCCTGGTAGACCGGGCCCTCGGCCACGTAGCCGAGCCGCTCGTAGAAGCCCAGCGCCTGCACCTGGGCGTGCAGTTCCAGCTCGGTGCCGCCCTGCTCGCGCCCGGCCGCCTCCAGCGCCCGGACCAGCTCGGCGCCGAGCCCGGTGCCGCGCGCCTCCTTGCGCACCGCGAGCCGCCCGAGCAGCACCCGGCCCTGACGGCCCGTCATCCCGAGCGCCACGGCGCCGTGGATCAGCCGCCCGGTGCCGAGCGCCGTACCGTCCTCGCCGACCGCCAGCACGTGCACCGAGGTGGCGTCGTGCTCGTCGTACTCCAGCTCCACCGGCACGCCCTGCTCGACCACGAAGACCTCGTGCCGGACCTCCCGGACGAGCGCCAGGTCGGCCTCGGTCACCGCGGTCCGCAGTTCGGCGCCCATCAGCTCTCCGAGGCGATGATGTCGAGGGCCCGCTGCAGGTCCTCCGGGTACGGGCTGGCGAACTGGACCCACTGGCCGTCCGAGGGGTGCTCGAAGCCCAGCTGCACCGCGTGCAGCCACTGGCGGGTCAGCTTGAGCCGCTTGGCCAGCGTCGGGTCGGCGCCGTAGGTCAGGTCACCGACGCAGGGGTGGCGCAGCGCGGACATGTGCACCCGGATCTGGTGGGTGCGGCCGGTCTCCAGCTTGATGTCCAGCAGCGAGGCCGCCCGGTACGCCTCGATCAGGTCGTAGTGGGTGACGGAGTGCTTGCCGTCGCGGGTGACGGCCCACTTCCAGTCCGAGCTGGGGTGGCGGCCGATCGGCGCGTCCACGGTGCCGCTCATCGGGTCCGGGTGGCCCTGGACCAGGGTGTTGTACTTCTTCTCCACGACCCGGTCGTGGAACTGACGCTTGAGATCGGTGTACGCGCGCTCGGACTTGGCGACCACCATCAGGCCGGAGGTGCCGACGTCCAGGCGGTGCACGATGCCCTGGCGCTCGGCCGCGCCGGAGGTGGAGATCCGGTACCCGGCGGCGGCCAGGCCGCCGATCACGGTCGGGCCGGTCCAGCCCGGGCTCGGGTGCGCGGCCACGCCGACCGGCTTGTCGATCAGCACGATGTCGTCGTCGTCGTGGACGATCCGCATGCCCTCGACGTGCTCGGCCACCACCTGGACGGCGGCGGCGGGGGCCGGGATCTCGACCTCCAGCCAGGCGCCGGCGGACACCCGGTCCGACTTGCCGGCCGTGGTGCCGTCGATGGTCACCTTCCCCTCGGCGGCGAGCTCGGCCGCCTTGGTCCGGGAGAACCCGAACATCCGGGCCAGTGCGGCGTCGAGGCGCTCGCCCTCCAGGCCGTCGGGAACGGGGAGGCTGCGGGTCTGTGCGGTACTCACCCGTACGAGTATGCCGGACCGGCCCCCCGCCGGATCACAGCGGAGGCTTCACCACGGCCGCGCGACCCCTCGTGCCGCTCGCCCGTTCTCCTCCCCCGCGGGGCGCGCTACTCGCCCTTGGACGAGGCCGGCGCCGTCGTCCCGTCGGGGTTGCTCCCCTTGAACGACAGCAGCACCACCAGGATCCCGCCGCAGACGATCGCGCAGTCCGCCAGGTTGAAGACCGCGAAGTGCTGCACCGAGATGAAGTCCACGACGTGCCCGCGGAAGACCCCCGGCGAGCGGAACAGACGGTCCGTCAGGTTCCCCAGCGCCCCACCGAGCAGCAGCCCGAGCGCGATCGCCCAGGGGAGGCTGTAGAGCTTGCGGGCGATCCGCCAGATCACCACGATGACGGCGGCGGCGATCGCGGTGAAGACCACCGTCATCGCCTGGCCCATCCCGAACGCCGCCCCGGGGTTGCGGATCACCTGGAAGGTGGCGAACTCCCCGATCACCTCGATGGCCTGGTGGCCCTCCAGCCGGGCGACCACCAGGAGCTTGCTGCCCAGGTCGATCAGGTAGGCCAGCAGCGCCACCACCAGCAGCACGCTCACCCGGCGCCGCCGCACCGCCTCGGCGGCGGCCGCGGCGGCGGAGTCGGGCTCGGTGGTCACGGCGGCCTCCGCGGCGTCGGGGGCGGGCTGGACGGCGTCGTCCTGGGTCTGGGGGGAACCTGGGGTGCTGATGATCCGCTCCGCTGCCGGGTGGGGTGGACAGGTCGTCGGGGTCGAGCGTACGGCACCTGCCCGACCCCGTGGCCCAGCCGTTACATCTCCTACCTGCGCTCCTGCTTGGCCTTGCAGGTGACGCAGAGCGTCGCCCTCGGGAAGGCCTGCAGCCGGGCCTTGCCGACGGCCTGGCCGCAGGACTCGCAGACGCCGAAGCCGACGCCCTCCAGGCGGGCCAGCGCGCGCTCGGTCTGGGCCAGGCTGTCCCGGGCGTTGTTGGCCAGGGCCAGCTCGCTCTCCCGGTTGATGTTCTTCGTCCCGGCGTCCACCTGGTCGTCGCCGGCCCCGTCGTTGGAGTCCCGCATCAGGCCGTTGAGGGCCTGCTCGGCGGCGGCGATCTCGCCGCGCAGCCGGGCCGCGTCCTCGTTCAGCTCCTGGTGCAGCTCCTGGACCTCGGCCGCCGTCCACGGGTCCTCGCCGGGGCGGACCGGGAGCTCCGCCGGGTCCACCGACTCCGCGCCCCGCGCTCCGCTGCCCGCCGGGGCGTGGTTGCGGCTGGTGGCGGCCACCCTGCCGGTGCTGGTGCTGGTCTTGCGCCGTGTAGTGGTCACGGTCCCCTCCCCTGAGTCGCCCGCCACGGCCTTGTGCGTCCGCTTGCCGGCGGTGGTGGTGGTAGCACCACTTGCCTTCTCAGCCATGGCTTCGACCTCATCTACGAACGAAACGAACCGCCGGTTCCCGGCGGTTTCCGTGCCGGAACGATAATCCCCATCGAATCCCCCCACAATGGGACATACCGATACGGCCGCCGGTTCCCACCCGTTCCGACCCGGCCGGCCGCCCAGCCCGGATGCTGACCAGGTTGTGCCCAGATCGTCACCCGCTAACCACGCCGTTCGCGGCGCCCCCGCGGCGTGCGACGCAAAGCGGTTGTGCGGGCCGATACACTGAGCGCTGCAAGGCGCTGATGGGACGAGTACCGACGTACGCAGCCAGGAGCGACCCGGGGACGGTGCGAGCCCGGGGGTGTGCGCGGCGGGAAGATCACCCCGGAGCTGCCGGAAGAGGGGCCTGACGGCCCGTTAGAACCGGCTGCAAACCCAAACAAGTGGGCCGCACCGGCAGTTCGCGGCCAAGGAGGGTGGTACCGCGGGGCGGCCTGTCCGTCTCGTCCCTCCGTCGGAAGCCAGTCCACGCATCCGTCGGAGGAAGACGCCCGCGATGAGCACCTACAACTCCGTCCCCGCGCAGGTCGACCTGCCCGCGCTGGAGCACCAGATCCTCTCCTTCTGGCAGGACCAGAAGGTCTTCCAGCGCACCCTGGAGCAGTCCGAGGGCCGCCCCGAGTGGGTCTTCTACGAGGGCCCGCCGACCGCCAACGGCATGCCCGGCGCCCACCACATCGAGGCACGCGTCTTCAAGGACGTCTTCCCGCGCTTCAAGACCATGAAGGGCTACCACGTCGCCCGCAAGGCCGGCTGGGACTGCCACGGCCTCCCGGTCGAGCTGGCCGTGGAGAAGGAGCTGGGCTTCTCCGGCAAGAAGGACATCGAGGCGTACGGCATCGCCGAGTTCAACGCCAAGTGCCGCGAGTCGGTCACCCGCCACACCGACGAGTTCGTGAAGCTCACCGAGCGGATGGGCTACTGGGTCGACCTCGACCAGGCCTACCGCACCATGGACCCCTCCTACATCGAGTCGGTCTGGTGGTCGCTCCAGCAGATCTTCGACAAGGGCCTGCTGGTCCAGGACCACCGCGTCGCCCCCTGGTGCCCGCGCTGCGGCACCGGCCTGTCCGACCACGAGCTGGCCCAGGGCTACGAGACCGTGGCCGACCCCTCGGTCTACGTCCGCTTCCCGCTCACCTCCGGCCCGCTCGCGGGCACCGCCTCGCTGCTGGCCTGGACCACCACACCGTGGACCCTGGTCTCCAACACCGCCGTCTCGGTCAACCCCGAGGTGACCTACGTCGTCGCCACCGACGGCACCGAGCAGATCGTCGTCGCGCGGGACCTCCTGGCGAACGCCCTGGGCGAGGGGTGGGAGGAGACCGGCCGGTCCTTCACCGGTGCCGAGATGGAGCGGTGGAGCTACCAGCCCCCGTTCTCCATCGTCACGCTCGAAGGCGCCAACATCGTCCTCAACGGTGACCACGTCACCACCGAGATCGGTAGCGGTCTGGTCCACACCAACCCCGCCTTCGGTGAGGACGACTACAAGATCTGCAAGGCGTACGGGCTGCCGCTGGTCAACCCGGTCCGCCAGGACGGCACCTTCGAGGCCGGCCTCGACCTGGTCGGCGGCGTCTTCTTCAAGAAGGCCGACGAACTGGTCCTCGCCGACCTCAAGGAGCGCGGCCTGCTCTTCCGCCACGAGGTCTTCGAGCACAGCTACCCGCACTGCTGGCGCTGCCACACCGCACTGCTCTACTACGCGCAGCCCTCCTGGTACGTCCGGACCACCCAGGTCAAGGACGCCATGATCCGGGAGAACGAGGCCACCAACTGGCACCCGGAGAACGTCAAGCACGGCCGCTTCGGCGACTGGCTGAACAACAACATCGACTGGGCGCTCAGCCGCAACCGCTACTGGGGCACCCCGCTGCCGATCTGGCGCTGCGAGGAGGACCACCTCACCTGCGTCGGCTCGCTGGCCCAGCTCTCCGAGCTCTCCGGCACCGACCAGTCCGAGCTGGACCCGCACCGCCCGTTCATCGACGCGGTCACCTTCGCCTGCCCGCAGTGCTCCGCCACGGCGACCCGGGTGCCCGAGGTGATCGACGCCTGGTACGACTCGGGCTCGATGCCCTTCGCCCAGTACGGCTACCCGTACCAGAACAAGGAGCTCTTCGAGCAGCGCTACCCGGCGCAGTTCATCTCCGAGGCGATCGACCAGACCCGCGGCTGGTTCTACACCCTGATGGCCGTCGGCACTCTGGTGTTCGACAAGTCCTCGTACGAGAACGTGGTGTGCCTCGGTCACATCCTGGCCGAGGACGGCCGGAAGATGTCCAAGCACCTGGGCAACATCCTCCAGCCCATCCCGCTGATGGACCAGCACGGCGCCGACGCCGTGCGCTGGTTCATGGCCGCGGGCGGCTCGCCCTGGTCCGCGCGCCGGGTCGGACACGGCACCATCCAGGAGGTGGTCCGCAAGACCCTCCTCACCTACTGGAACACCGTCGCCTTCCAGGCCCTCTACGCCCGCACCGCCGACTGGGCCCCGTCCGCGGCCGACCCGGCCCCGGCCGACCGTCCGCAGCTGGACAAGTGGGTGCTCTCCGAGCTGAACACCCTGGTCCGCGAGGTGGACGCGGCGCTGGAGGCCTTCGACACCCAGCGGGCCGGCAAGCTGCTCTCCGGCTTCGTCGACGACCTCTCCAACTGGTACGTCCGCCGCGGCCGCCGCCGCTTCTGGCAGGGCGACGCCGCCGCGCTGGCCACCCTGCACGAGGCCCTGGAGACCGTCACCCGCCTGATGGCCCCGCTCACCCCGTTCATCACCGAGCGGGTCTGGCAGGACCTGGTCGTCCCGGTCGCCCCGGACGCTCCCGGCTCGGTGCACCTGGCCACCTGGCCGGTGGCGGACGAGACCCTGATCGACACCGAGCTCTCCCGGAACATGGCGCTGGTCCGCCGCCTGGTCGAGCTCGGCCGGGCCACCCGGGCCGAGTCCGGCGTGAAGACCCGTCAGCCGCTCTCCCGGGCGCTGATCGCCGCCCAGGGCTGGGACGAACTGCCGGGCGACCTGCGGGCGCAGATCGCCGAGGAGCTGAACGTCTCGGTGCTCGAGTCGCTGACCGAGGTCGGCGGTTCGCTGGTGGACACCACCGCGAAGGCCAACTTCCGGGCCCTCGGCAAGCGCTTCGGCAAGGGCGTCCAGGACGTGGCCAAGGTGGTCGCGGCCGCCGACGCCGCCGCACTGGCCGCTTCGCTGCGGTCCTCCGGCACCGCCTCGGTGGAGCTCAACGGCGAGACCGTCGAGCTGACCCCGGACGAGGTCATCATCACCGAGACCCCGCGCGAGGGCTGGGCCGTCGCCAACGAGGCCGGCGCCACCGTCGCCCTCGACCTGGCCATCACCCCGGAGCTCAAGCGGCTCGGCATCGCCCGCGACGCCATCCGCCAGATCCAGGAGGCCCGCAAGAACTCCGGCCTGGACGTCGCCGACCGCATCGTCCTGCGCTGGCGCGCCACCGACGAGGCCACCGTCGAGGCCATCGCCGAGCACGGCCACCTGGTCGCCGAGGAGGTCCTCGCGACCGACTTCGCCGCCGGCTCCGCCGACTGGCAGTCCGAGACCTTCACCGACGAGGGCCTCGGCCTCCACTTCCAGCTCCGCAAGGCCTGACCCGTCCCGAAGGGGCGCCCGGGAGCACCTCCCGGGCGCCCCTTCGGCGTGCGTGGTCACTCCGAGGGCGCGAGGAACCGCGCGCGGCCGAGGTCCGCGCGTGCGACTGACGGTGGGTCAGTCGCACGCGCGGACCTCGGCCGCGGTCGGTGTGCTCCGCTCCGGACCCTCCGTCAGGAGCTCGCCGACCGGCCGACCTCGCTCGCCCTGGCCTCGACCGGGCTCGGCGCCGGCACGGCCTCGGCGGGCGCGGCCGGCACGGCCGGCACGGCGGGCGCGCGGCGGGGCAGCTTGCCCTGCGTCACCGCCAGGACCGCCCCGAGCACCAGCACCAGCGCACCCGTGCCCTGGATCCAGCCGAACGACTCCCCGAGCAGCAGGGTCGCGCACAGGGTGTTGACGATCGGCACGTTGAACATCATCAGCGAGGCCCGCGCGGGCCCCACCGAGCCGACGCCCCGGTAGTAGAGGAGGTTGGCGACGGCGGCCGCGCCGATGGCCAGGTAGGCGGAGTTCCACCAGACGCCGGCGGGCAGGTCCGACCAGACCACCTCGCCGAGGTCGGGCGCCGCGAGGACACCCAGCAGCACCGCACCGGCGCAGGTCGCGTAGGTGGTGGCCCGCAGCGGGTCGACACCCGCCAGGACCCGGGGGCCGATCAGCGTGTAGGCCGCCCAGCAGACGGCGCTCAGCACGAAGAGCGCGTCACCGAGCAGCCGGGACGAACCGCCCGATCCGTGCCCACCGGCCCCGACGAAGAACACCGCCGCGCCCGCGAGCCCCAGGCTCAACCCGGTCACCCGGGCCCAACTCGCCTTCTCCTTGCCGGTGATGAGCAGGAAGGTGTTGGTCAGCAGCGGGCTCATCACCGGAATGAGAATGCCGGCGTCGAGGGACGGGGCGAGCGACAGGCCCCAGAAGAAGAACCCGTTGTAGGCGAAGACGCCCAGCACGCCGGCGGCTGCCGCGAGCCACCCACTGCGGGCCGGCACCCGGACCTGGCGGTTGCCGAACATCGCCACCGCCAGGAGCAGCGCCACCGCGCCGCCGCCGAAGCGCAGGAGCGCACCCACCGAGTGCGGCACGTTCTGCACGACCATCTTGGAGCTGGAGAAGGAGCTGCCCCAGAGCACCATGGTCGTGAGGAGGAGGATGTACGGATTGCTCATCCGACGTGATGTTCCCATGATCCAACCTTCTTCGAGTTCACCGGCCGTGTCTTGAACGCTGGTGCGCGGCCACAATGGGTTCATGTCAACGGCAAGCAGCTGGGTACGGTACTGGCGGGACGGCGCCCGCTCCCTGGAAGCCATGCACGCGCACTTCCGCAACCACGTGTACGCGCCGCACAGCCACGACACGTACTCCTTCGGCATCACCGACCTCGGCGCCCAGAGCTTCCACTGCCGTGGGGCCAACCACACCAGCGGCGCCGGCATGGTGATGGCGTTCAACCCGGACGAGGTCCACGACGGCCAGGCCGCAGCCGAGTTGGGCTACCAGTACCGGATCGTGCACATCGGCCCGGCGGTCGTCCGCGACGTCCTCGCCGACGCCGCCGCCCGCACGACGGGAGCCATGCCGCTGTTCGTCCGCCCGGTGCTGACCGATCCGGTGCTCACCACGCTGCTGGCCCGCCTGCACGGTGCGCTCGTCGACGGGGCGGGCCCCGTCGAACGGGACGAGCTGCTCACGGCGACCGTCCTGGCCCTGGCCGAACGCGGGTCGACGAAGGCGCCGCGCACCCGGGGCCTGGACGGCACCGCGCAGCGTCGAGCGGCCCGGCGGGCCCGCGAACGGCTGGACGAGTGCTTCCTCGACCAGCTGTCCGCGGACGACCTGGCGGCCGACGCCGGCTGCAGCCGCTTCGCCCTGTACCGGGCGTTCCGGGCGGAGTTCGGCCTGGCTCCCAGCGAGTACCAGCGTCTGCTGCGGCTGCGCCGGGCGCGGCAGCTGCTGGTCGGCGGCCTGACGCCCGCTCAGGCCGCGGCGTCCGTGGGCTTCGCGGACCAGGCCCATCTCGGCCGGTGGTTCAGGCGCACCTACGGCATCACTCCGGCGATCTACCAGCGGGCGACCCACTGACCGCGCCGGCCCCGGCGAGCACGGACTCGAGCGGCTCCGCCGACGGGACCGGCTCCTCCGGTGCGGGCCCCGCTCCCGCGGCCCGCAGGAGCGGCGCGGTCATCACGGTGGTGACCAGCGCCACGATGGTCAGCAGGCCGAGCATCTGCTGGCTGATGATGTGGGCCTGGTAGCCGATCTGGATCACCACCAGTTCGGTCAGTCCGCGGGCGTTGAGCAACACTCCGAGGACGGCCGAATCCCGCCAGGGCAGTCCGGTCAGCCGGGCGCACAGGCCGGGACCGACCAGCTTTCCCACGATCGCGACGGCCAGGAGCGCCAGCAGGACCAGGCCGGCCCCGCCGTCGAGGTGGAGCGAGCGCAGGTCGACGTTCAGACCGAAGCCCAGGAAGAAGAACGGCAGGAGGACGGTCTTGGCCGTCGACGCCAGTGGGGCGGCGGCCGCGACCGCGATCCGGTTCCCCTGGGGCCAGACCAGGCCCACCAGCAGGGCGCCGATGAGCTGGTGAATGCCCAGCATCGCCGTGAGGGTGGAGACCGCGCCCACGGCGATCACCAGCAGGACCGCGGCGCTCGGCGCCCGCTTGGCCCAGTCCGTCCGGTCGGGCACCTTCGTCGCGAGCCGGCGCAGCGGCCCGACGAACAGCGCGACCAGCACGAGCACGGCAACTGCCCTTCCCAGCAGGGCAGTCGGGTCCGAGCCGTGCGCGAGCGAGAGGATGACGGACAGGATCAGCCAGCTGCCGCCGTCGCCGACCGCCGCGGCGAACAGGCTGAGCTGCCCGGGCCTGGTCCGGGTGAGGCCGAGGTCGCTGAGGATGCGCGCGAGCACGGGGAACGCGGTGATGCTCAGCGCGCAGCCGATGAACAACACGAAGGCCACGGGCCGGACTTCGGTCCCCATGTACTGGCCCATCAGGGGCAGGGCGATCAGGACTCCCGCCGCGAACGGCACCAGCAGGGAGGCCTGGCTGATCAGCAGGGCTTGCGGAGCCGCACCACGCAGCCGCATGGCGCCGAGCTCCTGCCCCACTCCGAACATGAACAGCACGAGGCCCAGCTGCGCCAGACCGTTGAACATCGGGACGACGCCCGG